>JBIOVI010000072.1:0-19757 GCA_044867645.1 Solirubrobacterales bacterium | reverse complement strand
CTCGCTTTGCCGAGATCACTTGGAACCTCCACGGTTGTTGTGACGTTTGTGCTGTTTGGCGGCTTTCAGGCAGCGGACCTTGCCGCCGCTTCTGACCTTGCGCTTGCCTTTCGGGCATTTGCGCGCTTTGGCGCGCGAATGAGCGTTGCCGGGGCCCTGGAAGGTGGCGCTAGCCGGCGTCTGATCGGCCGGCGGCGCCGGGTTTGCCTGACAAGCGGTGGTCGAGCAGGTCGGCGGCGCCAGCGTGTGCTGGGATGCCAGGCCCGCGCCGACGCCGGCATCGTAGACGTCGCGCAGGAAGTCCTGGTCGCCCGGCACCAGCTGCTGACTAGTGAAGAAGAAGACGTGGTCGCCGCTCTTCGAGGCGCCGAGGAAAATCGACTCTTCGGGGTCGGTGCCGCTCGAGATCAGGTAGAGACAGCCGCCGTTCTGGCTTTCCGATTCGCAGCTGCCGGTTCCCTTCGCCTCCCACTCGTAGACGTCGCCGACGCTGTTGGTGTCGCCCGGGACCAGCGCGTCGGGGCTCTCGAAGAAGAACCGGTTGCCGTCGGCCGAGAGGTTGCGGCTCGGGCCGTTTTTGACGACGTCGCCGAGCGCTAGGCCGTTCGACCCCAGGCTGGGAGCCCCGGTGGGCGAGATCCCAGTCGGCACGCAGGAGACGCAGAGGAGCTCTTCCTCGGGGGCGCTGTAGCGGAAGAACTCGAAGCAGGCTTTATTAAACCCTGCACAGGCAGAGGAGAAGCTGTTGTAGCCGGTAAGGCTTTTCCTCGAGCTGAAGAGGAGCGCGCTGCCGTCGGCGCTGACGCGGGATTGATATGCACCCGTACCGCCCCAGTCCATCTGGGCGATGAACTTGGTGACGCCGTCGTGGTAGACGTAGAGGTTGCATTTGTCGCCATTGATGCTGGCGTCGCATTGGCCGGACGAGGCGCCGGAAGCGAGCACACCGTACGCAAAGAAGTAGACGTAGGATCCGTCCTCGGATACGCCGAGGACGTCCTTCACGGCCGCCCCGAGAGGATCGCCTGCGTTGGAGTCGACGGTGAGGTCGGTCAGCTCTCCGCTCTCGACGTCATAGGAGTAGAGGTCCTGGCCCTCGACAGGGGTGAAGCCGCTCGTGCACGAGTTGGCGCCGGTGGAGACGGCGGTCGAGTCGTCGGTCAGCTTCTCGCAGCTGAGGAAGAAGGCCTTGGAGCCGTCGGGGGTGATGCTCACGAGTTGAGCCGGTTTCTCCCCGCCCGGATCCGGAGTGGTCCGCTGCGAGGCCGAGATCCAGGTCGTCCTGGCGCCGTCCTCGCGCATGTAGATACGGCCGGCGACGGGTTCTTGTTTCGTCGGGTGAGCCGTGAAGAAGACGCGGCCGTCGCGGGAGATCCTGTTCCCGCTAAAGGACGTGCCCTCCGGGGGGACGACACAAGCGGGGCCGGCTTCGTCGTCGCAGCCAGTCGCCGAGCCGGCTGGAATGCGGCCGGCGAGGGTGAGGGCGCCGTGGTCGAGGTCGTAGAGGTTGAGCTTGTTTTCCAGAGCGCTGGGCAGGAGTTGGGTGTTGCTGAGGAAGACCAGGTGGGAGGGGTCATCGGCGAAGCCGACGAGTGCCGGGAAGAAGCTTTCCGAAACGACGGGGCCGGTGGGCTGAAAGGTCCCCATTTCGCTGTCGCGCAGGAAGAGCTGGCGGCCGGCGCCGCCGGGCGCTTCGCTTTGCACCAGGGCGGTCGAGAGGTCTTCGTTCACCCCGATGATGTTCGCTTCACCGCCAGTGGCCTGGGTGAGGGGCAGGAAGCCGTCGGTGCTCCAGCCATCGGGTCCGCGCGAGGCAAGGAAGGAAACGAGGTCGGAGAGGCCGCCGCTGACGGGCAGGCCGCCGTTGGAGAGGAAGGTGAAGCGGTCGCCGGAAGCGCTCACCGCGGAGCCTTCCTTGACCTGGGCGTTGGCGCCGTGCTTGTCGACCGGCGTCCCCTGCTCATAGGCGCGGCAGTCGGGCAGGCGCGATCCGGCACCAACGCGGAAGTCGTCGTTGGGGCAGGGGGCGAAGGTCGGGTTCGTCGCCGGGTAGGTGGCGAAGCTGGTGTCGGTTCCTTCGGTCGTGTCGACCGGGTTGGTGGCGACGAAGCGGAAGTGGTAGGCGGTGCCTGGGCTGAGCCCGCCGACGTGGACGCTGACCGGATGTTTGCCGTTGTCGGAAGGGAAGCCGAAAGGAGCGCTCTCGGTCGTGCTCTGCCCGTAAGCGGCGCTCGTGCCGTACTCGACGCGGTAGGTGGTCTCGCCGCCCCGGGGGTTGATCTTCGCGGCCACCGTTGCCTCGGTGGTGCCGACCACCTCAACCGACTGTTCTTCGACCAGCGGCGATGCGGGGCCGGTGGTGAACTGGCGGTCGAAGCCCGCGCCTTCGCCGATCGAGTTCTTGGCCGCGAGGCGGTAGTGATAGGTCGTCGCCGGGTTTAAGCCGGTGGCGTTGGCGCTTACCGCATGCGGATTGGCGTCGACCGGGATCGAGCCGGCGGCGGGCACGCAGGGGTATTTCTGAGCGGCGGCGACGTTTTCGTATTTGGTTTCGATGAACTGTTTGGCGGGGATCACCTCGAAGTGGCAGTCTTCGACTGCCTGGCCCCTAGGGTTGATCGTGCCGTGCACGGTCGCTTCCGTGGCGGCGATGCCATCGGCGCCTTCGGTCGTCGTTTTCGGCAACGAGGCCGGCGGGCCGAAGACCCGGATCTTGCCGTGTTCGTAGTCGTGGACGTAGACTTCTTCGGTCGTCTCGTCGATCGCGATGCCGCCGAATTCGCCGTAGTATTCGCTGCCGGCGCCGAATTCATAGAGGAACGTCCCGGCTTCGTCGTAGACCGAGATCGATTCGAAGTGGACGACGTAGAGTTCGCCCGTCGAGTGATCGCGGGTGAGCGCGTAGCTGATTTCCGGGTCGACTACGGTGGGGGTTGAAAGGTATCCGTCGATTGCCGTCCATTTCTTGGTCGCGCCGAAGTAATCGGTGACGAAGAGGTTTTCCTGGTCGTCGATGGCAATGCGGCAGGGTTCCCAGTCACGGAAGTAGGGGTGAAGCAATTCGCCGGTGGGGCTGTACTGGGAGATGCTCCCTTCGTTGGCATCGGCGACCCAGACGTTGCCCACGGAGTCGACCGTGATGCCGCAGGCGTAGTTGAAGCCGGTTAGCGGGAAGCCGGGAAGAGGGGCGCCGTTTTCGTCGTAGCCGAAGACTTTGTCGCCGCTGTTGTTGGCGAGGTAGATGTCGCCCGAGGAGCTGTCGACGGCGATGTCGTCGTAGTAGCTCGCCGTCGGCTCGCTCAGCGGGAAGCTGCCGCCCAGCGGGGTGTGGGTGCCGGGAGTAGAGGCGTCGAAGCCGTGGATCTGGTGCGCTGCCTGATCGAGCGCGTAGAGGCGATCGTTGCCTTGGTCGAAGGCAAGGGGACCGAGGCCGTAGGCTTCGAAAGAGGTTCCCGAGGTGCCGTCGGGGCCGAAGGATTCGGTCAGCGTGCGGGCTTCGACCGCAAAGGCCGAGCCGGGAAGAGCGCAGGCCGCCGCCAGCAGAGCCACGAGCAACGCGGCGAGCGAGCCGGGACGACGAAGCGACCGGCGGCTTGCGCCCCGGGCCAAGTTCGATCCCGCAGACGATGCCTTCGCGTGGCTTCTCACGTAGCTCTCTCCTTGTCCCTCGAGCCCCTCTGCCGGCCGCTTCCCTGAGCGGCCCTCTGAAGCTCTTTTTCCCTGTTGGTGCTTCCCTGCCGCCCTCTCCCTGAGAGCGACACGGCGCAGCATAAAAGAAACGGTTTACAAATGCAAGGAGAAGTTTTTGAGATGAAGGGTTTCGGCTCTCAAAGAAGCCTGGATCCGGATTGGGGAGAGGTGGCTAAGCGGCCGCGGCGGCTTGGCGCTTTGCTTCCTCGCGGCCCAGGAAGGGCGCGAGGGCGAGCTCGACGAGGTCGGAGAGGAGCTCGGGAAGGCGGACGGTGCCGCCGGCGTTGAGGCGGCGGACGATCAGGGTCGCGATGCCGCCGATCAGGGCTTGGTCGCGGACTTCCATGTCGAGGTCGGCGGGGGGCGGCTCGGGCCGCAGGGTCCCCGCCAGCAGCTGCATCGCCTCGCGGTAACGGGCGGCAATGTCACCCCCCGCAGCGAGGGGCTCGACCAGGAAGCAGCGGGAGACGGCGGCGTCGCGGGAGAGGACGTCGAGCAGGGCGGCGAGCCGTGCCCGTACCCGCTCGGGCCAGGGCTCCCCCGCCCCCGGCGCCGCGAGCATCGAGTCGAGGACGTGGGCCTCGATCATCTCGTAGGCGGCGAGGAAGCAGTCCTCCTTGCCCTCGAAGTACTCGTAGAAGGTGCGGCGGGAGATCTTCGCGGCGGCGGTGATGCGGGCGATCGTGGTCGCGTTGTAGCCATGCTTGGCGACCGCCTCGACCACCCCGTTGAGCAGCCGCTCGCGCTGGTTCTCGGCGACGAAGGTGCGCGGCAGGCCGTGCCGGCCGGGTGGAAGCCGGCCGTTTCCCGCGGCCAGTGCCCCAGCCGCTTGTGAGGCGGCGTCAGCCATTACCGAGGTAAGGCGGTAGGGCGATGTCGATCAGCTTCGGGTAGAGCGCCTCCACCACGGCGGTGCCGCCTCGCTCGAGCTGCTCGTGCAGGAGCCAGGCGAGGCCGCCCGCCGTCGCCTCCTCCAGGGTGACCGGCAGCGCGGGAGGGGCGGTGTCGAGGGCGCGACCCTCACGCAGCTTGGCCGCGACGCGGTCGAGCGCGGCTTCGAAGTGAGCGCTCAGCTCCGGTCCGCCGGTCTGCGCCTCGACCAGGCAAAGACGCGCCGCTGCCGGTTCGGCGGCGGTCATCGCCAGCAAGATGCGCAAGCCGGTCGAGACTTGCTCTGGCCAGGAGAGCCCTGCCGTCGCCTCTTCGATCTCCGCAACCGCTTTCTCGATCGCTCGATCGAAGGCCGCGACGAAGCAAGCTTCCTTGCCCTCGAAGTACTCGTAGAAGGTGACCGAGGAGACCCCGGCCGCTTTGACGATCGCTTCGATCGAGGTACCGGCACAGCCGCGGTCGGCGCTCAGCTGCTCAACGGCGTCAAGAATCCGCTCGCGCTGGGGCGTCGCGAGGACGCCGGGAGCGGGGCCTTTCCCCCGCTTCGGAGCCGGCTTGGAGGCCAGTCGCTGCGAGAGGTACTGCATGGATCGAGGGTACCCGACTTGAGAAAGATTTCATATCTGGCAAAAAAGGAGTAGTTTTTATAGAGCCTATGCAACGGGAAGCCTCAGCAGCGACCAACGAGGCCGTCTCGCTCGGAGCAGACCGAGGCCCGGAAGGCGATGCGCGGGAGGGCGCAATGGAAGGGGTTCTGGTCGCCAGCGGCGAGCTCGGCTTCCGCGAGACCTCGGTGCGCGCCATCCTCGAGCACAGCGGCGGCCACCGGGCCCAGTTCTACAAGGACTTCGAGAGCAAGGAGGACTGCTTCGCCCAGGCCTACGCGACCTGGATCGAGCGGCTCTGCATCGACCTGCTCGAGGGGGCGGTCACCACCCCGGGCTGGGAGGCGGGGGTACGCGAGGCGATCCTGCGGCTGTTCCGCTTCGCCACGGCGCGGCCGGCGATCGCCCGGGCGCTCTTCATCGAGGTGCAGATCGCCGGTGAGCCCGCCCTGGCCAGACACGAAGCCGTGGTCGAGCGTCTCGCCGCCGCGATCGACAGCGCCCGCGCCGAGATCGAGCCCGACGAGGCGCCGCCGGAGGCGACCGGCACCTTCGTCGTCGGCGGAGTCGAGTCGTGCGTCTGCGAGGCGCTCAGCGCCGGCGACCCGGGCCGGCTCTGGGAGACGCTGCCCGAGCTGATGCACTTCGCGGTCGGTTCCTACTTCGGCAAGGAGGCGGCGGAAGCCGCCTTCGAGCGGGCCAGCATCCTGCTGGAACGCGACCGGCCTCGCTTGATGGGGGTGGAGGAGTGACCGAGCTGCGCCTGATCGCCGGCACCGCCCTCGCCGAGGCCCCCCCGGAACCCGACGCGGCGGCCCCCACCTTGCGCCTCCCGCCGGGTCGCCACGGCCTTCCCGCCGATCTGGTTCGTGCGCACCAACGCCAACGATTGCTCGAGGCCGCTGCAAGGGCGCTCGCCGAGCAGGGCTACGGCCGTCTCACCGCCGCCCGCGTCACCGAGCTGGCCGGCGTCTCCAGCCGCACCTTCTACCAGCACTTCGAGGACCTCTGGGCCTGCCTGCTGGCGGCGTACGAGAGCGAGGCCGCGCTTCTCTGCGATCAGATCGAGCGCGCCTGCGAAGCGGCCACCGGCCAGAGTCGGCACGAGCGGGCAAAGACCGGCATCTCCGCGGCCCTCGACTTCCTCGCCACGGAGCCGGCTGTCGCCCGCCTGCTCTGCGCCGAGCCCCCACCCCAGATCGCGCCGCTCGCCGCGGCCCGTCGCGACCTGGTCGAACGCCTTGGTGGTCTGCTGCGCGCCGTCCTCGAGCCCGGCGGCGCGACGCCGCTGCCGGGGCTGGAGCGACGGCTGATCGGCGCCGCCCTGGCGCTCGTCTCTGCACGCGCCGCGAGCGGCGACCCCCGGCGACTGCGGCAGCTGGAGCCGGAGCTGAGCGAGATCCTGCTCGCGTCTCTGTAGCCGATCGGCGGCCTATAGCTGAGTCGAGATCAAGACGATCATCGCGGCGAAGCCCGCGACAAACGCACCGGAGAGCGCAATCGCGCCCTGGACCAACGTGCGTTGCAGGCCGTCGAGTCGCTGGTTCATCTCCGAACGCATTTCCCGGACCTCCTGTTCGACACCATCGAAGCGCTTGTCGACCTGTTCGAAGCGCTTGTCGACTTGGTCGAAGCGCTTGTCGACTTGGTCGAAGCGCTTGTCGATCGAGTCGAAGCGATCCTGCAGGCGGTCGTCTGTCCAAGTCATGCGATACACCGTAGCGCCAATCGTAGACAAAACGCTTCCTCGTGTTGTGCGCAAGATCGAAATCTTCGCCCTCATCACCGTGACGGAACGGCAGCGATCGGATCCGTCGCCAACTTTCCCCCACGCTGTAAATTGCCTAAGTGACGAATGTCACAGCAGCCGCCACCGGCGGCGTTCGAGGCTAGGTGATTACGTGCCAAATGCGTCCCAAAAGCCCCTAGAGCTGATCCTGGCCCGCAACCTGATGTCGGCCCTCTCGACCCCGGCCTTCCTGGTCGACGAGGGTGGCCTACTCGTCTTCTACAACGAGGCGGCGGGAATGCTGCTGGGCAAACGCTTCGAGGAGCTGGGGACGGTGGGGCAGCAGGAGTGGGGAGCGATGTTCGGCCCCTTTGACGAGAACGGCGAGCCGATCGCATATGACGAGCTGCCGCTGGTCGTCGCCGTCCGCAACGGCCGCCCCGCCCACGCCGACTTCGAGATCCGCTCGATCGATGGCACCCATCACCGGGTCGAGGCCTCCGCCTTCCCGATCCTCACCGCGCACGGCTCGCGCGGCGCGATCGCGGTCTTCTGGCCCGCCTCCTCGAACGGGAAGGCCGCCTGAGGTGAAGGTCAAGCTCTGGGGAACGCGCGGCTCGATCCCCTCCCCAGGGCCGGAGACGATCCGCTACGGGGGCAACACCTCCTGCGTCGGCGTCACCCTCTCCGACGGCTCGTTGCTGGCCCTCGACGCCGGCACCGGCATCCGCAACCTCGGCCTCTCCCTCACCGAGGAGCCGACCCGCCTCCACATCCTCCTCACCCACCTCCACCTCGACCACATCCAGGGCCTGGTCTTCTTCGCGCCCTGCTTCCGGGCGCAGACCGAGATCGTCATCTGGGGCCCCGCCTCGCCGGAGGCCTCGCTGCGCGACCGCATCGCCCGCTACATCTCGGCGCCGCTCTCGCCGATCGAGGTTCGCGAGCTTCCCTGCGACGTCTCCTTCCGCCACACCCCCGAGACCGAGTGGGAGATCGGCCCGGCGCGGATCCGCGCTGCCTCGGTTGCGCACCGCGGCCCGACCCTGGGCTACCGGATCGACGACGGCGAGGACTCGCTCGCCTACATCCCCGACCACGAGCCCGCCCTCGGCGCCGACCTCGACGCACTCGAGGAGGACTGGATCTCCGGCTTCGGCCTTGCCCACGACGCCTCGCTTCTGATCCACGACGGCCAGTACGCCGACGCCGAGTACCCCGACCACCTTGGCTGGGGCCACTCCTCGCTCTCGCACGCGCTCTCCTTCGCCCGCCGCACCGGCGCCGAGCGGACCGTCCTCTTCCACCACGATCCGATGCACTCCGACGAACGGCTCGACCGGCTCGGGATCGAAGCACGCGAGCTCTGGGTTGCGAGGGGCGGCGATCCCAACGCGATCGAGCTGGCGGTCGAGGGGGCGGAGCTGGATGTGCGCGCGCAAGCGCTGGCTAGCGCGAGCGCCGAGCTTCCTCTTTCGCCAGGCTGAGCCGGCGCCGCAGCGGCAACAGACCCCAGAGCACGCCGAACATCGCCAGCGCCGCGACACCAAAGGCAGCCGTGGCGAGGGCGCCAAAGAGCACGTCGGTGATCAAGACGATCGCGCCGGTCATCGCCAGCGCCAGGAAGACGAGGCCGACGATCGAGAGACGGTTGGAGACCATCACCAGCTCCCGCTTCTGCTGCAGGTGGAAGGTCAGCCGGTGGTATGCGGTCGGTGAGATCAGCAGCGCCGCCGAGATCGCCGTGCAGAGCAGGGTCACGAAGTAGACCTTTTCCTGGAAGGGCGTGATCGTGGTGAAGTTCTGCTGGAAGGGGACCGCGAGCAGGAAGGCGAAGAGGACCTGGACCCCCGGCAGCGCCACCCGCAGCTCCTGCAGCAGCTCGGCGAGGTTGCGGTCGAGGCGTTCCCCTTCGCTCTCTTCCCTGCCTGACGAACGGTCGGCCATGCCGGGCACGATAGGGAAATAGGATCGCCGCGTGGGACGGCTCGGAGTCATCCTCGGCAGCAACGCCGCCGGCCCCGGCGGGGAGGAGATAGTGGCGGCCGCGGGGCATTCCGATGCCGTCGTCCTCGAGCGCCATGGCTCCAGCGCCTACGTCCTCCCCCACTCGATCGACCACCGGGCCAACCTGCGCTCATTGGTGGCGGGCGGCTGCGATCGGGTACTCGCCATCTGCTCGGTCGGCTCCCTCGACGCCGATCTGGGCGTGGGCAGTCTCGTCTGTCCGCACGACTTCATCGCCCTTCAGGTCACCGTCACGACTTTCGAGGACGCCCGCGGCCACGCGACGCGGGGCTTCGACGACGCCTGGCGGAGCGAGGTTCTCTCTGCCTGGGAGGCGGGCGGCGCCGGGCCGCTCCGCGACGGCGGTGTCTACTGGCAGACGAACGGGCCGCGCTTCGAGACCCCGGCCGAGATCGGGCTGATCGCCGCCCACGCCGACCTGGTCGGGATGACGATGGCCTCGGAGTGCATCGTCGCCAGCGAGCTCGGTCTCCCCTATGCCGCCGTCTGCGTGGTAGACAACCTGGCCAACGGGATCGCGGCCGAGCCGCTGTCGACCGCCGAGCTAGAACGCGACCGCGCCGCCAACGCCACCCGCCTCCGCAACTCCCTCCACGCACTCCTCCCAGACCTAGCCAGACGTGCCGGTGATTAGCGGTCCCTATGGGTGCTAAATCACCGGCACGTCCAGGAGGTCTGGCCTCGTGAGTGGGTTGACGGTCACCGGCGCGGTGCTCGACGGCGAGACGGTCGGGGTGCGTTGCGTCGATGGGTCGATCGAGGCGATCGGCAGCGAGGTCGTGCCCCTTCCCGGCGACGAGACGATCGACGCCGGCGGGGCGCCGCTGGTGCCGGCCCTCGTCAACGGCCACACGCACGCGGCGATGACGCTGTTCCGCGGCTACGGCGGCGACCTGCCGCTGATGCGCTGGCTGCGCGAGGTGGTCTGGCCGGTCGAGGAGAGGATCGAGCCGGAGGACGTCTACTGGGGCACCCGGCTCGCCTGCCTGGAGATGATCCGCACCGGCACCGCCCGCATCTGGGACATGTACTGGCACCCGGAGGCGACGGCGCGGGCGGTCGAAGACGCCGGCCTGCGAGCGACGATCGGCGGGCCGCTCTTCGACGCCGATGGCAAGACCGCAGAGACGCAGGGGCGGGTGGCGGCAGAGCTCGACGCGCTGGCGGCCCACGACGGGCCGATAGGCGCGGCGCTGGCGCCGCACTCGATCTACACGGTCAGCGAAGAGCTGCTGCGCTGGACCGCTGAGCAGGCGGCCGAGCGCGGCGCCGCGATCCACATCCACCTCTCCGAGACCGAGGGGGAGGTGAGTGGATGCGTCGAGCGCCACGGCGAGCGGCCGGCCGCCTACCTCGACCGCCTCGGACTGCTCGGCGAGCGCACCCTGCTCGCCCACGGCGTCTGGCTCGACCAGGCCGAGCTGGAGCTGATCGCCGCCCGCGGCGCGACCGTCGTCACCAACCCGGTCGCCAACATGAAGCTGGCGGTGGGTGGGGTCTTTCCCTACCCGGCGGCGCGGCGCGCCGGCGTGGCGGTCGGCTTGGGCACGGATGGTGCCGGTTCGAACGATTCGCTCGACCTCCTCGCCGACCTCAAGGCCTTCGCGCTGATGCAGCGCCACACCGCCGGCGACCCGACCGTGCTGCCCGCCGCCGAGGCGTGGCGGATCGCCACCGGCGCCCACGCCCCGCTGTTCCACGACGGCCAGCCGCCGCTCACGCCCGGCGCTCCCGCCGACTTCCTGTTGCTGCGCCGCGACACCTACGAGATCGGCCTCGGCGACCTCGCCTCCGATCTGGTCTATGCGGCAAGCGGCTCCGTCGTCGACACCACCGTCGTCGCCGGTCGGGCACTGATGCGAAACGGCGAGGTCGAGGGCGCCACGGAGGTCGTCGCCCACGCCGCCGAGCGGGCGCGGCGACTGGGAATCGGCTGAACCGGGCGGAGACCGTCGCGTACCAGAGGTGGAAGGCGCGCCCCGCCGGGTATAGGCTCGCCACGAGTGCCCGAGCCCAAGGTCACTGACGAAGTCCCGTCCCCCGGCGCCTCGGCAGTCCGCTACGAGAACGCCACCAAGCGCTACGGCGACTCGGCCGAGGCCGCAGTCGACCATCTCAACCTGGAGGTGGAGGCCGGCGAGGTCTGCGTCCTGGTCGGGCCGTCGGGATGCGGCAAGACGACGGCGATGCGGCTGGTCAACCGCACGGTCGAGCTGAGCGAGGGCGACGTGCTGATCGGCGGCGAGTCGGTGCGCGAGCGCGAGCCGGCGCGGCTGCGGCGCGAGACCGGTTACGTGATCCAGCAGATCGGCCTCTTCCCGCACCGCACGATCACCGAGAACATCGGCACGGTGCCGCAGCTGCTGGGCTGGAAGAAGGAGCGGATCGGGGAGCGCAGCGCCGAGCTGCTGGAGCTGATCGGGCTCGACCCGGAGCTGGGCGAGCGCTACCCGGCGCAGCTCTCCGGCGGTCAGCAGCAGCGGGTCGGCGTCGCCCGCGCGCTCGCCGCCGACCCTCTGGTGATGCTGATGGACGAGCCGTTCGGGGCGATCGACCCGATCAATCGTGAGCGCTTGCAGAACGAGTTCCTCCGCCTGCAGGCGGAGATCCGCAAGACCGTCCTCTTCGTCACCCACGACATCGACGAGGCGATCAAGATGGGCGACCGGATCGCAGTTATGCGCGAGGGCGGCCGGGTAGAGCAGTACGCGACCCCCGCCGAGCTGCTGATGGCGCCCGCCAACGACTTCGTCGAGGACTTCGTTGGCGCCGACCGGGCGCTGAAGCGGCTGGCCCTGATGCGCGTCGCCGACATCGACCTCTGGGAGGCGCCGCTCGCTTACGTCGGCCAGGCGACCGCAGAGGTGCGGGCCAAGCTGGCGGGCGCCGAGGTCCCCTATCCCCTGCTGGTCGACAGCGAGCGCCATCCGCTCGGCTGGCTCTCCGAGCGCGACCTCGTCGCCGAGACCGTGCCGGCCACCCCGGACTCGCCGCTCGGCCCACGGCTCGAGCTCGACGACGTGATGCGCGACGCGCTCGCCGACCTGCTGCAGGGCGAGGCGCAGTACGCGGCGGTGGTCGACCACCAGGGCCGGATCGCCGGCGTCCTCTCGGTCGAGATCATCTCCGAGTTCCTCGCCTCGCCACGGGCCAAGAACGAGGAGCACCCCGCGGTGGAGCGGCCCCATGGTTAGCGCCGCGCTGGCGATGCCGCTGGCGGCGGTGGGAGAAGTCGGCGAAGGCTTCTTCAAGGAACGGACGTCCGACACCCTGCCCTGCCAGGCAGACCCCAGCAAGCTCTTCTGCTTCGACTGGGCGAGGGAAAACATCGACCGCTACGGGACGCCGACGATCCAGCATCTGGAACTGGTCGTCATCTCCGTCCTGCTCGGCTTCCTCATAGCCTTCGCGCTCTCGCTTCTGGCGCACCGCCACCGCTGGCTGCAGCCGCCGCTGCTCGCGGGAACCGGGATCCTCTACACGATCCCCAGCATCGCCTTCTTCTTCCTGCTGCTGCCGATCACCGGGCGCGGGCGAGACACCGCGATCATCGCCCTCAGCGCCTACACGCTGCAGATCATCTACCGCAACACGATGGTGGGACTGGCCAACGTGCCGAGCGCGGTCAAGGATGCGGCGCGGGGCATGGGCCTGACCGATCGTCAGATCCTCTGGAAAGTCGAGCTTCCGCTGGCGACGCCGGAGATAGTCGCCGGCCTGCAAATCGCAACGGTCAGCACCGTTGCGATAGCGACGCTGGCGGCGTTTGCCGGGGGTGGCGGGCTCGGTGAACCGATCCTCAAGAACGGGATCGACTTCATGACCAACCTGATCATCGCCGGCGGAATCGCGTTTGCGATCGCGGTCGCCTTCGGCCTGGCCCTGTTCGGTATCCAGCGCCTCCTGATGCCCTGGCGGAGGGCCGCGGAGGCATGATCGCCGCTGCCCTCCCCCATCCGGTGCGCGCCTCGATCGAGGGTGCGGTGGAATTCATATTCACCCCGCAGGCATCGAACGTGACCGGGGGGAAGAAGGTCGGTGGCCTCGACCAGGTCATCGAACTCACCCTCAACCAACTGGAACTGACCGTGCTGGCGCTGGCGCTCTCGATGCTCGTGGCGCTGCCGATCGGCCTTTACCTCGGCCATCGGGGGACGGGCGAATGGTTCGCGGTCGCGGTCGGCAACGCCGGCCGGGCGATTCCAGAGCTGGCCCTCATCGCCTTCATGGCGGCGGCGATCGGGGTCGGGGTCCTCAACCTGACGATCGCCCTCGCGGTGCTCGGCGTGCCGCCGATCCTCGCCAACGCCTTCGTCGGCGTTCGCCAGGTCGACCGATCGATCGTCGATGCCGCCCGCGGTATGGGCATGACCGAGCTCGAAGTCCTGCGCAGGGTCGAGATCCCGCTGGCGATCCCCACCCTCTTCGCCGGTATCCGCGGGGCGACGATCGCGATCGCCGCGACGGCGACGATCGCCCCGATCGCCGGCGTCCTGACCCTCGGCGACTTCATTATCAACGGCAACGTCTACGGCGACAGCGGAGTGCTGGCGGGGGCGATCCTGGTCGCCCTGCTGGCCTTAGTGCTCGAGTTTGCGCTCGCCGGCCTGCAACGTCTGCTCACTTCGAGAGGCTTGCGGCTGAGTGCAGCCTGACTGTTCAACGGAAGCGATCGCATTGCAATCGACAAGAGAGGAAGCAACAGTGAGAACCACGACCAAGAGGGCGCGCGCCTCTGTAGCGGTACTGCTCGCGCTCTTCCTCAGCCTCGGGGTCGCCGCATGCGGCTCGGACGATGACGACAGCACCACGAGCGGCGAAGGCGGCGGCGCGATCGTCTCCAACCCCGATAACGGCAAAGTCACCCTGACTATCGGCTCGAAGAACTTCCCCGAACAGGAAATTCTCGGCGAGGTCTACGCCCAAGCCCTGGAGGCCGCCGGTTACAAGGTGAAGACCGACCTAAACCTCGGCTCCGAAACGGTCGCGCTGCAGACGCTGAAGTCCGGTCAGATCTCCGGCTACCCGGAGTACGCGAGCACGGCGCTGACCTCCTTCTTCGGCCTGGAACCGGAAGAAGTCTCACCGGAAGCGCAAAAGGCCTACGAAAAAGCCAATGAAGAATTCGAAAAAGAAGGGCTCACCGCCTTCCCGCCGACCCCGTTCGCGAGCGCCAACGCGGTCGGGACCCTGAAGAAGACGGCTGAAAACGAAGGGCTGAAAACGATCTCCGACCTGCAGGGGAAGTCGGAAAAGATGAGCCTCTACGGATCGCCCGAGTGCCGCCAGCGAATCGACTGCCTGGCCGGGCTCGAAAAATATTACGGGCTCAAATTCAAGTCGTTTACCCCGGTCGACATCGGCCTCCGCTACAAGGTCCTCGAAAACGGTCAGGCCGACCTCTCGATCCTCTTCACCACCGATCCGCAGCTCTCGGCGCAGAAGGACAAGTTCGTCATCCTCGAAGACGACAAGGAAGTCTTCCCAGCGGGCAACGTCATCTTCGTCACCAAGGCCTCGACCGCGGAAAAGGCCGGGCCCGACTTCGAAAAGACGATCGTCGAAGTCCAGAAAGGACTGACGCTCCCGGTCATGCAGGAGCTCGACGCCCGGGTGGAACTCGAAAAGCAGTCGCCGGCCAAAGCGGCTGCCTCATACCTCGAAGAAGCCGGCTACACCGGCTAGCCGCAGCGGAAGTGGCCGCGGCGCTACGGCGTCGCGGCCACGATCGCCTCCGCCGACCGCGGACCGATCCGGGCAAGACAGACGCGGGCCGCCCAAGCGGCCGAAAGCCCGGCGATCGCCGCCAGCAGCAGCGCCACCCGCGGGTCATAAGCCTCGGAGAGCCAGCCGGCGAGCGGGCCGCCGATCGGCGTCGAGCCGAGGAAGACGATCGAGTAGAGCGCCATCACCCGGCCCCGCATCGCCGGCTCGACCGCGAGCTGGAGCGAGGAGTTGATCGCCGCGGCAAAGGTGACCGCGGCGGCGCCAAGCAGGGCGAGGACCGGGATCTCGAGCAGGATGCTGGGCATCAGCGCGGCAAGCAGGGCGAGGATGCCGAAGCTGAGCGCGGCGCCCGCGATCAGGCGGGCGTCGGTGCGGCCGTGGGCGCCAGTGAGCAACGCGCCGATCACCGAGCCGACGCCCATCGCGGCAACCAGCCCGGCGTAGGCGGTGGCGCCGCCGTCGAAGCTGAAGCGGGCGAGCAACGGCAGGATGACCTGGAAGTTGAGGCCGAAGGTGCCGACGAGGGCCATCAGCGCCAGCGGCACCGCCAGGGCCGGGGTGCGGCGGACGTAGCGCAGGCCGGCGCGAACGGCGCCGCGCTCGCGGCCGGTGACGGGAGGCGCGGAGAGCTCGGCGGGGTCCATCCTCCAGAGGGCGACGATCATCGCCGCGAAGGTGAGCGCATTGAGGGCGAAGCAGGGTCCCACGCCGGCAATCGCGATCGCCAGAGCCGCCAGACCGGGGCCAAGGAGCCGCGAGGCGTGGATCAGAACGCTGTTGAGGCTGACCGCGTTGACAACGCGCTCCGGACCGACCATCTCGATCGGGAAGCTCTGCCGGGTCGGGTTGTCGACGGCATTGACGGTGCCGCGGACGAAGACCAGGGCCAACACCATCCAGGGCTCGACCGCACCGGCGCTGACGATCGCGAAAAGCGCGATCGCCGGCAGCGCCATGAGGCCCTGCGTGACCATCAGCAGGCGTCGCTTGGAGAAGCGGTCGGCGAGGACGCCGCCCCAGGCACCGAAGAGCAGAATCGGCAGGAACTGCAGCGCAGTGGTCATGCCGACGGCGACACCGCTGCCGGTAAGCGAGAGCATCAGCCAGACCTCGGCGACCATCTGCATCCAGTTGCCCGAGACGGAGACGATCTGCCCGGTGAAATAACGGCGGTAGTTGGGGACGGAGAGCGAGTCGAAGCTGCGCCGAACCGCGGCGCTCATCTGGCTCCCTCGCCCCGGGCCGGGCGCTCGTCCTCCAAGACGTTCTCCAGGATCGCGGCGGCGCGCTCCAGCGTCTCGACGTCTTCGGCCGGCAGGTCGCGCATGCGGCGCGCCAGGTAGGCGTTCTTGCGGCCACGCAATCGGCGCAGGCGGTCACGCCCGGCCGGGGTGATGCTGAGCAGGGCGCTGCGCCCGTCGTCGGGGTCGGGGGCACGCTCGACGAGCCCCGCCTCGTTGAGGCCGCGCAAGGTGCGGGTCGCCGTGGGCCGCTTCACCCGCTCGATCTGCGCCAGCTCGCTCGGCGTCAGCGGCCCGTGCCGCTCAACCGTCGCCAGCGCCGCTGCCGAGGTCGGCGTCAGCGGGTCCGCCGCCCCGGCCGCCTCCTGCCGCAACCGCCGCGCCGTCCGCACGATCGCCATCCGCAGCCGCGAGGCTGCATCGGTGAGGGTGGTGTCGACTGCGGTCTGGGTCATTGCTTAGCCTTGGTAATTAGTTTAGCAAACTACCTTCATAAAGGGCGTGAAGGTAGGCTCGCTGACGTATGCTTGCCGCGGTCGGCTGGGGCGCCTTGGCTGCCTCCTCGTTGGTGCTTGGCGCACTGCTCGCCTCTGGCCGGCGCTGGCCACAGCGGCAGATCGGCCTGGTCCTCGCCTTCGGAGCGGGTGCACTGATCAGCGCCGTGAGTTTCGAGCTAGCGGGAGAGGGCATCCGGGTCGGCAGCCTGCGCTCCACCGCAATCGGCCTCGGGGTCGGCGCGCTCACCTACTACGCATGCGACGGGCTGATCGCCGCCCGCATGTCCTCCGGGCGCGGGCGGGCAGGGCGGGCGCAAAGCTCAGAGGCTGGTACCGCGCTTGCCCTCGGGGCCTTCCTCGACGGCATCCCGGAGCAGCTCGTCCTCGGCATCGGGCTGGCGGCGGGCGAGGGTGTGGGGATCGGGCTGCTGGTCGCGATCTTCGTCTCGAACCTGCCGGAGGCCGTCGGGTCGGCCAGCGAGATGCAGGGGTCGGGGGTGGCGACCTCGAGGGTGCTGGCCCTCTGGGGCGCCGTCGCCGCGATCTGCGCCCTCGCCACCGTCGCCGGTTACGCAATCGCCGACCGGGTCGGCGGTGAGCTGAGCGCCGGCATCGACGGCTTCGCCGCCGGCGCCCTGCTGGTGATGCTGATCGACTCGATGATCCCCGACGCGACCAGGAGCTCGGGCCGCGTCGCCGGTCTTGTCACCACCCTCGGCTTCGCCTTGGCAACGGCGCTCTCGAGCCTCTCCTAGCCGCAGCGGTCTTGCCGTCGCTCGGTAGGCACCGAGGCCGTCGCGTCGAAGTAGGCGCGGATGAAGGCAGACACCGCTCAAACGCCGGTTGTCTACTCGCCCGGCATGGACGCACGCAGCACCCGCGTCGCCGAAATCCTCAACACGCCGATGCTGATCGCGGCGGCGCTGACGCTGCCTATGGTCGCGATCACCGAGTCCCATCCCGGTGGCTTGCTCGAGGACGTCGCCGTGATCCTCAACTGGGTCACCTGGATCGCCTTCGCGATCGAGCTGGTCGTGATGCTGGCGGTCGTGCCCGAACGCCGCACCTGGATCCGCCATCACCCCCTCGACCTGATCATCGTCGTCCTCACGCCCCCCCTCCTCCCCGCCGGCCTGCAGGGCCTCCGCGTCCTGCGCCTGCTCCGTCTGCTGCGCCTGTTGCGACTGGCGCAGCTGACCCGCGAGGTCTTCTCCTTGCAGGGCCTGCATTACGCGGCACTGCTGGCGGTGCTCACGATGATCGGCGGCGGCGCTCTCTTCGTGGCCTTGGAGCGGCAGAACCAGCACCTCGACACCTGGGACGGGATCTACTGGGCGGTGACGACGATGACCACCCTCGGCTCGAACATCTACCCGACGACCACGGGCGGTGAGATCGTCTCGACCTTCATCCTGATCGTTGGGATCGGTTTCGTCGCCCTGCTCACCGGCGCCTTCGCGCAGCGCTTCCTCGGCCCCGAGATCGTCGAGGTCGAGGAAGAGCTAGCGGCCGAGCAGCTCACCGCCGAGGCGGTGGCGCTGCGCGAACTGCGCAGCGTCCGCGAGCAGCTCGAGGCGCTCGAGATCGCAGTCGAGCGGATGGTCGACCAGCGCACTCCATGACGCTTCGATGAAGCCTTGTGCCCCCCATAGGGCCCAAAAAGCTTCTACGAGCAGTTAGTCCTCCTCGTCGCGCTGCTCGGCGATCTTCGACTCCAGCTCCGCCATCACGTCCGGGTCGCGCAGCGTAGTCACATCGCCGAGCGCGCGTCCCTCTGCGATGTCGCGCAGCAGCCGCCGCATGATCTTCCCCGAGCGGGTCTTCGGCAGGTCGTCGGCCCAGACGACGCGCTTCGGCCGGGCGAATTTGCCGATCCGCTCGGCAACCGTGGCGCGGATCTCCTCGACCAGCTCGTCGCTGGGCTCGGTGCTGCCCTGAAGGGTGACGAAGGCGCAAATCGCCTGGCCGGTGTGCTCGTCGGACTGGCCGATCACCGCCGCCTCGGCGACCTTCTCGTGGGCGACGATCGCCGACTCGACCTCGGCGGTCGAGAGCCGGTGTCCGGAGACGTTGACGACGTCGTCGATCCTGCCGATCACCCAGAAGTAGTCGTCCTCGTCGCGGCGGGCCGCGTCGCCGACCAGGTAGGTCTCCTTGCCGAAGCGCGAGAAGTAGGTCTCGACGAAGCGGTCCTCCTCCTTGTAGAGGGTGCGCAGCATCGATGGCCAGGGACGGGTCAGGACCAGCAGCCCCTGGCCGTTCTCGACCGGCTCGCCCTCGTCCTCCGACACAACCTCGGCGCCTACCCCGGGGAACGGCGTCGTCGCCGAGCCCGGCTTGGTCGCGGTGATCCCCGGCAGCGGCGCGATCATGATCGCGCCGGTCTCGGTCTGCCACCAGGTATCGACGATCGGACAGCGTTCGCCGCCGATCACCTTGTGGTACCAGAGCCATGCCTTGGGATTGATCGGCTCGCCGACCGAGCCCAGCAGCCGCAGCGAGGAGAGGTCGTGCTCGGCGGGGATCTCGGCGCCCCACTTGATGAAGGTGCGAATCGCGGTCGGCGCCGCGTAGAGGATCGTCGCCTTGTAGCGGGCAATCGTCTCCCACCAGATCCCCTTGTGCGGGTAGTCGGGCGCGCCCTCGTACATGACGGAGGTCATCCCGTTCATCAGCGGGCCGTAGACGATGTACGAGTGGCCGGTGACCCAGCCCACGTCGGCCGAGCACCAGTACACGTCCTCGTCGGGCTTCAGGTCGAACACGTACTTGTGCGTCCACGCCGCGCCGGTGAGATAGCCGCCGGTCGTGTGGAGAATGCCCTTCGGCTTCGCGGTCGAGCCGCTCGTGTAGAGCACGAACAGCGGCTGCTCCGCGTCGAACGGCTCGGCCGGGCAGTCGTCCGAGGCGTCCTCGATCGCCTCGTCGTAGAAGACGTCGCGGCCGTCCTGCATGTCGACGTCGCCGCCCGTGTTGCGCACGACGACGACGGTCTCTATCGAGGGGAGGTCGCCGAGGAAGGCGTCGACGGCCGGCTTGATGTCGGCGGCCTTGCCCTTGCGCCGCGCCTGGTCGACCGTGATCAGCGCCTTGGCCTCGGAGAACTCCATGCGCTCCTTGACCGCGTCGGGCGAGAAGCCTCCGAACACGACGTTGTGCGGGGCGCCGATGCGCGCGCACGCGAGCATCGCCACCGCCACCTCGGGGATCATCGGCAGGTAGATCCCCACCACGTCGCCGGGCTCGACGCCGCGGTCCTTCAGGACGTTGGCGAGCCGCTTGACGTCGCGCAGCAGCTCGGCATACGTGACGTCGCGCTCCTCGCCCTCCTCGCCGCGCCAGTGGAACG
>JBIOVI010000071.1:0-48270 GCA_044867645.1 Solirubrobacterales bacterium | reverse complement strand
GATCAGCCGATCCCTGAGCGGATCGACTTCGATGGCTTTCCTGGAGACACCAGTGGCTGACCACGGCACCGCCATCGAGGGTGTCCCGGCCACGACCTTCAAGAACGACAGAAAGGCACGTAAGTGAGCGAGCAGCTACTGAATTGCTGCCTATGCGGCACCGCTGTCAGGGCTGAGGACCGCTGGCAAGATTGGTATGGCCTTAATCCGCCTCGTCATAAGGAATGCGAGGAACTCCGACGACGTTCTCTCGGAATGGGAACCGATCCAAAACAGGATCGCGGCGCGCGGATTAAGGCATGAGCGAGGGCCGGTATGACACATACCTCCAAGTGCGCCTCACAACGCACGACAAGGACAGAACCTCTGAGTCCCCACAGGTAGGAGAGGGGTCGGCGGGTTGAATGGCGTCTCGCTCTTCAGCGGCGTCGGGGGAATCGACCGAGGCCTCGAGCAAGCAGGAGTTCGAATCGTCGCCCAGTGCGAGGCCGACCCCTGGCGCCGGCGAGTCCTCAAGCGGCACTGGCCCGATGTCGCCTGCCTCCACGACGTACGCGATGTCGCTCGCGGGCAACGACCAGCAGATCGAGGAGGGGCAGACGCCACCGCTCAAATCGAGCGAGGCATTCGGGGGCCAGTCGATCTCCTCGCAGGGGGAAGCCCCTGCCAAGACCTCTCCGTCGCCGGCAAGCGTCGAGGGCTCGCAGGCGACCGATCCGGCCTCTATTACGAATTCGCCCGAGTCGCCGATGAGCTTGTTCGGCCCGGAGGATGGCTTCTATTCGAGAACGTCCCGGGACTCCTCTCCGGCTGTTCCTGCGTCGGATGTCGAGAGTGCGGGCACCTTCTACGACTCCATAGCCGAGGATGGAGTGCGCTGGGCGGCAGCTCCCGACGAGATGATGGCGATCGCCTGTTTGCTGAGAGCGAGGCCGAGCGCTCTGATGGAGCCAAGCGTCCAGGGCGCTGTCCGTGTGGCCGCTGCGCTGAGGCCCGACGCCTTCTCGATGAGCACAACGGCACCGAGTTCGCGGTGGTCCGCGGCATCTTCGGCCAACTCGGGTTTCACGACCTCGCCTGGCGAGTGCTGGATAGCCGCTACTTCGGAGTGCCCCAGCGACGGCGACGCGTCTTCATCCTTGCCCGACGTGCTCGAGGCCGATGTGCATCCCAGGTTCTCCTTGAGCCCGAAAGCGGCGGCGGGAATCTTGAGGCGAGCGGCAAAGCGGGGCAGAGAGTTGCCGCCAGCCTTAGCCGAGGCTCTTCGAGCTCTGGCGTCTCAGCACCCGGACGACGACAGGAGGACGACGAGAACATCGTCGGTCCCCTCCTCTCCGGCAAGGCCAGTGGATGGCGAGGAGACGATCACGAGGCCGCCAGCGGGTTCTTCCAGGTCGTTGGTTCCGGTCCCAGCGTTCATCTCGGAGAACCAGAGAGCGGAGGTTCTGGAGACCCCTTACGCCCGCCAGTTGACGGGCGGGGGCGGCAAGCCGGGCCAGGGCTACCCGGCGATCAGGGACGGGGGGATGGTGAGGCGGCTCACCCCGACGGAGTGCGAGCGCCTTCAGGGCTTTCCGGACGGGTGGACGTGTCTTCCTACACCGAGCGGACGCGGGACGGAGTGAGCGTGCCCGAGCCGAGCGAGATCAGCCTCATGGCGCACACCGGCAAGGGCGGCGGCGGGCAGGACCACTTCATCCACGGCACCGGACCTAGCCGTGAGCGCTGCGCCCTCGACCCCCAGCCAGACGGACCCCGCTACGCAGCATGCGGAGACGCCGTCACCACCTACGTCGCGGAATGGATCGGACGCCGGCTCCTTTCCCACATCCAGCAGTGCGAGAGGGAGCGATCGGACGTGAACGCACACCCCGAGGCGGTACAGGCGTGAGCGAGAGGGGGGACGTGATCTCGAGCGAGCCCTGGCTGACGAAGCGGGAACTCGCTCTGCGGCTAAAGAAGTCAACGCGATCAATCGAGCGGATGGACCTCCCCTGCCTCCGCGTAGGGGGCCAGAATCGCTATTTGCTCAGTCAGGTGGAAGCGAAGCTCGCCGGCGTCCCCGAAGAGGGCGGCAATGTGCTTCGCTTCCCGCGTGAGCGGACGAGAGGAGCGGCGGCGTGAAGGTCTACGTGGTTGAGAAGGGCCTCTACGAGCAGCGTTTCGTTTCTGGCGTCTATGCGTCACCACAAGCGGCAATGAGGGCAAACCCTCCCGGTCGCGAAGGCAAACGAGGCGATTTCCAGAAAGGCTCGGCTGAGCGCCCCGGAGGTTGGCAGGAGACGGATCACGGCTGGGACAATGGCCTTGACTGGGAAGAGGCCGCCTCGATCTCCGAGTTTGAGGTCGAGGGTTGACCGTCTGGCTCGACAAGAAGCGAGGCGGCTGGCTCGCTAAGTTCGAACTCGCTGGGAGACAGCACTGGGTCCCAGGCGGCCCCTGGGAGACGAAGACCCAAGCCCGCAACGCGGAGACTCATCACCGCGACAAACTTCGAGCCCGTCTGACCAAGGAGACCTGCGCCACCTTCGCGGATCGCTGGCTCGAAGAGTGGCCGCGGCCAGCAGTTTCGACGCGGCGCCACTACGCAATTGCTATGCGCCGCTTCAAGGAAGAGTTCAGCTCGACGCAACTTGGAGAGGTCGAGCGAGTATCCGCTCGAGCTTGGGCTCTCACCGTCCCCCGGAATGTTTCGAAGACGGTCTCGACCATGTACGAAGATGCCTACAACGTCGGCCTGGTCAAAGCAAATCCCTTCTCGAACCTTCGTCTCCCCGTGACCGAGAAGACGGCTGAGGTCTCTCCGCCGACCTTGGATGAATTCCGCCAGCTCCTCAGCGCGTGCATGGTCCTCGGCGGCTACGCGACCGAGTTCCGCGCTTTGATCCAGTTCACGGCCTGGACCGGCCTTCGATCAGCGGAGATCCAGGGACTCCAGTGGCACGACATTGGCGACGAGACGATTTGGGTTCGGCGAGCACGCAAGGATGACGGATCCTACGGCCCACCCAAGAACGGGAAAGAGAGGGAGGTCGCCTTTTTCCGTGCAGCTCGCGTTCTCGACCATGTCCCGCGCCGCGACCGCTCGCCATTCGTCTTCCATTCCCTCCGCGGGGCGGACCTGAACAAGGGCAACCTCTACTACCCATGGAAGGCCGTCCGCGACAACTCAGGCACGACTCCCGATCGCCTCGCCGGCAGCATTCAGCCGATCCGTTTCCACGATCTTCGTCACTTCTGCGCCACCCAGCTCCTTGAGCGCGGCAACTCCCACTTTGACGTCTCGGTCCAACTCGGCCACGAGGATGGCGGAGCACTCGTCATGGCGCGCTACGGCCATCCCTCGAAGGAGGCGGCGCGTAGTCGCCTTCTCGCAGTAGACGCCGCCGACCCCGAGACCCAAATCCAGATCGCGAACGGGCAGTAGGGCGGGAGCAGGCTTGCTACGGGTGGCCCGTGCCTGCGATCTCTCGGATGCTACGGGTGCAATCCGTAGCAGGGCCATCCGACGGCCGCTCTAGATTGCCCTTTGTCGGTGTTTTCGAACGGTTCGCCCCGATACTTCGAACGCTTCTCCCAGAGGCGGGATCTGGCGCTACAGTCGGCGAAGAGGTGGATGGAATCCTCGACGCGATACGCGCAGTCGCCGGACGGCGCCAGCATCGCCTTTCAGGTTCATGGAGAGGGGCCGCTCGAACTCGTCTTCGTGCCGGGGTTCGTCTCCCATGTCGAGCTGGTCTGGGAGGAGCCGGCGATCGCCCGTTTCCTGCGGCGGCTAGCGTCGTTCTCGCGCCTGATCGTCTTCGACAAGCGCGGTCAGGGGCTCTCCGATCGGCTAGGACGGCCGCCCACGCTCGAGGAGTCGATGGACGATCTCGGCGCGGTGATGGATGCCGCCGGCAGCGCCCGTGCGGCGGTCTTCGGGATCTCGGAGGGAGGACCGATGTCAGCGTTGTTCGCCGCCACCTATCCCGAGCGCGTCTCCTCCCTCGCCCTCTACGGGACCTTTGCCCGCATGGTCAAGGCGCCCGATTTCCCCCAGGGCGTTCGGGAGGAGCGACTCGACCGCTGGGCCGAGATGGTGCACGAGCAGTGGGGCGAAGCGGTCGGCGTCGACTTCTGGGCGCCCAGCGAGGAGGGCAACCCCGAGTTCGAACGCTGGTGGGCGCGGCTGCTGCGACAAGGCACGAGCCCATCGGGAGCGACCGAGCTGATAAATCTCTACCGCGAGATCGACGTTCGCGCGGTGCTTCCGGCGATCGCCGTCCCGACGCTCATCCTGCA
This sequence comes from Solirubrobacterales bacterium, assembly GCA_044867645.1. Lineage (GTDB taxonomy): Bacteria > Actinomycetota > Thermoleophilia > Solirubrobacterales > 70-9 > VRUE01. The sequence continues at coordinate 43,986 of JBIOVI010000071.1, read as the reverse complement.
TCGACGCGACGACCGTCTGATCCCGGCTCGTCAGGCGCAATATCTCGCCGACCGAATCTCGGGCGCCCGCTACGTCGAGCTGCGCGGCGTCGACCACCTGCCGACCGTCGGCGACCAGGGCGCTCTGCTCGACGAGGTCGAGGAGTTTCTTGTCGGCAGTCGCGGCGCACACGGGGTCGAAAGGGCGCTGGCGACGATCCTCTTCACCGACATCGTCGGCTCCACCGAGACCGCGGTGCGGCTTGGGGACAGGCGCTGGCGCGACCTGCTCGAGCACCATGACGCCACCGTGCGTCGCGAGCTCGCGGTCCACCGCGGCCACGAGGTGAAGACGATGGGCGATGGCTTCCTCGCCACCTTCGACGGACCGGCGCGAGCGATCCGTTGTGCGACCGCCATCCACGATGAGCTGAGCCAAAGCGGGGTAGAGATCAGATCGGGCATCCACAGCGGCGAGGTCGAAACGATCGGCGAGGACGTCGGCGGCATGGCGGTCAACATCGGCGCTCGGGTCGGATCGCTCGCGGCGCCTGGAGAGGTGCTGGTCTCGAGCACCGTGCGGGAGCTGGTCGTCGGCTCTGGCATCGAGTTCGAAGAGAGGGGAAGCCACCGGCTCAAGGGCGCGCCGGACGAGTGGCGCCTCTTCGCTGTCATGGGCTGAGTGTGCAAGTGGACACTCATCTATTTACGAAATACCTAGAAACGTCGATAACTGGCGGCATGGAGGGGCAATCCAGCAGCCCGCGCCGCAAGGAACGAGTCGTGTTCGAAACCGATCGACACCTTGTCGTCGGTGACGTCACCTTGCCGCCAGAGGGCTACCAGAGCCGCTTCTCCGATGCCGTCAACAGGGCCGATGTTGCCTTCATCCCGCTTCTCGACGTCGAAATCTCGCCGCTCGGCGGTGGCGAGACGAAACGGCGCGACTTCATCATCCTCCACAAGGCGCACGTCAGGCTCGCCTATCCGGGCGATGAGCTCGGAGTTGAAGGCTAGGCAGTTTCCGTCCGTCGCCGGCTGCCCTTGGCGAAGGCGCCGATGTCGATCAGGAAGGCGAGGACGACGATGAACCACTCGAAGCCGTTGACGCCGTCCGAGGACGCCCACATCGCGGCGTAGGCCAGCGTCGTCCACGGCAGCAGGAAGAAGCCGAGCAGAGGGACGATCCAGCTGTCGAAAGCGCGGCTGAGCAGGTCGGAGAACAGCCACAGCACGAAAAGCGCCAGCCGCGGTGAGATCAGGGCAAAGAGAAGGACGAGGCAGCCGATAGGGCAAACGCTACCCGAACAGCAGGCTGCGACCGCGGACCAGGGCCAGAGTCGCAGCCGCCACCCGTTCAGCCGCGAGGTCGACGGCCTCGGGCATCTCGCCGAATTTGCCCTCGAGCAGCTGGGTCGCGTGACCCTGCGCGAGAGCGGTCATCGCCTCGACCAGGATCACGGCATCGCTTCCGTCATCCCGAGGTGCCAGCCGGCGGGCGACGGCAAAGACCGTCTCCAGTACCTTCGCCACAGCCGCTTCGAGTTGCGGGTATCTCGACTTGTCCAGCCCGGCGCCGAACAGAGCATCGTACATCGGCCGGCGCTCGGCGGCGAAGCGCACGTACTCGGCGCTGACGGCCGCGAGCTGTTCCGCCGGAGAGCGGGGTTGGTCGAGAGCGGCTTCGAAGTGCTCCTGCAGCTCTTCGCAGGCGGCGACGGCGCAGGCCGCGATCAGCTCGTCGCGGTCGGTGAAGTGACGGTACGGCGCCGAGATGCTGACCCCGGTGCGGCGGGCCGCTTCGGCGACGGAAAAGCCCTGGACGCCGCTCTCGCCGATCAGTTCGAGGGCGGCTTCGACCAGTGCCGCCGGCAGGTTGCCGTGGTGGTAAGGGCGCTTGTGCGGTGCAGTCGTCATCGGGTACGAAGCCTACCCGTAAGGCAAAGTAAGAGAGACTCACATATATTGTCGGCGACAAATCGATCGATATCGAACGCGGGCGCGCCTCTGGGCGGTCTCCGAGCAGCTGACCGGAGTAACGTCAATGAGCGCATGAACCGCCTCGGCAAGCTGATGACGATGCTGAATCCCGAGAAGACGCGGATGCCGGCGCCCGAGGAGGCGCTGCCGGGCCGCGGCGAGCCGGCCTTCGAGGTGCCGGAGCGCCACGCTGTCCTCGACACGCCGCTGAAACCACCGTTCCCCGATGGGATCGAGACCGCGTACTTCGCGCTCGGCTGCTTCTGGGGCGCGGAGCGCCTCTTCTGGCCCCTCGAGGGCGTCTTCGCCACTGCCGTTGGCTACATGAACGGGACCACCCCGAACCCGACCTACGAGGAGGTCTGTTCGGGTATGACCGGCCATGCGGAGGCGGTGCTCGTCGCCTTTGACCCGAAGCAGATCTCCTACGCCGACCTGCTCAAGGTCTTCTTCGAGGAGCACGACCCGACCCAGGGGATGCGGCAGGGCAACGACGTCGGCACCCAATACCGCTCCGGCATCTACTTCACCAACGACTCGCAGAGGGAAACGGCCGAGATGGCGCGCCAGGCCTACGACGAGGCGCTGCGGGCGGCGGGCCACGAGCCCGTCACCACCGAGGTCGAGCCGGCCGGGCCCTTCTACTACGCCGAGGACTACCACCAGCAGTACCTGCACAAGGTGCCGAACGGCTACTGCGGGCTTGCCGGCACCGGCGTCTCCTGCCGTATTCCGGCGGCTGCCTCCTAGTTCCTCGCACACCCGGCGCGCCGAATAGCATCCCGCGCCGGTGACCCCCTCCTTCGGCTCCTATATAGGCGGCTGCCTGGCGACGATCGGCATCGTCTCGGCTCTCGGCCTCGGCGGCTATTGGCTGCGACGCTGGATCGCGCCGGAGTTCTCCGGCGCCCTCGCCCGCCTCGCCGATGCGACGATTGCGGTGGCCTTGCTAGTCGTCGCGCTCGAGCTGCTCGGCACGCTGAGCATCTTGCACCTGGGCTGGGTCGTCGTCGTCTGCATCGCCATCGGCCTCTTCGCTGCTTGGCTCGGTCGCCGCATGATGCCTCACGACGGCAAGGAAGTGGCGGCGCCACAGGTGCAGACGATCGCCCTGCTGCTGGCGCTCGGCGTCGCCTCCTTCGTAGTCGCCGAGTGGACCTTTCCCTCGCAGCTCAGCCTCGACTACGGGATGTTCGGCGGCGACACGACCTGGTACCACATGCCGTTTGCGGGCCGAATCGCCCAGGAAGCCTCGATCGTCCACCTGCACTTCACCGACCCGCTGCGGCTGGCGGCGTGGTTCTACCCGCAGAGCTCGGAGCTGATCCACGCCGCCGGGATCGTCGTCTTCAAGACCGACTGGCTCTCGCCGCTGATCAATTTGGTCTGGCTGGCGATTGCGCTGCTCGCCGCCTGGTGCATCGGTCGCCCCTACAAGGTCGGGCCGGCGACGCTGGTCGCCGCGGCGATCGTCCTCGATGCCGGGGTGATGATCGAGACCCAGCCAGGGGAGGGCCGCAACGACATCATGGGCCTTGCCTTCCTGCTCGCCTTCGCCGCTTTTCTGATCAACGGCCACCAACGGCGCGCTCCCGCCACTGGCGCGGTTCAGGACACGCCAGAGCAGGATGCGCCCCTGCTCGACAAAGGGCCGCTGGTGCTTGCCGGCATCGCCGCCGGGCTCGCAGCCTCGGTCAAGCTCACCTTCCTCGTCCCGGTCGTGGCGATCTGGCTCGGTGTAGTCGTCTTCAGCGGCAGGGGGAGACGCCTGACGACGGCCTGGGTGCTCGGCCTCTCGACCTTCCTCGTCGGTGGCTACTGGTACGTGCGGGCCGCGATCAAGACCGGCGGCAACCCGATTCCGCAGATCGGCTTCGGGCCGCTGCATCTGCCCCGTCCCGACCAGATGCCGCTCGACCCGCGACCGCGCTTCGCCGTAGCCCACTACATCACCGATCCAAGTATCTACCGGCGCTGGTTCTTCCCCTACCTCGACGATGCTTTCGGGCCGCTCTGGCCGCTGATCCTGATCGTCGCCGTCGCGGCCGCGGTCTTCATCGCGGTGCGCTCACGCAACCGGATCCTGCAGGTCATCGCGGTCGCCGCTTTGCTGACCGCGCTCGTCTACGTCTTCACGCCGCTCACCGCGGCTGGGCAGGAGGGCTCGCCGACTGGGTTCTTCACCAACACCCGCTACCTCGTACCCGGCCTCGTCCTGGCGCTGACCCTGCTGCCGATCGCCCGTCCGCTGCGCGCCCCCGACTCGCGCGCGTGGCAGACGTTGCTCTTCTTGCTCGCGGTCTATGCGATCACGGTTCTGACCACGCCGCGCTGGTACCCGGGCTACATCGTCGGCACGGTCTTCCTGACGCTGGCGCTGGTCTGGGCGCCTGCCGCTCTCGGCCTGCTGCGCGGCCGCCGCCGGGTCAGCCGCGGCTTCGTTGCCGCTGGGGCTGGCGTGGTTCTGCTGTTCGCGGTGGTACTCGGCCGTGCCCAGGAGGTCCAGTACTACAACCAGCACTACACGCGCACGACTCCGTTCCTGCAGGATGGTGGGCCGCGCCAGGCGTACACCTTCGCCCACAACCGCCATGGGGCCAGGATCGGGATCGCCGGCTCGGGCGAGATCTTCTTCGGCCAGTACGGCTTCTATGGCGCCAACCTCGACAATTACGTCCAGTACATCGGCGAGCAGGGGCCGGACGGGCAGTACCGCCTGGCCACCAGCTGCCGGCAGTTCCGCCGCCTGATCAACGAAGGCGACTACGACTTCCTGATCGCGAGCCGGGCGACCCAGGACTCGCCTGACGCCGAATACTGGTACCCGGTATACGCCTGGCTGAAGACCGATCCGGCGCTGGAGCTGGTGATCGAAGAGCCCGAAATCACCCCCCAGCCCGACTATGTCTTCGAGGTCAAAGGCAAGCTCGACACGACCTGCGCCGACCGGCAGAAGGACTGAGCCGCCCCGGACGTGCCGGGACTTAGCGGTCCATATGGGCGCATAACTCCCGGCACGTCATCAGACGGGCGCTAGGGCGTGGTCGCGGACCAGCGTTGCGGAGCGCTGGGGCTGCTCCCACCAGAACATGTGGCCGACTCCCTCCAGCAGCTGCGGCTCGACTGTGAGCAGGGCGGCGATCTGGCGCCCGTTCTCGACCCCAAGCAGCCGGTCCACCGTTCCGTGGATGACCTGGGTTGGCAAGGAAACCTGGCTCAGTCGGGCGCTGGTGTCGTGAGCGCCGCAAGCTCGCATCTGCTGGAGGATCACCGCTTTGGGAGCGGGAAGCGCGCTCGCCATCTCGCAGAAATCCGCGAAGCGGGAATCGTCCTCGCGAAAGCCGGGCGAGATGTTGATCTCCCACATCGCCCGGAAGACCTGCTCGCGGTCTCCGGATGCCATCGCCGCGGCGAGCATCTTCAGGTCCTCGGGGGCCATCAGCGTGCCTTCCGGCCCGCCGCAGTAGGTGGCGCCAAGGGTCAGGGTGTGGATCCGCTCCGGGTGGGCGAGCGCCAGCTCCTGCGCGATCATGCCGCCCATCGAGATGCCGACCACGTGGGCACGCTCGATCTCGAGCGCGTCGAGCAACCCCAGCGTGTCGTCGGCGAGATCGGCGGTCGTGAACGGTAACTCCGCCTTCCCCGACAGTCCCATGCCCCGGTTGTCGAAGACGACGCAGTCGAAGCTCTCCTCCAGCGGTGCGAGGAAGGGCCGCCCCCAGGTCATGTGGGTGGCGCTCATCCCCTGGATCAGCAGCATCGGCTCGCCCGCCCCGGCGCGCACGTAGTGAAGCTCGGTTCCTCCCGCATCGATGCTTGGCATCGACGGCGATCCTACGCGAACCGGCTTGCCTGGCCGTAATCTAGGTACACCCGCCCCCGTAGCTCAGCGGACAGAGCGTCGGACTTCTAATCCGAGGGTCCCAGGTTCGAATCCTGGCGGGGGTACTAGGTCCCGACCGAGAAGTGCTCGGCGAGGTCGGCGGGCATCATGTAGGCCGGCGGGCGGGGGAAGATCGCGCCCATGCGAACCAGGGCTTCGGAGGCGAAGCCGGAGCAGATCGCCGTGCCGATCTTGCCGAAGACGATGGTGCTGCCGAACGCCAGCGTGAAGAAGAGGCTGACGATCGTCAGCCAGCCATAGCTCGTGCGCTGAGGTGCATCGAGCACCTTTACGGCGAATTCTGCGATTTGCTGGCGGTCCGTCTCCGCGCACTCGACTCGCACCAGGTGGTAATCGGTCCCTTTGTACTTGGAGAGGTTCGTTCGCACCACTCCTTTGGAGAGGGCCTCGCCCAGATTGCCATCCGCGTCCAGCACGAGGGCGACGTGATTCCAGTGGGCGAAGGCGCGTCGCGCGCCGCGGAAGCGCAGGCGCTGGCCGAACCGAATCAGACGGGACGTCCAGTGGCTGCCGTGCGTGAGCACGATGTAGCCGGCCTTCAGCTCCTCGGCCGCCTCGCCGGGAGCGTACTGCTCGACCAAGGGTTGCTCTGGCACCGTGCGCACTCTATAGCGGCTGACCAGTCAGGTCCAGTCGTACGGCTCGCGACCGTTAGATTTTCACCGTGGCCGACCTGATCATCTACGTGATCCCCGCCTTTGTCCTGCTGCTCGTCGTCGAGTTGCTCTCATTCAAGTACGCGCGCCTTTCTGGGCACCGCTGGCGCTGCTCGGCTTCGCCCCTTGGATGATCCTTACCCAGCAGGCCGTCAGTTTGATCTACCAGTTCTGGATTCACACCGAGCGGGTGAAGCGGCTGCCGGCACCGATCGAGTTCGTCTTCAACACCCCCTCGCACCACCGCGTTCACCATGGTGCCAATGAGGTTTATCTCGACCGCAACTACGGTGGCATCCTGATTATCTGGGACCGGATCTTCGGCACTTTCCAGGGTGAGACCGAGCGGCCCCGCTATGGGCTGACCAAGAACATCCGAACCTTCCGCCCGACCCGCGTCGCTTTCCACGAGTTCACCGACTTGGCGCGCGACGTGCGCGGCGCCAACAGCTGGCGTGATCGGTTGGGCTACGTCTTTCGCGGTCCCGGTTGGTCCCCCGACGGGAGCGGCGGCGGGCCTCGGGGGTGAGATGCGCCGGGGCGGGTAGCCTGGACCCATCGCGTCCAGTTCACTCATAGCGGGCGCTACGGGCTTCGTCGGCGGTCGGCTGGCGGCCTCTCTGGCCGGCACGGGAGCACGTGTTCGCTGCCTGGTCCGCGATCGCTCCCGGGCGGCGCACCTAGAGTCGCTGGGCCTCGAGGTTCGCCAGGCCGACGTAACCGACGCGGAGAGCCTCGAGGGCGCCGGGCGCGGGGTCGACGTCGCCTATTTCCTCGTCCACTCGATGGCCGGTGGCAAGGGCTTCGCCGAGCGCGAGCGACTGGGTGCGCGCAACTTCGCCCGGATGGCGTCGCGCGAGGGGATCGGGCGCGTCGTCTACCTCGGTGGGTTGGGAGATGAAAGTACCTCGGAGCATCTGCGCAGCCGCAACGAGACCGCGCGGGCCCTGGCCGCTGCTGGCCCGCCGCTCACCTACTTCCGGGCAGCGATGGTGGTCGGCGCCGGCAGCGAGTCCTACCGGACCCTGCGCTACCTGGTTGGGCGCCTACCGGTGATGATCGCGCCGGCCTGGCTGCAGACCGACACGCAGCCGATCGGGATCGACGCCGCGGTCGAGTACATGCAGCGAGCCCCGGAGGTCCCCGAGTCCGAGGGGAAGGAGGTGCAGATCGGCGGCCCCGACGTGCTCACCTACGCTGCGATGCTCGACCGGATGGCGGAAGCGATGGGCAAGCGACGACGTCCGAGGCTCCCCGTCCCCTTCGTCACTCCCTGGCTCTCTGCGCTCTGGCTTGGCCTGGTCACGCCGGTTGACACGAGGGTGGCGCGCCCGCTGGTCGAGGGATTGACCACCGCGACGGTGGTTACCGATCGCTCCAGCGCCGCACCCTTCGGGATCTCACCGGAGTCATTCGACGAGACGCTGCGGCGCGCGCTCGAGGAGGAAGAAGTCGGGCGTTTACGAGAATCGGGGACGGGGTAGCCAGCCGGCCATGACTCCAAGCTCAATAGTCGTGATCGTTATCGGGATCGTGCTGGCGCTGCTCGTCAACTACATCCTCGGGATCATCGTGATCCTGATCGGGTTGGCGATGCTGCTGATGCCGATGCTCGGTGGAACCAGACGCGTTTAGACCGAGCCTCCGCGACAATCGGAGCGATGGCTCCGTGGAAGCTGCCGGTTATCGTCATCGCGATAGCGGTGCCGATTGTCGCGGCTTTCGGTCTGGGCGGTGGGGGCGCTGGCGTCGCGGTCGGTGCTTTGGCCGCGGTCGCCATCGTCATCGTCGCCGCCCGGCAGCGACCGCTCGGGCCGATTGGCCGGGAGCCCGCTCGGGACGGGCGCTGCCGTGTCCTGGTTGTGATCACCTGCCCGGTCGAGGAGCCAGCCGCGCTGCGCAAGATCGCCGCGGCGGCCGGCCTGGATAAGACGAACGACGACGCCGAGGTGCTCATCCTCTCCCCAGCGCGGATCGGTTTTCTCGACCGCTGGGCCTCCGATGTCGAGGGAGCCCGTCATGCCGCTCAGCAGAACCTCGTCGCCACCGTGGCGGCGTTCGCAAAGGCGGGTATCGCGGCTGAGGCGCGGGTCGGCGACGAGGACATCGTGCAGGCGGTCGAGGACCAGCTGCAGAGCTTCCCTGCAAACGAGGTGGTCCTGGTCAGCGAGGCTGGGCCGGACGGCGGGGCTGACGACGATGCTGCGGCGGAACTGGGTTCGCGGCTACGGGCGGATTTTCGCCGGGTCGCGCTCGACGGCGACTGAGGCTCAGCAGACGTGGGCGCGGGCGGCGCTCTTGACGACCTGGAAGGCGCTGCCGGGAATCCGCTTCAGCTGGTTCAGGCTCTCGTCGTCCCAGCGCCGGTCGCTGCTGCCGCCGAAGAACCAGTTGGAGCCGTTGTCGGCGACGATCACCCCGTAGTGCTTGAGGGCCGTGGCGATCGTCTTCGCGGGGCCGCTGAAGTGGCCGAGGCCGTAGCCAGCCTTCAGCCGCAGTCGAGCTCCCATCGCCGGTGCGTCCGGGTTGCCGGTGTCGCCGGCACAGTGCGAAGCAGGGTGGACCCAGGCGTCGCGGGTGCTCTCGAAAGTGACGCGAATCGCGTGCTCGAGGTGGCCGGCGGCGACCTCGTCGTAGCGGATCAGGCCGGGGAAGATCGGCAGGCCGGCAGCGTCGGCCGAGGTCCACGAGTCGGGACGAAGCGCGGTGGAGTCCAGGTCCCACCGGGCGCCCGAATCGGCGTTCCAGTGGCTTCCCTGGAAGAAGGCGCGGTAGAGCTCGTAGAGGGTGCAGTCGGAGCGGTCGATGACGAGCACGTGCCGGTCGCCGTCGCTGCTTCGCCCGCCCTCGACCGGGGCGGCCCCGGGGAGCGGGAACGGCCCCGGGTCGCTCTCGCTGCCGTAGGCGGTGTAGTGGATCGGGAGCTTGCGCTGCCCCGTGCCGACCACCGAGTAGGGAAAGCCATAGGGACGGGGCGAGCCGAAGTCGGGGTGGAGGAAGTTGCCGCCGTTTGCGTTGATGTAGGCGATGGTCGCGGCGGAGTTGCGCGCGACGGGGGCCTTCGAGATGTCCTGGTTCCAAGCGGCCTGGTTGGGGAGCGAAGGGGTGCGGGGCGAGAGCGAGGCGGGCGGACCGGGGAAGACCTGGCACTGCCCGAGGTCCGGGTATGGGCCAAGGGCGCTAGCGGTCGCCGGGCTGAGCGAGAAGACGAGGAACGCTGCGATCGTGCCTACTGCTGCGCGAATCACTTCGGCAGGTCGCTTTCGCGAACCCGCAGGCTCCCGATCTCGAGCTCCTCGACCTCGAGGCGGCCGATCGAGGCGCGTTTGATCGCGAGCCGGCCGACGCTGAGGCGCCCGATCGCGAAGCCGCCGACGGCGGCTGCGCCGACGGCGAGGGCCCCGATTGCGACCGCGCCGCGAGCCTGGGCGCCGGTCGCCGTCATCGGGCGAGCCTCCGGTCGGAAGAACGCCATCCCGCCACGTCGAGCCATGCGCCAACCGTAGCGAGGTGGTCGAGGCGACTCGGATCGAGATGCCGGTGCTAGGCGTCTGTCTCGGTGCGCAGCCGCTGGCCCCCTCGGCACCACCCAGCACCAGGCGTTCCGGCGGGGAAATGCCTGGGGCCTGCTCTTTCACGCCGAGGCGGACGAGGCCCTTCTCGACGCCTGGCTCGCCGAGCCACAGATGCTCGACGATGCGACGAGCGCCCTCGGCCCCGATGCTCCCGCTCAGCTCCGACGCCAGGCGAACGCCACGGAGAAGCGACTGGTTGCCAGGTCGACACCCGGTTTCCAAGCCTTCGCCGACTTGGTCGAGGCCTTCCACGCCCGGTAGCCACCCGCCAGCCTCCCCAACCCGCACGCTAGATTGGAAGCCGCGCGGTGGACGTAGCTCAGCTGGTAGAGCTCCTGGTTGTGGTCCAGGCGGTCGCCGGTTCGAATCCGGTCGTCCACCCCTCTTAGGGGGTCCTGCTAAGCCCCCAGGGAGGTGAAGGCCGCCGCTTTGCCGCGTCGGTGCCGCCCGAACTCAACAACGCCATCCTGACGGGACGTTGACTGCCGATCCGCAGCCGGACAGAGCCCAACAGGGGATTCCGCCACCTTTTGCGAGTCGAGTCCTCGTGGCCGATCCAGCACACCGCAGACGCTATGGCGTAGACAACTACATAGTCGAAGCACCTGCTGATCGCACCGCGCGGGATCTCGAGGTGGGGACTCGGTGCTCACGTCAGGACGCCCAGCGATCACTGGGTAATCGAGAACGGGCCATATGAGTTGGTGGGGGGTTATCGTCGCCACCCTCGCCTAATTCGGGGCCGTTACCAGAACCGCCATGAGCGAGACAGTATGACGACTACTGGTAACTGTGAACCGTCACGTTTATACCTTTCCGCCCTTGACAATAATTCCCCCACCTATATACGCTCATTCTTCTCAAATGATAAGGAAGACTCATGCGGATTTGGGTGAGGACAATATTGCTAAGCAATGGGCACCACTCAAACAACCAGCGGTTTAGCTGGCATTTGAGGAACCTATGGCTTGACGCACTCGCGCTAACCGCCGTGTTTGTAATTGCTTGTGGGTGTATTGCGGGTGAGGCCGGGGCGCGCGGGTGGCCCTACATCACGCGCGATGTCACTCGGTTTGCGCGGGCTCAGGATTTAGGCGTGATGGTTGCAAAGAAGCGATTGCGTTGGCAGCGACTTGCCCCCGCCCTTTCGCGAAACGCGAGGCGGCAGCTCGGTCGAGCTTTTGGAGGGATTTGGATCGATCAATCCGATAGGGGGCGCATCAAGATCGGCATAGCAGGCACGCATTTTGCAGGGCCATCTGCCCGAGCGCACGCAAGCTTCGCTAGCTTGGGCTTAATGGATGCGGTGGATCTTGTACCTGTGCGCTACAGCGATGCGTACCTGAAAGAGGTTTTGAATTGGATGCGGGTTCGAATCGCGCATACTAACTATGGCGCAGCGCGACCGATGGATTTTGGCCTTCGCCCGGATAGGAACGTGGTAGAGCTATCCCGTCCACCCGTAGATGCGTTGACGGTATCGCAGCGGCGATTCAGTACCAAAGTTCAAAGGCGCTATGGCAGGGCTGTTGCTCTTCGACCTTATCGCGGCAAGCTTACCCAACGCGCGTGTATATACCCCTATTGTCCACCCCCGCTTAGGGCGGGGGTTCGAGTTGCTCAATATCTGGCATATAACGGTGAAGGTTGCACCGGAGGTTTTATCGCTCAAGGACGTGCACCGGATGCGAATCTATACCAGCTATCTGCCGGCCATTGCTATAAAAATGAACCTTGGGGTACTAAGTCGACCTCCGGTTACTTTCAGGAAATTGGACCCTGGAAACTTAAATATGAAGGCACGAAAGGAGATGCAGGCAAATATCTGATAGCCAATACCTCTTTTTGGACGCCACGCGCTTGGGTATTCGTACCCAGAGACTCTGATGAATATAAGGTCTTCGACGATGCAGATCCCATAGCAGGGCAATGGCTTTGTACTAGTGGCGCAATGTACGGAGAATCTAGCTGCGGTTATGTGACCCAAATTCCTTACTACACTTCGAAAGGGATGTCACTCGTACGCGCAAGCTTTTGTGGCCAAAAAGGCGATAGTGGGGCGCCTGTCTATGCCAATGGTATAGCGCTTGGATTGCAGCAAGGCGGCTTTATTAGTCCGTGTGATAGCACGTTTACGCCTATTCATGCGGCAGAGGATGTTCTAAGCGTTGACGTTCTGCACGAGGCACCACCCCCTCCACCTCCTCCTCCACCACCCATCTGTGATCCTCTATCTCAATCGCGGATAAAGATCGGCGACATGAACGGCGATTCACGAGCGGATATCTTTCGCTTCACGGATCCTGCGGATAGTATTGGCGAAGCAAAAGTCTGGCGGTCGGAGGGTACGAGCTATACCCCGCTAGGCCAAGTAAATACTGGTTTCGGTGTTGCTTTCGAAGATCGACTCGCAGACTGGGATGGCGACGGGGATGATGATGTCTTCCAGTTCACTACCTATGGTCGAGTTGATGGCTGGCGGTCCAATAGCACGAGCTACACCCAGCTTTCGCAGGTTGGCAGCGAATTCGCTCACCCGTGTGAAACCAAAATTGGCGACATGAATGGAGATGGAAAAGACGACATTTTCCGCTTTGCTAATTCCGGAAATGGTTACGCATGGATATCGAACGGTACTCCGACTAATTATACCTATAAAGGCCAGATCGGAACTGGGTTTGGTTTTAGCAACGAGGTCAGAGTTGGTGACTATGACGGAGATGGAGATGACGACCTGTTCCGGTTCACCAATGAAGGAAATGGATATCTCTGGCGATCCAATGGCACGAACTACACCTCTCTCGGCTTGTTCGCAACGGGCTTCGGCAATCCTGCGCAGGTTCGTGTCGGAGATAAAGACGGCGACGGAGACGACGACCTCTATCAGTTCACTGACGAAGGCAACGGCTACTACTGGCGCTCGAATGGAGACGGAAGCTACACGTACTTTAGTAAAGTCACGTCCGGATTCGGTCTCTCTCGTCAAATTCGCATTGCGGACATCAATGGGGATGCCAAATCCGACATCCTCTGGTTCAAGGACGATGGCACTGGCTACGCTCGGTTCGGCGACGGCAGCAACTGGCTTCCGCTAGAACCGATTGGCAGCGGGTTTGGCGTGCCGTAAGAGAGGCGATTGGCGCGATGTCCGGAGGAGCTCTCTGGGAGCTTTTCTCCCGAGACGACCTATCTCTAGCTGCCTAGCCTCTTACCTGTGCTCAACTTCCTTTCGGGCGGGGCGATGAATTAGAAATATTGGAGTTCTCAGAAATCTGATTGGATAGCTGAGCGCTGGGCGGATCGAAGTCGCGGTCCAAACGCGGGTCCCTTCGTTCGAGTTCATGATCATCTCCGGGAAGACAACGCATGCCACGGCCTTTGAACGTTTTCAGGCCAAGTTTGCCGATGCTCTGCAGGCATATGCCCACCGCCTTGGCGAGAGCGAAACGGAGCTGATGATCGCTATCTCCCGCAAGGGCCCGCGACTGCTTCAGTTGATCGGCGAGATGTCCGAGGTGCCGAGCCCGGACATGTCTCGGTGCATCAGCGAGAAGGCGTTGCCGTTCATACCGCGTGGCTCGCTCGCTGATACCGATGTCTGTGTCACCGACGACACGATCGCCTATGGCTCCACTTTTGCCCGGAACTGCAAGGTGCTGCAGGAAGCCCGCGCGTCGGTGAGGGGCGAGGTTTTGGCGATGTCAAAGGGCGCAAGTCCTCGGGCGCGACAGCTCCTCGCCCACGAGCCGCTGGTCGTCCCGGAGGCTCAGATCCACCAACTGATAGACCTCGAGATCCAGGCGTTTGGCGCACTCGCGGTGCCGTATGACATCGACCATCCGATCTTCACGGTCCCGTTTGACGGAGACATGGAGGACCTCGCCGGCCTGCTCGAGCATCGGTACCCCGGTGCTCGCCGGCCCACCAATTCGTGGCACGAAGCACACAGGGTGACGGTCCTCTCGTTGCCTACGCCGGAGTTCATCCTCGGCAGTCACTCGCAGGCCTCACGCCGGCTTGGCCCGCTCAAGCTTCGCCTCTTCCTGGACGCCGAACGCCATGCGGTCCGGGCCGTCGCGATCTTCGCCCTAGCGCTGCGCGAGGCGGAGCTGCGCGATCCGGACCTCTTCAACGATGCCCCGGCCGGTCTCGCCGAGGTCTGGCGAAAGCTGCTCGCCCACGTCGAACGGGGGGGATGGCCGACGAAGGACCGCTGCCTCGCCCTCGCCAATACCGCCCACTACCTGGCCGGCTGCGAGGCTCTCGCGCTCTGGCTTGCGGGTGACGATCTTGGCATCGACGGATCGCGAGGCCGGCTCTCGGAGCTCGACCTCCGGTTCCTCTTCGGCCTCGAGGCGGCAGCGGAAGTCCGCCCCGACCTCCAGGCCATACTGGCCGGCGCCTCGTCGAATCCCCAGCCAGCCGCCTCGAGCCTGCCCTTGAGCCGCGACGATCGCTTCGACGTCGAAGACGAGATCCGAGAGCTTCTCTCAACGGAGCGCGGCAAGGCCTTCGCCGAGCACGCCCCGGAATATCTCGGGATGGCGGCGGACTACGACCCCGGGGATCTAATCCACAGCTTCTTCAACGCCCAGCGCCGGGTCTATGACGAACAGACCCGCAATGGAGACGACTTGGCGGCCGAGCGGCTGTCCGCCGGGCTGCTCCCGTTCCCGGTCGTCACCCCCCTGCTCAAGCAGTTCGGCGCGGAGGTCTCGGACAGTCACTTCGAGCACTTCGCCGATCTCGCCATCGACGGTGGCAGCGTCGTGCCTCATTACACGGCGGCGCTGTCGCAGGAGGATCTCTGGCTTCGCAGCGTTCGAGCCGGGGAGCGGGGCACGCAGAAGCTGAAGCACTGGCTCTATCGCTGCGCCGGAGAGGCGGAACGAGCCTACGAGCTGACGCACGATTTGCCCGAGGAGCAGCGTGGAATGGGCGTCCCCTGGTATGTCTGCGAGAAGCTGTTCGCCGTTCTGGCGGCGACGCTCGAGCCCGAACTTCGGCTCGAGCTCGGCGATAACCACGTCATCTGCGGACGCGATGAGTTCGGCGCTCGGGCCGTGCTGCCGGACATTCCACGTCAACCCTTCCTCTTGGATTGGGGCGTCAGCATCAAGCTGCTGCAGCGGGAGGCAGGGCCGATCTACCGTCGCGGCGGAGCAAAAGCAAGGGGGGATCGTGTCTCTCGATCCCCTGCCTTTCGCAAGCTCTACCCGGAGCGGCAGGACACGGTCGATCGCACGGTGCGGCAGATCAGCCGATCGGTGATCGATGCCTTTATCGCGATCGATGCGCTCTTCGAGGGGAAACAACGCGATCTGGCGGTGCTCGCGATCAGCAGCTGCGGCTCCCACGACGCCTATCTACGCTCGCTCAGCGCCGAGGTGGAAGTCTGGCTCTTCCACCAGCACATCAACACGGTCAGTGCCGCCGTCAGTCTCGAGCAGCTTGCCGAGAATCCGGCCGATCGCGACCTCTCGACGAAGATCGGCAGGGACCTCGGCCGCTCCGCGGTCGCGATCGTTCAGTCCAGGGTCAAGCGCGAAGCCTACGAGAGCCGCATGGCGGTTCGTGAAGCGATCGACAGCCTTTGCGAGAAGGGGGATCCACGGGTGGCGCCGTACTTCTCCGCCTGGGAGGAATACATCCGTCCGTTGATCGACGACTCGGAGGTGGCGGACGACCCCGCCGAGGCGTACCTGCGCCATGCGGCTGAGCTGGCGAGGACCTCCGTCTCGGTGGCTCGGACGGTCCTCTCCGAGCACGATCTGGTTTCGTCGCCGAAAGACGAGGATCACACGATCGCTCGTCATGTGGACAGCTACAAGCAGGTTCTTGCCGCGGGGCTCGAGAGCGGGTTGAAGTACACCCAGCCGGCGGTGGCCGAGGACGATCTACGCTCGGACGACCCGGCGACCGCACTCCGCGCCGCGGGGGTTCTGCTGACCGAGACGTACGCTGTCGTGGAGCAGATCTGGAACACCTGGCGCCGCCCGGCGCCGGCCGGCGCGCTCCAGTCCTTCTCGGAGAACCGAGCGATCCTGCTGTGGGACGTGATTGGCTCCAGTCAGAATGGCGACGGACTGCAGGAGGCGATCCACCGCGTAGAGCAACGCATTAGCGAGGAGGTCGACCAGCGCGGCGCGGCGCCCTACTCCCCCAATCAGGATGACGGCAACGCCGTGGTCCTTCCCACCGCCCGGGACGCATTCGAGGTCTTCCTGATCGCCGCTGAGATTTTTGCCGCCGACGGCATCGCGATCCGGGCGGGGATCGAAACCGCCGCCGACGGGCAGGGACTTTCGATCAACAGCCAGAGCGGCGAGTTCGGCGGGATGGCCTACTCGCTGGCGGCGCGAGCGAGGGACGCATTTTCGGAGATCTCGGCCAGCAAGGCAACCTTTGGGGAGTGGGAGGGCTCCGACGTAGCCGCCGACGGTCCGGAGGTCCCGGAGGGAAGCTACGTGATGGCCACTGAAAAAACGCTCAAGCAACTGCGGGAGCGAGAGGACACTCCGAGCGCCCCGGGTTGTCGCCTGTACGGGGTGATTCGCGGCTACTCCCCCCGGGTCAGGAACAGCCTCTCAACCGATGTCTCATGTTTCGTGCCGGACGCCAGGGGCGGCTGACGTACGTGGGCGTTAGAGTCCGGTCGAATGAGGCCAGCAGGTTCTTGTGCGGAGGCATTTGCGACAGCCTTCGCCGATTCGCGTCACCTCTGCATCGGCCTGGATACCGACCCTGAGCGGATCCCATCGTGCGTCGCACCCGGGGCGCCGCCGGCCGAGCGAGTCGTCGACTTCAACACGACGATCGTCTCCGCGACGGCGGACATTGCCTGCGCTTACAAGCCCAACCTCGCGTTCTATGAGGGGCTCGGGGCGGACGGATGGCTCGCCCTGGAGCAGACGCTAGCGGCGATTCGGCGTCTGGCTCCTGGCGTGCCGGCGATCCTCGACGCCAAGCGCGGGGACATTGGCACCTCCAACGCGGGATATGTGACCGCCCTGCTTGACATCCTTGGCGGCGACGCGGTCACCGTGCATCCATATTTCGGACGCGAGGCCTTGGAGCCGTTCCTCAGCCGGGCTGAGGCGATGATCTTCGTGATCTCCCGGTCGTCGAACCAGGGTGCCCGCGAACTGCAGGATTGGGAATGCGACGGTCTGCCGCTCTACCGACATGTCGCACGATCGGTTGCGGCGACGTGGAACACCCTCGGCAACTGCGGGCTCGTCGTCGGCGCTACCTACGTTCCCGAGCTGACGATGCTGCGTCAGGACGTCCCAGCGACGATGCCCTTCCTTATTCCAGGAATCGGTCACCAGGGAGGCGATCTGGAGGCCGTCGTGTCTGCGCACACCGCCGCCGGCAGCGATGCGTTCATCCTCAGTGTCTCGAGGTCGATCCTGTTCGCATCGAACGGCGAGGACTTCGCGGAGGCTGCGCGCCGCGAGGCGAAGGGTTTGCATGGCGCGATCCAGGCGGCCCTGGGCTGACGGCGGCTGCGCGCCTAGGGTTCAAGCAAGGCATCGCAGCGGGTACGTCGGATTTGGAGGTGGCCGTAGCGGCGCGGTCACAACGGCACGGGGCCGGGAACGAGAACCGCGGGGTCGTGTCCTGGGCGGACATTGGCTCCGGCATCGCGAAGCGCGCGCAGGCGGTCAGCCGACGCCCCCTGCGCGGCGAAGTCATCGGCGAACATCGGGAACCGGTGGTCGTCCAGGCCGGAGGCGAAGTGGGTGACGTCGCCGCCGAGGACGAGGCGCTCACCGACGCGGACCGACTGGTGGCCGGGCGTGTGGCCGGGCGTCGACAGCAGCTGGATCGAGCCGTCGCCGAGTAGGTCGTGGTCGCCGTCGACGAGCACGATCTGTTCGGCCACGGTGCCGTAGTCGCGCGGCAGGTAGAAGTTCTTGGTGACTCCGGCCGCGTCGTGGCCCGCCTCCCACTCACGGCGCTGCACGACGACCGGAACCGAGGACGGCAGCAAGGCCAGTCCGCCGGCGTGATCGAAGTGCAGGTGCGTTACCACGACCTTGGTGATCGTGGTCAGGTCGATCTGCTCGCCGATGCTCGCGTCGAGCTCGAGCTCGAAGAAGCCGAGCGCGTTGGGATTGCCGTAGTGAAGCGCGGGATCCCCAGCCGCGGCCGGATGCAGGCCAGTGTCGACGAGGATCCGCTCTTCGGCCGTCTCGATCACGTACGCCGGGACGGGGAAGCGGACCTGCCGGTCGAGGTCATCGTCGCGGCGCCAGATGCCGGCGGCTGAGGTGAACCAGCCGACGTTGAGCATTTCGACCTTCACCTCTCCCACGCTAACGTGTTCGCCGTGCCCAGCCGTGGCGCGACTGAGCGGCCAGACCCGAATGCGACGGCGGTGCGCGCCGTCGTGCGCGGGGAGGTGCAGTGCGTTGGGTATCGCGACGCGACGCTGCTGCGGGCGCGGCGGCTCGGAGTAATGGGCTGGGTGCGCAACGGGGAGGACGGCAGCGTGCTCGTCCACGCGGAGGGACCCGAACCGGCGGTCGACGATTTGGTGGCGTTCCTGCGCGAGGGGCCGTCGGCGGCGGAGGTTGGGGAGGTGGCGATCGAACGCACGAAGGTCGAGGGCCATGAGCAGTTCGCGATCCGGGGCGTGAGCGCCGGCGTTTTCGTCGTCCAGGAGCACGCCGCCACGGCCCGTCACTTCGATTTGCGCTTGGAGGTAGGCGGGACGATGCGCTCGTGGGCGGTTCCGAAGGGCCCCTCGCTGGACCCCGCCGTCAAGCGCCTGGCTATACAGGTCGACGACCACGAGCTTGCCCACAACGACTTCGAGGGTCCGATCGGAGACGGGGCCGCGATCGTCTGGGATCGTGGGCGCTACGAGCAAGGCGGGCGGGTCGCTTGGCCGCAGGCGCTCGACCGCGGCCACGCCGTCTTCGTCCTCCACGGGGAGAAGCTGCGCGGCGGCTTCGCCCTGCAGCGCACCCGCGCCGGTGAGAAGGCCCAGTGGCTGTTGATCAAGCGGCGTGACGAGCAAGCCCGCCCAGGCTCGGACGTGATCGCTGAACGACCGCAGTCGGTGCTCAGCGGCAGCACGCTCGACGAGCTCCTCGGAGGGAACTGACGTCGACCGAGGGTGCCAGTCGAGGGCCCGGCCGGGCTGCTACCTGTGACGCGCTGATTGAACAAAAACATTTGCGTATCAAAACGGCGGCGGTTAAAGTCGCGGTGTGTCGGTCGGCCCAGCAGGGGGGAGACGTCGGGGTGGAGCCTTTCTCGCGGCTCTTATCTTGTTTGCCTGCGCGCTCGCGGCTCCGGCTCCGGCTGGCGCCGAACTCTTCATGGTGGACAGTACCGCCGACGACGCCGACGTCACCCCCAACGGCATCTGCCTGACCGCGGGCGGCAAATGCACGTTGCATGCCGCGATCGAAGAGTCGAACAACCCGGCCGGCGAATACGACGAAATCGTCTTCGACGAAGCCCTCTTCGACGGTGGTCAGGCCGTGAATAGCACGATCGCCTTGACCAGCAGCCTGCCAGCGATGACCGAACCTGGCCGTATCAACGGCCACGTATGCACCACCGTGGCCGGAGTGTCCGGTCCCTGTGTTGGCATCGACGGCCCTGGGGCAACGGAACCCGCGTTGATCGTCAGCAATACCGAAGAAGTCGAAATCGAAGGGCTCTCCGTAACCGGCGCCCAGACGGGAGTCAGCGTCGAAGGCTCCGAAGCCTTCAAAGTTTTCAACAGCTGGTTTGGGGTCAAGCTCGACGGCAGCGCTGGCGGCAACGCGACCGGAGTCTTCCTCGATCCGGAATCGAATAGAGGTCGCATCGGCGGCGAAGGGTCCGGGGCGGGGAACATCTTCGCCAACAACGCCGGCGAGGGCCTCGACATCCTCGGCGCCGACAACGTCAAAGTCCTGGGCAACTACTTCGGGGTCAAACCAGACGGCGCCACGCAGGCGGCCAACGGCAAGGACATCGAGGTCACGTCGACCTCGGGCGGAGGGTTTGAAGCGACGGGCACCGCGATCGGAACCAGGGTGAGTTCGGAAGCCGCGGCGACCCAGGCGTGCGATCGTGGCTGCAATGTGATCTCCGGCGCCGCGTCGAGCGGCATCGATCTGGAAGGCGATGGGGGGTCGGAGGCGCCCGCAGCGATCACGACCATTGCCGGCAACTACATTGGGCTCAATGCGAACGGGACCGCGGCGGTGCCCAACGCCTCCTCCGGTGTCCTTGTCGGCAAAGCAGCGCAAACCGTCATCGGTGGGCCCAAAGCTGGCGAGTCCAACCGCATCAACGGGGGCAACTTCGCTGTCTTGGCCGGACCTGCCGCGGCCGATCTCGTTGTTCGGGGGAACCTCATCGGGGTCGACGCCGGCGAGACGAAAGCTTTGGCACCGCCCGACGAAGGCATCGTCATCAACTCCGAAGAAATTCCGAGCGCAGCGGTCGAAGCCGCAATCGTCGATAACGCGGTTGGGATGGAAGGCGGCATTGCCGTAGCCCAGAAAGGCCTGGGGGCGAGAATCGTCGGCAACGAAATATTCGGGGCCGGCACCGGGATCAAGACCTACGGCTCCACCGAAGAAAAATGGGGCAACCTGATCGAAGGCAACCTGATCGAAGCATCCGAGGGCAATGGGGTCCTGGTCGAAAATGCCCTCAACGAAATCCTGAGCAACGAGATCTTCGAAGCCGGGGATGCCGGTATCCGGATCCACGGCATCTTTCCGTTCGACGTGACGGAAAACGTGGTCGGCGGCAACGAGGCGATGGACGAAAACGTCATCACCGGCAGCGACGGTGCCGCGATCGAAATCGCCAACCCCAAAGCAACCGAGAACGAGGTAGCCCGCAACCGGGGAAGCGCCAACGAAGGCCTCTTCATCGACCTTGTCCCTGCCTCGTCCAGCGCAATTGGTCCCAACGACGGGATCGAACCGCCTGGGATCTTGACTCAGACCCAAACGGGTGTGAGCGGCAGCGCTGTCGCGGGCGCCAGGGTTCGTGTCTTTTTCAAGCGGGTTGCCGCGCTGGGCGAGCTCGACTCGTTCCTCGGCGAAGCGACCGCCGATGCCGATGGCAACTGGAGTGTCACCTACAACAGCGCACTCCCGGTGGGGTCGATCGTCGCTGCCACGCAGACGAATGAACTTGGCGGGACCTCGGAGTTGGCCACGGCGACTACGCTTGCCGGAACGGGGAGTGCCACCGGCGGCGGGAGCGGGGGCGGCGATGTCCTCGGTGGGGCGGGGACCGCCGACCCCAGCAACTCTGCCCGTCGGGCCCGACCCCGAACGAAGATCGTCAAGGCGCCGAAGAAGAAATCTCGGAGCGACACCGCGCGTTTCGAATTCGAAGCCAACGAGCGCGGCTCTCGGTTTCTCTGCAAGCTCGACGACAAGCCGTTCGATCTCTGCAGATCACCGAAAAAATACAAGAACCTGAAGCCCGGTAAGCACGTCTTCATGGTGCGTGCGATCGACCCGTCCGGGCAGGTCGACTCGACCCCCGCGAAGAAGAAGTTCACCCTCCTCGGTTAGGCGATGAGATTGCGACATAACAGCGGCTGGGCAATTCTCCTTGTAGTTGCTTTCGCAGCGGCGCTTGCGCCGAATGGCGCTGCCGCGGCGATCGTCGTCAACGGCAATTTCGAGACTGGAACCCTGAAAGGGTGGCGTGTCCACCGGGCGACCGAAGCCGGGAACTGGTTCGCATACAAAGGCACTGATGCTCCAATCGGCAGCAAGAGGGGTGCCGACCCGGTGCAACCGCCGCCGGAGGGCACCTATGCGGGGATTATCGACGAGGCCAACCCCGACACGCTGATTCTCTATCAAGACATCGCGCTCGAGCCCGACCTCGACCATCGACTAAGCCTGCTTACTTATTACAACACCTATGAGCCGATCGCGATACCCACCCCGGAAACCCTTTCGGTCGACGATGAAGTTCTAGGCGGACAGGTGAACCAGCAATACAGGATCGACGTGATGAAGCCGGGGGCCCCAATCGAATCGATTGATCCCGCCGACATCCTTCTCACGCTTTTCCAGACGAAGCCAGGCGCCCCGCAGAAAATGGGACCGACGAAGCTGACCGCGAATCTCAGCGCTTTCGCGGGGCAGACCGTGCGCTTGCGTATCGCCGGTGCCGTGCATGAGGAAGTATTGAATGCGGGCGTCGACGCGGTTTCGATCTCCAGCACTGGATCGGGGGGATCGCCGTCGCGCGGCTCAAAGCACGGTCCGATCCAGTTCAGCTTCGACAAGCTCAAGGTAAGCAGGAAGAAAGGGACCGCGACTCTACGGGTGCGGGTCTCAGGGCCCGGCCTGCTGCGAGCGAAAGGGGTTGCGACTTCGGGGGGCACCGCCCACTCGAGCAAGGCCAGAACGCCTCAGAAGCCAATTGAGCCGGTGACCGTCCCTGTCGCCTCGGCGAAGACGGTGACGATCCACCTGAGGCCGACCTCGTCCGCTCGTGCGATCTTGAAGCAGACGCATAAGCTCCGAGTCAAGGTGGCGGTGAACTACATGCCCACCGACGGCTCACCGGAAGCGGCGTCCCTGCCAGTGGTGTTCAGGCTTGGGTCTCCGCCCCATCCTCGGCGCTGACGGCAGACCTCTCCAGTCGCGCTTTGGTCACCCGTCACGGGGGGGCGCCTGTTGGCCCATCTGTCTAAATAATTTGATTATAATTATCTCCTTTGTCTAACCGCCATCTCGCTGAGAACGCGTATTGGCGGTGACCGTCATCAAAGAGAAAGGAAATGGGGAGAGATGAAAGCCAACAAACGGCTGTTGCTTGCGGGGGTGGTCGCGGCGGTTGTGATTCTTGCGGTTCCCGCCCTGGCCCTCGCAGCGGTGTGGAAAGACCACGGGACGAATGTCACCAAATTGATCGAACTCACAATGAGCGGTGGCGAAGTATTCGAAACGACCGAAGGTAATGGAATGTCGTGCGAAATCCATGCGACCCTCACCACCGAAGGCGGTAGTACCGGGAAAATAACCAAATTCGAAATCAAAAAATGCCCGACCGGCTTTGGCAGCTTCGCTAGCACAAAATGCGAACTCAATACCGCTGCAGGGGCGGGCCTGTCTTGGACCATTGATGTCAAAGAAACGGACCTCGTGGTCACAAACTGGCGAACCAAACACTCGTTCAAAGGAGCCTCATGCAAAGAACCCGAACTCGATAAAACTATCGGGAGCATGACAGTGACACTCCAACCGAATATCACCGAAGTTTCTGAACTCACCTTCGATGGCAAAATTCTCGTCGAAGGGAAACAGCAATATCGATCATTTGGCTCGCTCACGATCGAAGGAGCCAACAGCGGTACATACGGAATCGGCTGATAGCCGATCGACTCAGGTCCACTCGCCGGCCCGCCGGCGGGTGCGGCCTGGGGCGGTTCGACGACAGAGTGCCGGCTTGCCGGCGACGACGTCCTCTACGGTTTGGGCGTGACCATAACGATCGACGAGCTGACGATCGCGGACTCGCCGGATTCTTGGTCGGCCCTCGGATTCGAGGTCGATGACGACATCTGCGTCGTCGGGGGCGTTCGAATCCGCCTGGTGGGCCTGGAGGCGGGTAGGGGACCGATCGGGTGGTCGTTGCGGGGTGTCGAGACGGCCGAGCTCGATGGTCTGTCGACGTCGCGGTCAGACCGGCGGCCACCGAGCAAGTCGCCGATGCATGCCAACGGCGTCATCGCGCTGGACCACGTTGTCGCCATCGCCCCCGAACTCGATCGGACGGTCGCGGTCCTGCGGAATGCCGGTCTCGATCTGCGCCGCATCCGCGAGGAGCCGACGCCCGCCGGTGCTCCTCGTCAGGCGTTCTTCCGCCTTGGCGCAAACATCCTCGAGGTCGTGCAGGAGCCTCCCGCGGCGATCGAGCGCGGCGGAGGCGATCGTCCCGCCTTCTTCTGGGGTCTCGCCCTCATCGCTCCCGACTTGGACGCGACCGTCGCTGGGCTCGGCGATCGGGTCAGTGAGATCCGCCCAGCTGTCCAGCCCGGTCGCCGCATCGCCACCCTTCGCCGCTCCGCCGGGCTCGCGGTGCCGATTGCGTTGATGACCCCGTCGGCGCAATTGGCTTGACCTCTGCTCCTCGTGCGAGAGGATGAAGGCATGGCAAATGTTCTCTGCGTTCTCTATGGCGACCCCGTGGACGGCTATCCGCCCTCCTACGCGCGCGACGAGATCCCGACGATCGAGGGGTACTACGACGGACAGAGCACGCCGACACCCGAGGCGCTCGGCTTCAAGCCGGGGGAGCTGCTCGGCAGCGTCTCCGGGGAGCTCGGGTTGCGCGAGTTCCTGGAGGAGCGGGGGCACCGATTGGTCGTCACTTCCGACAAGGACGGGCCGGACTCGGTCTTCGAGCGAGAGCTGCCGGATGCGGAGGTCGTCATCTCCCAACCGTTCTGGCCCGGGTACCTGACGGCGGAGCGGATCGCCAAGGCACCCAACCTCAAGCTCGCGCTGACGGCGGGCATCGGCTCCGACCACGTCGACCTGCAGGCGGCGATCGAGCACGGCCTCACCGTTGCCGAGGTGACCTACTCCAACAGCATCAGCGTGGCCGAGCACGTGGTGATGATGATCCTGGCGCTGGTGCGCAACTACATCCCCTCCTACCGGTGGGTTGTCGACGGCGGTTGGAACATCGCCGACTGCGTGTCGCGCTCCTACGACCTGGAGGGAATGCAGGTCGGCACTGTCGCCGCGGGACGGATCGGCTCGGCGGTCCTGCGCCGGCTGGTGCCGTTCGAGGTCGGCCTGCACTACACCGACCGCCACCGCTTGCCACCCGAGGTGGAGGAGGAGCTCGGCGTGACCTTTCATCCCAGCGCGGAGTCGATGGTGGAGGTGTGCGATGTGGTGACGATCAACGCGCCACTGCACCCCGAAACCGAGAACCTGTTCGACGCGGAGATGCTCGCCAAGATGAAGCGAGGCTCGTATCTGATCAATACCGCGCGCGGCAAGATCTGCGATCGCGACGCGGTCGCGCAGGCATGTGCCAGCGGTCAGCTGGCCGGCTACGCCGGCGACGTCTGGTTCCCGCAACCACCGCCCAAGGACCACCCCTGGCGCTCGATGCCCCACCACGGCATGACCCCGCATACGTCTGGCACGAGCCTCTCGGCCCAGGCCCGCTACGCAGCGGGGACGCGCGAGATCCTCGAGTGCTGGTTCGGCGGGCGCCCGATCCGCGAGGAGTACCTGATCGTCGACGGCGGCACCCTTGCGGGCGCTGGGGCGCACTCCTACAGCGAGGGTAACGCGACGGGTGGCTCGGAGGAGGCCGCTCGCTTCAAGAGCGGTTGATCCGCGCGGGGCTCGCCGAAAGGAGGAGAGGATGAAGATGCGCGCCGCGGTGCTGGAGGAGTTCGGCGAGCCGCTCGAGGTCCAGGAGGTCGAGCTTGCCGAGCCGCGGGCCGGCGAGGTGCTCGTCCGGCTCGCCGCCTGCGGCGTCTGCCACACCGACCTCTACACCGCCTCCGGCGCCGACCCGTCGGGCTACGCGCCGACCGTGCTCGGTCACGAGGGGGCCGGGGTCGTCGAGCAGGTCGGGCCAGACGTCGCCTCCCTCTCGCCGGGCGACCACGTCGTCACCCTCTTCTCGCCCCAGTGCGGCGAGTGCGTCCATTGCCTGGATCCGAGGACCAATCTCTGCCTAGCGATCCGCGAGCAGCAGAACAAGGGCTTCCTCCCCGACGGCACCACCCGCATCTCGCGCGGCGGCGACGGGATCCGCCACTTCATGGGCTGCTCGACCTTCGCCGAGTACACGGTGATGCCGGAGATCGCCCTGGCGAAGGTGAGCCCCGAGGCGCCGTTCGGGCACGCCTGTCTCTTCGCCTGCGGCCTCTCGACCGGCCTCGGCGCGGCGATCAACACCGCCGCCGTGCGGCCGGGCAGCACCTGCGCCGTCTTCGGAGCGGGAATGGTCGGGCTGGGGGCGGTCGCCGGCTGTCGGCTGCAGGGCGCCGAGCGGATCGTCTGCGTCGACCTCTCTGCGGAGCGGCTCGAGCTGGCTCGCGGTCAGGGTGCGACGGACACGATCGACGGCGCCGGCGACGCGGTCGAGGAGATCCTCGAGATGACCGGGGGCTTCGGCGCCGACTACACCTTCGAGGCGACCGGCAACGTCGCCGTGATGCGCCAGGCAGTCGAAGCCGCGCGCATGGCCTGGGGGCTCTGCACCATTGCGGGAGTCGCCGGTAAGGGAGAGACCCTCGACGTGGTCCCGCGCCTGCTGATCACCGGCCGCCGCGTCGCCGGCTCCTCCTTCGGCGGGGTAAAGGGACGCGACCAGGTCCCGGCTCTGATCGACCGTTGCCTGGCCGGCGAGATCGACGTCGAGCCCTTCATCTCCCACCGCTTGACCCTCGAGGAGGTCAACCGGGGCTTCGAGCTGATGGAGGCCCAGGACGGGATCCGCAGCGTGATCGAGTTCGGCTAGCCGTAGATTGGCCGGATGCCTGGCATCGCAAAGCGCAGCGCGGTCACTCTTCTGGCGGCTGCGGCGATGTTCGTGCCGGCTCCCGGCTGCGGCGACAGCGGCGGCGGCACGACGAGCTCCGATGCGTCGCTGCCGGTCATCGACCGTTCGGCGCCCGAGGAGCGGGAGAAGACGCCCGCCGAAACCGTTGCTCCGTCCCGTTGCCCATCCGGCCTGCCCAGCTGCCGCACCACCGAAGGGCGAATCGTCTACGTCGAGCGGGTCGACCCCGACGGGGACGGCGACGCCCATTTCGTGGTCGTCGACCCCCAGGGCATCACCCTTCCCGGCCTGACCGCGATCGATGTCCGCAAGGGCTTACGCCCCGATCCTCTCCCTGGCGCGGGCGACCTGATCAGCGCCGCCGGTCCGGTCCAGACCGGCTCGCTCGGCCAGAGTCAGATCCACGCGCTCGAGCTGCACGTCGCCGGAGGTTGATCCGCCCTTTCTGCGGGCGCCGGGATCAAAACCGAGCCTGGGCTTCGAGCCATTTCCAGAACTCGACCAGGGCACGCCTGCTGACCTGCGATTCCCAGCGCCGGGCGGTGGACCGCTTGGCGTGACGACGCTGGTGGCGGCAGAAGGCTCTGCTTATCTCGCGATGGGCGGAGAGCCGGTCGTGGGCCGGCTGAAACGGGCAGAGGCGGAACCGGCAGCTCTCGTGGCAGGCCGTGAGGAGCTCCTTGCGGTCGTCGCTCTCGCGCAGGCAGTAGGGCATCTCCGTCTCTTCGCCGAATTCCTGACGCTGCTGGAAGCTGCCGGTCTCGTTGAGGTCGAGGAGGACGGTGATCTCGCCGACCAGCTGCGCGGCGCGCGGAGCGAGCTCGTTGGGGCGCCCGGACACGATCACCCCCTCGTCGTCCCAAACCCGGCGGCGGACTCTGCGCGGTCGCTCGTCCGCGGGCCCCTTGAGACCCTCGATGCAAAGATCGGCGGCGAACCTCAGCAGCGGATGCAGTCCTCCGTCCGCGGCGGTTCCGTCGGATCGAAGGCGCCCCGCGTCCCCTTCTCTTCTCTCGACCTGCTCGACCAGATCGGCGAGCGTCTCGGGCTTGGAATCGGGGTCGTGCGCCATGCGTGTCGCCAGCGCGTGGACGAGATTGAGCTGGGAGTACCAGAAGACCGCACGGTCCCGCAGCATCTCGATCGCATCCGGGTCGGGCGGGGCTTCCGGGTAGAGCCTGGCGTCGGCCTTGAATCCCTGCGCGACCGAGGCCTCGAGGCCTCTCTGCAGGGTGACGCGACCCTGCTCCAGATCGAGCAGGTCGCGCAGGCGCTCGTCGATCCTCGCTCTGAGGACGGGATCGTTCGCGCCGGTACGCAGGGCCGGCAGCATCCACGCCATCTGCTTGAGCGGCGCGATCTCGGGCGCCCAGTCATCGGGTCGCTCGTCCTCCGGCCTCACCAGCAGCGGCCGGCCGGCGTTCAGCGCCGCCTCGATCCTGGGATCGAGGACCTGGTAGGCGTCGGCGCCCAACGGCGGGCGCCGACGCTCCCGAT
Organism: Solirubrobacterales bacterium; assembly: GCA_044867645.1. Lineage (GTDB taxonomy): Bacteria > Actinomycetota > Thermoleophilia > Solirubrobacterales > 70-9 > VRUE01. Next base: position 15,868 of record JBIOVI010000071.1, on the reverse strand, counting down.
CGCTCGCCGCCGTCCACGAGCAGCGCTGGACCAGCTTTTCCACGGCGTCCCAGCGCACCTCGTAGTCCTCGTCCCCGCCGTACGCCCAGAGAACCTCGATCGCCCTCGTTCCTTCCAGCAGCGCGATCTGGTCGAGGGCCGCGCGCTTGACCACCGGTCCCGCGTCGGACCGAAAACGCGCGCACCTGGCGGCGATCTCCCCGTCGTACTCGGAGAAGGCTCCTGCCTGCGCGACCTCGGCCGCGGCCGTCGCGCCGATCAGGTTCTGATCGGCCGTGATCGCCTTCGTGTCGTCCAGCAGCGCGTTACACGCACGCCGGCAGAAGTCGGGATCGTGCTCGCTGGCCGCCGCAAGCACCAGCGCGAGCTGCACTCGGGCGGAATCCGGGACCTCATGCAGCGCCTCGATCCAGACGGGATCGCCGGCGGCGATCGCTCGCGATGCGAAGTAGGCGTGGAGCACCTCGTGCCTGAACTGGGGGCGACGCTCCTCGTCGAGGGAGAGAAGGCCGAACCGCTCGCCGTCGCGGATCGCGTCGAGCCACTGGGAGTCGAAATCGGGGTCGCTTCTCGGCGACAGCCAGGCGGCGGCGAGGCCCTCGACCCGCCGCAGGGCCCGCTCGCGCCTCTCGTGTTCGCTCGGGTCGACGACGCCGTCGCCTCGCAGGCGCCTGCGCTCGGCGTCGAGCAGCGCGACGCGGGCTCCATGCCTGCCGCCGGCTGGCGGCGGCTCGAGGTCACCGGTGCGCAGAAGCCGTGCCAGGAGGTCGAGGTAGAACGCGTTTTCGAGCAGTTCGCCAGCCTCGATGTTCTCGTCCACGAGCCCACGCGCGTCCTCGTCGTGCTTCGACCTTCCGGCTCTCCGGAGGACGTAATCGCAGGCCGCGGGGTGGTTCTCGAGCGGCCACTGGGCGAGGTCGATCGGCGGCTCCTGCAGATCGGGCGGCAGTCCGGCCGGGCAGGTCGTCAGCACCAGCGGCAGGTTGCGGCGGCGGGCGGCGTCCAGCGCGAGCCTGATCTGCGTCTTGTAAGGGTCGTCGCCGCCGGTTGTGGGAGACCTGTCCAGGTCATCCGCCAGCACCACGATCTGGCGCCGGCGTCGCATCCAGCGCCACAGCTTGTCGGCCTCGGCCTCCGTCCTGATGTGCGGATCGATCAGCTCGTGAAAGCGCTTGATCGCCAGCTCGGTGAAGCCGAGCGTCTCGAGGTCGTTGTCCTTGTCGCGGAGGCTGAGCACGATCGGCAGGACGAAGTTCTCGCGGGCAAGGTGGGCGGCGAGAGCCAGCAGCAGCGTGGTCTTGCCGGCGCCCGTGTCCCCGACGACGATCTGCGGACCGGTGTCGAACGGAGGTCGGAGGCTGGCGGTGATCTCATCGACCAGGCGGTCGCGCCCAAATACGAGGTCGGCGAACCCGGCTTCCGGGGAGTGGGGAAACAGCCGCTCCGGAGCCCGCTGAGCCAACTGCAGCAGATGGCGCGTCGCCCTCGCGCTCGTCCAGAAGTAAAACCAGAGGTAGGCAAGCCCTCCGATCACGGATGCCGTGATCAGGTTGCGGACGAGATTGTCGAAGGTGTCGCCGAGCCCGGATATGGGCCGTGGCAGGGACACGGTGGCCATCGCGATCGCGAAGCCCAAAAGCAGCACCACTCCAGCGCCGGCGAGCCAGCGATGGGACCGGGTCGTGAGCTGGAGCAGGTCGCGCGGTCCGATCGGATGCTCTGGGCGGCGGCGCAGGGCCTGTGCCATGCGCCTGGCGGGGCTCATGCGCGACATCCTCGTTCAAGAAACTGGAGTAGTCAATCGAGTGCTGAATACCGCCGCTTCAGCAGACGCCGCTCCGCATCGACCGCTCGGCTCAGCGCTCGCCGACGTCGGCGCTCAGCACCGGCTTGAGGTCGAGGATCGGGGTGCCGTCGAGCGCCTCCAGCCGGCGAACCCGGAGGCGGTTGCCATCGATCTCCGCCACCTCCACCCGGTGCAATCCGATCGGGTTGGGCCGGTCGGCAGAGCGGGTGCCGAACACGCCCTGGGTCGGGCGCGAGGGATCGCCACGGGGGTGGACCGCGAGCACGTCGCGCCGCGCCCGGTCGAGCCAGGTGAGGACGACAACGTCGTCGCCGACCTCGATCCCGCGCAGCCCCTCGACCAGGTCGGCGGAGAAGACGAGCCACGCATCGGGCGCGCCCTCGTCACCCTGCTTCGGCGCCGTCGCGGGGTCGTCCAAAGGCGACTCGACCCTGCCGATCGGCGTTAGCTCGAGATGCTCCTCGGTCACGGGCCGACCCTACCGCTGTGCAATGGGCTTGTGGCCCCGCGGCGTTCTTTGCCGCCGGGACCCTGAGTAGGGTTGCCAAATCGTGCGTAGACGCCTGTTCGGTCGCCTTTTGCCAATCGTCGCCGGGGCTCTGCTCTGTGCGCTGGTGGTCTCCGCGGCGGCCGCCAAGCCCGTGAGCAAGACCTATGTGACCAGCGGCTGCAACGGCGCCGCCTTCAAGCCGAGCAGGATCATCATCGCCTGCGGCGACGCCGGCCTGATCGCGACCAAGCTGAAGTGGAGCGAATGGGGCGCGAGCAAGGCTGCCGGCAGCGGCGTCGGGGAAGAAAAGGTCTGCAACCCCAACTGCGCCGAAGGGACCGTCGCAAAAGGGAAAATGAATGTGTCGCTCTTCCGCGTTCGGCTCTGCTCCCAGGACGGCAAATACCACTTCACCAAGATTCACTACAGCTGGCCGGACGGCGCCCCCGGCGAAGGTCACAAGCAGGGGACGATTCCACTTCCCTGTGCGCTCGTCTCGGCCTACTAACCTCGACTCAGAGCGGCGCGGCAGCGGGCGCGAGGTGCTCGTGGACGAAGCGCACCACCGTTGCGCCCTCGCCGACCGCGGTCGCGCAGCGCTTGATCGAGCCGGCGCGGACGTCGCCGGCGGCGTAGACCCCGGCGACGCTGGTCTCGAGCAGGCCGTCGGCGCTGGCTTCGGGGCCGGTCAGGATGAAGCCGTCGGGGTCGCGGGCGACGACGTCGCCAAGCCACTCGGTGCAGGGGACCGCGCCGAGAAAGAAGAAGAGGAAGGAGAGGGGCAGTTGCTCGCCGTCGCTCAGCGTCACGCCGTCGAGCTGGTCGTCCTCGCCGTGCAGGACGGCGATTTCGCTTTTGTCGCGCACCACGACGCCGTAGCGGTCGAGCTCCTCGATCAGGTAGTGGGACATCGTCTCGCTCAGGTCGGCGCGGCGGTGCAGGAGGGTGACCAGGGCACCGCCACGCGCCAACCAGACGGCGGCCTGGGCGGCCGAGTTGCCGCCGCCGACGACCCCGACGCGCTGGGCGCCGCAGAGCTGCGCCTCGGGCGGGCCGGCCGCATAGAAGACGCTGATCCCCTCGTAGCGGTCAAGGTTGGCCACCGGCAGGCGCCGGTATTCGGCCCCGGTCGCGAGCAGCACCGCCCGCGCCGTGACCTCGGTGCCGCCCTCGAGCCGGACGAGGTGGCGGTCAGGACCGGGCTCGAGCGCCTCGGCGCGGTAGGGCGTCGCCGTTCGTGCTTGGAACTTGCGCGCCTGGGTCACCGCGCGGCTGGTCAGCTCGGTGCCGCTGATCCCGGCCGGGAAGCCGAGGTAGTTCTCGATCCGGCGCGAGGTCCCCGCCTGTCCGCCGAGCACGGTGCTCTCGATCAGCAGCGTGTCCAGACCCTCGGAGGCGCCGTAGACAGCCGCACCCAGACCGGCCGGGCCGCCGCCGACGACGAGCAGGTCAACGTCCTCGCGCTTACCGAGCTCGAGCCCGATTCCCAGCGCGCGCGAGAGCTCGCCATTGGTCGGCTGGCGCAGGTCTCGCCCGCCGGGGAGACGCACGAGCGGGATCTCGGCGGGGTCGAGGTGCTCGATCAGCGCCGCCGCATCCTCGCTCTGCTCGGGATCGATCCAGGAATAGGGCAGTCGCCCGCGCCGTGCGAACTCGAGCAGGCGGCGGGTCTCCCCCGAGTCGCGCGGGCCGACGATCTCGATCCCGACTCCCTCCTCCCGCTGCAGCAGTTCGCGACGCTGGACGAAGGCCGAGAGCAGCAGGTCGGAGAGCGCCTCGTCCTCGAAGAGCAGCCGCCTGAGGGCTTCGCGCTCGACCGCGATGTAGCGCATGGGCTCGGTGACGACAGCGGTGAGGAAGACGGTCTGCCCCGAGAGTAGGTTCATCTCGCCGAGGAAGCCGGATGCCCCGTGGCGGACGATCTCCCGGCCCGAGGCGTCGGTGACCGCCGCCTCGCCCTCGAGGATCGCGATGAAGGGGTAGGTCTCGTCGCCGACCTGGAACAGCGTCTCGCCGGCCGCGGCGGTCAGCTCCTCGCCGTGCTGGGCGAGCGTCGCGAGCTGCGAAGTCGAAAGGACGCGACTGACCGGTCCGGGCACGGGTACAGCGTACGGTCTTCGTTCGCCCGGGAGGATGAAAAGCTAGTCGCGATGAGCAACTCCCGGGTCAGATCGGCGTTCAGCGGTCGAACCGCCTGGGGGCGCGGCCTGCAGGCGCCGTTGCGCGAGTTCCTCACGACCGAGACCGGCAGCGCCAGCGTGCTGCTCGCCGCCGCCGTCGCCGCCCTCGCCTGGGCCAACGTCGACCTCTCCTCCTACGAGAGTGTCTGGCGCACCCAACTGTCGATCCAAGTTGGCGGCTCGGGCATCTCCCAGGACCTGCGCGAGTGGGTCAACGGCGGTTTGATGACCTTTTTCTTCTTCGTCGTCGGGTTGGAGGTCCGGCGAGAGTTCGACCTCGGCGAGCTGCGGGAGCGTCGCCGTCTGACCCTGCCTGTGCTTGCCGCTCTCGGTGGGATGGCGGTCCCGGTCGCGATCTACCTGCTCGTGAACGGCGGCGGGGATGGGGCGGCGGGATGGGGCGTGGCGATGTCGACCGACACCGCGTTCGCCCTGGGCATGCTGGCACTGGTCGGGCCGCGCTTCCTCGATCGCCTGCGTGCCTTCATGCTGACGATCATCGTCGTCGACGATGTGGTGGCGTTGCTGGTCATAGCGATCGTCTACAGCGGCGACGTGGCCCTGGAACCGCTGCTGATCGCCGTCGGTGTCTTCTTCCTGATCCTCGCCGCCCGCGCGGCCGGGATCCGCCATGGACTCGTCTACTTCCTCCTCGCGGTAGCGGCCTGGGTGGCGCTGTTCGAATCGGGCGTCGACCCCGTTGTGCTCGGGCTGGCGGTTGGTCTGATCACCTGGGCCTATCCGGCGGGCCGCGGTGAGCTCGAGCGGGCGACGGATCTGTTTCGCCGCTTTCGCGAACAGCCGACGCCGGAACTGGCGCGTTCCGCCCGGGCAGGGCTAGAGGCGGCCGTCTCGCCAAACGCCCGCCTGCTGCAGCTCTACCACCCCTGGACGAGCTACGTCATCGTGCCCCTGTTCGCGCTGGCCAATGTCGGCATCGCGATCGATTGGGACTTCCTCGTGCGTGCCTACTCGTCGCCGATCACGCTCGGGATCCTCCTCGGCTACGTGCTCGGCAAGCCGATCGGGGTGACTGGAGCCGCATGGCTGGTCGCCGGGCTGAGCAGGGGTCGGCTCCATCCGCCGGTCGGCTGGGCCGCCACGGCCGGGAGCGGTGCGATCGCGGGGATCGGCTTTACGGTCTCGCTGTTGATCGCGGCGCTGGCCTTCGAAGGGGCCGAGCTGCGGGAGGCGAAGCTGGGCGTGCTGAGCGCGGCGATCTGCGCCTCAGCCTTGGCCTGGCTGGTCTTTCGGGCCACGGCCATGCTCCCCCGCAAGGCGCGCATCCGCGCGCTACTGGGCACCTCGGAGACGCTGGTCGACCTCGCCGTGCCGGTCGATCCCAACCGCGATCACCTCCGCGGGCCGGCCGAGGCGCCGGTGACGGTCGTCGAGTACGGGGATCTCGAGTGCCCGTACTGCGGCAAAGCCGAGCCGGTCGTGCGCGAGTTGCTCGCCGACTTCGGCGACGTCAGCTACGTCTGGCGCCACCTGCCCCTCTCCGACGTCCACCCTCACGCCGAGCTTGCCGCGGAGGCTTCTGAGGCGGCGGCCGCTCAGGGGAAGTTCTGGGAGATGCACGATCTGCTGCTCGACCACCAGGGCGAGCTGAATTTCCCCGACCTTCTTAACTACGCCGGGCAGCTCAATCTCGACCTCGACCGCTACGAGGAGGAGCTGCGCCGGCATGTTCACGCGTCGCGGATCGAGGAGGACGTCGACTCGGCCGACGTCAGCGGCGTCACCGGCACGCCGACCTTTTTCGTCAACGGGCGGCGGCATGACGGCGCCTACGACATCGAGACGCTCTCCGCTGCCGTTCGGGTTGCCGGCGCTCGCTCCGTCATAGCGCGCTAGTCCCCCGTTGCCCCGGCCGTGGCTCGAGGGCGACCGGTTGGCCGCGCTATCCTATTTTGAGACTAACTACAGAAATTGGACTGCGACATGGCCTATCTCCTGGTTCCACTCGACGAGACGATCGTCTTCCCCTCCGTATCCGCCACGCTGCCGATCGACGTCGGCGAGGAGGAACGGGTCTTCCTGCTTCCTCGCCGCGACGGCAAGTTCGGCCGCGTCGGCGTGGTCGCCGAGGTGATCGAGCACGGCCGCTCGCGCAGCGGTACCCCCGTGGCGACCGTGCTCGGACTGCATCGCGGCCTGGCGGGGGTCGGGCACGCTGGCGACACCGACTCGCTGCGGGTCGACGTGCAAGAGGTTCACGATGGGCATCCGGACGACGAGCACACCCACGAGCTGGAGCGCGAGTATCGGGCCGTCATCGAAGAGATCCTCGAGCTGCGCGGCGACGATGGCCGCGTCGCCGCCTTCTTGCGTTCGGTCGAGGAGCCGGGCGCGCTTGCCGACACCACGGGGCTCAGTCCCGACCTCACGCTCGAGCAGAAGCTGCGGTTGCTGGAGACCCTGGACGTCACCGCCCGCCTCCAGCTCGCGGTCGAGATGCAGCGTGAGCGGCTCGCCGAGCTACAGGTACGCAGCCGCATCCGCGAGGACGTCGAGTCCGGCGCCCAAAAGCAGCAGCGCGACTACTTCCTGCGCAAGCAGATGGAGTCGATCCGCAAGGAGCTGGGCGAGGACGAGGGCAGCCCGATCGAGGAGTACGAGCGCAAGATCGCCGAGGCTGGGATGCCGGAGGCCGTTGCCGAGCAGGCCGAGCGTGAGCTACGCCGGCTCGAGCGCCAGGGCGAGCAGTCGCCGGAGTCGTCGATGATCCGCAGCTACCTCGATTGGCTGATCGCCGTGCCTTGGTCGAAGCGCTCCGAGGAGCGGCTCGACCCCATACACACGCGCGAGGTGCTCGACGCCGACCACGCCGGCCTCGACGACGTGAAGCGACGGATCACCGAGTTCATCGCCGTCCGCAAGCTGCGCGAGGATCGCGGCAAGGGCGAAGAAGACAGCCGTGCCAACGGAGCGATCCTGACCCTGGTCGGCCCGCCGGGCACCGGCAAGACCTCGATTGGCGAGTCGATCGCTCGCGCGCTGGGGCGCGAGTTCGTCCGCATATCGCTCGGTGGCCTCCACGACGAGGCCGAGATCCGCGGCCACCGCCGCACCTACATCGGCGCCCTGCCGGGTCGGATCGTCCGCGCCCTACGCGACGCCGGCACGATGAACCCGGTGATCCTGCTCGACGAGGTCGACAAGGTCGGCGCCGATTGGCGTGGCGACCCCTCGGCGGCGCTCCTGGAGGTGCTCGACCCGGCACAGAATCACTCCTTCCGCGACCACTACCTCGACGTCGAGGTCGACCTCTCCGAGGTCGTCTTCCTGGCAACGGCGAACCTGACCGACACGATCCCGGCGCCGCTGCTCGACCGCATGGAGACGATCGCCTTCGACGGCTACACGACGGTGGAGAAGCTGGCGATCGCGCGCGGCTACCTGCTGCCGCGTCAGCTGCGGCGCAACGGGCTCGAGGCCGACGAGGTCGAGGTCGGCGACGACGTGCTCGAGAGGGTCGTCACCGAGTACACCCGCGAGGCCGGCGTGCGCCAGCTCGAGCGCGAGCTGGGCAAGCTGCTGCGCGCGGCGGCGACGCGGATCGCTTCGGGCGACGCCGCCGGGCCGGTCGCGCTCGATGCCGACGCCGTCCACGACACTCTCGGCCGCCAGCGCTTCTTCCAGGAGTCGGTCGAGCGCACCGCGATCCCCGGCGTCTCGACCGGGCTCGCCGTGACCGGAACCGGCGGCGACGTGCTCTTCATCGAGGCGACCGCGATGGACGGCGACAAGGGACTGGTGCTGACCGGACAGCTCGGCGACGTGATGAAGGAGTCGGCGCGGATCGCGCTCTCCTACGTCCGCTCGCACCGCGAGCAGCTCGGCATCGACCCAGGCGGCTTCCAGCGCGAGTTCCACCTGCACGTGCCGGCGGGGGCGATCCCAAAGGACGGCCCCAGCGCCGGTACGGCGATGACGACGGCGCTGGTCTCGCTGCTGTCCGGGCGGCCGGTCAAGCACACCGTTGGGATGACCGGTGAGGTGACGCTGCAGGGCAGGGTGCTGCCGATCGGCGGGCTGAAGCAGAAGGTGCTCGCCGCCCACGCTGCCGGCCTGACCGAGGTGATCCTGCCCGAGCGCAACCGGGGCGACCTCGCCGAGGTCCCCGACGAGGTCCAAGAGCAGATGACCTTCCACCCGGTGATGAGCGTGGGCGAGGTCTTCGAGCTGGCGCTCGAGCCGGCCGAGAGCGGGGCCGGTGTCACCGCGCTGTCGTAGCTGCGCCCCGGTTCCGCCCGAGCTGCGGGCCTTGGCGGGCCTGCTCGAGCGGCGCTGGACGCTGGCGACGATCTACGCCTGTGCCAGCGGCGCGTCCCGCTTCAACGAGTTCCGTCAGTCGCTGCCGGGGGTCTCGCCGACGACGCTGTCCGAGCGCCTCGAGCAGCTCGAGCAGGAGCGAATCGTCGAGCGCCGCCTGGTGCCTGGCCGCCCGCCCCATACCGAGTACGTGCTGACGCGTCGTGGCGAGCGCCTGGCCAGGGCTGTCGCCGCCCTGCTCGAGAACCAGGTCAGGGACGGTGCTAAGGCCTGAATCGAGGGTGCGCTTTCGCGCGCCGCCATTTGACGCGCCCATCTCTGGGTACTAGCGTGTGTATAAAGGGAGGTCGCAATGACAGGGGAATCTCCGTCGTGGCGTCGTGAGCTTTGCCCGCCTAGAGAGTGGTGCAGCGCCTGGTGAGCCGGGTCCGAAATGGCGAGGACGACTCGCTCAACGGGATCCGGGCTGAGCTCGTCGCCCGCTTGCGGGAGCGAGCCCCGGAGATCGAAGAGGCGCTCTTCGCCCGCGCTCTCACTCTGTCCGGGCCGGAAGGGGGCGAAGACCCGGAGTACGTGGCCGGGGTGCGGGCGACGGTCAAAAACAGCCTGGACTACGTCCTCGCCTATGTAGAGAAGGGCGAGGAGTGGTCGGAGCCGATCCCTTCGGTCGCCGCGGCCCAGGCGCGGCGCGCGGCGCGCTATGGGGTGAAGCTGGACACGATGCTGCGTCGCTACGCCGCCGGCGACAGGCTCCTCGGGGAATTCATCATGGAAGAAGCCGACCGCTTCCCGAGCCACGCCTTGCGGAAGATCATGAGGGCGCAGGGACCGCACGTCGATCGATTGATGGCGGCGGTGGCGACCGAGTACACGAACGAGCTCGGACGGATACGCCGCTCGTCGTCACAGCGCCTGGCGGAACGGGTGCAGCGGATGGTTGCCGGCGAGAGCCCCGCCGACGTGGGCGATCTCAAATACCCATTCGACGCTTGGCACCTTGGCATGATCCTCAAGGGACCCGAGGCGGAGGCGGGAGTGCGGGCCCTGGCTGCGGCCCTCGATTGCCAGATTCTGCTCGTGCCGCGTCTCAACGAGATCGTCTGGGCCTGGCTCGGCGCGCGGCGGCAGCTCGAGATCGCCGACGTGGAACGCCAGCTGGACGACAGCGTCGCTCCGGATGTCTTGCTTGCGGTCGGCGAGCCACACAGGGACGTCGAAGGCTGGCGCCTGACCCACCGCGAGGCGCAGGCGGCGCTGGAGGTGATGCTGCGGAAGCGACAGCGGCTGACCCGCGCCAGCGACGTGATCCTCCTCGCCGGCGTGCTGCGCGACTCGGCGCTATCCAAGTCGCTGTACGAGACCTATCTCGCGCCCCTCGAAGGCCACGGCGATTCCGGTGCGGTGCTGCGGGAGACGCTGCGCGCCTATTTCTCGGCCGGGCTGAATGCCGCGACGGCCGCCGCCGCGCTCGGGGTCGATCGCCACACCGTCCAGCGCCGCCTGCGCAAGGTCGAGGAGGCGCTGGGCCGGCTGCTTCCCGACTGCCATGCCGAGCTCGTCGTGGCGCTGAGCTTGGAGGAGCTCGAAGGGGAGGCTGATCTGGGTAAGCCGGCGGCGGAGGACGGAGAAGCCCAGGAGTCGCTCGAGGCCCCCTGAACCGCTACATCATGGCCAAGCACCACCCGTCCCGCGCGCCATATTGGGGTAGCCGGAGGGGGAGCGGCGATGATAGATATAAGTGCCTCTGCTACAGGGATCTGTGCAGAGGAAATTTGCAGGGGGATATGTCTTGTGCCAGCCATTCGGCAGCAGAGTGCTGCCCGTTCAACCAATCCTGTGATGCCTGTGTCTGGGTCAGCCGACGCCGTCAAAACTCCTCCGTCTCCTCGCCCGTCGAGGGGACTGCCGGCTCGCGCGGCGGCTTCGACCCCGGGGGAGGTGAGGGGCTCGAGCGCGATCTCGAGGATTGCCTGGGCACCCAAGAACGATCTGGGCCATTCCGACTGGCTGGCGACGGGTCGCCGCCTTGGGGCGATCGGCAGATGCAGCCAGTGGTGGGTCGGCGACTGGGTCCGCTACGGCACCTCGCGGTGGGGGGAGAAATACGCGGAGGCGGCTCGGGTTACCGGCTACGACGTGGCGAGCCTGAGAAACATGGCATGGGTCGCGTCGCGCTTCGATTTGTCACTACGTAGTGACAAGCTGACCTGGAGTCACCACGTCCTGCTCGCACCGTTCGACACCGAGGTGCAGCGAGAATGGCTGCGACGGGCCAGCGAAGAGAGGCTCTCGGTAGCCGACCTGCGGCTCGAGCTGCGCGCCCTGCGCGAGGCCGCTCCCAAGCAGTCCTCGGAGAAGGTCCCGGCCGTGCGGGGACCGGCGGGCGCCGTCACCTGCCCGCACTGCGGTCACACCTTGGATGCGCTCGACGGCGCCCGCGCGGCGACCGAGACTACGTAGGCCCGAGAGCCTGGGCAAAGGGGGTGGGATGTGGCCAGCTCGACCGGGATCGCAGGGACTTCAAATGGCAGTTTGAAGGAGAACGTCCGCACACCGCTCGAGCGACTGGAGTTGCTCTGCGACGGCGACTCGCTCGAAACGATCCGGTCGGGTGTGGTGCCGGCTCGGATCGGTTCGCATGGTCACCCTGGAGACGGAGTCGTCGCGGGACTCGGCCGCGTCAACGGTCGCCCGATTGCCTGTTACGCGCAGGACGCGAACTTCCTCGGGGGCTCGCTCGGGGTGGCGCAGGCAGACACGATCGAGCATGTGCTTCAGCTAGCAGGCCGTTCGCAGTTGCCGATCGTGAGCTTCATCGAGTCGGGCGGGGCGCGGATGCAGGAAGGGACGGCGGCGCTCTGCGGCTATGGCCGGATCTTTCGGCAAAACGCGCTGCTGTCGGGTCAGGTTCCCCAGATCTCGATCGTCTCCGGGCCGGCCGCGGGAGGCGCCTGTTATTCGCCGGCGCTGACCGACTTTGTCCTGATGACCGGGGACGCGGCGATGTTCTTGACCGGGCCGAGGGTGGTGCGCGACGTCTCCGGCGAGGAGATCGGAACACAGGAGCTGGGCGGGCACCGGCTGCACGAGCGGAACGGTGTCTGCGATTTCGTCGTAGCGGACGATCGCTCCGCCGCCGACCTGGCTCGGGACGTGCTGGGCTATCTGCCGCAATGCGCGGGCGGCCAGCTGCCGCAAGTTCCAGCCGGCGCCCCCGAGTTGCTCGATCCTGGCGAGTGCGTGCCGCGGTCGTCGCGTTGCGTCTATGACGTGCGAGCGGTCAGCGACGGCATCGTCGATTCCGGCTCGCTGCTCGAGGTCGCGCCACGCTGGGCGCGCAGCGTAATGACCGGGTTCGCGCGGATCGAGGGGCGCCCGATTGGCTTGATCGCAAACCAGCCGCGGTACCTCGGGGGGGTGCTCGACGTCGAGTCCTCCCAGAAGGCGGCTCGTTTTGTAGCGACCTGCGACGCGTTCGGCCTGCCGCTGGTCGTTCTCGTCGACACGCCGGGCTTCATGCCGGGCCTGCGGCAGGAGAGGGCGGGTGTGATCCGCTTCGGTGCCTCGCTAGTGCGCGCCTTCGCGACGGCGACCGTCCCCCGCGTCACCGTTGTATTGCGCAAGGCATTCGGAGGCGCGTTCATCGCGATGAATTCGAGGGGCCTCGGGGCGGACCTCGTGTTCGCCTGGCCGCAGGCCGAGATCGGTGTGATGAACGCCCTCTCGGCGACCGGGATCATCCACCGCCGCGAGCTCGACGCGGCCGGCGATCCGATCGCCGCGCAGCACGCCCTTGCCGCTGCATATGCCCAGCAGCACCTCGGGGCGGATGTGGCGGCAGCCGGTGGTTTCGTCGACGAGGTGATAGCGCCAAGCGAGACTCGTGCCCGGGTCGCCGGTGCGCTCGAGAAGTTGGCAATGCAATGGCAGGCGAGCTCCTTTCCCCGGCCTTGAAGGGGCGGGGGCTGTTTGCGGTCAGCGACTTGCACGTTGACCACGCCGAGAACCGCGCGGTCCTCGGCCGGCTTCGGCCCGAGGCGGAGGGCGACTGGCTGATCGTCGGCGGCGATGTCGCCGACTCGCTGGCCGATGTCGAGTGGGCGCTGCGCACCCTGCGCGAACGCTTCTCGAGGGTGATCTGGGCGCCGGGGAACCACGAGCTGTTGGCGTATTCCGACGATCCACCACAACTGCGTGGAGAGCGGCGCTATCTCCACCTGGTCGAGCTCTGCAGGGAGATCGGCGTGATCACGCCCGAGGATCCGTATCCGATCTGGGATGGCGAGGGCGGTCCGGTGCAGGTGGCGCCACTGTTCCTCCTCTACGACTACAGCTTCGGGCGCAATGGCTCGACCCGGGAGGAGGCACTCCAGCGCGCTTATGACGCTGGGGTGGTCTGCGTCGACGAGTTCCTGCTGCACCCCGACCCTTATCCGAGCCGGCAGGCCTGGTGCCATGTTCGTGTGGCCGAGACAGAGAAGCGCCTCACTGCGAGCGATCCGGCTCTGCCGATGGTCCTGGTCAATCACTTTCCTCTGATCGCCGCGCCGACCCGCGTGCTCCGCCATCCGGAGTTCGCCCAATGGTGCGGCACCAATCGCACAGCCGACTGGCACCTTCGCTTCCGCGCCACCGCGGTGGTCTACGGGCACTTGCACATTCCGCGCACGACCTGGCACGACGGCGTGCGCTTCGAGGAGGTCTCCCTGGGCTATCCGCGCGAGCGGCGATATCGCGGCAGCCGGGAGTACGTGCCTCGCCGAATCCTGCCGAAAGCGGAACGTGCTTGAGCAGATCTTGCCCGCCGACGTCGCGGTGGCATCGACCCGCGGCGACATTCTCGACGTGGGTTCCTTCCCCGAGGAGGAGGCCGCCGTCGGCCGGGCCGTCGAGAAGCGGCGCCGGGAGTTCGTTACCGCACGCGCTTGCGCACGCGAAGCGCTCGAGCAGCTGGGCGTCTCCGCCGTGGCGATCCCATCGGGAGCTCGCGGCGAGCCGCGCTGGCCGGCTGGAATCGTCGGCAGCATCACCCACTGCGACGGCTACCGGGGGTGTGCGGTCGCCCGCCGCGCTGACGTGGCGACGATCGGCGTCGACGCGGAGCCCAACCAGGCGCTACCCGACGGGTTGCTCGGCGATATTGCCTTACCCGACGAGCGAGATCGGCTACGCGATCTCGCTCGCGCGGCGCCCGGAGTGCACTGGGACCGCCTGCTCTTCAGCATCAAGGAGTCCATCTACAAGGCATGGTTTCCGCTTGCGGAAAGGTGGCTCGGCTTCGAAGACGCTGTGGTTGCGATTGATCCGCGGCAGATGAGCTTCACCGCACGGTTGCTGGTTCCGGGGCCGCTCCTCGGCCACTCTGAGCTAAGCGGGTTCCGGGGCAGGTGGCTCGTCCAGGACGGCCTCGTCATGGCGGCGATCGCGCTTACCGCCAGCGGCGCACAGCCCCCTTCTCACTAGAACCCGTCGCCGGTGGAGCCCGGCTTTGGGTTTTTCGATGTTTGAGGACTACATTGTTTTTTGTAGCTCTTTTCTTTCACCGTTACAGGGAATTTCGGGGGGATTTTGAATGGCTGAGGCTCCAGCCGAGCGTTCGTCGATCGCGGTCGTCGGCGTCTCCTGTCGTCTGCCGCGAGCACCCGATCCGCAGGCGTTCTGGCGGCTGCTGGCGGCTGGGCAGCACGCCATCGCCGCGACCCCGATCGACCGGATGGGGGCATTCGCAGAGGGTGAGGCGGGCGGTCGCTTTGGCGCCTTCCTCGATCGGGTGGACCGGTTCGACCCGGCCTTCTTCGACATCTCACCCCGCGAGGCGGCGGCGATGGACCCTCAACAGCGCCTCGTCCTCGAGCTTGCCTGGGAGGCACTGGAAGACGCCGGAGTTGTGCCGAGCGCGATCCGTGGCGACCAGGCAGGGGTGTTCTTGGGTGCAATTGCGGGCGATTATTCAAATCTGACCTACCAGAGCGGCCCGGACGCGATCGGCCGCCACACGGTGACCGGACTGCACCGCAGCATCATCGCCAACCGGGTCTCCTACACGCTCGGCCTGACCGGCCCGAGCCTTACCGTCGACGCGGCTCAGTCATCTTCCCTGGTAGCCGTGCACCTGGCGTGCGAGAGCTTGCGCAGGGGCGAGGCGAGCTTCGCGCTCGCCGGTGGCGTTCACCTCAACATCGACCCACGTGCTGCGCTCGGCGCGTCCAGGTTCGGCGGGCTCTCGCCGGACGGGCGCTGCTTCACCTTCGATGCGCGAGCGAACGGGTACGTCAGGGGCGAGGGGGGCGGGCTCGTCGTGCTGAAGTCACTCGCGGCGGCGGAAAAGGCCGGGGACCACGTCTACTGCACGATCGCCGGTAGCGCTGTTAACAACGACGGTCCGGCCGAGGGCTTGACGGTGCCCAGTCAGGTGGCGCAGGAGACCGTCTTGCGGCGAGCCTACCGACGCGCGGGATTGAAGCGATCCAGCGTCCAGTACGTCGAGCTGCACGGTACCGGGACTGTCGTCGGCGACCCGATTGAGGCCGCTGCGCTGGGTGCTGCCCTCGGCTCGGCAAGGCCAAGCGGCGATGCGTTGCCGGTCGGCTCCGCCAAGACCAATGTCGGGCATCTCGAGGGTGCGGCGGGCATCGTCGGGCTGATCAAGGCGGCACTCGCCATCGAACACCGGGAAATCCCGGCAAGCCTGAACTTCGAGCAGCCGAACCCGGACATCCCGCTCGAGGCTCTGCGCCTTCGGGTTCAGGACCACCACGGAGCCTGGCCGCACGACGGTCGCCCCCTGGTTGCGGGCGTCAGCTCGTTCGGGATGGGCGGGACGAATTGTCACCTCGTACTGACAGAGAGCCCCGCCCCCGTCCCCGTCCGCAGGCCGAGCCAACCCCCCCCGGCCCCGATCCCGCTGACCCTCTCGGCCAAGACCGAGCCCGCCCTGCGCGAGGCGGCCACCCGCCTCGCCACCCACCTCCGGGCCAACCCCGACTTCGACCCAGCCGACCTCGCCTTCTCCCTCGCCACGACCCGCTCTGCCTTCGAGCGCCGGGCGGTGGCCCTGGGCGAGGACCGCGAGCAGCTACTCGACTCCCTCGCCGCCATCGAGAGGGCAGAAGA
>JBIOVI010000070.1:0-7407 GCA_044867645.1 Solirubrobacterales bacterium | reverse complement strand
GATCGCCGCGTTCGCGGCCGAGGCGGCCGACGACGCGCCGCGCGCGTCGATGATGGCGGCGCCGCGCTTGGCGACGGTCGGGATGAACTCATCCGCGATCCACGACTCGTCGCCGACCGCCTCCCAGGCCGACTCACCCTTGACCTTGGCGTTGACCAGGTCCGGGTACTGCGTCGTCGAGTGGTTGCCCCAGATGGTCATGTTGGTGATCTCGGAGACCGCCGCCCCCGTGCGCTTCGCGAGCTGCGCGATCGCGCGGTTGTGGTCGAGACGGACCATCGCCGTGAAGCGCTCGTTCGGCACGTCGGGAGCGTTTGCCATCGCGATCAGGGCGTTGGTGTTCGCCGGATTGCCGACCACGAGCACCTTCACGTCGTCGGCGGCGCCCGCGTTGATCGCCTCCCCCTGCGGCTTGAAGATGCCGCCGTTGGCCTCGAGCAGGTCCGAGCGCTCCATTCCCGGCCCCCGGGGGCGGGCACCGACGAGCAGGGCGACGTTGCACCCCTCGAACGCCGGCTTGGCGTCGTCGAAGATGTCGATGCCGGCGAGCAGCGGGAACGCGCAGTCGTCCAGCTCCATCGCCGTGCCCTCGGCGGCCTTGACCGCATCCGGGATCTCGAGCAGGTTGAGATGGACGGAGGTGTCCTTGCCGAGCATCTCGCCCGAGGCGATGCGGAAGAGGATCGCGTAGCCGATCTGCCCGGCGGCGCCGGTGACGGTGACCTTGACGGGACTGCTCACTTGTTCATCTCCTTCTGAAGGTTCTCGTCGATAGACGCGAGAAACTCCTGCGTCGTCTGGAAGTCCTGGTCGTTGCCGACGAGCAGCGCCAGGTCCTTGGTCATCTTGCCGCTCTCGACCGTCTCGATGCAGACCTGCTCGAGCGTCGCGGCGAACCGTGACAGGTCGGGCGTTTCGTCTAGACGAGCGCGTGCGGCAAGTCCCCGCGTCCAGGCAAAGATCGACGCAATCGGGTTGGTTGAGGTCGGCTTGCCTTCCTGGTGCTGGCGGTAGTGGCGGGTGACGGTTCCGTGCGCAGCCTCTGCCTCCACCGTCCTGCCATCGGGGCTCATCAACACGCTGGTCATCAGGCCCAGCGAGCCGAACCCCTGGGCAACGGTGTCGGACTGCACGTCGCCGTCGTAGTTCTTGCAGGCCCACACATAGCCGCCTTCCCACTTCAGCGCGGCGGCGACCATGTCGTCGATCAGCCGGTGTTCGTAGGTGATCCCCTTGGCCTCGAACTCGGAGCGGAACTCGTTCTCATACACCTCGGCGAAGATGTCCTTGAAGCGGCCGTCATAGCGCTTCAGGATCGTGTTCTTGGTCGAGAGATAGACCGGATAGCCGCGCTCCAGCCCGTATCGCATCGAGGCTCTGGCGAAGTCTCGGATCGAGTCGTCGAGGTTGTACATCGCCATCGCGATGCCACCTCCTGGAAAGTCGTAGACATCGAGCTCGATCGGTTGAGAGCCGTCCTTGGGGGCGTAGGTCAGGGTCAGGGTCCCCTCGCCGGGAACGACCATGTCGGTGGCCCGATACTGATCGCCGAAAGCGTGGCGGCCGATCACGATCGGCTTCGTCCAGCCGGGCACCAGGCGCGGGATATTGGAGATCACGATCGGCTCCCGGAAGATGACGCCGCCGAGGATGTTGCGGATGGTCCCGTTCGGCGAGCGGTACATCTCCTTCAGCCCGAACTCCTCCACCCGCGCCTCGTCGGGGGTGATGGTCGCGCACTTGACGCCGACGCCGTGCTCCTTGATCGCTTCCGCGGCTTCGACCGTGATCCGATCTTCGGTCGCGTCGCGGCTCTCGATCCCGAGATCGAAGTAAATGAGCTCGAGATCGAGGTAGGGCAGGATCAGCTGCTCTTTGATGAACGCCCAGATGATCCGGGTCATCTCGTCGCCGTCGAGCTCGACGACGGGGTTCTCGACTGGGATCTTCGGGGCCATGCGCGCGGCGATGCTATCGATGCCACAATTCGAGCGATGGCCACGGTCGAGCGCCAGTCGAGCAGCACCCACGAGGTCTTCAACCAGCCACCGCCGCTGGAGGACTACAACCCCTTCGACGCAGATCGCCCCCTGATCGAGGCGCTGCATCGCGAGGGTGCCGGCTGGGCCGAGGAGAAGGCGCGCGAGCTGGGGGCGATCTGCGGCTCTTCGCAGACGATCCAGTGGGGCTTCGAGGCGAATGAGAAGAAGCCCCAGCTGCGTACTCACGACCGCTACGGCAACCGCGTCGACGAGGTCGAGTTCGACAGCTCTTGGCACGAACTGATGCGGATCGGAGTCGATCACGGTCTCCACGCCTTGCCCTGGCGCGAGCCGGGACCGGGCGCTCATGTCGCGCGCGCCGCGATGTTCACCCTGCTGATGCAGGCCGAGAGCGGTGTCGGCTGCCCGATCTCGATGACCTACTCGGCGATCCCGGCGCTGCGCAAGCAGCCCGAGCTGGCCGCCGAGTGGGAAGAGCGTTTTCTCTCGCTCGACTACGACGAGCGCTCGATCCCCGCCGAGCACAAGCGAGGTGCCCTCTGCGGGATGGCGATGACGGAGAAGCAGGGCGGCTCCGATGTGCGCGCCAACACCACGGTTGCAAAGCCGCTGAACGGTGGCGGCCCGGGTGCCGAGTACGAGATCGTCGGCCACAAGTGGTTCTGCTCGGCGCCGATGTGCGACGCCTTCCTCGTCCTCGCCCAGACCGACTCCGGCATCTCCTGCTTCCTGATGCCCCGCTGGACCCCCGATGGCGAGCGCAATGCCTTCCACATCCAGCGGCTCAAGGACAAGCTCGGCAACCGCTCCAACGCTTCCGGCGAGGTCGAGTTCCGCGGCGCCTGGGCGCGAATGATCGGCGATGAGGGGCGCGGCGTGCCGACGATCATCGAGATGGTCAACCACACCCGGCTCGACTGCGTGATCGGCGTGGCAAGCGGTTACCGGGCAGGGGTCGTGCAGGCCCTCAACCACACCGCACATCGTTCTGCCTTCGGGGTGGAGCTGATCGATCAGCCGCTGATGCGCAACGTGCTCGCCGACCTCTGCGTCGAGTCCGAGGCGGCGACCGTAGCCGCAATGCGGCTGGCCCGCGCCTACGACGAGGTCGCCGCGGGCGACGAGGAGGCAGTCGAGTTCCGCCGCCTCGCCAACGCGGTGCTCAAGTACTGGTTGTGCAAGCGGGCTCCCTGGCACGCGGTCGAGTGCCTGGAGTGCCTGGGCGGCAACGGCTACGTCGAGGAGTCCGGCATGCCCCGCCTCTATCGCGAGGCCCCGCTCGCCTCGATCTGGGAGGGCTCGGGCAACGTCCAGTGCCTAGACGTGCTGCGAGCGATGGTCAAGAACCCAACCTCGGTCGAGGCGTTCTTTGCCGAGGTGCTGGAGGGAGCCGGAGCCGAACCGAAGCTGGACGCCTACGTCTCCTCGCTACGGGCCGAGATCCCCGGCGACATAGAGACGATCGAGTCCCGCGCCCGCCGCATCGTCGAACGGATGGCGCTGGCGCTACAGGCCTCCCTGCTGGTCCGCTACGGCGATCCGGCCGTGGCCGACGCCTTCTGCGCCTCACGCCTCTCGGGCGAGTGGGGCAACGCCTTCGGCACCCTGCCTCCAGCTACTGACTTCAGTCGCATCATCGACCGACACATGCCGGCATAGGCGATTCGGGTAGGGGTGAAGCGTCTTGTACTTTTTCGCCGATCCGTCGGTGGACAGCCGCTGACGCTCCACCGAAAAAGTTAAGCGGAACCCCTGCCCGGATCGCCTACCCGGCTGCGTCGCGGAGTGCTCGACCCACTTGCTCTGCGGTAATGACCCCGCTGAGCCTGCCATCGGCGTCGACGGCCATCAGCGCACCGAAGCGCCGCAGCGCCCTGTTAGCCAGCAGAGAGTCGAGCGGGGCGTCGTCACGGACCTGGAAGGTGCCGTCGTCGCGCTCGAGCAGGTCGGAGACGAGAGAGGTCGCGCGCGAGGTCTCGGGCACCTCGTCGGCCTTGTCGCGGACGACGAGCCCGAGGAAGCGATGGGCGGCATCCACCACCGGGAACCAGGGCCAGCGGTAGCGGAGGAAGTACTCGTCGAGCGCCTGCTCGACGCTCAGCCCGTCGGGAATCGCAACCGGCTCGCGGTCCATCACGTCCGCAACCCGGAGGTCGCTGATTCTGCCCGTGATTGCCGTCTGCGCGGTGGCGGCGCGGGCGGAGCCGTTGATCACCATGCCGATCAGAGCCAGCCAGACGCCGGCGAATACCGCGCCCGTGAAGATCATCAGCAGGCCGCCGCCGATGAAGATGTAGGCGAAGACGCGGCCCAGCCCGGCGGCGAACCGCGTCGCCGAGGTGCGGTCGCCGCTCCGCCACCAGGCAATCGCGCGCACCACGCGGCCGCCGTCCATCGGGAAGGCCGGCAGCAGGTTGAAGACGAGGACGAGGGCGTTGATCGAGGCCAGCCAGCCGACCATCGCAAGCACTCCCGAGACGCCCGAATCGCTCTCTATCAAGACCGCCTTTTCAAAGCCGTCGAAGCCCGCGGCGACGACGCCGACCGCGGTGAGGACGACGACTATCGCCAGCGTCACCAGCGGGCCGGCGATCGCGACCTTGAACTCGGTCGCCGGGCTGTCGGTTTCGCGGTTCATCCGTGCCATTCCGCCGAAAATCCAGAGCTGGATGCTGGAGATGCCGATCCCGTTGCGCAGGGCGACCATCGCGTGACCCAACTCGTGCAACACGATCGAGCCGAAGAAGCCGAAGGCGCTGAGGACCGCGAGCAGGAAGGGAGCTGAGTCCGAGCCGCTCTCGCCCAGCACGTCGCCATAGAAGCGCGAGAGCCAGAAGATGACCAAAAAGAGGACCAGGAACCAGGACCAGTCGACCGCGACGCGGATTCCGCGAACGTGGAAGAGCGTGATCGGTTGCCCGCCGAACATCAGGTCTCAATGGTACGGGCATCCCCGGTGGGGGTTCCACTGAACTTTTTCGGTGGGTCGCCTTAAGGCTGGCGCCCGGAGGCATCGACGAAAAAGTACAAGACGTTCCACCCCCACCGGGGATGCCCGTATAAGTTCGGGACGATGCCCGAGGACAAAGATCGGCTGAGGAGCTGGCTCGAGGAGCTCGAGCAGATCCATCGTCCCTCCGCCTCCGAGGGCGAGCGCCGCGCCGCCGAGTGGCTGGTCGCACGCTTTGCCGAGCTGGGCGCCGACGCGCGGATCGAGGCGGAGCCGGCCCATGGCACTTACTGGTGGCCGCTGGGAATCGGTGCGGCCCTGGGGGCCCTTGGAGGGGTCGCCGCGCTGCGCGGGCGACGGCTGCTCGGCGGTGCCCTGGCCGGCGTCGCGGCTGCCGGCATGGCCTCCGACTTCCCGCCGGGCAAGCGAGCGCTGCGTCGGGCTCTCCCCCGCCGCACCACCTACAACGTCGTCTGCGAGCTCGGGCCGGCCGATGCCGAGCGCACGATCGTCCTGATCGCCCATCATGACGCCGCCCACTCGGGCCTCGTCTTCCACCCGGAGCTGCCCAACATCGCCGACCGGCTGGGAATGATCGAGCGCAGCGACACCAGCCCGCCGCTGATGGCGCCGGTCCTCGCCGGTCCGGTGCTGGCGGCGCTCGGCGCACTCACCGGCAGGCGCCTCCTGTCAAGGCTCGGGGTGCTCTTCGGCCTCGGCTCGGCGGCGGCGATGGCCGAGATCGGCGCACGCGATGTGGTGCCAGGGGCGAACGACAACGGCACCGCGGTGGTCGCCCTGCTCGCCCTCGCCGAGCGGCTGCTCGAGCAGCCCACCGCGGACCTGCGGGTGATCCTCC
Source organism: Solirubrobacterales bacterium (assembly GCA_044867645.1). Classification (GTDB taxonomy): domain Bacteria; phylum Actinomycetota; class Thermoleophilia; order Solirubrobacterales; family 70-9; genus VRUE01. The sequence continues at coordinate 1,595 of JBIOVI010000070.1, read as the reverse complement.
TCTCGGTCGGCGCGGAGGAGTCCTTCAGCGAGGGCATCAAGGCCTTCGGCGAACGCCACTTCGGCGCGCTGCCGCGCGAGAGCACCTTCTTCCTCTGTCTGGAGACCCTCGGCTCCCCCCACCTGCTGGTGCTGCGCGGCGAGGGCTTCCTCAAGATGCGCGAGTACTCCCCGCGTGCCCTCGCCCTGGTGGACGGCCTGGCAGAAGAGCTCGGCATCCACCTCTTCCCCAACCTGCGCCTGCGCAACGGCACCGACGGGCTCGAGCCGCTGGCCGCTGGGTATGAGACCGCGGCGCTCTGCAGCTGCACCGACCTCAAGCAGCCCGCCAACTATCACTGGTGGCACGACCTCGCCGAGAATGTGGACTTCGACACCCTCGCCGACGGCATCCGCCTCTCCGAGGCGACGATCCGGCGCCTCGACGAGCGCTGGCTGTAGGCAACCAGAGCGGGCCCAAATCCGACTGCGGGGTCGGATTTCCGCTCTATAGAGTGCGCGCTCGTGCCTACGCATGACGTACTCGTGATCGGCGCCGGGCTCGCCGGACAGAGAGCCGCCCTGGCCGCCGCCGAGCAAGGGGTCTCGGTGGGGATCCTGAGCAAGGTCCACCCGGTGCGCTCGCATTCCAACGCCGCTCAGGGCGGGATCAACGCTGCGCTCAACCCCGGCGACTCCTGGGAGTCGCACGCCTTCGACACGGTCAAGGGCTCCGACTACCTGGGCGACCAGGACGCGATCTCGATCATGTGCCAGGAGGCCCCGGAAGAGATCCTCCACCTCGAGCACCTCGGCGTCACCTTCCACCGCAACGAGGAAGGCAAGCTCGGCACCCGTGCCTTTGGCGGCGCTTCCGCCGCCCGTACCTACTACGTCGCCGACATCACCGGCCAGGCGATCATGCACGTGCTCTACGAGCAACTGATGAAATTCTCCGACTCGGTCGCCCGCTACGAGGAGTGGTTCTGCACGGCGCTGGCGATGGACGAGGCGGGCGAGTGCTGCGGCGTCGTCACCCGCAACATCGCCGATGGCTCGATGCAGCTCTTCACCGCCAAGGCCGTGATTCTCGCCTGCGGCGGCAACGGCCAGGTCTGGAAGCCGACCACCAACGCGCTGATCTGCACCGGCGACGGCATCGCGATGGCCTACCGCGTCGGCGCCAAGCTGATGGACATGGAGATGATCCAGTACCACCCGACGACGCTGGCCGGCAAGGGCTTCCTGATTACCGAGGGCGCCCGCGGCGAGGGCGCCCACCTGCTCAATGCCAAGGGCGAACGCTTCATGGAGCGCTACGCGCCGAACAAGATGGAGCTGGCCTCGCGCGACGTAGTCTCCCGCGCCGAGCAGACCGAGATCAACGAGGGGCGTGGCTTCCCCGACGGCACCGTCGCGCTCGACATCACCGTGGTCCCGAAAAAGCGCGTGCACGAGGCGCTGCGCGAGATCGTCCTCGTCGGCAAGGACTTCGCCGGAGTCGACATCACCCGCGAACCGATCCGCATCAAGCCCGGCAACCACTACACGATGGGCGGGGTCAAGACCGACGTCGACGGCCGCACCGACATCCCCGGCCTCTACGCCGCCGGCGAG
>JBIOVI010000069.1:0-14892 GCA_044867645.1 Solirubrobacterales bacterium | reverse complement strand
CTCGATGAAGGGCCGCTCGGGCGGGGCGGGTGCGCCGGGCTCCTGCGAGCCGCCGCTGACCAAATCGAGCCAAAGCGCCGTGTCGCGTACGGAGCGGCTGACGCAGTTGTAGGCCGAGAGCCCGTTCCAGTGCTGGACGTCGGGTGCGAGCGAGACACGGCCGCGCTGCGGTTTCAGCCCCACCAACCCACAGCAGGCCGCCGGGATGCGGATCGATCCCGCGCCATCGGTGGCAAGCGCGATCGGCACCAGCCCGGCCGCCACCGCGGCGGCGCTGCCGCCGCTCGAGCCCCCCGGGGTGCGCTGCGGATCCCAGGGATTGCGCGTCACGCCCCAGGTCGCCGTCTCGGTGAAGCCGCAGATCGCCAGCTCGGGCAGGGTCGTCTTGCCGACCGGGAGCGCACCTGCCTCCCGCAGTCGCCGCACGATCTCGCTGTCCGCCTTGGCCGGATCGGTGAAGCCATCGGTGCCATAGGTGGTCAGGTCACCGGCAACGTCGACGCAGTCCTTGATCGCGATCGGCACTCCGAGCAGCGGCCGCTCGTCGCCAGCCTTCAAGCGCGCTTCGGCCTGCTCGGCTTCGAGCAGCGCCTGTTCAGCGAACACCGACCGGAACGAGTTCAGTTGCGGATCGAGCCGCTCGATCCGGTCCAGACACAGCTGCACCAGCTCGGTCGGCGAGACCTCCCCCGCCCGCACCATCTCCGCCTGCCTCGCCGCTCCCGCAAAAGCCAAGTCGTCTGACACGTCGTCATCCTAAGCGCCCGGGTGCCCTCGCATGGAGGCTCCTGGACCAGCGTCCCGAACCCTTCACACGCGATCTGCTGCGCAACGGCCTCCAGGCGAGGGCACCCGGGCGCTTCTATGCCTCTGCGGGAGACGGCTTGCCCTTGCCGCCCTCGAAGCTGAGGTCGGGCAGCAGGCGGTCGAGCCAGGAGGGCATCCACCAGTTCCACTCGCCGAGCAGCTTCATCGCCGCCGGGACCAGGATCAAGCGCACCAGGGTCGCGTCAAGGGCGATCGCGACCGCGCAACCCAGGCCCAACTCCTTGATCGAGGGCACGCCGGTAAGGACGAAGACAGCGAAGACGCAGGTCATGATCAGCGCCGCCGAGGAGATCGTGCGGGCGCTCGTGGAGAGGCCTTCGGCGACCGCGCGCTCGTTGTCGCCGTGCTCCATGTAGTGCTCGCGGATGCGGGACATGAGGAAGACCTCGTAGTCCATCGAGAGACCGAAGACGACGGCGAAGATCAGCGGCACGTTGATCGTGTCGAGCGCCCCCTGGCTTTCGAAGCCGAGCAGACCGTCAAGCCAACCCCACTGAAAGACCGCGACGAGGACGCCGTAGGCGGCGCCGATCGAGAGCAGGTTCATCAACACCGCCTTCAGCGGCAGCAGCAACGAGCGCAGCATCACCATCAGGACGACGAAGCTGAGCGCCAGGACGAACAGGATGATCTTCCAGATCGAGCCGCTGATCAGGCGGCGAACGTCGTGACTGCGAGCCGTCTCGCCGCCGACGTCGACACTGGCGACACTGTTCAGCCGCGTGGCGGGTACGACGGAGTTGCGGAGCCGATCGACCAGCGCAGTCGCCGCGTCGGACTCGCTCGGCGCGCTGGGGGTCGCCTGAATCAGCACGTCGCCGCCAGCGAAAGCCGGCGGCGCGACGGAGCTGACGCCGGGCGTCGCTTCAACCCTGCGCACGAAGCCCGCGACCGCCTGGCGGTCGACCTGTCGGTCGAAGGCGGCGACGATCTGGATCGGATCGGTGCCGCCGCCGAGCTGGCGTGAGGCGAGCTCGTTGCCGGTCCGTACATCGCTGTTCTTGGGGAACTGGCCGAGCGCCTCGGTGCCGGTGGTCAGCGAGAGCACCGGAATCGTGAGGAAGAGCAGGATGGCGCTGACGCTCAGCACGGAAAGCCAGGGACGGGCCATCACGCGCCTCGTCCAGCCGGTCCAAAAAGCGCTTCCGCCGCCGCCCACAAGCTGCTCGGAGGCGACGGGCCTGGGGCGGCGGAAAACGGTGTACTTGACAAAGCGCAGAACGCGGGCGACTACGCCGCCAGGCATAACCCGGTCGCCGAGCATCGCGATCAGCACCGGCAGCAGGGTGGTCGCGGTGAGGATCGAGACGGCGACAACGGTCATCGCGCCGAGCGCCATCGAGCGCAGCGCCTGGTTGTCGACCATCCACAGTCCCGCAAGCGAGACAATCACCGCCAGGCCGGAGAAGGTGACCGCGAGGCCGGAGGTCGCGAGCGCCTGCGCCCGGGCCTCGTCCTCGCCGCGCCCGGCGCGGCGCTCCTCGCGGTAGCGGGCGAGGATGAAGAGCGAGTAGTCAACCGCGACCCCGATCCCGATCATCGAAGCCATGTTGGTGACGAAGACCGAGGTCTCCATGTTCAGTGAGATGAAGTAGATGAGCGCGCCGGTGACGATGACGCTGACGAAGCCCAGCGCCAGCGGCAGCGCCGCGGCGGCGAGCGAGCCGAAGACCACGAGCAGGATCAGCGCGACGATCGGAAAGCCGCCGCCCTCGGCCTTTGCCAGGTCTTCCTTGGAGAGCTCCTGCATGCCGGCCCAGATCGTCGGCTGGCCGGCGAGATAGGTCGTCACGCCATCCTCGCTGGTGCCTGGGTCGAGGTCGGAACGCAGGGTCGTAGCGGAGTCGATCAGCTGGTCCGAGGACCGATCGCTGCGCAGCGGCAGCATCGTGACCCCGGTCCGCTGCAGTTGCGCCTCGGCGCGGCGGGCGACCGGCGGTGAGAGCGTCACCCGGTCGAGCCCGGCGACCGCGCGGCGGACGCGGGCGACCGCGGCCGCGCGCTCGCCAGGCGTCGATCCCGGCTCGGCCTTCAGCAACACGACGATGCCGTCGGCGCTCGCGCCGAAGCTCCGTTCCAGCGCGTCGCTGACCACCTTCGACTGGCTGCCCGGCACGTCGAAGCCGCCGCCGGTCAGGTGATCGGTCTGGTGTGAGGCAATCGGCAGAGCGAAGGCGAGGGTGGCGATCCAACCGACCAAGACGAGGCGCCGCCTACGCCCCAGGACCCCAGCGAGCTTGATCATCGACTCACGCATTGGCTGGTTAGCCAGCCTTTCGAACAGACGGCTAGGCGTCTGTGAGGAGGGTCACGTCTGGAGGACTACTCGCCGGCCAGCAGGAACCGAGCCGACGCCGCCCCCGCCTCGAGCGCGGCACTGATATCCCGATCCGGCTCGGACAGCGCCTGCAGGGCGAAGCCATCGCCAACGGCGAAGAGGTAGGCGACGATCGCCTCGGCGTCGTAGCGCAGGCTGAGTACCCCCTCACGCTCCTTCGCCTCGAGGACCTCGGCGACGTGGGTGCGCGTGCGATCAAACAGCTGGCCGACCTCGTGCTGGATGTCGGGATTGCGCCTGCCGGCGCTGAACAGCTCGTAAAGGAGCAAGAAGAATTCCGGTTCGTTCTCGATCAGGTCGGTGAGGCTGGCGACGAGGACGTCGAGGACGTCGTCGACCGTCTCCGCCTTGCCCAGCGGCTCGTCGAGGCGGGCGACTCGGATCTCAGCGTCGCGGCGGACGACCTCGACCAGCAGCCGCTCCTTGGTGCCGAAGTAATAGTGGAGAAGGCCGCGGCTGACACCCGCCTCGCGGGCGACATGCTCGAAAGTCGAGCCAGCGGCGCCACGATTGGCAACGCTCTCGCGCATCGCATCGACGATGCGCTGGGCCTTTTCGCCGCTGAGCTCGCGCTCTTTAGTTGCTGCCTCCATCTCTCACAGTCTATTGATGGGTACACCGCCGTTCTACGCGCCGTTGATGCTGGTCGTGCTCGTGTACTCGAACTCCTCCTCGGCGCCAAAGAGAGCGTCCAGCACAGTCCTGCGAGCGCCCTCGCTGAGCACCATCGCGATCGCCCCGCCGACCAGAGCGAAGAGGATGAGACGGCCCAAGCGGCTCTTCTTGCGCTTCTTCGGCGCGCGCAGCTGTTCTGAAGCGTTGCGCAGGTTCTCCGCCGCCGAGCGCAGGTCCTTTTGCACCTTCTTGTCGCTGGTCACCGCCTTCACCGCTCCCTTGCCGTTGCCGGTCGCCCGGCCATAGGCGCCGCGGGCGGCTTCGAAAGCGTTGCGGAGGCTGTCGCGCAGCTCTTCGTCCTCGATCAGGCGCTGCACGTAAGGATTTTCACGGGCGGCCGAGTAAACGTCGGCGGCGCGGTCGGCGGTGTGGGTCGCCTTGGTCTTGCTCATGCCTTCTCCTCGCTGGATCTGCTGGGGATGGTCAGGATAACTCCAATCCGATTCCCGGTATCAGTCAGGTCCAATCCCGTCCAGCAGGACTCCGTTGCTGCGGAAGTTCAGGCGGGCGTCGTGCAGCTTGCGCAAGCGAAGGTGGGCGAGGTCCCCTCCCGGCAACGCGTAGCGCCTCAGGTAGAGCCGCCCAACCCGCGCGTAGCCACGCTGACGGAACCGCGGACCGAGGAGACGCGGGGGGACCGGCGGCGCCGGGCCATCGGAGACGAAGTCGATCTCGTGCACGTACCAGGAGTAGCCGTCGGCTGGCTGCACCTGGAAGGAACCGGTCGAGAGGTAATAGCGCAGCGATGCCGCTCCCAGAGTCCAGGTGACCATCGCCCTCGGTGCTTCGGGCTCGCCTAGCTCGGCGGCAACAGCCTCCCAGTTGGGCCGCTGCAGCGCTGGCGAGAAGGTCGCCCAGACACAGAACCCGAACGAGTACAGGATCAGCACCGAGGCGAGGGCCGTGCCGCCGCGACGGCCTCTGCTCGCTGTCGCCCCCACCGCCACCGCCACCAGCAGCGGCACCAACGCCGGCAACAGGTTGCGCGCGATCACGAAGTCCTTGGCGGGGGCGACGAGCGCGAGCGCGAGCGGCGCCGCGATCGTCGCGGCGACAAGCGCGAGCATCCGTCCTCCCGCTCGCCGCTCGGCGCGATCGCCTCGCAGAGCGAGCAGGAGCAGTGCGGCGAGACCCGCCAACAGTGGGACTACCGCCGGCAACACCGTCTCGGGACGGGCGATGATGTCGCCGGTCTCGCCGACGACGAAGGTGACCCCCGCCTCCCAGAGGCGGTGCCCGAGGCTGCGGCCGCCGATCCACTCGGCATGGCGCAGCGACATCTGGTGGACGGCGAGCGGCGCCAGCAGCAGGCAGCCCAGCGCGACGATCCGCACCCCCGCAACCGCGGCGCGACCGCGACGGCGCAGCAACCAGATCGCCTCGAGGGCAATCGGGAAGATCGCGAAGTAGTGGGTCGCGAAGGCGAGCGCTGCGGCTATCCCCCACGCCTTGAAGTCGCGAGGGCGGCCGCGGTCGAGCGCGCGCACGAAGTAGAGGGCGGCGACGGCAGTGAGTAGCCCGAGGAGGGCGTAGGCGCGCGCCTCCTGCGAGTACCAGAGGAGCATCGGGTTGACGGCGACCAGGGCCGCGGCGACGATGCCCGCCCGCTTCCCGCGCAACTCGCTGCCGAGCAGATAGGCAACCGGCACGGTCGCCACCCCCGCCAGTGCCGAAACCGAGCGCAGGCCGAACTCGCCGGTGCCGGTCAGCTGTGTCCAGACCCAGGCGAGGGCGTAGTAGAGCGGCGGCGCCGACTCGCTGAAGCTGACCGCGTCCATCGCGTGCCAGAAGCCGTCGCGCAGCACGCGGCTGGCGGTGACGATCTCGTCGTGGTGGTAGGACTGGTCCCCGAGCGTCGCGAAGCGAAGAGCTGCGGCAAGAACGGTCAGCCCGGCGACGATCCAAAACGCCTGGGAGCGCGCTCGCGCCGCCGCGCGAATCGCCTCGAAGTACGCCGAAAGGCCGCCCCGGCCCAGAGCCTCAGCTGCCTCCATGGTGACTAGGCCAGGGCCGCGTCGATCGCTTTTGAGACTTTGTCCACGAAGACGAACTCCAGCTCGCCGCGCTCGTGCTCGGGAATCTCGGCGACGTCGCCTTCGTTGCGCTCGGGCACGATCACCCGCTTGATCCCGGCGCGCTGCGCCGCCAGAGACTTCTCCTTGAGGCCGCCGATCGGCAGCACCTGCCCGGTCAGGGTCACCTCGCCAGTCATCGCGACATCGTTGCGGACCGGCCGGCCGGAGATCAGGGACGCCAGCGCCACGGTCATCGCCACCCCCGCCGAGGGCCCGTCCTTCGGCACCGCCCCGGCCGGCACATGGATATGGATGTCGTGCTCGGCGAACCAGTTCTCGGCAAGGTCGGGCGCAAACTCCTTCCAGTGCCCACGGACGTAGGAGAGGGCCGCCTGCGCCGACTCCTTCATCACGTCGCCGAGCTGACCGGTGATCGTGAGCCCGCCAGAACCGGGCATCGCGGTCGCCTCGATGAAGAGGACGTCGCCGCCGGTCGGCGTCCAGGCGAGTCCGGTCGCCACTCCGGGGTCTTTGGTTCTCCGCCGCTGCTCGGCGAAGAAGCGACGGCGGCCGAGCAGCTCGCGGGCCCGCTTCGCGGAGATCTTCACCTTGCTGTCGACCTTCCCCTCGGCCACGTCGCGCGCCACTTTGCGGCAGATCGTGCCGATCTGCCGCTCGAGGTTGCGGACACCGGCCTCGCGCGTGTACTCCTCGATGATCGCGGTCAGCGCCGGGTCGGAGAACTCGATCTGGGAGGACTTCAGCCCGTTCGCTTCGATCTGTCGCGGAACGAGGTAGCGGCGGGCGATGTGGCGCTTCTCCTCCAGCGTGTAGCCGGCCAGCTCGATCGTCTCCATGCGATCCTGCAGCGGGCCGGGGATGGTGTCGAGGATGTTCGCGGTGGCGATGAACAGAACCTCGGAGAGGTCGAACTCGAGGTCGAGATAGTGATCGCGGAAGCTGTCGTTCTGGGCCGGGTCGAGCACCTCCAGCATCGCCGAGGACGGATCGCCGCGGAAGTCGGCGCCCATCTTGTCGATCTCGTCGATCATGAAGACGGGGTTGCGAGAGCCGGCGTCGCGCAAGGCGCGGATGATGGTGCCCGGCAGGGCGCCGATGTAGGTGCGGCGGTGGCCGCGGATCTCGGCCTCGTCGCGGACCCCGCCGACCGAGATGCGCTCGAACTCGCGCCCCAGCGCTCGCCCGATCGAGCGCCCGAGGCTGGTCTTGCCCACCCCCGGGGGACCTACGAAGCAGAGGATCGGTCCGGGCGAGTCCGGCTTCAGCTTGCGAACCGCCAGGTACTCGAGGATGCGGTCCTTGACTTTCTCCAGGTCGTAGTGGTCCGCGTCGAGCACCTCGCGGGCATGGCCGATGTCGAGGTTGTCCTCCGTCCGCTTCGACCAGGGCAGCTCGACAAGCCACTCGAGGTAGGTGCGGATGACGCCGTGCTCGGCCGCCGCCGGCGGCAGTTTCTCCAGCCGTGAGAGCTCGCGCTCGGCGGCTTTGAGCGCGTGTTCGGGCAGTTCGGCCTCCTCGACCCGCTGCCGTAGCTCGTTGACCTCTGCCTGCTGCTCGTCGCCCTCCCCCAGCTCGTCCTGGATCGCTTTCAGCTGCTGGCGCAGGAAGAACTCGCGCTGGCCTTTGTCGACTTCCGACTGCACCTGCGACTGGATCTGGCTGCCGAGCTGGACCACCTCCAGCTCGCGGGCGAGGATCTGGGAGAGACGGCGCAAGCGGGCGGCGACGTCGACCTCCTCCAAGAGCTCTTGCTTCTCCTCGGTCGAGATCCGCAGCGCACCGACGATCAGGTGGCCGAGCGCCGCGGGGTCGTCGATGTTGGCGACCGCCATCTGCAGCTCCTCGGGCAGGTAGGGGATGTGCTCGACGATCTCCGAGAAGGTGCGCTGCACGTTGCGGGTCAGCGCCTCCAGCTCGGGACCCTCCTCGATCGCATCGGGCAGCTCGGCGATCCGCGCCACCAGGTAGGGCTCCTCGGCGATGTAGGGGCCGAGCCGAACCCGCTGGGTTCCCTGGACGAGGATGCGCAGCGTCCCGTCGGGGACTTTGAGCATGCGGGCGACGACACCGACCACACCGACCCCATAGAGACCGTCTGGACCCGGCTCCTCGTCCTCGGGATCGCGAGCGGCGACCATGACAAGCATCCGATTGGCGCCCAGCACGTCGTCAACGAGCTTGATCGAGCGCTCCTGCCCCACCGCCAGCGGGGTCAGGGTCTCCGGGAAGGTGACGGTCTCACGCAGCGGCAGCACCGGCAGCGCGTCGGGCAACGGCTGGCTGGCGCGGATCGCGTCCTCGGCGTCGAACGGGGACTCGACCACTTCAAGAGCGGGCGAGCTCTCCATCAGTCGCGTCCGATCGGCACGCGCCGCGTGGTCTGCGCGGGATCGCGCAGCGGCAGCTCGATCCGCAGGATCCCGTCGTCGTAGGTCGCCTTGGCGCTGTCGGCATCGACGTCGACCTGCAGCTCCACCACACGGCGGAACGGGCCGGAGGGGATCTCGACCTGCTGGTAGACCCTGCCTTCGGTCTCCTGTACTGGCCGCTCCCCAACGATCGCCAGCTGCCTACCGCTGACCTCGATCCCGACCGCGTCGAGATCGACCCCGGCGAGATCGACCTTGACCACCGCCCGCTGCGGTTCCCCGCAGTAGTAGACGTCGATATTGGGCGAAAATCCGGTGCTACGGCGACTCACATACGTCGTCCGTCCCCAAGCCCCGCCCAGCATCTGGTCCATCTCCCGCCGCATGCGGGCAAAATTGGCAAACAAGTCTCGCTCGGGCATGGGGCAAAACATAGCGGCGCGCGGGTCCTGTGACGGGGATGGAGGGGTCGCGGACTCACCCGTCCGAACCCCTCCATCCCCGCGCCACCCCGCGCGAGCTAAGCCTGCGCTGCCCAGCGGGGAGGTCGCATGAGCAGTACTGGCTGCCGGGGCGGAACGAGACCCTCGGGACGGTTCTCGCGAAAGGTCGTGCAGGGCTCCTCCAGCTCGAGCGCGCAGAGCAAGTTCTTGCGGAAGTAGCAGTCGTCGCAGCTGGGTTGTTTCTTGCGCGGCACGGCGGCCATGTTGCCATCGCCGTGACACTTTCGTGACGCCTGATTCCGCAAAGCGCAACGTTCTTGACACAGGCCGTTGACATCTTCCCCGCGTCTTGCGGGAGTCGGCTATCCCCGTCGCTACCATTGGCACGGATGGAGGCTCAGAAACGCGCCGACAAGCTCGCGGCCTCGCCGCAGCTCTTCGAGAGCGAATTCCTCAACTTCTTCTCACGTGTGCACCCGGCGATCCCGGCGATCGTCTTCGTGCCGGTGATCGTGGCGATGGAGTGGCTGGGCGTCGACGGCGGCCTCGCCGCCTGGAAGCTGGCGCTGCTCAGCCTCGGCGGGGTCGCCATCTGGACGCTGACCGAGTACTGGCTGCACCGGCTCATCTTCCACTGGGAGCCCGACAACGCCTTCGGGCGAAGGATGCACTTCATCATCCACGGCATCCACCACGACCACCCCAACGACAAGCTGCGACTGGTGATGCCGCCGGCAGTCGCGATTCCGCTGGCCGCCCTCTTTCTCCTCGCCTTCACGCTGGTTTTCGGCACCCCGGCGGCCTACCCGCTCTTCGGCGGCTTCATCGCGGGCTACCTCGTCTACGACTACACGCACTACTACGTCCACCACTTCGTGCCGAAATCCGACCTCGGCAAACGCCTGCGCGAGCAGCACATGCGCCACCACTTCCAGGACCATCGCTTCGGCTACGGCGTCTCCTCACCGCTCTGGGACGTCGTCTTCCGCACCCTGCCCAGGCAGCGCCGCCGGCCGTAGAGGTCAGCACGCCTAGCGCCAGCGCTCCGTCCCCGAGCAGCTCAAAAATCGCCAGCTTCCGCCACGCGGCGCCGGGTGGCGTCGAGGCGACGGCGGTCTCCTCTCGCGGAATGTCGCGAAGCGGCGATATGCAATCTGCCTCCTGCGCGGCGCCAGCCGCGCTCAACCATCGTCGCTAAGCGCGAGGCGCGTGCGACCTCAATTCCCGCGAGAGGAGACCGTCGTCGTCGCCTCCTGCTGGTGCCGCAGAGCGATCTCGAGCTCGAAACGCGCATCGGGATCGTCGAGCTGGTCGCCGAGCAGCTCGCGCAGACGCGCGCTCCGGTAGCGGGCAGTCTGAGGATGAACATGCAGCTCGGCGGCCATCGCCACCGCGTTGCCCCCAAGTCTGACGTAGGCCAGGGCGCTCTCGCGCATCCGCTGGCTTGACTTCTCGCTCAGTGCATCGAGCGGCGCCAACCGGCCGGCGGCGATGCGCCTCGCCAGCGCGCCCCCCTCGAAGAGCAGCAAGTCAACGAGGTGGTCCTCGACCCGCAGCAGCCCCGCGGCAGGCAGGGCGCCGGATTGTGCCGCGCCGAACGCCGCCTTGGCAAGCGACCACGAAGCCGCAAGCTCGGCGGACGGTCCACCAGGGCCGACGGCCACGAGACGGTCACCGGCAGCCCGCTCGAGGAGCGCGGCCCGGCCCGGCCCGTCGGGATCTGGAAAGAGGATGCAGCCGCTCCCTTCCAGCGTCGTTGCCAGCGCATCGGCCGGCAGTCTCCTTGCCACAACAGCAAGCGCGTCCTCGTCGCAGGCCAGCGCTGCGGCCCTACCGGGCACGGTCCAGGCAGCGAGCCGCGCGGCGCCGCTGACATCCGACGGCTCAGCCGGCGGCGTGCGGACCAGCAACCCCGCCAGCTCGGCAACATGGCGGCGGCGCTCGTCCTCGACCTCGCGCTGCGCCTCGGCATAACCCTCGACCGAATCGGCGGAGAGCTCGTCGATGTAGGCGAAGATCGCCTCGGCGAGCAAGCTGAGCACCTCGGCATCGAGATTTGCCTTGCGTCCGGCGGCGGAAATGCGCCGCCAGGCGACTCGAGCTCCTACGCGGTAGGCGGCCTGCAGCGAATCCAAGGTGCGCCCTTGCCGCAGCTCGCCCCGACCGAGCTCGACGTAGACGTCACGCCCGACCCCCCGGCCGGCTTCCGGCTCACGGATCAAGGCGACGAACTGGCACAGGGCTTCGCTTACCCCGCGGCGCACTCCACGACCAAAGCTTCCCTCGAGTGGGCGGGCATAACCGGGGACCTCACGAGCGATCGCGTCGAGGATTTCGACCGTGGCCGCGTCGAGCTCGGGCTCGATCAGGTCGGCGACGCCGACCGGCAAGGCTTCCCAAGCGTGCACATCTTTCTTTTTTATCATCTATCTAATAAGAATTAGCCCTAAAAAAGTTCAGTACGGGCAAAATACCTCATCCCAACCAGCGTAAGTTCTCTGTCGTGCATTCAGAGATGGGGAAGCCGGAGAAGATCGCCAACCTCGGCGCCGTCGTCCTCCCCTTTGCCGCGACGGTCGCTGCCGCGATCCTCTTCTGGAACCGGCTGGTCAGTCCCGTCGACTTGGCTATCGCCGCTGCGATGTACCTATTGACCGCGGCGGGGATCACCGTGGGCTTTCATCGCCTTCTCACCCACCGTTCCTTTCAGACCTCGAAGACCATCGAGTATCTGTTTGCCGTGCTCGGCTCGATGGCGGTTCAGGGCCCGGTTATCTCCTGGGTCGCAGACCACCGCAAACACCACGCTCACACCGACAAGGACGGCGACCCTCACAGCCCCCATGTGGGACACGGCACCGGAATTCGTGGGGTGTTGGCCGGGCTCTGGCATGCGCACACCGGCTGGCTGCTTTCGACACAGGGGCGGGCAGACTGGAGGCGTTACGCGCCCGACCTGTACGAGGACCCGGGGATGCGCACGATCAGTCGTCAGTTCGTTCCCCTGCTGCTTGCAGGCCTGGTGCTGCCAGCCCTGGCCGGCTACCTGGTGAGCGGCACTCTTGCCGGTGCCGCAACCGGGCTACTCTGGGGCGGCCTCGTTCGAGTTTTCTTCGTCCATCACGTCACCTGGAGCGTCAACTCGGTGTGCCACTTTCTGGGCCAGAGGCGCTTCGACACCGACGATCGCTCCACCAACGTCTTTTGGTTGGCGCTGCCATCGCTTGGCGAGTCCTGGCATCACAATCATCACGCCTTCCCTCGCTCCGCCGTTCATGGCTTGAAGCGCTGGGAGCTCGACCCGTCCGCGACGATCATCGCCGCGATGGAGAAACTTGGCCTCGCACGAAAAGTGGTTCGCATCTCACCCGAGCGACAGGCGGAACGAGCCACTCGACACAAACGTGAAGTTTCTGCGTACCTGTCCAAATAGTCAGGTTCACGTAGGCCAATCTGTCCAGAGATTCGGTCACAGTCACAATGGACTGTGCAACACTGCGGTTCCCATACTTCCAATTTGGAAATTTCAGTAACAGCAACCCCACCGGTCGAAAGGAACGAGATGCCAAGCACCACTCACGTACTCGACGAGGCTCGCAGTCTGGTCCAGAAGCGCCTTGCCGAGTTGGACGACGAGCGCAAGCGCCTTGAGCGCGCCCTCGCCGAGCTGGGCGGGAAAGTAGCCGGGCGTCCCGGTCGCCGTCCCGGCCGTCCACGCGGGTCGGGCACGAAAGCGGCTGCGACTGGCGCTCCGCGGCGGCGGCGCCGGCGCAAAGGCACCCGGGCCGACCAGGCGGTGGCCCTTGTCGAGGGCAGTCCCGGCATCAGCGCCTCAGAGATCGCCAAGACGATGAAAATCAAACCCAACTATCTCTACCGGGTGCTTGGCGACATGGAGAAAGAGGGAAGGGTGAAGAAGAAAGGGCGTCAGTACTTCCCCTCCAAATAGAGGCACGAACTTGCACTTGGAAGAGGCCGGCCTTGCGCCGGCCTCTTTGCGTTTGGACTCGACTCAGACCAAACCGAGCTGACTAACGGCTTCACGCTCCTCGCGAAGCTCGGCGATGCTGGCATCGATGCGAGCACGCGAGAACTCAGGCACCTCGAGACCCTCGACCAGCTTCCACTCCCCGCCGGAGCAGCTGCAGGGCTGGCCGGCGACGACACCCTCCTCGATCCCGTAAGAGCCATCGGCCGGCACTCCCATCGAGACCCAGTCTCCCTCGGCGGTGCCCAGCACCCAGTCATGGACATGGTCGATCGCGGCATTGGCGGCCGAGGCAGCGCTCGAGGCGCCCCGCGCCTCGATGATCGCGGCGCCGCGCTTGGCGACCCGCGGGATGAACTCCTCACCGATCCAGGCCTCGTCGTCGACCGCGTCCCAGGCGCTCGCGCCGTCGACCCTGGCATTGACCAGGTCCGGGTATTGGCTGGTCGAGTGGTTGCCCCAGACCGTCATGTTGGCGATCGCCGTTACCGGCTTACGGAGCTTGCCGGCAAGCTGCGCGATCGCCCGATTGTGATCGAGGCGCATCATCGCGGTGAAACGCTCGGCGGGCACCCCATCGGCGTTGGACAACGCGATCAAGCAGTTGGTGTTGGCGGGGTTCCCGACCACCAGCACCCGGATGTCGTCTGCCGCCCCCGCCGCGATCGCTTCGCCCTGTGGCTTGAAGATCCCACCGTTGGCCTCGAGCAGGTCGGCCCGCTCCATGCCTGGCCCGCGCGGGCGGGCCCCGACCAGGAGCCCGATGTTGCAGCCGTCGAAGGCTGGCTTTGGATCGTCGAAGAT
The DNA here is from genome assembly GCA_044867645.1 of Solirubrobacterales bacterium. Classification (GTDB taxonomy): domain Bacteria; phylum Actinomycetota; class Thermoleophilia; order Solirubrobacterales; family 70-9; genus VRUE01. Next base: position 1,411 of record JBIOVI010000069.1, on the reverse strand, counting down.
GTCAACGCGGGTGAGCAAGGGGAAAGCGCAGTCCTCTAGCTCCATCGCGGTGCCCTCTGCGGCCTTGACCGCATCGGGGATCTCCAGCAGGCTCAACTCGACCGGCGTGTCTGGGCCGAGCATCTGGCCGCTGGCGATCCGGAACAGCAATGCGTAGCCGATTTGGCCGGCTGCTCCGGTGACGGTGACTTTGACGGGGGTGCTCACGTAATCGTCTCCTGAAGTCGTGGGTTGGGTGTTCTAGGACGCCATGGCGCGCTGCAGACGCTCGTCAATCGCGGCGAGAAACTCTTGGGTCGTCAGGTACTGCTGGTCGGGCCCGACGAGCAACGCCAGGTCCTTGGTCATCTTGCCGCTCTCGACCGTCTCGATGCACACCCGCTCCAGCGTGTCGGCAAACGCCGACACCTCCGGAGTGCCGTCCAGGCGCCCCCGCGCCGCCAGCGCCCGAGTCCAGGCGAAGATCGAGGCAATCGGATTGGTCGAGGTGGGATTGCCCTGCTGGTGCTGGCGGTAATGGCGCGTCACGGTGCCGTGGGCGGCCTCGGCCTCCACGGTCTTGCCGTCGGGGCTCATCAGGACGCTCGTCATCAGTCCGAGCGACCCGAAGCCCTGGGCGACGGTGTCGGACTGGACGTCTCCGTCGTAGTTCTTGCACGCCCATACGTACCCGCCCTCCCACTTGAGCGAGGCGGCGACCATGTCGTCGATCAGGCGGTGCTCGTAGGTGAGGCCCTTCTCCTCGAACTCGGAGCGGAACTCGGAGTCGAAGGTCTCCTGGAAGATGTCCTTGAAGCGCCCGTCGTACTTCTTGAGGATCGTGTTCTTGGTCGACATGTAGACCGGGTAGCCGCGGTCCAGCCCGTAACGGAACGAGGCCCGCGCGAAGTCGCGTATCGACCCGTCGAGGTTGTACATCGCCATGGCGATCCCGGAGGCCGGAAAGTCGAAGACGTCGATCTCGATCGGGTCGCCCTCGTCCTTGGGCTGCCAGGTGAGCGTCAGTTTGCCGGCGCCGGGGATCAGCGTGTCCTCGGCGCGGTACTGGTCCCCGAACGCGTGACGGCCGACGATGATCGGCTTCGTCCAGCTGGGGACAAGGCGCGGGATGTTCGAGATCACGATGGGCTCGCGGAAGATGACGCCGCCCAGGATGTTGCGGATCGTCCCGTTCGGCGAGCGGTACATCTCCTTGAGGCCGAATTCCTGGACGCGGGCCTCGTCCGGCGTGATCGTCGCGCACTTGACGCCCACGCCGTGCTCCTTGATCGCGTTCGCCGCGTCGACGGTGATCTGGTCCGAGGTCTCGTCGCGGCTCTCGATGCCGAGGTCGTAGTAGAGAAGCTCCACCTCGAGGTAGGGGACGATCAACTTCTCCTTGATGAATCCCCAGATGATCCGGGTCATCTCG
>JBIOVI010000068.1:0-2153 GCA_044867645.1 Solirubrobacterales bacterium | reverse complement strand
AGCATCGGGATCCGCGGAGATGGAGCGCACGCCGGCAACTGAGGAGTTTTGGGCCGCCTACAAGGCCGCGGTGACGCTCAAACATGACCGCTACACAAAAGCGTCGCCGCCGACGGTGAGCTGATCGTCGGGGCGCGGGTTCGCGACCTCACTTGCCCAGACCTCAAACATTGCGGTGTCGGCGTGAATGCGGGTTATCGCCGAAGCCGACGATCGTGTCCGGGCGCCTGGCGATCACACGCACCGGGATCGGGTTGCCGCCGGCGGGCGTGTAGGCGGCATGATCCCGAACGCGGCGAACGTCGCGTCCAGCGCGCCCTCGAACACCGTCATCAGGTGCGCTTGCCCTTGATCAGCACCCGCGGCCGGGTGCAGATCGGCAAGGGGTTGGACTGGACGTGCAGCATGATCCAGCGGGCGAACTGCTGGTCGACCGCCTGCTTGGCGTAGCGCCATTGTGTTGGGTTGGCATCCCGTGGCGCCCACGTCGAGGCGCCGTGGTGCGGGGATCGATGCCGGTTGTCCGGGGGCACAGGCCCTCGACTATGGCGGTCCCAGGATGAGCAGCTGGTAGGAGAATTCCGGCTCCTGGGGCAGCATGGCGCGGCCCAAGGCCATGATGAGCGCGACGATGCCGTCGATGCGCTCGGTGCTCTTGTCCTTGGCGGGCTTGAGGTTGCCGGCAGGGTCCTGGGCGACGGCGACGTTGGCGGCCATCCAGCGGGTGACCGGGTTGCCGCCGTGGGCGAGCTTCTGCGAGACGATCAGCTTCTCGAGCTCGCGCGTGGGGGCGGACATCGAGCGGAAGCCCTGGCGGAACTCGACCATGGTGGCGCCCTCGTCCTGGAGGCGGAGCGCGATGTGGGTCGCGTTCCAGGGGTCGTAGGCGATCTCGCGGACATCGAACACGGCGCTGTCGGCACGGATCCGCTCCTCGACGGCACCATAGTCGACGACGTTGCCGGGGGTCGGCTCGATGAAGCCCTGTCGGGCCCAGAGGTCGTAGGGCACGCGGTCGCGCTCGGCGCGCTTCCTGAGGTTGTCCTCGGGCACGAAGTAACGGGACAGCACGTGCCAGAGCCCATCGTCGTGATCGGGCGGGAACACCCAGGCGAGCGCCGTGACGTCGGTCGTGGTCGAGAGATCGAGACCGCCGAAGCAGCGCCGGCCACGCAGCTGCTCGAGATCGACCGGACCAGCGCAGGCGTCCCAGGCGGCGAGGTCGATCCAGCGCTCGGCCTGCTCGGTCCACTCGTTCAGGTGCATGCGCCGGAACGCGTTCTGGGCGCCGGGCAACGCGATCGCCTTCTCGGCCTTGCGCGCGAGGTCATCCTCCTTGACCGAGAGCCCGAAGTTCGGGTTGGCCTTGCGCCACACCTGCGGGTCGGTCCAGTTATCGCCCGATATGAGAGTCCGTCAGCTGGAGACGGACGATGAGGAAGAGCCGGTTCAACGAGGAGCAGATCATCGTCGTGCTGCGTGAGCAGGAGATCGGGGCAACGACGGCAGAGGTGTGCCGCCGACACGGGATCAGCGAGCAGACCTTCTACCGCTGGAAGGCGAAGTATGGCGGCATGGGCCGGTCGGACGCACAGCGCCTGAAGAGCCTCGAGGACGAGAACCGGCGGCTGAAGAAGCTGCTCGCGGAATCGATCCTGGATGTCGCGGCGCTGAAGGACCTCTTGGCAAAAAACTGAGCTCGCCTGCGGCACGGCGTGGAGCGGCGTTGCGTCTGATGGCGGCGCATGGCTTCTCGCAACGTCGCGCCTGCAGGCCGGCCGATGTCGACCCGAAGACCGTGCGGCGGGCGCCGACGGCGGATGCGCCGGAAATCCGCCAGAGGCTGCGCGACCTGGCCGGCGAGCGCCGGCGCTTCGGCTACCGCCGGCTCGGTGTCCTGCTGGCACGCTGGCACGCGAGGGGATCACGATGAACCGCAAGAAGCTCTACCGGCTGTACCGCGAGGAAGGGCTGACCGTCCGGCGCCGGCGCGGCCGCAAGCGGGCGACCGGCACGCGCGCGCCGATCGCGCTCCCGCAGGCGCCCAATCAGCCAGGCGCTCGACTTCGTCGCCGACCTGCGCGACGTCCTGGCCCGGATCGCCGAGCATCCAATCAATCGGATCGACGATCTCCTTCCTTGGACCTGGGCCG
>JBIOVI010000067.1:0-49272 GCA_044867645.1 Solirubrobacterales bacterium | reverse complement strand
TTGGCCCGGCACTTTGAGTATCCGCCCGTTCGAGAGGTACCCCCGCACCCCCCAAGCGCATAGTCGGAATCGCGAAGAAAGGGTCCTAGCGCTTGTTGGACTGACCGTCGGCGACGGCGGCGGCTGCCTTCTGCCCGGCATCGCCGCTGGCGATCTTGACTGAGAGCCCTGGGGTGGCAAGAGCGAAATGCGCGAGTATCCGCTGCTGCACCGGAGCGACTGCGACCTCGACCTTGTTCTTCTCGATCGCCCGGATGACTGCGTCGGCCACCTGCTTTGGCGAGCCGGTGCCGAGACCCGGCACCGGTGGAGCACCGGAGTCGGCGTACATGCCCGCTTCTCGGATGGTGCCGGGGGAGACGAGCGAGACTCCGATCCCCTGGGGGTCGAGGTCGGCGCGTAGGCCGAGAGCAAAGCCGCGTAGGCCGAACTTGGTCGCGTTGTAGATCGAGGAGAGCGGGGTCGCCGACTTTCCTGAAAGCGAGGAGATGAAGACCATGTGGCCCGAGCCTCGCTCGAGCATCGCCGGCTCGAGGGCGCGGGCGAGCAGGATCGGTGCCTCGAGGTTGACCCGCAGGGCCCCAGTCAGCTGCTCAGTGGAGAAGTTGGTCAGCCGGCCGGTCGCGGGGAGCCCCGCGTTGGCGACGAGGATGTCGACAGGGCCAACCTCGGCCGCGAGCTTCTCCGCGGCACCGGGATAGGCCAGATCGCTGGGAGCCGTGCTGTGCCCCTCGCCTGGAAGTTCGCCAGCCAGCGCCTCCAGCGCCTCGGCCTTCCGTCCGCTCAAGACCAGCTTCGCGTCGCGTTCCGCGAGGGCTGCGGCAATAGCCCGTCCGAGGCCCCCAGTGGCGCCGGTGAGCAGAGCTTTGCGACCGGCAAGTTCCATCCCAGGCCGCAAGCTACCAGCCGGGGTGCCGAGAGGAATTCGGGATGAAAGTGCGAAAGGCCACAAAATGTTGGTTTTTCATGAGCATCCGCCCGGGGAATCGTCTACACTGCCCGCCGTTCCGAACAACCGAAACGCCGAATCCCGCCAGCCAAAGGCGACGCGGGAGCGGGGGAACCACGTTTTCGGGGCTAACCCGCCCGACTAGGGCGGGGGCGCAGGCTCCTTTCGCGCTAGCCCGACAGCTAACCCCGTAGGCCGACCAAGGAGATCGGTTTGCCTAAGAACAGCTCAAAGCTCAAGGCGGGGTTGGTGTCGATTGCGGCACTGGTCGTTCTCGCTTTTACCCCTTCCGGTGCCAGCGCAAACTGCGACGGCGGCGGCTTGACCCCGGCCGAAGTGGATATCTGTACGCCGACGCCGAAAGCCCGACTGCTGCCGAACGGGATGCTGATTCCGCCCAAGTCGGCGCCGGCACGGGTCAAGGCCGTGGTCGCGGCCGCCAACCGGATCCGCACCAAACCGTATGTCTTCGGCGGCGGCCACGGCCGCTGGTGGGACAGCGGCTACGACTGCTCGGGCTCGGTCAGTTTCGCCCTGCACGGCGGCGACTTCCTCGAAAGCCCATTGCCCTCCGGCCCGATGGAGCGCTGGGGCCTGGCGGGGGAAGGCCGCTGGATCACCGTCTACGCCAACTCCGGCCACGCCTACGCGGTGATCGCCGGCTATCGCTGGGACACCTCCGGCAACAGCGACGGAAAAACGGGCCCGAGCTGGCACGAAGACCTGCGCGACAACGTCGGCTTCATCGCCCGCCACCCCGCAGGCTTTTAGTCCTCCGCGACCCGGTCGGAACCGGACCGGACGGTACTCCACCCCGGCCAACTGGTCGGGGTGGTTTTGTCCTTGATTTCCTGAACCACTCGGATAACGTCAGGGTGTAGCTGCTCCACCTGACATCCGCTTGGCCAACCTCACCAAGCGCTATGGCGAGGTTCGGGCTGTCGCGGGCATCGACCTCGAAATCGAGGCCGGCGAGTTCTTCACGATGCTGGGTCCCTCGGGCTCGGGCAAGACGACGACCCTGAGGATGATCGCCGGCTTCGAGGACCCAAGCGGCGGCACGATCGAGTTGGCCGGTGAGGACATGGCCGGCGTGCCGCCATACGACCGCGCGGTCAACACGGTCTTCCAGGACTACGCGCTGTTCCCGCACATGACGGTCGCGGAAAACGTCGCCTACGGCCTGCGCGTCGCCGGGATCGACAAGGACGAACGGGCCCGCCGCCGCGACGAGGCGCTGGAGATGGTGCGTCTTCCCGGCTACGGCGACCGCAGGCCCGGAGAGCTGTCCGGCGGCCAGCGCCAGCGGGTCGCGCTGGCGCGGGCGATCGTCAACCGACCGCGGGTGCTGCTGCTGGACGAGCCGCTCGGGGCGCTCGACTTGAAGCTGCGCGAGCAGATGCAGAGCGAGCTGAAGACGATCCAAAGCGAGGTCGGAATCACTTTCGTCTACGTCACCCACGACCAGGACGAGGCGCTGACGATGAGCAACCGGATCGCCGTCTTCAACGAAGGCCGGATCGAGCAGGTGAGCACGCCGGTCGAGCTCTACGAGCAGCCGGCAACCGAGTTCGTCGCCGGCTTCGTCGGGGTCTCAAACCTGCTCGAGCGCGACGGCTCGCGCTTCACGATCCGGCCCGAGAAGATCCAGCTGCTCGATCCCTCGACGACGCCGAACGGGCTTCGAACCGAGCGCGGACGGATCGCCGAGATCGCCTACGCAGGCATGGTCACCCGCTACACGGTCGCCCTCGAGGAGGGTGGCGAGCTTCAACTCGTTCGTCAGAACGTGGAGGGCGCGTCTGCCGATGCTCCCTCCGAGCAGGGCAGGGAGGTGCTGGTGGGCTGGCGTCCGGAGCACACGGTCGCCGTCCGTGGGAAATCCCAAACAGAGGAGGAATCGACGTGAGGACTCAGGACGCACACCCGGTACGGACGGCGTGGCTGGTCGTCGTAGGCCTGCTCGCCTTCATGCTGCTGCTCGCGGGCTGCGGTGGCGGCGACGGCGACTCGAACGGTGGCGAAGAACTGACCAAGCTCGGCAAGGGAGAGGGCCAGGTTAACCTGATCTCCTGGGGCGGCTACGTCGAACCGGCCTGGTCGAAGCCGTTTGAACAGAAGACCGGCTGCAAGGTCAACAACAAGGTCGCCGGCACCTCCGACGAAATGGTGCAGCTGATGCGCAGCGGCCAGTACGACGGGGTCTCGGCCTCCGGCAACGCGACGGCGCGGCTCGTCGACGGCGGCGACGTCGCTCCCGTCAACGTCGACCTCGTCCCCAACTACAAGACGATCTTCGACGATCTGAAGAACCAGCCCTACAACACCTTCGACGGCAAGCCCTACGGGATCCCCCACGCCCGCGGTGCCAACCTGCTGATGTGGAACTCCGACGACGTCACGCCGGCGCCGACCTCCTGGGACGTGATGCTCGATCCGAAAAAGGCAGCCAAGTACAAGGGCAAGATCAGCGCCTACGACGACCCGATCTACATCGCCGACGCCGCGGTCTACCTGAAGGCGCACCAACCCGACCTGGGGATCGAAAACCCCTACGAGCTGAACGAAGAACAGTTCGAAGCCGCGGTCAACCTGCTGAAGGAACAGCGGCCGAACGTCGGCGAATACTGGTCCGACCTGACCAAGCAGATCTCCTCCTTCGCGGGGGGCGACAGCCAGGTCGGGACGACCTGGCAGTACCAGTACTTCGCCCTGCAGGAAGAAGGGGCCCCGGTGGCGGCGAGTCCGGCAAGCCAGGGATTCCTCCCCTCCGAGGGTGCGACGGGCTGGTCGGACACCTGGATGATCAGCAACGAAGCCAAGAACCCCAACTGCATGTACATGTGGATGGACTGGATCGTCGAACCGAAAGTGAACGCCGAAGTGTCGGAAGTCTTCGGCGAGGCGCCGGCGCAGAGCCTGGCCTGCGAACACACCGCGGACAAGGAATTCTGCACCAAATACCACGCCGACAACCCCGGCTTCTGGAAACGCGTCTACTACTGGGAAACGCCGGTGGCCGACTGCGGCAACGGGAACGAAGATTGCAAGGACTACAACGACTGGGTCCAGGCCTGGACCTCGATCAAAGGCTGATCGACAGGTCCCGACCTAATGGCGACTGAAGCGGTCGTGGAGAGGAGGTCGGTGGGCCACAGGCTCGCCGGCCTCTTCCACGGTCGCCCCCGCCTGCAGGTCGGAGCATTGCTCGCCGGCCCGGTCGGCTGGCTCGTCATCGGCTACCTGGGCTCGCTCGCCGTCCTGCTGATCGCGGCCTTCTGGACCGTCGACCCGCTCTCCGGCGAAGTCGTCCAGGGCTTCAGCCTCGAGAACTTCGAAACCCTCTTCAACGAACCGGTCTACCGCGACATCGCCGGGCGGACGATCCTGATCGCCGCCCTCGTCACCGTCACCGACGCCGTCCTCGCCTTCCCAATCGCCTTCTACATGGCGAAGCTGGCGAGCCGGCGCGGCAAAGCGATCCTCGTCGTCGCCGTGCTGCTGCCGCTCTGGTCGAGCTACCTGGTCAAGGTCTACGCCTGGCGGACGATGCTCTCCACCGACGGGGTGCTCAACTGGGCGCTGGAGCCGTTCGGCCTGCACGGCCCCGGCTTTGGCCTGACCGCGGTCTGGCTGGTGATGAGCTACCTCTGGCTGCCGTACATGATCCTGCCGATCTACGCCGGGCTCGAGCGCATCCCCAACTCGCTGATCAGCGCCTCGGAGGACCTCGGCGCCTCGCCCTTCACGACCTTCCGCAGGGTGATCCTGCCACTCGTCTTCCCCGCCGTGATCGCCGGCTCGATCTTCACCTTCGCACTGACGCTCGGCGACTACATCACGCCGCGCCTGGTCTCCAACGACCAGTTCATCGGCAACGTCATCTTCAACAACATCGTCAACGACCTGCCGCTGGCCTCGGCCTTCGCGCTGGTCCCGATCGTCGTCATGATCGCCTACCTGCTGGTCGCCCGACGCCTGGGCGCCTTCGAACACATCTGATGGATCGCGGGGCGCAAAAGTGAGGCTCTCGCGGCGATCCGAGCTGCTCCTCCGCCTCGCGGTTGGCGCCGGCCTGCTCTTCATCTACATCCCACTGGTGGTGGTCGCGATCTACGCCTTCAACGCCAGCAACGTGGTCAAGTGGCCGCCCTCGGGCCTGACCCTCGACTGGTTCCCGAAGGCCTTCGAAGACGAATTCGCCCGCGACGCACTGCTCACCTCGCTGAAGGCGGGGCTGGCGGCGACCGCGATCGCGATCGTGCTCGGCACCCTTGCCTCGCTCGCGGTGGCGCGCCACCGCTTCTTCGCGCGGGAGACGATCTCCTTCCTCGTGATCCTGCCGATCGCCCTGCCCGGCATCGTCACCGGCGTCGCGATCAGCAACACCTTCACCCAGGTGCTCGGCGTCGACCTCACCCTCTTCACCGTGATCGTCGGCCACGCCACCTTCTGCATCGTCGTCGTCTACAACAACGTGATCGCCCGCCTGCGCCGCGTCTCGGGCTCCTTCGAGGAGGCCTCGGCCGACCTCGGCGCCCACACCTGGCAGACCTTCCGGCTCGTAACGCTCCCTAATCTCAGGAGCGCGCTTGGCGCCGGCGCCCTTCTCGCCTTCGCCCTCTCCTTCGACGAGATCATCGTCACCACGTTCACGATCGGCGCCGGCGAAGAAACCCTGCCGATCTGGATCTTCCGCAATCTCTTTCGGCCAAACCAGCTGCCGATCGTCAACGTCGTCGCGGTTCTCGTCGTCCTCGCTTCGATCGTCCCCGTCTATCTCGCCCACCGCCTCACCCGAGAGGAAGGCGGCGCGGCGGCGACCCGCGGTGGTGGCGTCGTCGAGGCGGAGGCGACCGCGGCGCCATAGCGCCCGGAGCCGCGGCTACTGGCGGGCCAGGCGCTCGGCCTCCTCGGCACCGACATAAGGGGCCAAGGTCAGCTCGACCAAGTCCGGCAGCAACGCCTCGAGCTGCTCGGTGCGGCTGCTGCTGATCTCGCGCACGATCAAGGAGACGATGCCGCCGACCAGAGTCTCCTCGGTCGCCTCCGGAAGGGGTCGCTCGCCATGCTCGGGACGGCCCGCCTTGAGGATCTCGACCAGGCCTTGCATCGAAGCGCGGTGGCGCGCTGCTATCTCCCCGCCGGCCGCGACCGGCTCGATCATGCAGATACGGGCCAGCTCGGGCTCGCCGGCGAGGAAGCGCAGCATCGTTGCCAGCGCCGCGCGAACCTTCTGCGGCCACTCCTCGAAAGACTCGGCAGCGGCCTGCATCGAGGCGCGGATGTGGTCGGCGACCATCTCATAGGCGGCGAGGAAGCAGGTTTCCTTGTCGGCGAAGTGCTCGTAGAAAGTGCGGCGGGAGACCGACGCCGCTTTGGTGATGTGGGCGACGGTGGTGGCGTTGTAGCCGCGCTCGGCGACGGTGTCGACCAGCGCGGTGACGATCCGCTCGCGCTGGTTCTGGACGATGAACTCGCGCGGCAGGCCATGGCGGCCCGCCGGCAGGCGCGGCGAGGCCGCGACCGTGGCCGCCGATTCCTCCCCTTTTGCCTTCCCTTTTGCCATAAACCGACGATACCCCAGACCCGGGAGGTCACGGCCGGTGTTCCAGCCACCTACCTAAGGGGTTGGACCAGCAGCTCGTCCTCGGCGGCACGCGCGCCCAGGTATGGCATCACAGCCAGGTAGATCAACTCGGGGAGGAACTCCTCGCCACGGTCGATCGAGCCGGCTTCGACCTTGGTCAAGATCGTGCCGTAGACCGCGCCGGCGGCGATTTCGGCGGTGCAGCGCGACACCGGTCGCTCGCCGTCGACTTCGCCACGGCCACGGTCGAGCAGGTCGGCGATCCGCTGCACGAGCCGGTCGCGGCGCGACTGGGCGCCGCTGCCGGCGCCGTTCACCGCGACGACGAGGAAGCGAGCCCTGACCGGGTCCTCCTGGAGGAAGCGCATCGCCGCCAGGCCGGCGGCCCAAACGCGGTCGTGCCAGGTCTCACGCCCATCGCTGGCGGAATCGATCCTGGCGCAGAGCTCGGCCATGGTCTCGTCGTGAAGGCCGAGAAAGCACTCCTCGAGGTCGGCGAAACAGCGATCGAAGTGGGCGCGGCCGACCTGGGCTCGCTGGCAGACCGTCCCGACGTCGACCGCCGCTATGCCGTGGCTGCCGACCATCTCGACCATCGCGGCGGCGATCCTTTCTCGAGCCGGGTCGCGTCCTCTGCGCGGACCGCTCACATCGTCCTAGCCCAACTCCCCGCGCTTGGTTCCGCGCGAGCGACGACCACTAAGCCGCCGCCCGCGCCTGGGCCGCCTCCGCGGCACGCGCCGCCTCGACCTCCCCGACGTAAGGCGTCAAAGTTACCTGCAGCATCTCCGGCAAGAGGCCCTTGAGATCGTCCAGCCGGTCCGTGATCAGGCGTTGGTGGACCAACCACATCAAGCCTCCCGCGATCGCGACCTCGAGCCCCTCGGGCAGGCGGCTCGTCCGCGGGTTGAGCTCCCGCCCCTCGCGCAGCTTCGGCGCGACGCTCTCCAGCATCGCCTGGTAGCGAGCGAGCGCCGTTCCGCCAGCCGCCTGGCTCTCGACGATGCAGAGCTTGGCCCGCGCCTGCTCGGCGACGACCATCTCCAGGAAGACCTCGAGACCGGAGGAGATCTGGTCCACCCAGGGCCGCTCGGTGTCGACCAGCTCGGCGAAGACTTCGCCGGCGGCCGCCACGCTCTCGTCGAAGGCGGCGAGAAAGCACTCTTCCTTGTTGGCGAAGTGCTCGTAGAAGGTGACGAGGGCGACCCTCGCGGTTTTCGCGATTAGCTCGATCGTCGTCTTCTGGTAGCCGCGCTCGGCGACCAGCTCGGCGGTCGCCAGCAGCATTCGCTCGCGCTGATTCTGGGAGACGAAGTCGCGGGGGATCAGGTGTCGCCCCGGGGGCAGTTTCGAGAGACGCTCCGACAGCGATCGCGAGTCGGCCATTCCAAGACGGTACCAAAACATATATCTGATGTCTACTTGCCTTTTCTACAGAAAACATGGCGTTCTAGCCAGCTATGTTTCTAAAAGCTGCTATACCTAGACAAAAGGAGAATGTTTTCGAACGAAGACACCGCCGCGGTCCTTCCCTTCCCCGGGCCCCGTGGTCGCCGGCCGCCCCGGGAGCGAATCCTCGAGGCAATGCTCGTCGCCAGTGGCGAGCTGGGCTATGAGCAGGTGGCGGTGCGCCATGTGATCGAGCAGGCGAAGACCAGCCGGGCGACTTTCTACAAGCACTTCGAGGACCGCGAGGACTGCTTCGCGCAAGCCTATGGCGATACCGCCGAGTGGCTCTTCCGCCGCCTGATCGGCGCCGCCCGGCGCCAGCCGTCCTGGCGCGAGGGGGTGCGTGCCGGGTTGGCCGAGCTGCTCGAGTTCTGCGCAAATCAGCCGGCGATCGCCAAGGCCCTCTTGGTCGAGGTGCACGCAGCCGGAGAGCGGCCGCTGGCCCAACGGCGCGAATTGATGGAGCGCTTCTCCCACGCACTGGACAGTGCGCGCCGCGAGATTCCCTCTCGCCAAGCTCCACCTCCTGTGACGTCGGACTTCATTGTAGGGGCGATCGACACGCTCTTGGCGGCGAAACTGATGGACGGCGATGCCGAGCGCGCGCCCGAGATGCTCCCCGGCCTCCTCCACTTCGTCGTCATGCAGTACCTCGGCGAGACCGCCGCCTGGGAGGAGATGACCGCCGCGCCGCTGGCCACATGGAAGGCCAGGCGCGAGGCGGCCGCGGAGGTCAGCTGGGAACGCTAGTCATGTTGCGACCTTCCCCCGGTGGGTCTCCAAGCCGGCCGGGTCAGGTCAAAGCTGCGTCGCGATCCAGCCGCTCATCGGTCCACGTCCCCCTCACCGACTCCACGATGGCAGTGTAGACAAAAGGATGCACGCTCAGGCGCGCTGAACGTGGCGATTCTGCAAATCTTTGGGCTCAGAATCCGCGCGAGGCTGGCGCTACAGCGGGATGTTGCCGTGCTTGCGCTTCGGCTGCTCGACTCGCTTGGACTGCAGCATGCGTAGCGCCTTGATCAGCTTGGGACGGGTTTCCTTTGGCTCGATCACGTCGTCGATGTAGCCGCGCTCAGCCGCCGAGTAGGGATTGGCAAAGTGCGCTTTGTAATCGTCGATCAGCTTCTGGCGGCGCTCGTCGGGAGTCGGCGAAGAGGCGATGTCTTTGCGGTAGATGATGTTGACCGCGCCCTCTGGGCCCATCACCGCGACCTCGGCGGTCGGCCAGGCGACGTTGTAGTCGGCCAGCATGTGCTTTGAGTTCATCACGTCGTATGCGCCGCCGTAGGCCTTGCGGGTGACCACGGTCAGCTTCGGCACGGTCGCCTCGGTGAAGGCATAGAGCAGCTTGGCGCCGTGGCGAATGATCCCGTTCCACTCCTGGTCGGTGCCGGGCAGGAAGCCGGGCACGTCGGTGAAGGTGACGATCGGGACGTTGAAGGCGTCGCAGGTGCGGACGAAGCGAGCGGCCTTCTCGGAGGCCTCGATGTCGAGCACCCCGGCCAGGTAGGCGGGCTGGTTGCCGACGATCCCGATCGGGAAGCCGTCGAGCCGGGAGAAGCCACAGACGATGTTCTTGGCGAAGTGCTCGTGGACCTCGAAGAACTCCCCCTCGTCGACGATGCGAGAGATCACCTCGCGCATGTCGTAGGGCTTGGAGGGATCGTCGGGCACGACCGTGTCGAGGTCGTCGTCTTCGCGCTCCGGGTCGTCCTCTGGGGCGAAGCGGGGCGGCGCCTCGAGGTTGTTGGAAGGCAGGAAGCCGAGCAGGTAGCGGACGTCCTCGAGGCAGCTCTCCTCGTCCTCGGCAGCGAAGTGGGCGACGCCGGACTTGCTGTTGTGGCTCATCGCGCCGCCGAGCTCCTCGAACTCGACCTCCTCGCCGGTCACCGTCTTGATCACTTCGGGCCCGGTGATGAACATGTGCGAGGTCTCTTTGACCATGAAGATGAAGTCAGTCATCGCCGGCGAGTAAACAGCGCCGCCGGCGCAAGGCCCCATGATCACGCTGATCTGCGGGATCACCCCCGAGCACCTGACGTTGCGGACGAAGACGTCGCCATAGGCGCCGAGCGAGACCACCCCCTCCTGGATGCGAGCACCGCCCGAGTCGTTGATGCCGATCACCGGCGCGCCTACCGCCGCGGCCTGGTCCATCACCTTGCACATCTTCTCCGCCATCACCTCGCCAAGGCTGCCCCCGAAGACGGTGAAGTCCTGGGAGAACACGAAGACCGTGCGGCCGTCGATCGTGCCGTAGCCGGTGACGACGGCATCGCCCCAGGGGCGTTTTTTCTGCATCTCGAAGTCGTAGGTGCGGTGACGGACGAACGTGTCGAGCTCCTCGAATGAGTCGGGATCGAGCAGCTTCTCGATCCGCTCCCGGGCAGTCATCTTGCCCTTCGCGTGTTGCTTCTCCACCGCCTCCTCGGAGGCGGAGTTGATCGCCGCCTCGCGCAGCTCGCGCAGATAGCTGAGCTTCTCCTCGTGGGTGACCGGGTTGCGCTCTCTCACAGAGCGCGGGAGTCTATTTCGAACTCAGAGTTCGGCGCAGATCGCGGTCGCTTCGACCGCCCACTCTTCCGGTTCGACTTTGAACGCGCGCGCCGTCACGGTCCAACCAGTCCGTTTGTTGCCGGCGTCGACTGGCGCTGGTGCCGATTCCGCAACCGCGACATTGGGGCTGATGACACCAAGGATCACCGCGCCACCGCCGACGACCTGCTTGCCCGACGGGCACTCGGCGACGATCGTCTTGGATTCGTTGGCGTTCGATTCGCTCTGTTTGACCACATAAGAGACGTTTCGGACCAGCTGGCCCAGCAGTGAGGCCGACAGCTTTTCCCCCGTGACCGCTTCCTTGTTCAGCTTGGCGGTCGTGACAGCGTCGGCACCCAGCTTCGAGTTGGTGACGGCACCGTTAGCGATCTTCTCGCCCGTCACGGCGCCGTTCTTCAGCTTGCTGTCGGTCACAACCCCGCCGCCGAGCTGGGCCGAGCGGACCGCGCCATTCGCCAGCTGGCTCGAGCCGATCGTCGCCGGGGCGATCTTGGCGCCGGTCACCGCGCCGTTGCGTAACTTCAGGTTGGTCACAGCGCCGCTGCGGAGTTTGAGCGTGGTCACCGAGCCGTTGGCGAGGTTCTGGGTCTTGACCGCTTTCTTACCGATCGTCGTCGCCGCGTAGGCGGCGCCGCTGAGCGCGACGAAGAGGGCGATGCACGAGATCGCGTTCGCGAACGAAAGGTGCTTGCTCAAGTGCTTCAAGTCGGTCTTCTCCTTGTGGTCAGGCAAACGGTTTCTTCTGCGGCTCGGCGAGGTGGTCGAGGAAGCGCTCCAAGTCGGCCTCTTGGAGGCCGGAATCCACGGCCGCGCGCACCTCGACGCGCGTGCCAAAGCCCTTCTCGGCCATCGTCACCTCGACGCCCTCGAGCGTCGCGACCAGCTCGGCCAACTCCGGCTCGGACTTCATCAGGGTCCTGGAGACCTCGATCATGGGGGCCGCTTCAACCGCGGCACTCCCGTTCCTGCCATCCGACCGCAGCTGAAAACAACCGTTCAGCACGTTGTTGAAGCTTTGTGGTCCCCCTGGGGGCTACAAAGCTTCAACGAAGCTAGAAGAAGGCGCCGCCCTTGTATTCGCCGAAGACGTCGCGCATCGCGCCGCAGACCTCGCCGATCGAGGCATCGGCCCCCAGCGCCGCACGGATCGGGTGCAGCAGGTTGCCCTCGCTGCGGGCGATGTCGCGCAGCGCCTCCAGTTTCTCTTCGACCGCGGCCTGGTCCCTGGACGCCTTGAACTTCGCCAACCGCGCCAATTGGCGCTGCTCGGCCTCGGGATCGACGCGGAGGATGTCGACGTCGTCGACCTGGTCGGTGACGTATTTGTTGACCCCGACGATGATGTCCTGGCCAGTCTTGTAGCGCTCATGGTAGGAGAGCGCCGACTCCTCGATCTCCTTCTGCATGAAGTCCAGGGCCTCGACCGATCCGCCCATCTCTTCGACCTTCTCCATCAGCTCCCAGGAGCGGGCTTCGACCTCGTCGGTCAGCGACTCGACGAAGTAGGAGCCGGCGAAGGGATCGACGGTGTCGGCAACGCCGGACTCGTGGGCGAGCACCTGCTGGGTGCGCAGGGCGATCCGGGCCGAGCGCTCGGTCGGCAGCGCCAGCGCCTCGTCGAAGCCGTTGGTGTGCAGGCTCTGAGTGCCGCCGGCAACCGCGGCGAAGCCCTGCAGGGCGACGCGGATGATGTTGACCTCGGGCTGCTGCGCTTGCAGCGTCACGCCCCCGGTCTGGGTGTGGAAGCGGATCTTCATCGAGTTCGGGTTCTCGGCCCCGAAACGCTCCTTGACGATCTTCGCCCACATCCGCCGCACGGCGCGGAACTTGGCGACCTCCTGGAAGACGTTGTTGTGGCCGTTGAAGAAGAAGGCGAGGCGAGGCGCGAACTCGTCGATCTTCAGGCCGCGCTCGAGCGCCGCTTCGACGTAGGCGATCGCATTGGAGAGGGTGAAGGCAACCTCCTGCACGGCCGAGCAGCCCTTCTCGCGGATGTGGTACCCGGAGATCGAGATCGTGTTCCATTTCGGCACGTTCTCGCGGCAGTACTCGAAGATGTCGGTGGTCAGCCGCATCGTCGGCTCCGGCGGGTAGATGTAGTTGCCGCGCGCCATGTACTCCTTCAGCACGTCGTTCTGGACCGTGCCGCGCAGCTTCTCGGAGGGGACGCCCTGCTCCTCGCCGACCAGCTCGTAGAGCAGCAGCAGGATCGCCGCCGGGGCGTTGATCGTCATCGAGGTCGAGACCTGGTCCAGCGGGATCTGGTCGAAGCAGATCCGCATGTCCTCGATCGTGTCGATCGGGACGCCGGTACGGCCGACCTCGCCGTTGCAGAGCGGGTCGTCGGAGTCGCGGCCGAGCTGGGTCGGCAGGTCGAAGGCCATCGAAAGCCCGGTCGAGCCGTGCTCGATCAGGTAGCGGTAGCGCTCGTTGGTGTCTTCCGGGGTGGCGAAGCCGGCGTACTGGCGCATCGTCCAGAGCCGGTCGCGGTACATCCCGTCGTGAATGCCGCGGGTGAAGGGAGGCTCACCGGGCTCACCGAGCCGCTCCTCGAGGCCGGGAGCGACGTCGTCCTCGGTGTAGAGGCGATCGATCTCGATTCCGGAGTCGGTGAAGACGCGCTCGTCGTCGGGACCGACCAGGGGAGCGATGGTGCGTGCGGCTTCGTCGACGGCGGCTTTGTCGGTATCGCTGGCCATGGTTACAAATGTTCCCGCTTCGCTAGCTGCGCGAAGAATCGGATATGGACGTTTGCTCGCTCCGCGCTCATCGGAGGATATTGGGCGAGCGCGGGCTCTCAGTCTGAGGCGCCGGCGAGGCGCTCGACCCCAGACTGCTCGATCGTGCGACGCAGGCCCTCGCGCAGCTCGACCTCGGGCGCCCAGCCCAGCAGGTCGCGGGCGCGCGTGATGTCCGGCTGGCGCTGCTGCGGATCGTCGACCGGGAGGGGCTCGTAGATGATCTCCGAGCGCGACTCGGTCACCTCGATCACCGCCTTGGCCAGCTCCAGAAGCGTGAACTCGTTGGGGTTGCCGACGTTGACCGGCAGGTGCACGTCGGACTCCGCCAGGCCGACGATGCCGCGGATCAGGTCGTCGACGTAACAGAAGCTGCGGGTCTGGCTGCCGTCTCCGAACACGGTCAGGTTCTGGTCCTTGAGGGCCTGCCGCAGGAAGGTCGGGATCGCCCGCCCGTCGTGTGCACGCATCCGCGGGCCGTAGGTGTTGAAGATCCGCACGATCGAGGTATCGACCCCCTGCTGGCGGTGATAGGCCATCGTCATCGCCTCGGCGTAGCGCTTCGCCTCGTCGTAGACGCCTCGCGGTCCGATCGGATTGACGTGTCCCCAGTAGTCCTCGGTTTGGGGATGGACCTGTGGATCGCCGTAGACCTCGCTGGTCGAAGCCAGCAGAAAGCGTGCGCGCTTGAACTTGGCCAGACCGAGCATGTGGTGCGTGCCGTGAGAGCCGACCTTGAGCGTGTGCAGCGGCAGCCGCAGGTAGTCGATCGGGCTGGCTGGCGAGGCAAGGTGGTAGACGAAGTCGACCTGCTCGGGGATCTCCACCTTCTCGGTGATGTCGATGTGGCGGAAGTCGAAGGCGTCGTCGCGAAGGTGCTCGATGTTCTGCAGCGAGCCCGTCTCGAGGTTGTCGACGCAGATCACCCGATGCCCCTTCTCGAGCAGGTGCTCACAGAGGTGGGAGCCGAGGAAGCCGGCGCCGCCGGTGATTACGCAGGTGCTCATCGGTCCGATGATGCTACCGGGGCCGCTGGGCTGGCGTGAATCCTGCTGCTTCCTGCAATTTCCGGCCTTTTGGACCGTCCACCCGTCCAGACGGGGGGAGAACTCGTTCCCGTCGCCAGCTTCCCCTGGCATGTTCGGACAACGGAACTGAACCGGTGCAAGGGAGTGCAGCGGCCTGGTGGACGACGACAACGAGACGGCGGAGAGGGGAACAACGAGGCTGACCGAGCCGGTGGCGGCGCCTGCCGTCAGCGCCAACCGCAAACGAGCCGCGATCGAGCTGATCGCACGCGAGGGCGGCGAGCTGAGTCGGACGGCACGCCGCTACTCACTCTGCGCCGAGGATGCCGAGGATGCCTGCCAGCGGGCGCTGGAGATCGTCCTGCTCAAAGCCCCGAGCGACCGGCCTCGCGATCTGATCCGCTGGACAAAGACGGTGGTCAAGCACGAGGCGCTGGCCATTCGGAGACAGCGCGAACGACTGCTGGGGACCCCGGCGCCGTCTCGCCCAGGCGAGACCGGAGCGGACGACCCGCTGGCGCAGGTCCCAGCCGCCGGGCAGGGACCGGTCGAGCGCCTGGAACTGCACGAGGAGGTCGCCCGCAGCCGCGAGGCCCTGCAATCCTTGAAGCCCGCTGAGTTGCGCTCCCTGACCCTGCTCGCCGCCGGTTACTCCTATGCCGAGATCGGCAGGATTACCGGCTTCAGCCAGACCAAAGTGAACCGCTGCCTGGCAGAGGGCCGGGAGCGCTTTCGCCGCCTCGTCTCCCGCAGCGAGGACGGCAGCCGCTGCACCGAGATGGGACCGCTGTTGTCGGCGTTCTGCGACGGCGAGGCAAGCGCCGAGGATGCGCTCGCCGTGCGAGGGCATCTACGGGCCTGTGCCGGCTGCCGCGCGACCATGCGCGCCTACCGAACCGCGCCTGCCGCCGTTGCGGCCCTTGCCCCGGCCCTGCCGGTCTCGCGCTCGTTCCTGGATCGGGCGCACGAACTCCTCGTTTGGCTGCACTCGCGCCTTCCGGGCTCGGGCGGAGCGACCGACACGGGGATAGCCCAGGTCGCCGCGGCGGGCGGAACCCGGGGCGCGGGAATAGCCGCCATCGCGAAAGCGCTCGCGATCTGCGCCGGCACGGTCGGCGGCGCCGCGGCTTGCGTCGCGACCGGAGTGGCGCCGCTGCAGCTCGACCTCCAACCACCGCAGCCGAAGAAGGCGACGATCGAGCGTGTTTCCGAGCGAGCGATCGAGGAATCCGCGCCGACTGTCGGCTACCACCCATCGCCCGAGGCGGCGGTGCGGACGCCGGAGCTAGAGCCACCCCAGGAGGCAAAGCCAGAGCCGGAGGTGGCCGAACCCACGCCAACCGCCGAAGCGGGCGCGGTCGAATACGTGGCGCCACCGTCCGAACCCGCGGCGGCGGCCGCGCCGCCGAGCGAACCGCCACCCGCCTCCAGCGGCAGCGCCGCCGGGGAGTTCGGTCCGTGAGGACCAGGGTTGGGACAGCGCTCGCCGCGGCGCTCCTCGCGGCGCTCCTCGCGGCGAGCGCCCGTATCGCGCCGACAGCAGGGGCGAGCCCGCCTCCGCCCGCCAACCTCCGGGTTACCGGAGGCGAGGACGCATGGCATCCCGAGAACCGCTTCGAACTCGAATGGGACAATCCCTCGACCGGTGCCGGACCGCCGCTTGCCGCGGTCCACTATCGGATCCGCGATCCACTGGGCACGGCGATCGACGAGACCAGGATCGGCTGGGCGACCGAGGGGGTCGCCGCGCTGACGATTCCCGAGGTTCCGGGCATCTACACAGCCGAGCTCTGGCTAGAGGGCACCGTCGGAGCGCAGGGGCCCGCCGCCAGCGCGCGCCTGCGCTTCGATGACACCCGGCCTGGGCCGGTCGGCCCTCTGCCGATCCAGGGCTGGATCGGCCGCACGGCGTTCCCGCTCACCGTCCGGCTCGGCCATCCTCTGGGTCCGACCCCCATCTCCGGCATTCGCGGCTATGCCGTCTCGATCGACGGGGTATCGGGACGAGCTCCCTGCACCGCAGTGGACCGCTGCGACGATGGTGAGGTCTCTCTACGCGGCGGCATCGAGGACGACTCACTGGCGATCGCCGCCCTACCCGAGGGAGCGAGCTATCTCCACGCGGTCGCCGTCTCCGGCTCCGGGATGAAGTCGGTCTCGAGCGGCCAGATCGTGCTCCGCGTGGACACGACCGACCCGGTCACGCAGTTGACGGGAGCGCTGGAAGGGTGGGTGAACCAGCCGGTCGAACTGAGAGCCGCTGCGACCGACGCCGGCTCGGGAATGAAGCCCGGCAGCGGTGGCCCTCAACCCTTCACCGCGATCCGCGTCGACGGCGGCGCCGCGACGCTCGCCCCAGGCGAGACCGCCAAGGTGACAGTGATCGAGGAGGGAGTGCACCAAATCGCCTACTACGCTCGCGATGCGGCCGGAAATGCCAACGATGGGGGCGGCGGCAACGGCATCGCCAATCGACCGCCTCGGACGGAGCTGGTGCGAATCGACCGCGGATCGCCGAGCGTTGCCTTCTCCAACTCGCAGGATCCGGGCGATCCCGATCTGATTCGGGTGCGAATCGCCGACCCGCTGTCCGGACCAGATCCGTCGCGAGGTCGGATTGGCGTGCGACTTGCCGGCTCGGGCGATCGCTTCGAGCCGCTGCCCCCCGCACCGTCCGCGGCAGATGAGCTGCGCGGCCGCTGGGAGTCCGATGCCTACCCCCGGGGCGACTATGAGTTCCAGGCGATCGGCTACGACGCGGCCGGGAACGCGCAGGCAACGACTCGCCGGCAGAACGGCGAGCAAATGATCCTCTCCAACCCGCTGAAGGCGGGGACCGCTCTGCGCGCGGGCTTCCGCCGCGGGCCAGCGTCGCCAGTCATTCCGTACGGTCGCGCCATCCACCTCAGAGGCCATCTCCGCGTCGGTAGGAGCGGAGCGCCTGCAGGGCTGCCAGTGCGGATCGTCGAGCGCTTCGCCGCCGGTGCCGAGCCGGCAATACGAACATCGACGGCCAGGACCGAGCCCGGCGGAAGTTTCGCCTTCAGCCTGGCTCCAGGGCCAAGTCGTGAGATCGCCACGAGCTTCGACGGCAACCAGACCCTTGCCCGCTCCGCCAGTCCCTCACTCGACTTGCGAGTGGGGAGCGCGATTCGCCTGCGGACCTCTTCGGGCGTCGCGAGGATCGGCGGGGCGCCGCTGCTCTTCCGGGGCCGGGTCGCCGCCCCCGCGGGTGCAATCGCTGCCGAGGGAGTCTCGGTGCAACTGCAATTCCGGCTGGCTGGCCTGCCCTGGGCTGAGTTCAGGACGATCCAGACAGATGCGCACGGTCGCTTCCGCTACGCCTACCGCTTCAGCGACGACGACAGCCGCGGCGCCCGTTTCCAGTTCCGGGCGTACGCGCCCGCGCAGAGCGACTGGCCCTACGAGCCAGGTTGCTCGCGACCAATCGTCGTGCGCGGGATCTGAGGGCGTATGACGCTGCGCAGGGAACCACGCGCGGCTCCGCGTCGTACGACTTGAGTACTGCGCCGCGCGTGGCCCCCTTGGTCCTACACCCTCAGATCAACGAAGGGCGGAGAGCTGCTCGCCGACCTGGTCGACCAGATCCTGGGCGCGCGAAGTCTGCTCTTCGAGTGCCTTGCGAACGCGCTGCTCGACCTCGTCGCGGTTGCGCTTGAGGGTGGTCTCGACGGTGCGCTGCCGTTTGCGAGCCTCGCGCTCGACTTTGTTGCGGGTCTTGCGCGCTTCGGTGGCCGCCTTGCGGCGGGCGCTGGCGCCGCGACGCTCGGTGCGCTTGACGGTGCGGCGCAGCTGGGTGCCGTAGGACTTGAGCTGCTTCTCGGCGGCGGCGCGGCCGCTAAACGGCTCGACCAGCTCGGTGACCCGGTCGCTGACCTCGAGCACGGCGCCAACCGGCAGGTCGACGACCCTCTCGGCGGCCGAACGCACCTGATCGGTGCGGGAAAGGCTCGGGGTGGTTTTCGTCTGGGCTTTGGCTTTCGTTTTGGCCTTGGCTTTGGAGCTGCTTACTTTGCTGCTGGTTTTAGCTGCCATCTAAGAATTCGATCCCTTCGAGGTGGTTGGGTCAGGGGAGTTCGCGAGTGTAGCGAACATACGTTCCGACGAACACCTGTTCTTAACCCGTCCATTCCCCGGGTTACACCTGAGGGCACGTGGCCAAGCAGATCAAGGACGCAGGGAGCGTGGCGTGCTTCTGCACGCGAGCGACCGAGGACGCCGATATGCGCAGTGCCACGTGCCCTCAGGCGACCGAGCGGATCGTCGCCAGCCCCCGCTCACCGGCGGCGCCGGCGAGCGGGTAGCGAGCATCGAGGCCGAGATCCGCCTCGTTCAGCTCGAGATCGCCGAATGCGATCACGCCACCCGCCTCACGAACGATCAGCTGGGCGGCGGCGGCATCGACTGAGCGGCAGGGTCGCAGGCTGAGCATCCCGTCGAGGCGGCCCGCGGCCACATAGGAAGCCGTGATCGCGATCGAGCCGATCACCCGCAGGCGGAAGACCCGGCCGTCCAGGGCCTTCACCAGCGGCAGCAGGCTTCCAGGCTCCGCCGCCTCGACCCCGAGCAGCTCCAGCTTCTCGGCGGACGCCGCGACCTGGATCGGCCGCTCGCCAAGCGCCGCCCCGCCACCGCGCCGGGCGGCAAACTCCTCCCCGGCGCCGAAGTCGTAGACGTAGCCGAACTCGACATCGGCCATCGAGGGCCCCGAGGCGACAGCGATGCTGAGGCTGTGCGAGGGCAGCGTGCGGCGGGCGTTGAGCGAGCCGTCGATCGGATCGATCACGACCCGCATCGCTCCACCCTCGCCGAACGAGACCTCTCCCCGCTCCTCGGAGATCGCGACAAAGGAGACCCCCGCCGCGGCAAGCGCGTCGAGCTCGGCGAAGACGATGTCCTCGCAGCGACGATCGATGACCAGGGTGCGATCTCCACCCTCGCCGACCCCCTCGTAGGAATTGCGGGCCTCGCTCCCCGGCGTCTGCTCGAACACCTGCCGCTGCGCAGCGACTATGCGGCGGCAGATTCCCAGCCAGTCTGCGGAGAAAACGTCCACAGAGGTCATCCTATGGACGGCGGTCACTCGGTAGCGTTGGATCATGCTTGCCCTTGCGGAGACACAGGAGCGCGTGGTCCGCCACGGGGACGGTCCTCTGCTTCTCACCGGTAGGGCCGGGATGGGTAAGACGGAGTCGCTGGCTCGTCGTTTGGCGCGGCTTGCGGAAGACGATGTGGCACCCGAGCGAGTCTTGGTGCTCACCTCTAGCCGCGTCACCGCTCAGCGATTGCAGGAACGAGTCGAAGTGCTGCTCGACGGCCCCTTCGAGGAGCTTTGGATCGGCACTTGGGATCGCCTGGGAGAGCGACTGCTCAGGGAGCACTCGGCCGAGGCCGGGCTGGACCCTTTCTTTGACGTCCTCGGCCCGGCGGAGCGGCTGGCGATGCTGCTCGACCGGCTCGACGAGCTGCCCCTGCGTCGACATCAGATCCGCGGCAATCCAGCTGGCCTGCTGGCGACCTTGCTGGTACAGATCGACGAGCTAAAGGCTGGCTCCAGCGCTCCCCATCCAGAGCTGGCCGATCTGGTGGCCGCCCACGACCGGATCCTGGCGGCCAGCGGCAACCTCGACCGCGGCGACGTCTTCCTGACCCTGAACAAGCTCCTCGACGAGCAACCCGCCGTCCGCGCCGAGATCGCCGATCGATTCCGTTTCGTAATGGTCGATGAGCTCGAGGACACCACCACAGCTCAACGAGCGATCCTCGCCTCGCTCGCTCGGGACAACGCAAACCATCTCTACGCCTCGGAGATAGAGAGCCCGTGGGCGCAGTCCCTTCATCCCGGCGCCGAAGCGGTCGCTCTGGAGAGACAGTTCAGAGAGCCTCCGGTGAGGTTTTGGAAGTGCTCGAACGAGCGCGCGCAGTCGCAGGCGGTGGCCCGCGAGGTCGAGCATCTGCTGGCGGAAGGAACGGCGCCGGAGGAGATCTGCGTGCTGATCGACGACGAGGCGAGGGGCGGTCCGGTGGCGGCGGCAATGGAGGAGCGCGGCATCCCCTTCCACCTCTCCGGACCGGCGGCGCTCTTCCAGCGTCCCGAGGTTCGCGACGCGATCGCCTGGCTGCGGGCACTCGCCGATCCCGCCGACTCGGCGGCCGCGGCGCGAGCGCTCACCAGGCCGCCGGTTGAGCTTCGCTCGGCCGACCTGGCGCGGCTGACGACGATCGCCCGCCGCCGCAAGCTCGACCTGGTCTCGGCCTGCGAGGCGGCCCTGGAGAGCCCCCAGATCCCGCCCGAGGCGCGCGAGCGGATCCAGGCTTTTTTGAAGCTCTACGGAGCTGCCTCCGCGGCGATGGAGGAGCGCCGCGCCGACGTCTTCGTGCGGCGTCTGATCGAGGCGGTCGGGCTGCGCCGGCAGCGCCTCTTTGCCGCGCAGCCGGAGGTCGCGGAGCGCCTGCTCGGCCTCTCGCGTCTCGCCGATCTGGCCGCGGCCTGGGCACGACGCGAGCCCAACGGGTCGACCCGTGACTTCATCCGCCATCTCAGCGCCGTCGCCGACGCCGGGGTCGAGCCGGCTGGGGTCGTCGAGCCGCCGGCACCCGGCGCCGTGCAGGGGCACGCTCGCGGTGCCGTCAAGGGGATGGAGTTCGAGCACGTCTTCGTGCTCGGCCTCGAGCGCGGCGGCGAGGCGGAGCGAATCGGCCGCCCCGCTCGCTCCGGCCTCGTCCTCGCTCGGGTCGAGCGGGGCGACAACGGCGAGAGCCGCCCCTCGGAGTTCTACGCCGCGGCGCTAGTCGAGGCGGGGGCGAAAGAGGAGGCTCACGCCGAGGAGCTGTTCGGACCGGCCGAGGGCCTGCACGCGACCTACCGGATGCTGCGCGAGGAGATGCTGGAGGCCTCGTGGAAAGCGGGACGGCAGCTGTCGGAGCCCCGCCTCGACACCGCGGTCGACGTCAACCGCGCGATCGCTCGCTACCTCGAGCTGCTGAAGCTTGCGGCACTCGCCCAGCGGCCGGGCGACGAGGCGACCGCGGAGGCAATCGACGCGGTGAACGGCCTGCTGCGCCAGGTGGCCACGCCCGAGCAGCAGGCGGAGCTGGATGCCTCTTCGCTCGACTCCTACCTGCTCAGCTCCGAGCGGGAGCGAGAGGGCCGCCGCAAACTGATCGCCGCCCGCCAGGAGCCCTCGCTGGAGGCGTTCCTTCCGCGTCGGGGCGACGGCGCGCTCAGCCTTTCGGCCTCCGACCTCGACCTCTACCTGACCTGCCCGCTGAAGTACAAGTTCCGGCGGGTGTTCGGCATTCCCGAGGAGTCGACGATCAACCAGCGCTTCGGCATCCTCATCCACAACGTCCTCGAGCGCTTCCACAAGGAGGCCGGGAACGAGAGTGGCGAGGATGGGCTGCAACGCCTGATCGACCTTTTCGAGGCCGGCTGGCGCCGATCGGGTTTCGGCTCCAGTGACGACGAGCTGCAGTTCCGCGACCGGGCGCGTGAGGCGATGCGCCTCTACTGGGAGCGTGAGCGCGACTCCGAAGGAGAGCCGGTCTGGCTCGAGCGCAAGTTCGATATCCGGATCGGCGAGCACCACGTGCGTGGCCGGATCGATCGAGTCGATCGCCTCCCCGACGGCGCCCACGAGCTGATCGACTACAAGACCGGCGAGCGCAAGACCGAAGCCGCCCTGGAGAACGACCTGCAGCTGGCGCTCTACCGCCTCGCCGCTCGCGAGGCTTGGGGCCTCGAGGCGGGGACCGGCAGCTACTACTACGTGCTCGACGCCGAGAAGGTGGCCGCTCCGACCAAGCCCGACGATGCCGAGCGGGTCGAGCGGACCGTGCTGCAGGTCGGCGAGGGGGTCCTCGGCCAGGACTTCGAGCCCCGTCCCTCGCCCACCGTCTGCGGCTGGTGCGACTACCGACTGATCTGCCCCGCGGCGGAGAGCTGAGCCGGCGCTAGTTCGACTCGCCGCGGCGCTGCTGGAGGAATTGCTGGAACTCGCGGGCGATCGTGTCCGCGGACGGCAAATCCTCGCCATCGGGACCGTACTGCTCCGCCTGCTCTGCCTCGATTCTCTCCACCAGCTCGGCGATCTCCGGGTTGGCCGCGACCGCGCGGCCGATCTGCTCTTCGTAGCTGGTCGTTTCCTCCTCCAGCTCGGTGGCGTCGACGGCGATTCCGGTCAGTCCCTCGAGGCGACGCAGGAGGGCCAGGGCCGCCTTCGGGTTGGGGACCGCGGCGACATAGTGCGGCACCGCCGCCCACAGGGACGCCGAGGTCATCCCGACCCGGCGGCAGCAGTCGTGGACGACGCCGACGATCCCGGTCGGCCCTTCGTAGCTGGAGCGCTGCAGGTCGAGCTCCTCGACCAGCTGCTCGTCGGAGGCGAGGCCGGTGATCGGCACCGGCAGGTTGTGAGAGACCTCGGCGACGAGCGCCCCCAG
The DNA here is from genome assembly GCA_044867645.1 of Solirubrobacterales bacterium. Lineage (GTDB taxonomy): Bacteria > Actinomycetota > Thermoleophilia > Solirubrobacterales > 70-9 > VRUE01. The sequence continues at coordinate 26,493 of JBIOVI010000067.1, read as the reverse complement.
GGTGATCACCATGTCGACCCCGAGCGCATCGGCGGCGGTCGCGACGGTCTCCGAGAACGTTCGCCAGCGAAGGTTGGGCTCGGTGCCGTCGAGCAGAACCAGATCCCGCTCGGCACCAGGAATGCGGACCGCGATCAGGTCGTTGCGTGGCCAGTCGATCTGCCGGGTTTGCCCTTCGGAGAGCACGATCGTCGGACGGGTCGACTGGAAGTCGAAGTAATCCTCCGGATCGATCGTCGCGATCGATTGGGCCTCGAAGGAGTCGGCGACCGTCCCCAAAGCCGCGGAGGCCGACCCGGCGGCGTCGTTCCACCCCCGAAAGGCACAGACGAGGACGGGAGAGCGGAGTTGCGGCACGTCGACATTCCAGGTGAGCGAATCCACTCGTTTGAGCGTAGACCATGCTCGGCGTTGCTCGGCGTTTTTAGTCGACTGAATTGCGCTGCTATTCGGCCGTGCCGCGTTTCTTCCCGGCTTGGTCAGGCGTGGGCCGATAGGCGCGGCGGACGAGCCCGTAGGCGATGTAGAGAGCCAGCGCGGCGAAGGAAAGTTCGAGTGCGCGCTGGGGGAGCTCGTTGGCGACGACAACGCCGATCAGGACACCGAGCGGCGAGAGGACACCGATCACGATCGCGTCACGAAGGTTGAAGTTGCCGTAAGCATTTTGCCGCGCCGCGCCGACCAGAGCGACGATGACGATCATCAGCAGCGAGGTCGACTCGCCCTCGACCTGGGTGAGACCGAGGAAGATCGTCAGCGCCGGCACAAACAGCACTCCGCCACCGACTCCGACCAGGCCGCCAGCGAGACCGCCGGCGACGGCGATCAGCGCCGCGAAGAGCTCATCCATCCGTAGCCCGCCTCACTTGACGATCAGCTCGATCGAGATGGCGACGAGCAGAGCCGCGAAGAGCAGGGAAACGGCGCGCTGCGGAATTCGCTGCTGGATCGCGGTGCCGATCACGACACCTCCGATCGCCGGGATCGAGAGCAGCAGACCGGTGCCGACGTGGACGTTGCCGTAGATGCCGCCTTGGGCGATCGTGCCGAGCAGCCCGACCAGGACAATCGCTCCCAGGCTGGTGCCGGTCGCGAGCCGCTCGCCGTAGCCGAACCAGAAGATCAATAGGGGCACGATCACGGTGCCGCCCCCGACACCGAAGAGGCCACTGAAGATGCCAGCCAGGGTGCCGATCGCGGCCAACTTCAAAGTGCGCTCGGAAGGCATCGCGCGATACTAAGTCCCGTGTCTCCCGAATCCGGCAGAGGGGAGCGCGAAGCGGGGCTCGGGCCGCTGGCGCAGCTGAGAGCCCAACCCGATCGCGCCGCGCTCCTGACCGATGTCGACGGGACGCTCGCCCCGATCGTCGAGCGCCCCGAGCAGGCGGCGGTCCCGAGCCGAGCCACCGCGCTGTTGAAGGAGTTGAGTCGGCGCTATCGCCTGGTCGGCTGCGTCTCCGGCCGCCGCGCCGAGGAGGCGAAAAGACTGGTCGGCGTCGGGGGCATCGCCTACGCGGGCAACCACGGCCTGGAGCTGTTGCTGCCGGGAGACGAGTTCCCCCGCTTGGACCCATCGCTCGAAGGTCGCGAGCGCGACGCCGCCGACTTTCTCTCCCGGCAAGACGACGCGGTCCTCTCTGAGGCCGGGCTGCGACTGGAGGACAAGGGGCCGATCCAGGCGCTGCACTGGCGTGGCGCCGAAGACGGTCGGGCTGCCGAAGCGCGGGCCCAAGAGATCGCAGCGGACGCGGAGCACGCCGGGCTCGAGCGGCGCTGGGGGCGCAAGGTGCTGGAGCTGCGGCCGGCCGCTGGCGGTGGCAAGGATGCCGCGGTAGCGGCCCTGCTTGCCCCCGACGAGATCACGGCGGCCGTCTACGCCGGTGACGATCGCACCGATCTCGACGCCTTCCGCCGCCTGCGGGAATTGCGAGAGGACGGCGAGCTGGAAACGGCGGTATGCGTCGGTGTCCTCTCCGACGAGGCGCCGCCGGAGCTTGCGCAGGCATCCGACGTTCAAGTCGATGGCCCGGCGGGATGGCTGGACCTGCTCGAGGCTCTTGCGGAGTAGAGCCAGACAATGCCCTACACCGAACTGCTGCGAGTCACCGTCTTCCTCACCGGCGCCGAGGCGACCGCGCTGGGGGCAATCACCGCGCTTGCCGCCGGCCGCGACGGCGATACGACCACCGTCTTGGTCGCCGCCACCTGGTGGCTGATCTCACTCGTCCTCGGCCTCTACCTCGGCCGTCCGGCTCGCGCCGCCGAGGGCGTTCGCGACGCCCTCGTTCGGGCTCGCACCGCAACCTCGCTTCCCGACGAGTCCCCGGCCCGGATCGCCGCCGGACGCCTCTGGCCGATCGGCCTGACCGCACTTGCAGCCGGCGTCCTCGGCGTCATCTATCCCGGCGTGGCGGCGATCGGTGCCGGTTACGCCCTCCTGGTCGCCCTGGCAATGCGCACTCGTGAGGCTGCCGTGCTCGGCATCGAGCATCGCGACGGGGTCAAGTTCTACGTCGTACCCAGCTCCGCCCTGCGCCCAATCGAGCTCGTCCGCTCGCCGGGGTTGCGCAGCGACCGTCTTCATGCCTAATGCTCGAGCTCGCGCCAAGGACGAGTGTTGGCTATGTCGGCGGCGGTTAGCCAGGCGCGACGGGCGGTGGCCACCGCGTAAGCCATGTTGCCGAGGGTGTCGACGCCGTGGGCGTCGGTATTGAGGACGATCGTCGCATCGGCTTCGACCGCGATCCGAGCGTGATGCTCGGACAGGTCGCGACGGTTCGGGTTGCCGTTGATCTCGAGCATCGTGCCGGCGCGCGCAGCCGCCTCGACCACCGCCTCGACGTCGATCCCGTACGGCTCGCGGCGGCCGATCAGGCGGCCGGTCAGATGCCCGATGCAATCGACATGGGGATTCTCTATCGCGGCCAAGACGCGCTCGGTCATCGCCGCTTCGGAGATCGAGAACGAGGTGTGGACGCTGGCCACCACCCAGTCGAGCGCGCCGAGCAGGTCGTCGGGGTAGTCGAGCGAGCCGTCGAGGCCGATGTTGACCTCGGAGCCGGCAAGAAGGCGGAAGCCGCGCTTGCCCTTGTTCCACGCACGCACCTCCTCGACCCGCTCCCACAGCCGCTCGGCGGTGACGTGGTCGCCGAAGCCGTGACTGGCCGAGTGATCGGTGATCGCCATGTAGGCGTAGCCGCGCTTGCGCCCAGCGTCTGCCATCTCCTCCAGCGTGTTGCGGCCATCGGAGAGGGTCGTGTGCGAGTGAAGGTCCCCACGGATGTCCTCGATCGTGACCAGCTCCGGCAGCTCGCCTTCCCGCGCCGCCCTCAGCTCGCCCCTCCCCTCGCGCAGCTCCGGCTCGATGTAGGCGTAGCCAAGCCGTTCGTATACCTCCTCCTCGCTGGCGCAGCGGGTCACCTTGCCGCTCTCGGTCTCCGCGATCCCATGCTCGGAGACAGAAAGACCGCGCCCCACCGCCTCTTCGCGCAGTTGGACGTTGTGGGCCTGGGAGCCGGTGAAGTGCTGGAGCAGGTTGCCGAACGCATCCGGCGGGACGATCCTCAGGTCGACCGAGATCCCGTTGTGGGTCTGCCCCCGAACGCCATTGGGACCGGGATTTCCAGCGGCGGCAATCAGCTCGTGGGCAGCGAGGTGCTCGGCGAGCGCGGCGGGCTCCTCCGCGGTGGCGATCAGATCGATGTCCTTGCAGGTCTCGGCCCAGCGCCGGGCGGATCCCGCCACCTCGACCCGGTCCGCCGCCGGGTGCTCACGCAGCGACGCAGCCAGCTCCTCGGCTATCGGCCGCACCGCCGATAGCAATACGCGGCCGGGTCCCTCGCCGGGCTCGCCCAACCGCTCCAGCGCCGCCAGCACGTTTTCCTCCGCCTTCGGTCCGAGGCCCTTTACGTCGCGTACTTTTTCCGCCTCAGCCGCGGCCTTCAGATCCTCCAGCGAGGTGACCCCGAGCTCCTCGAAGAGCAGCCGCGCGGTCTTCGCCCCGACGCCGCCGACCCGGGTCACCTCGATCAGCGTCGGCGGGAACTTCGCCTTCAACTTCACCGCGGCGGGGATGTCGCCCGTCTCCAGCAGGGCGTCGATCTTTTCCGCCAGCGTCTTGCCGACCCCGGGGATCTCCGTCGCCCGCCCAGCCGCGGCCAGCTCAGCAACAGAGACGGGACTTTCGCGAATCGCCTTGGCGGCGGCCGAATAGGCGAGCACCCGGTATTTGACGGCGCCATCGAGCTCGTACAGCACGCCCAGCTCCTCGAGTGCGGCGGCGATCTCGGCGTTGGTCACGATGGGAAGTCTAGGATCGCCGCGCATGCCTGCTCCCGAGACCGAGCGCGGCCCCGCCTGGCTGATCCTCCCCACCTTCAACGAGGCCGAGAACATCGGGCCCATAGTCGCCGCGTCCCTGGAGAAGCTGCCGGCGTCCGCGCGGGTCCTGATCGTCGACGACAACTCGCCCGACGGCACCGGCGGGATCGCCGACCGGCTGGCGGCCGCGGAGGAGCGGGTCGAGGTCCTGCACCGGCAACGCAAGGAGGGCCTGGGGCCCGCCTACATCGCCGGCTTTCGCCACGCCCTCACGGGCGGTGCCGGGCTGGTCATCGAGATGGACGCCGACTTCTCCCACGATCCGGCCTACCTTCCACGGCTGCTCGAGGAGACCAGACGGGCCGACCTCGTGGTCGGCTCCCGCTACGTGCCCGGCGGTGGGGTCGGCGACTGGGGTGCGCTGCGGCGGGCGATCAGCCGTGGCGGCAGCGGCTACGCACGGCGCGTGCTGGGCGTCGGCGTCCACGACCTAACCGGCGGCTTCAAATGCTTTCGCCGCGAGGTCTTGGAGGCGATCGACCTCGACACGGTTCGCTCGCGCGGCTACGCGTTCCAGGTCGAGCTGACCTACAGGGCGATCCAAGGAGGCTTCAAGGTGACCGAGGTGCCAATCGTCTTTCGCGACCGGCGGGTAGGAGCGTCGAAGATGGACCGCTCGATCGTCTTCGAGGCCATCTGGCGGGTGCCTCTTCTACGCTTGGGGGACAGGGATGGGAAACGGAGGCGCGCCACCGCCTCAGACCGTCGCTATACTTTCTGAAGTATTGAGCTCTGAACCTCGACTCTTGGGAGACCGATACCAGTGACCGGCAAGCTCACCGACGTGACCGACGCCACTTTCAAGTCCGACGTCCTCGAGGCGGATGGCCCCGTGCTCGTCGACTTCTGGGCCCCCTGGTGCGGTCCCTGCCGCGTCGTCCATCCGGTCCTCGAGGAGATCGACGCCGAGCGTGAGGACCTGACGATCCTCAGCCTCAACGTCGACGAGAACCAGCAGACCGCGTCCGAGTACGAAGTCCTCTCGATCCCGACCCTGCTCCTCTTCAAGGACGGTGCGATCGCCAAGAAAGTCGTCGGGGCGATGCCGAAGCGCCGTCTCGAGGCCGAGCTGGAGCCGGCGCTCGCCTAGGGCACGGTTCAGGCCAACAGCAGACGACCAATGCCGTTCGTCCACATCCACTGGTTCGAAGGCAGGACCGACGAGCAGAAGGCGGAGATCGCGAAGCGGATCGAAGCGGCGCTGGTCGAGGTGGCCGGCGCCGCCCCCGAGCACTGCTGGGTGAAGTTCTCCGACTCCTCGAAAACCGACTTCATCATCGGCGAGCCCGAGTCGGACTGACGTGCCGGTGATCGAAGGTCCCTATGGGTGCTCAATCACCGGCACGTCCAGCTGGCGCTACCGCTATCCGTAGCTCGCGGCCGTCGATGGTGGCTGTGTCGCCGTCGACAGCGCCGTAGGCGACTGCAGTGGCGAGGACCTCGCCACTGAGGTGGTCCTCGTGGGCGCGGGCTGCCGCGAGCAGCTCCTCGTCGCCGCCGAGACTCAGCTCGATCCGATCAGTGATCTCGAGCCCCGCCTCTTTGCGGGCGTTCTGGACGGCGTGGACGATCTCGCGGGCGAGGCCCTCGCGGCGCAGCTCGTCGTCTAGCTCGAGCTGCAGGGCGACGGCATGGCCCGCCTCCGCCTCAACCTCATACCCCTCCAACGGCTGCAGGGAGAGGGTCACCTCGTCGACGCCAAGCGTGTGGTCGTCGCCGTCGATGTGGATGCCGACCTGCCCGCCATCCGCCATCACCTTGGCGACGTGGGCCGGGTCGAGTGCCTCGACCGCGGCAGCGACTTGCGGCATCCGCTTGCCGAAGCGGGGTCCGAGCGCCCGGTAGTTGGGCTTGACCGCGTAGCTGACCAGCTCGGCCTCCTCGGTGACGAAGTCGAGCTCCTTCACGTTCAGCTCGGCGCGGACCAGATCTGCCCGGGCGGAGATCGCCGCGCGCTCGGCGTCGTTGGCGACGATCACCGCGCGTCGCAGCGGCTGGCGAACTTTGGCCTTCGCCTGGGCGCGCGCGGCGCGTCCGAGTTCGACCGTCAGCCGCACCGCCTCCATCCCGGTCTCCAGCTCGGGGTCGGCCAGCGCCGAGTCGGATGCCGGGAAGTCGCGCAGGTGCACGGAGTCGGGCAGTCCGCCCAACTCCTCCGCCTCTCCGCCGGCGAGGTTGAGGTAGATCTCGTCGGCCAGGAAGGGGACGAAGGGCGCCAGCATCGCCGTGGTCTCGAGCAGGCAGTGGCGCAGGGTGCCGAAAGCGGCACGGTCGCCCTCCCAGAAGCGGCGACGCGAGAGGCGGACGTACCAATTCGATAGCTCCTCGACGAAGGCGGCGATCTCCCGACCGGCCGCCGTGCAGTCGAAGTCGTCCATCCGCTCGCGCACCGTCGTCACGGTGCTCTGGAGCCGGGACAGCACCCACCTGTCGAGGTCCTCGCTCGGCTCGGGCTCACCACGGAAGTCGCCCGGCCCTAGGTTCTCCGCGTTCGCGTAGAGGATCCAGAACGAATAGGTGTTCCAGAGCGTCAGCAGGAACTGCCGCACCGATTCGCCGACCGTGTCGACCGAGAAGCGATAACCCGACCAGGGTTGTTGGGCGGTCAGGTAGTACCAGCGGAAGGCGTCGGCGCCGTGGGTCGAGATTACGTCCCAGGGCTCGACCACGTTGCCCCTGCTCTTCGACATCTTCTGCCCCTCGGGATCGAGGATCAGGCCGAGGCAAACGCAGTTGCGGTAGCTGGAGGTGTCGAAGAGGAGGGTCGACTCGGCGAGCAGGGTGTAGAACCAGCCTCGGGTCTGGTCGATCGCCTCGCAGATGAAGTCGGCCGGGAAGCGCTCCTCGAACAGCTCCTCGTTCTCGAACGGGTAGTGGAACTGCGCGAAGGGCATCGCGCCACTGTCGTACCAGGTGTCGATTACCGACTCGACCCTTCGCATCTCGCCACCGCACCGCTCGCACTCGAGCGTCACTTCGTCGATGTAGGGGCGGTGCAAGTCCTCCGGAACCTCGCCCTTGGCGCGCTCGCGCAGGTCGGTGACCGAACCGGCGCAGAAGCGGCCATCGCAGGCATCGTCGGTGCACTCCCAGATCGGCAGCGGCGTGCCCCAGTAGCGATCGCGGGAGAGTGCCCAGTCGACGTTGTTCTCCAGCCATTTGCCGAAGCGGCCGTGCTTGATGTGCTCGGGATGCCAGCCGATCTCCTCGTTGTTGGCGAGAAGCTCGTCACGGGCGCGCGAGGTGGCGACGTACCAGCTCGACTTTGCGTAATAGAGGAGCGGCGTGCCGCAGCGCCAGCAGTGCGGGTATGCGTGCTCGTAGACCTGCTCGCGAAAGAGCAGGCCACGCTCGCGCAGGTCATCGATCAGGGCGCGGGTGACCTCGGGGTCTTTGACGAAGCCGTCCTCGAAGCCGGTCACGCGCTTGTCGAACCTGCCGTCTGGCTTGACCGGGTTGTAGAGGGTGTCGTGCTCGGTCGGGTCGAAGATCCCGTTCTCGGCGGCGACCGCGTAGTCGTCCTCGCCGAAGGCGGGGGCGATGTGGACCAGGCCGGTGCCGTCATCGGTGGTGACGAACTCGCCGGCAATCACCGGAAACTCGCTCGGTTCGCGATCGGCGAGAGCGAAGACAGGGCCCTTGTAGCGGCGGCCGACCAGCTCCGCTCCCGGTAGCCGTCCGACGATCTCGACTCCATCGCCCAGCACCCGCTCGGCCAAGAGCTCGGCCAGGATCAGCGTCTCGCCGTCGACGCGCGCCTTGACGTAGGTGACACCGGGCGCAACCGCAACCGCCTCGTTGCCGGGCAGCGTCCAGGGAGTCGTCGTCCAGATCAGAAGAAATTCCGCCGCCTCCTCCGCTCCCGAGAGGGCGGAGGAGTCAGATAGCACGAGCGGAATTTTTATGAAGATGGATGGGTCGACGACGTCTTCGTAGCCGAGCGCGACCTCGTGCGAGGAGAGGGCGGTGCCGCAGCGTGGGCAGTAGGGGACGACCTTGTGGCCCTCGTAGAGGTGCTCGTCGTCCCAGAGCTTTCGCAGCGACCACCAGACCGACTCGATGTAGTCGTTCTCGAGGGTTACGTAGGGGTCGTCGAGGTCGATCCAGAAGCCGATCCGCTCGGTCAGCCGGTTCCACTCCTCGACGTACTCGAAGACCGATTCGCGGCAGCGCCGGTTGAACTCGGCGATCCCGTACTCCTCGATCTCTTGCTTGGACGCGATGCCGAGCTCCTTCTCGACCTCGAGCTCGACCGGCAGCCCGTGGCAGTCCCAGCCCGCCTTGCGCGGCACCCGGTATCCGCGCATCGTCCTGTAGCGGGGATAGACGTCCTTGAAGACGCGGGAGAGGACGTGGTGCGAACCGGGACGTCCGTTGGCGGTCGGCGGACCCTCGTAGAAGCTCCAGACCTCGGCCCCCTCGCGGTTGGCGAGCGAGCGGCCGAAAACGTCGCGCTCGCGCCAGCGGTCGAGAACGCGCTCCTCGAGCTCGGGGAAGGATTGCCTGGGGTCGACGGGGCGGAAGCCGGGCATGAGCAGGTGATTCTAGGAGTGGGTAGGCTGCGAGCCGCATGCCGGCCTACGACCTGAACGGAAAGGTGGCGCTGGTGACCGGCGCCGCGCGCGGAATCGGCTTCGAGACGGCGCGCCAGATGCACCTCCGCGGAGCCTCGGTGGCAGTCGTCGACCTCAACGCCGACGAGGCCCGCGAGGCAGCCGAGCGAATCGGCCCGCGGGCGATCGGGATCGGCGCCGACGTCACCGACCACGCCGCGATCATGCAGGCGGTGGCGGAGACGGTCGAGCGCTTCGGCGGCCTCGACGTCGCCGTCGCCAACGCCGGCATCGCCCAGACCATGATGGCGACCGTGCGCGGGATCGGCACCGAGGAGTGGGAGCGCGTCTTCGAGGTCGACCTGCTCGGCGTCTGGCGCACGGTGCGGGCGGCGCTGCCGCAGATCGTCGAGCGCAAGGGCCACATCGTCGTAACCGGCTCGGTTTACTCCTTCGCCAACGGGGTCCTCAACAGCCCTTACGCGGTTGCCAAGGCCGGAGTCGAGTCGCTGGGCCGCGGGCTGCGGGTAGAGCTGACGCCGCTCGGCGCGAGCGCCAGCGTCGCCTATTTCGGCTGGGTCGACACCAGGCTGGTCCAGGACGGCTTCGACCGGCCGCACTCGGACCGCATGCGGGAAAACGTCCCGGCTTGGCTGCTGAAGCGGATTCAACCCGACGAGGCCGCCGCGGCCGTCCTCCGCGGGATCGAAGAACGAGCGCCGCGGATTTTCGCCCCGAAGTGGTGGCGCTATATCTCCGCTTTTCGCGGCATCCTCAACCCACTGCTCGATCGCCGCATGGAGAGCGACGAGCGGATGATCGAGACCGTGCGGGCGGTCGAGGCGGAAGCCGACGATCAGGGCGCCGCCGCGGTCTCAGCCGCCTCGCGTTAGTCGCTCTCCAACCGCGGCTGAGTCATCTCAACGGTGCCTTCCGGCGCACTCGCCGTGCTTGCAGGTCTTGCCGTTCGGCACGGTCAAGGGGCAGGTGACCTTGTTGATGATCGGCGGAACGGGGGGAGTAGCGACCGAGCCTTGTGCGGCGGTTTCGAGCCCGGTTTTGACCAGCGGGGAAGAGGCCGAGAGCACGACCATGACCAAGAGAAGGTTGACCCCCCAGCCGGTCCTCGCGCCGCGGTTCGGCAACTGAGGCTGGGGCGCGTTCGCCCTCAAAGCGACGACGAAGAAGGCGAGGGCAAGCGCGATGCAGGCGCTGGCATCGATCAGGAAGAAGGTCGAGTTCGCCGCTGAAAAGGCAGCCGCCGTCGCCAGAAGGAGGCCGCAGACCAGGCACACCACTCCCAGCTTCGTCCAGGTGAGCGAGCCAGTCTCGTCCTCCATTCATCCTTTCCGGGATGGGAGAGCTCCATCGGGCTCTCCACCCTGTGAAGAACTGGCGTCAGGTCCCGGCCTGACGGCGCGAGTCTACCGAGATGGTCTTAGTTGGGTAACTAATCAGTTATTTTTAAGGATTGCCGCGTCCCTATCTCGGGACAGGACATGGACAACCCCCTATCGCGTCAGCCGCTCGAGCAGGAAGAGGAAGGATTCGTAGGGCTCGCCGGCGGCGCGGCTGAGGCCGATCTCGCAGGTGCGGTTGCTGGAGATGTGGACATCGAAGCGACGGCCCGCCAGCTCGGCAGCCTGCTCCGCGGTGGCCGCCGCGGTCAGCTCCGGGTGCGTAATGCCGCGATCGCCGGCGAAGCCGCAGCAGGTCGCCGAAGGAGCGACGTAGACATCCTCGGCGAGGGCGCCGGCGAGGGCGCGAAGCCGCGTGGTGAGACCCATCTGCCGGGTGGCGCAGGTCGGGTGGACGGTCGCCGAGCCGACCTTGCGGTCGACTTGCAGGCGTGGCAACAGCCGATCGTGAGCCCAGGCGACCGAGTCGAGGATCTGCAGCTTCTCCAGGCGAGCCGCGTTCTCCTCGCCGAGCACCCCCTCACCGGGATCGGCGACGGCGTGGGTGCAGGAGGCGGCGTCGATCACCACCGGCAGCTCACCTTCGCCACTCCAGTCCCAGAGGCGTTCGATCGTCTGGTTCGCCTTGTAGCGGTGGGCCTGAGCGAATCCTTTCGAGCTCCAGGGCAGGCCACAGCAGCTGCCGGCGACCTCGGTCGGAATCCAGACCGGCAAGCCTGCCCGGGCGGAGACGTCGACGAGGGCCGCGGCCAGACTGGGTGCGGCGTCGTCGAGCCCAGAGGGGCCGGTCCCCGGTGCGCCAGACGCGGCGAACCGGCCGAAGATGCGATTGGTGCACGAGGGAACGTAGACGGCCGCGGCGGCGGCGCGCTCGGTCCGCGGCGGCCGGCCGGAGGCGGCGGCCGGCAGCCCGGCGCCGCGTTTGCTGCGACGAGCCAGCGGGCCACCGACGCGCAGCGCCGCCCGCGAGGCCTTCTCCGCCGCGGCCCAGCGCTTCGCGCCGCGCAGCGCCAGCGCTTCGGCACGCGGCGTGTGCCGCTCGGCGCGCAGTTCTTTGACTAGCTTGCCGGTGTCGATTCCGAGCGGGCAGGCGAGGCGACAGGAGCCGTCGGCGGCGCAGGTCTCGAGCGAGTCGTACTCGTACTCCTCCAGCAGCGTCTGCAGCAGCGGCGAGCCCGCCGGTTGGCGCGCCATCTCGCGCCGCAGCACGATCCGCTGCCGCGGCGTCGTCGTCAGCTGGCGGCTGGGGCAGACCGGCTCGCAGAAGCCGCACTCGACGCAGGTCGTCGCGGACTCCTCGATCGGCGGCGTCGTTTTCAGGTTGCGCAGGTGGGCGCCTGGGTCGCGATTCAGCACGACGCCGGGGGCGAGGACGCCATCGGGATCGGCGAGCCGCTTTACCCGCCACATCAGCTCGGTCGCCTTCTGCCCCCACTCGCGTTCGACGTAGGGAGCCATGTTGATCCCGGTGCCGTGCTCGGCCTTGAGCGAGCCGTCGTACTTGTCGACGACCAGCTCGACCAGCTTCGCCATGAAGAACTCGTAGCGCTCCAGATCCTCGCCTTTGGCGAAGTCGGGAGTGAGCATGAAGTGGAGGTTGCCGGCGGAGGCGTGACCGGCGACGCCGGGCAGGAAGCCGTGCTCGCCAAGTAGCGCCTGCAGGTCGCGTGCGCCCTCGGCGATCCGCTCCGGCGGCACGCAGACGTCCTCGACGATCAGCGAGGTGCCGGGCAGGCGCAACCGCCCAACGAGGCCGTGCAGCCCCTCGCGCACCCGCCAGGCCAGCTCGATCTCCTCGGCGTCGCGACTGAACGCGATCGGGCGGATCGTCTCGTGGGCGGCGACGATCTCGTTTGCGCCGGAGACGTAGCGGTCAAGTTCAGCTTCGCTCTCCGCGCCGAACTCGACCAGGAGCACCGCCGACTCCGGCGGCAGCTCTTTCCACTCCTGCGGGGCGCCGACCATGTTCCAGGCGGCGGTGATCAATGCCGACGCGACCATCAGCTCGACCGCGGTGGCGCCCGAGTCGACCAGGTCGCGGACCGGAGCGATCGCCGCGTCGATGCCGGGGAAGTGGATCCAGGCCGTGGTCGTGTGAGTGGGCAGCGGCACCGTCTCGAAGACCGCCTCGGCGACAAAGGCAAGCGTGCCCTCCGAGCCGACCACGAGGCGGCGGAAGATCTCCAGCGGCTCGTCGGCGTCGAGGAAGGCGCAGAGCCGGTAGCCGGTCGTGTTCTTGATCGCGAACTTGCGGCGGATCCGCTCGCTCAGCTCGGGATCGGCGCGGATCTCATCGCGGATCGCGGCTAGGCCGGCGGCGAGCTCGGGCTCCTCGGCGGCGAAGCGCGCGGCGGCGTCCGGAGCGGCGGTGTCGATCGTCGTGCCCGAGGGCAGCACGAAGGTCATCGAGCGGACGGTGGAGTAGGAGTCGTGAACGGTCCCGCAGCGCATGCCGCCCGAGTTGTTGGCGATCACGCCGCCGACGGTGGCGATGTCGGTGCTGGCCGGGTCCGGGCCGAGCTTGCGGCCGTACGGGGCGAGGACGCGGTTGGCGTGGCCGAGCACGGTGCCGGGCTTGACCCGAGCCAGCGCACTGTCCCCCTCGACTGCAACCCCGCCGAAGTGGCGACGGACGTCGACCAGGATCCCGTCGCTCTGCCCCTGGCCGTTGAGGCTGGTACCGCCGGCGCGGAAGACGACCGGTACGTCATGGGTGCGGCCGTAGGCGAGGACCTTGGCGACGTCGTTCGCATCGTGCGCCATCACCACCGCTTTGGGCAGTAACCGGTAGGGGCTGGCGTCGGAGGCATAGCGAACGATGTCGCTTGCCCTGGCCAGGACGCGGTCGGCGCCGAGCAGCGCCTCGAGCGCATCGCGCAGCGGCTGCGGCGTGCCGGCGGCGAGCTCATCGGGGGCGCGGTCGGGCGCAGGCTCCTCCACCCGGGGAGCGAGCGAAGAGAGCTGTCGCTCAAGCAGCGCCATGACGACGCCTAGAACAGTGACATGCCCGGTGCGACCGGAACTTCGACCAGCTCCGGCCGGGAGGAGGCGAGCGCCTTCGAGAGCGCCTCGCGCACCTCGTCGCGCTCGCTCGCGCGGTGCGCGGTGACGCCGTAGCCCTCGGCCACCGCGGCGACGTCGAGCTGGGGAAGGTCGAGACCCGGCGCTTTCTGCACCGACTCGACCTCGGCGAACCACTTGAGGATCGCGTACTCGGAGTTGCGCAGGACGAGGAAGGTGACCGGGACGTCGTGGGCGACGGCGCTCCAGAAGGCGGTCACCGCATACTGGACCGAGCCCTCGCCGATCACGCAGACGACCGGGCGGTCCGGCTGGGCGAGCTGCACCCCAACCGAGGCGGCGAGGCCGAAGCCGAGCCCGCCGCCAGCGCTGAAGTAGTAGCTCCCCGGGCGCGAGAGGCGCAGCTGGTTGCGCAGCGCCAGCGTGCTGGCCGGCGACTCGAGCACGACGATGCCGTCCTCGGGGAAGACCTCGGCGAGGGCGGAGTGGACGGTGGAGGAGTTGAGCGGATCCTCGGCGGGGATTTCCCCCGGCCCGGGGTTCGGCTCGGGGGCGGGGCGGGTGGACTCCGGCACCGCCTCCAGCAGCGCCTCCAGAGTCAGCTTCACGTCGGCGACGATCGCGTCGCCCATCGGCGCACGGGCAGCCTCGTCGGGGTCGCTGGTGATTGCGACCAGCCTGGCGCCGTCGGGGAGCAGCGGACCGGGGATGTAGGGGTAGTAGGGGAAGACGGAGCTGCCGGCGACGAGGATCAGGTCGTGACCCTCCAGCGTCTGCCCGATCGGGCCGATCGCCGGCGGCAGCACCCCGCGGAAGTTGGGATGACCCTCGGGGAAGCCGAGCTTGCCGCCGCCCGTGGCCGGCGTCGACCAGACCGGCAGGCGCTGGCGCTCGGCCAGGGCGACCGCGATGTCCCAGCCACCGCTGGCGTCGATGTCCGGGCCGGCGACGAAGACGGGGTTGCTCGCCGCGTCGAGCTGCTCGGCCAGCGCACGAACCGCCTCGGGGTCGGCGACCGCACGGCCCGTCACGCGCCGCCCGATCGCCTCGCGGGCGTCCGCCTCGTCGACCTCGGCATCCCAGTCATCCATCGGCAGCGAGACGAAGACGGGACCCTGGGGTGGCAACGAAGCGAGGTGGGCGCCGTGAGCGAGGGCCAGCGGCACGTCCTCGGCCCGGGGCGGCTCATAGGCCCACTTGACCAACGGGTGGGGCATGCGGATCGCGTCGCGGTTGGTCAGGTTCGCCTGCAGGGTCATCTGCGCGCGTGCCTGCTGGCCCGCGGTGACCAGCAGCGGCGAGTGGTTGGCCTGGGCATTGAAGATCGCCCCCATCGCGTTGCCGACGCCGGGTGCGGTGTGGAGGTTGGCGATCGCCGTGCGGCCCGAGGCCTGCGCGTAGCCGTCCGCCATCCCGACCACGACACCCTCATGCAGGCCGAGCACATAGCGGAAGTCGCCGGGGAAGTCGGCGAGCATCGGCAGCTCGGTCGAACCCGGGTTGCCGAAAATCGTCGTCATCCCTTGGGCACGAAAGAGGTCGTAGCTGGCGTCGCGGACGGTCGGCATGGCGGAGACCCTACCTTTGCGGCGCTCAAGCCGACCCCCGAGAGCGACCGATGAACGGGGGGTATGAAAACCGTTCGGGAAAAGTACGACCGCGGCCGATGGCTCCGGCGCCTCTCGTGTCGGGCTCTGGTCGCTGTCGCGGTCATAGCCGTCTGCGCCGTGTGGGCGGCGCCCGCAAGCGCCGGCCCACCGATCACCCGTTTCGCCTATGCGACGGGGGAAATCGTCCCGATCCCAGCATCGATCCCACATGAAGAAGGCGACATGGTCGACCGCCGCATCGTTCCCGACCTTCGCTGGATCGCCCAGCGCTTCCCGATCTACGTCACCGACGGCTATTCGGGGCGGTTGCCCAACGGCGAACACGTTGGATGCAACAACTGTCACGTCAGGAACTCCGACCACTACAACGGCGTCGCGGTCGACATCGTGCCGCTGAACGGAAGCGGCAAATGCGACGGCAGTTGGGCCGGCATCACCCGCCTCGCCTACTGGGCCGAGCCGGTTCAGGGCAAACCCCGGCCGCCCTTCCGCTGGATCGGCTACGACGGCGACGCCGGACACGGGTGCGGCCACCATCTGCACCTCTCCTGGGAACACGCCGCCGCGCCGATGTTCCAGCTGGCCGAATGGGTCGAGGTCTTCCAGGCCGGCAACGCATCGGCCCCGCGTCCACGACCGAAACCGAAATCCGTGTCGGCTCCGCCGGGCGGCTACTCGACCGCACCAACCGGCGGGCTCTCCACCGGCGACTGAGTGACGTGCCGGGACTTAGGCACCCATAGGGACCTCTAACTCCCGGCACGTACATAGGATGAGCGACCGATGCGCCTCCTCCTGCCCATCGCGATCGCCCTCGCCGCCTTTCCGGCCTGGGCAGGCTGCGGAGGACCTGACGGCGAAACGCCGGTCGCCTGCCTCGACGGGCCCGGCGCCTACCTCAGCGCCCTTGGCGACGCACCCGGCTCGGTCAGGCTGAGCGGCGAGGTTTCGATCAGCGACTGCCTGGCGCAAAACCAGACTGGCGGCGACCTCGCCACGGTCGGCACCACGATGGTGACCGCGGCGACGAAGCTAAACGCAGAAGCCCGTGCCAACCCCGGCGACGACGCCAACCTGCAGCTCGGCTACCTGCTCGGCGCCGCGGAGCGAGGCGCCGAGGGCACCGAAGGAATCCACGCCGAGCTGATCCGCCGTCTCTCGGCCGCTGCCCGCTACAGCCCCGACAACCGCCCACTGCCACCGCGCTTCTTGCACACCTACCGCGAAGGCTTCGACGCCGGACGCTCGAGCGGGTAGGTAATTGCATGGGGTGTTAGGGTGGCCTCGACTCGCGGCGCGGGGAACTCCGGTGCGAATCCGGGGCTGACGCGCAGCGGTGTGGGTGACGACTGACTGGTAGTTCCACTGGGTCCGAAGTCCGGGTCCGGGAAGGATGGTCAGGAGGACGATCCCGAGCCCGAATATCCGGCCGAGAGTCGTAAGGAGGTTCGCCTCGCGACTAGGCGGCCGGCTCACTCGACACGGTTGTGCGCGTGCGTCGCCGCCCTTGAAAAAGGAGATGGCGATGAACACGCCACACAGCATTTCCCCCAGATCGACCCTGCGCGCGCTCTGCGCGCTGGGTCTCGCCCTGGCGGTGCTAGCCGCCTCGGCCACCAGCGCCAACGCATACGTCTCGCCGGCCCAGGCCGAGCACGCGGCCGACCGTGGCGCCAACTGGTTCCAGGCCAATCAGGAAGAAAGCGGCAGCCTCGGCACCGACTGGGCGATGACCGCCCTCGCCGCCGCCGGCATCAACGCCGCCGATGTCAGCACCTCCCTCACCGACCCCAGCGCCCAGGACTTCTACCTGGACGAATGGCAGACGGAAGGTCCGGGCGGAGCCGGCACCGACGCGGCGCGCGGCATCCTCACCGGCATTGCCGGAGGGATCCAGCCCTCGCGCCTCTCGACCGCCGGCGACACGACGAAAAGCAACCTCGTGGCGAGGATCGCCGAACTGTTCGACGGCACCCAGATCGGCGAACCGGGTTTGCTCAACGACGACATCTTCGGCGTGCTGGCGCTGCACCAGGCCGGAGTGCCGCAGGCGATGCTGGGACGGATCGTCGACTTCCTGCGCACCAAACAGCTGCCCGACGGAGGCTGGAGCTGGAACGCCGCACCGGGCGCGCCAGCCGACACCGACATGACCGGCTCCGTCGTCGCCGCCTTCTGCGCGGCCGGCGTGAGTCCCGGCGACCCCGACCTCGACCAGGCAATCGACCTGCTCCACACGCTGCAGGACCCGGCCACGGGCGGGTTCATCGCACCGCCGGAGTCCTTCGGGATCGGCGTCAACACCGACACCACGTCATGGGTGGCGAGTGGCCTGATCCAGTGCGGGATCGACCCGCAGGCACCCGAGTGGACGACCGCCCAGGGCAAGACCCCGCTCGACTACCTGGTCTCCCTGCAACGTCCGGACGGTCACTTCGACTGGACCGACGAATTCGCCGGCGGCCCCTTCGAGACGTTCGGCTCGGTCCGGCCCCTGGGCGGGATCGGCTTCTCGTCCGAGGCGCCGGCGCGGCTCGACGGCGTCAGCCCGGCGGTAAGGCCGGTGGCTACCGTGACCGACGGCACGCCGGTCGCGATAACCCTGGTCATCGACCACGGGCCCGGCGCCGACGATGTACGGATGTGCAAGGTCGAAATCGAGTCGGGAGCCGACCTGGAGGCGGTGCTCGGCGAGGCCGAGACGTCCTCCGTCCCGGCCGGCTGCGTCGCCGACTTCCAGACGGCGGGCGGAGCGCAGCTCGCCTCGCTCAACGGCGTCGCCGAGACGCCCGACTACGGATGGCGAGTCCGCGTCGACGGCTCTGCCCCGAAAGCCGAATTCAACGAGCCGATCGGCTTCGGCGACCTCGTCTTCCTCGAGTTCGCGCCGAAGGTCCTCGCCCCGAGCCAGCCGCCGACGGTCGAGGTCCCGCCCGTCAGCGCACCCAAAAAAGGGCAGCGAGCACGGGGGCCGCGGGTCGCGATCATGCGCAGGGCCGTCCTGCGTGACGGCAACGTGTCGGTCAGGCTGCGCTGCCCGCGGGGCCTCGGCGAGGCAGGTTGCCGCGGCGTCCTGACCGTGCAGTTCCGCAAGCACCGCGGCGGGAACCTGAAAGCCGGCGGCTCAGCCGGGTTCGAGATCGACTCGGGTGCCAAGGGCAGCCTCGAGGTCCCGGCCACCGAGGCGTTGCGCCGGGCGCTGGCGGAGGTGCCGAAAGTGAGACTGCGGATCACGGCCGCCACCCGGGCCGAGGACGGCGCCGTCCGGCTCACCTACGCGAAGCGGTTCATCGCCGGGTGAGGAGGAGGCTGGCAACGCTCGCCGCCACGGTCGCGCTCGCGACCGTGGCGGCGGTTGCCGCCGTTCCCGCACAGGGGGCGACGGTGACGGTCCGGGTCGAAAGCACTACTGATCCCACGCCGCTCTTCGACGGGACGGTGAACACCCTGCCCCATGCCGTCGACGGCGGCGACGGCAGCGGTCCGCACCCCTGCTGGGGACCGCCGGGGGCACCCCCCGCACCGAGCGCGACGGGCGCGCTCGACGACGCGCTGCGCGGGACGGCGATCTCCTGGCGCGGCAACTGGGACCCGAGCTTCGACGACTTCTTCATCGACCGGATCGGTCCCTTTGCCTCGGCCTCCCCGGACAGCTACTGGTCGCTGACGGTCAACGGCAAATTCTCCGCCGGCGGCTGCCTGACCCGTGTCGCCGACGGCGACACGATCCGCTTCTTCTATGGGCCGCTGTTCGGCGCTCCACCCGCCGACGGAGGCAGCGGCGATGGCCCAGCCGACGGCCAGCCAGGCGGAGGCGGGGCCGGCGGCGGGAAGAGCTCCGGCGGAAACGGACGCGGTGCTTCACGGCAAAGGCTCCGGCACGTTGCCGCGGCAGCGGCTGGATACCTACGCCGCTCTGGAGACGCGAGCGAAGCATGGGCGCAGCTCGCCCTCGACCTCCGTCGCGGCAGCGGTCCGGTGGCGGCGGCGACTCGCCTCCTCGCCGGCCGCCTCGACGAGCAGGGGCGGGACGGCTCGCTCGACCACGACGTCAACGCGACCGCCGTCGCGGTGCTGGCGCTGAGCGAGCGCTCGCCGCGCCGCGCCGCCCGGGCCAGCGCCTGGCTTGCGACGACGCAATCGACGGACGGCGGCTTCGGCTACCGGGCAGGGGCGCCCTCCGACCTCGACACCACCGGCCTGGCGACCTGGGCGCTCGCGTTGACGGGACGGCGGGCGGCGGCGCAACGCGGCGGGCGTTTCGTGCGCGGCGCGCAGGCGGAGGACGGGGGCTTCCCTGCACTGCCGGGAGGCGGCTCCAACTCCCAGAGCACCGGCCTCGCGACCGTCGCCCTGCGGGTCTCGGGGATCGATCCGCATCGCGTGCTCAGCCCCTCGGGCAAGACTCCCCTCGACTACCTCGCATCGCTCGCGCGGCGCGGCGGTTCGATCGCCTACCGACTGGGCAGTGCCCCGACCCCGATCTGGACCACTGCGCAGGCGCTGCTGGGGCTGACGAGGAGGGGGAAGCTGCTCGACTTGGACGGCGGCGGAGCCGCCGGCTGAATACGCTGAAGGCCCGACGAAATCGATGGAGGCACGAACTTTGACTGAGCAGCTCTGGGGTGGCGAGACCACCAAGGCCGTCGACAACTTCCCGGTCTCCGGCGAGCGGGTCCCGGTTCCCGTGGTCCGCTGGCTGGGGCGGCTGAAGGCCGCCGCGGCGCGGGCGAACGGGGAGCTGGGCGGGCTCGACGCCGACCTCGCGGAGACGATCGCCGAAGCGGGCGACGCGGTCGCCGCGGGCGAGCACGACGACCAATTTCCGGTCGACGTCTTCCAGACCGGCTCCGGCACCTCCTCGAACATGAACGCCAACGAGGTGATCGCCAAGCTCGCCGGCGACCCGGCCCATCCCAACGACCACGTCAACATGGGCCAGTCCTCCAACGACGTCTTTCCCTCGGCGGTCCATCTGGCCGCGCTCGGCGAGGTGACCCACAAGCTGCTGCCGGCGATGGGGGGGCTCGAGGCGGCGCTGTCAGAGAAGGCGGAGCGCTTCGCCGACGTGGTCAAGGCCGGCCGCACCCACCTGATGGATGCGGTGCCGGTGACGCTCGGGCAGGAGTTCGGCGGCTACGCCGCCCAGGTCCGGCTCGGCATCCAGCGGATCGAGGGGACGCTGCGGCGAGTGGGTCAGATCCCGCTCGGCGGCACCGCGACCGGAACCGGCCTCAACACGCACCCCGAGTTCGCGGCAAAGGTGCGCGTGAAGTTGGCCGAGGAAACCGGCCTCACGATCTCCGAGCCCCTCGACCCCTTTGAGGCGCAGGGCAACCGGGACGCGCTGGTCGAGCTGTCCGGGATGCTCAGGGTCTACGCGGTCTCGCTCAACAAGATCGCCAACGACCTGGCGCTGATGGGCTCCGGGCCGCGCGCGGGGCTGGCCGAGCTGCGCCTCCCCGAGCTGCAGAAGGGCTCCTCGATCATGCCGGGCAAGGTCAACCCGGTGATCCCCGAGGTGGCGATCCAGGTCGCCGCCCAGGTGATCGGCAACGACACCGCAATCACCGTCGCTGGCAGTCAAGGTCAGTTCGAGCTGAACGTACGGGTGCCGCTGATCGCCCGCAACCTGCTCGACTCGATCAAGCTGCTCGCCTCCGCCTCGCGACTGCTGAACGAGAAATGCGTCGCTGGCATCGAGGCCAACGAGGAGATGACCGAGCGCCACGCCGAGGCGACTCTGGCGACGGTGACCGGCCTCAATCCCCACATCGGCTACGACCGCGCCGCCGACATCGTCAAGGCGGCGGCGGAGTCGGGGCGCTCCTTGCGCGAGGTCGCCCTCGAGCAGGGGGTCGAGCCCTCGGTGCTCGAGCAGGCACTCGACCACCGCCGCATGGCCCGCCCGCACGAGTAAACGCTGCGCCATCCGATCGGTGCGTTCGCACTTTTTGTCGGTATGCGACTAAAAGTGCGAACGCAGGGCCGCCGTCGAAGAAATGAGTAGGCCCTCAGCCCTGCAGGGTGACGAAGCGCTCCTCGGTCAGCTCGAGCACGGCGTAAGCGGGGCCCTCACGGGTGTTGCCGGAGTCCTTGACCCCGCCGTACGGCATCTGGTCGGCGCGGAAGGTGGGCACCTCGTTGACCAGCACGCCGCCGAACTCGAGCGTGTCGGCGGCCTCGAGGCCACGGCCGATGTCGCGGGTGAAAATGCCTGCCTGCAAGCCGAACTTCGAATCGTTGGCCATCTCCAGCGCCTCGCCGAAGTCCGAGTAGCGGTCGATCGTCGCCACCGGGCCGAAGATCTCTTCGCGCCAGACCTTCGCTTCACGGGAAGGCGAGGCGAGCAGCGTCGGGGCGAGGCAGCGGCCTTCGTCGACCAGCTCGCCGCCGGTCAGCAGCTCGGCACCGGCAGCAACCGCCTCCTCGACCCACTGCTTGACCCGGTCGCGATCGCCGGGTGAGATCAGCGGCCCGACGTCGGTCTCGGGATCGAGCGGGTCGCCGACCCGCAGCGCTTCGGTGTTGGCGACGAGGCGTTCGACGAAAGCGTCGGCGATCTCCTCGTGGACGAGCACCCGCTGGATCGAGATGCAGCTCTGGCCGGCGTGGGAGAAGGCGTGCAGCTTCGCCTTGTCGGCGGCGGTCTCCCAGTCGCCGTCGGAGTGGACGATCAACGGCGCGTTCGAGCCAAGCTCGAGGTTGACCTTCTTGTGGGGGACGCGGCTGCGGATGCCCCAGCCGACGCCAGCCGAGCCGGTGAAGCTGAGCGCCCGGGTCAGCTCGTGCTCGACGAGCGCGTTGCCGACCTCCGAGCCGGGGCCGGGGACGACGCTGAGCCAACCCTCCGGCAGGCCGGCCTCAACCAGGATCGCGGCCAGCTTCAGCGCGGAGATCGGCGTCTGTCCGGCCGGCTTGAGGACGACCGCGTTGCCCGCGGCAATCGCCGGACCGAGCTTGTGGGCGACGAGGTTGAGCGGGAAGTTGAAGGGGCTGATCGCGCCGACCACGCCGTAGGGGACGCGCAGCATCACGCCCAGCTTGCCGGTGCCCGCCGAGGAGGCCTCCATCGGCACGGTGCCTCCCGTCAGCTTGCGCGCCTCGACTGCGGAGAAGGTGAGCGTGTCGACGCAGCGGCCGGCCTCGGCGCGAGCCGTCTTCAGCGGCTTGCCCGCCTCGGCGGCGATCGTCAGCGCCAGCTCGTCGATCCGCTCGCCCGCCAGCTCGGCGGCGCGGTCGAGAACCGCGGCACGCTCGTGCTGGGGGAAGTCGGCCGACTCGAAGGCCTCCCGAGCGGCAACGACGGCGCGGTCGACCAGCGCCGCATCGCCCTTGGCGACCCGCCCGACCACGGTCCCGTCGTAGGGACTCAGAACCTCGTCCCACTCGCCGGTCTCGATCCATTCGCCAGCGGCAAGGAGCTTGTGGTCGACTGCCTGAACGGTATGGGTCGCCATGCAGGCCTCCTCTCTCGGTTGCTTCGTTTCAGCCTAGAGCAGGCCGCTACTCGTGAGGCGCGAATCTGTTGACCGAGAAATGCGCATCCGCCTCGCAATCCTCCTCGCCGCTCTCCTCCTCGCGCCAAGCGCCGAGGCAAGCGTCAGCTGGGTAGTCAAGGGGCACGGCTTCGGCCACGGGGTCGGGATGAGCCAATACGGTGCCTACGGCTACGCCAAACACGGCAAGGACTACCGCTTCATCCTTGGCCACTACTACACCGGGACCACGATCGGGAACCTCGGCGGGCCGCGCATAGTTCGGGTGCTGGTGGGAATCGACAGCGGCGACATCGGCTTCAGCGGGGCGACCAGCGCCTGCGGCAAGCGGCTGGACGGCAGTCGCAGCTACGAGGCGCACCGCGCGGGCTCGAGCGTCAAGCTGCGCGCCTCCAGCGGCCGGCCGCTCGCCGATTGCGGCCGCAAGCTGCGCGCTGGCGGCGGTGGCCGGATCGCGATCGTCGGGATCGGGACCTACCGGGGCGCGCTCGAGGCGGTGCCGACCAGCAGCGATGCCGGCTCCCTCAACGTCGTCAACGCGGTCCCGGTCGACCAGTACGTGAAGGGCGTGATCCCCAACGAGTCGCCGGCCTCCTGGCCACAGGCGGCGCTACGCGCCCAGGCGGTCGCGGCCCGCTCCTACGCGCTCAGCGTGCAGGTGAACGGCAATGGCTTCGACCTCTACGACACCGTCAGCAGTCAGGTCTACGAGGGGCTCAGCAGCGAGACGACGGCGACCAACGAGGCCGCGGACGCAACCAAGGGCCAGATCGTGATGTACGGCGGCAAGATCGCCGAGACGTACTTCTCGGCCTGCTCAGGCGGCCACACCGAGAGCGTCCAGAACGTCTTCTTCGGCCCCTCGGTCCCCTATCTGGTCGGCGTCCCGGATCCCTTCGACTTCTACTGCCCCCTGCACAACTGGACGTTGAAATTCAGCGGCTCCGAGATCAGCTCCAAGCTGGGCGGCTACCTGAACGGGCAGCTAAGGCGGGTCGACGTGATCCAGCGCGGTCGCTCCCCCCGCATCGTCTGGGCGCGGCTCGTCGGAACCGGCGGCGTCACCAAAATACGCGGCGACCGGCTCGCCTCTGCGCTCGGCGGCTACGACCGCTGGATGAGCTTCCAGAAGCTGGTCGGCGGCAAAGTCATCGAAGGGGGCGGCCCGAGCAAACCACCTGGTCCCGTCGGAGGGGTTACCGGGTAGGAGGTTGGGGGTCGCCTCGCCGGTGCCTTCCCCCGGCACCGCGGAGTGACCTTGCCCCGCAGGGGCACTTCGTAACACCCGCCAAAGGCGGGTGTTGGGCATCCGGGGAGGCGACCCCCTGCCCCTTCCGCGCTAACCGTCCGGATACGGCTGAATCGGGATGCCGTGGTCCGTCTCGCGCATGCCGAACTCATATGCGGCACCTGCGCTAAGAGCTAGCTGGCGGGGCGGGAGAGCCGGGCGTTCAACGGTCAGCTCCAGATCGGAAACCGAGCAGTTGATCGTGTGGTGCTCGGGGCCCTTGGGGTCAGCGTAGACCCAGCCTACGAAGTCCTTTTTCGGAGCCGAGACCCTGCCTCGAACGACTATGTCCTTGCCGGGGAGGACGAAGGAGCACTCGCCGGGAACCGCCTCGATCGAGGCGCCGCGGATCTGGCCGAAGCCGCCTAGCCGGTGCGGCTCGCCATCGAGCATCAGCATTCCCGACGGGATCCAGGGGGTGGTCCAGGGGCCGAGCTCGATCCGGGCGGCGCCGGCATCGAAGTAGGTCTCGGGGGCGCCGTCGAACCCGGTTCCCTCGAGCCAGACCCAGCGCTCGGCGTGCTCGCTGCCCCAGTTGTGGCCAATCATGCCCGGCCAGCCGTCGAGGTCGACCGGAGGGGCGCCGTCGACCTCGAGGCGGCCGGAGAAGCTCGCGTTCGGAAAAGGCGCGACGAACTTGGTTTTCGGCAGCCGCGTCTCGTAGAGGCGGTCCGAGGGAAGGTATTTGCAGGGCTCCGCGTCGCCGGAGAAAGTGAAGTCCCAGGAGGCCTTGACGGCACCGGTGTCGACCGCACCCGCCGCACGACCCGGTCCGATCTCCGCCCCGTCGACCTTGATCCAAGAGCCGGCCGGAGCCGAGAGCTCCGCCGCCGGCACCGTGACCTTGGTCGCCCGCGGTGCCTCGGCCTCGCGGTCGAAGAGGACGAACCAGATCGAGGCGTTCGGCTCGGCGCCGGGCCGCTTGTGCACCGTGTGGCGGATCCAGATTCCCTGACCCCCACCGGGCCGGCAAGCCTTGATGTAGAAGCTCTCGTAGTGACCCGCCTTGGCGGCGACCCGCGGGAACCGTGCCCCCTGGTCCATGGCCGAGACGCTACACCTTGATCGTGATCACGTCGCCGTCCTGGACGACGTAATCGCGGCCCTCGACGCGGAGCAGGCCCCTGTCGCGACCGGCCGCGTAGCCGCCGCACTCGACCAGCTCCCCCCAGCCGATCGCCTCCGCTTTGACGAAGGCTTCCTGGATCTCCGTATGGATCGTCCCAGCCGCCTCCCAGGCGGTGGCCCCGCGTAGCAGCGGGCGGGCGACAGCTTCCTTGTCCTCACCCGCGGTGAAGAAGGTGATCAGCTCGAGCAGGTCGTAGGCGGCGCGGACCAGGCGGGCGAGGCCGGATCCCTCTACCCCGTAGGACTCGCGCATCTCCTCGGCTTCGGCGGGATCCAGCTCGGCCAGCTCCCCCTCGATCCTGGCGCTGACGGCGACCACTCCCGCGCCGACCTCGGCTGCGTGAGCCGCGACGGCCTGCGGAGCCGCAGCGTCGCCCTCATCGACGTTGGCTACGTAGAGGATCGGCTTCGAGGTCAGCGCCTGCAGGTTGCCGGGACCGTGGGCCGCCGCGTCGGGGACCGGGACCGATCGTGCGGGCTTGCCCGCGGCGAGCGCATCGACCACCTGCTCCAGCCAGTCGCGCTCGGCGATCGCTTCGGCGTCGCCCGACTTGGCCCCCTTCCGTACCCGGTCGAGCCGTCGCTCCGCTTGCTCGTAGTCGGAGAGCACCAGCTCGGTCTCGATCGTCTCGATGTCGGCGAGCGGGTCGACTCGCCCGTCCGGATGGGGCACGCCGCTGTCGGCGTGGCAGCGGACGACGTGGCAGATCGCGTCGGTCTCACGGATCGAGGCGAGAAACTGGTTGCCGAGCCCCTCCCCTTCGGAAGCGCCCTTGACCAGGCCGGCGATGTCGTGGAAGGAGATCGTCGCCGGCACCAACTCGGAGCTGCCCACCGTCGCGCCGACCTGCTCCAGCCGCTCATCGGGCACCTGGGCGATCGCCACATTGGGCTCGATAGTCGTGAACGGGTAGTCGCCGGTCTGCGCCCCGCCCTTGGTCAAGGCATTGAAAAGGGTCGACTTGCCCGCGTTGGGCAACCCCACGATCCCCACCTTCATAGCGAGAGCGGAACGATCAGGCCCAGGGCAACGCCAAGCACAGCGCCAGCGAGGACGTCAGACGGATAGTGCATCCCCAGATAGGGACGACCAAGCGAGAGGGCGATCGCAAGCAAGAACGCAAGCGCCCCCAGCGGCTCGACCCGAGTCATCGCCGTGGCAACAGCGAACGAAGAGGTCGCGTGCGCCGAAGGAAAGCTAAGCGAGCTGGGCGCCCCCCCAAGCGGCGGCAACCCCTCCAAAACAGGCCGAGGCCTCCTGACGATCAGCTTGACCACGTAGTTGAGCCCGATGGCGATCGGTCCGAGGAAGGCACAGATCAGCCAGGCCTCGCGATTCGAGCTATCGACGGCCGCCAGCAGAGCCCCGACCCCAACCCAAATCGCCCCATTGTTTCCAGCCTTACCAAGCGCCCTCGCAGCTCCCTCCCAGCCGGGCGTGTGGCCGGCGGTCCGCATAAACCGCATGAGCCTGAGATCAAGTTCCCTCATCGGCCGCGCAGGATATGGGAGTCCGGCGTCTCTCCGGGAGTGCCTCGCGAAGCGGCGCACCGGCGAGAGATTCAAGCCGCAAAGCGGCACCAACATAGTGAGCGC
>JBIOVI010000066.1:0-40966 GCA_044867645.1 Solirubrobacterales bacterium | reverse complement strand
GTCGTCCTCGGCCCCCCTCTCCCCACGCCACCCGCGCGACAGGCCGTCTCGGCCAGCGCCGGACGCCCATAGGAATGCGAGGACGGCGGCGGGCAGCGTGAAGATCGCGGGCGGCTCGCTGAAGAGGGCCCCGGTCGAGTGGATGAATGGGGGGTAGACGGCTACTCCGAGAGCGGCGATCAGGCCGGCGGGCCCGCAATTGATCCTGCGTCCGAGCAGGTAGGCGACCACTATTGCTGCCAGGCCGAGCAACAGCTCGACGATGCGGGCGGTGCCTTCGCGCGCACCGCCCGTTGCGTAAAAGGAGGCCGCGTAGAGCAGTGGTGCCCCCGGGGACCAGTCGCTGGCGTCGCGGAATTCCGGTCCCCCGTAGCTGCCTTCCTCATAGAGGGCCTTGGATAGGGCGTAGTAGGCGCGGGCGTCGTCGCCCGGCGTTGCCAGGGGCTCGACCACGCGGTAGGCGCGCAGGCCGAAGCCGAGCGCGAGGATCAGCGCGAGCAGGAGCAACGTCGTGCGCCCGTGGCGCTCGGGCAGGCCGCATGCCCAGCGGGAGATCCGGCTCGTCATCGCGATCAGGCTATCCGCGGCGGGCGCATCCGACATCCACCCCACTGGGCGACGGTCAATGTCGGATGCGCTGTCGGATCAGGCCGTGGACCCCAACTGCCCCGACGCCGGCGAGGGCGGCGAGAAGCGGGATCGCCACCAGCAATCTCCGTGGCGAGGCGACGAGCAGGGCCCCGGTTGCCGTAATGGCGACGAGGACGGTGCCCAGCAGCAGCGCCTCCCAGCGCCGCTGCCAGGCGAGCACACCGAGTCCGAACAGACCGAGCGCGACAAGGACCCAATGCAGCGCCTCCCAGAGCGGCTCCCGCATGATGTCGCGCGGCCCGTGCGACCAGATCCGGCCGATCTTGGCGGCGACGAAGCCCGCGTAGGAGAGCGGCTGCCCGGAGAGATCGTCCCAGAGCCGTTCGCGGCCCATCCGCGCCAGCGCCTCATCGCTTTCCAGATCCGGATATCGCTGCTTCGCGAGCGCCGCGAGGATCTGCTCCAGCCGCGGATTCGCCGGAAGCTGTCCCCGCAGACCAGGATGCCGCTCCAGCACCTCTTCCCCGACCCGCTCCGGATCGCCGCCCGACGGCATGTAGGACCCGGCGAACAACACCTGGCCGCCACCAGTCGAGATCGGCGCAAAGCGATCGAGCGCAACCGCATTGCGCACGCTCCACGGTGCGACGACCAACGCCAGCCCTCCGAACAAGATCGCCGCCTGGGCGAGGCAAGGGCGCCAACTAGTGCGACCGCCGCGCGCGAATACGACTACAGCTATAGGCAATGAGATCGCCAAGTACTCCGGGCGGACGAGCGCCAGTGCTCCCAGCAGAAGTCCCGGAACCAGCCATCTCACGCGCGGGTGGCGTGAGGGAAGGGGGGCCGAGGACGACCCCGCCCACAGCGCCCCCCTCTCCTCGCGACAGGACCCGCGCGCCGAGACGGCCGGTCCCGCATCGCTTGCCCACAGCATTGCGAGCACAGCACCCGACAGAAGCGTGGCGGCCAGCGGCTCGCTCATCAGCATCCCCTGGTACTCCAGAAGAGCTGGGTAGACTGCCACCATGGCCGCCCCGATCATTCCGGCGAGGGGGCCGCTGAGGCGGCGGCCGATCAGGTAGGTGAAGAGGACCGCGAGGGAGCCGAGCAGGGCGAGGACGACGCGGGCGAAGCGTTCGTGGATGCCACCGGTCAGGGCGTAGAGGCCACCCGCGAGCAACGGCAGGCCGGGAGAGTAGTTGCTGGCCGGCTGCGTCGCCTCACGACCGAGGGTGAAGCCCTCGCCCCGCTCGAGATTGGCCGCGATTCGAGCGTAGGCGGCGGCGTCGTAGACCGGCGCTCGCCCCTCCCAGGCGTAGTCGAGTCGCAGACCCAATCCGAGCAGGAGGATCGCGACCACCGCGACGAGCCCCGCACGCCCGCCGTTGCGGGCCGCCAGCCCCCGCCCGGCAAAGGTTCGCGCTTCGCTCACGGGCCGGATGCTATGTCGCCCCCGTCCGTTACCCTGCCGCGACCTATGCGCGTTCTCATTCTCGGGGGCGACGGCTACCTGGGCTGGCCGACTGCGCTGCGTTTCTCGGCCCGCGGACACGAGGTCGCGGTCGTCGACAACTTCGTCCGCCGCCGCTGGGTGGAGGGCGTGGGCAGCGATTCGCTGACTCCGATCCGCTCGCTCGATGAGCGCATCGGCGCCTGGCGGGAGGTCAGCGGCAACGAGATCCAGAGCTTCGTCGGGTCGGTCGAGGACGGCGCGTTCCTCGAGGGCGTCGTCGCCGAGACGCGGCCCGAGGCGGTCGTCCACTACGGGCAGCAGGCGTCAGCCCCCTACTCGATGGCCTCCCGCGAGCAGGCCGTCGAGACCCAGTACGGCAACGTGATCGGGAACCTCAACCTGCTCTTCTCGATTCGCGACCATGCTCCCGAGTGCCATCTGGTGAAGCTCGGCACCATGGGCGAGTACGGCCAGCCCAATATCGACATCGAGGAGGGCTACATCGAGATCGAGCACAAGGGCCGCAGGGACACCCTGCCGTATCCGAAGTTGCCGGCCTCGCTCTATCACTGTTCCAAGGTCCACGACTCGACCAACATCCACTTCGCCTGCCGCACCTGGGGCCTGCGCGCGACCGACCTGAATCAGGGCGTGGTCTACGGGATCCAGACCGACGAGACGGCGCGCGACGAGCGTCTGGTCACTCGCTTCGACTACGACGAGGTATTCGGCACCGTGCTCAACCGCTTCTGCTTGCAAGCGGTGATCGGCCACCCGCTGACCGTCTACGGAACCGGCGGGCAGACCCGCGGCTTCCTCAACATCCGCGACACCCTGCAGTGCGTGGAGCTGGCCGCGACCAACCCCGCCGAGGCGGGCGAGTTCCGCGTCTTCAACCAGTTCACCGAGCAGTTCTCGGTGCTGGAGCTGGCCGAGCTGGTGAAGTCCGCCGCCGAGCACCTCGGCTACTCGGTCGAGATCCAGCACTGCGACAACCCACGGGTCGAGAAGGAAGAGCATTACTACAACGCGATTCACACCAAGCTGCTCGACCTCGGGTTGAAGCCGACCCTGCTCGGTGAGGAGCTGGTCGAGTCGATCATCCACGCGATCGAGCGTTACAAGGGCAACGCGATCCGGGGCTCGATCGACCCTCACACTCGCTGGAACCCAGCCAAATCCCCTGCTGGCCGGCCATAGCCTCACTGGTACCATCGCGAGTCCCATGAGAGCCGCGGACGCGTTGATGGAAAGCCTCAAGGCCGAGGGTGTGGAGAACATCTTCGGCATCCCCGGCGGGGCCAACCTGCCGACCTACGACGCGCTCGTCGACGCCGGCTTCCGCCACATTCAGGTGCGCCATGAGCAGGGAGGCGGCCACGCCGCCGAGGGCTACGCCAAGGCCTCGGGACGGGTCGGCGTCGCCTTCGCGACCTCGGGCCCCGGCGCGACCAACCTGGTCACGGCGATCGCCGACGCGATGATGGACTCGGTGCCGACCATCTTCGTCACCGGCCAGGTGCGAACCGAGCTGATCGGCACCGATGGCTTCCAGGAGGCCGACATCCTCGGCGCGACCCTGCCCTTCGTCAAGCACTCCTTCCAGGTCACCGATCCGCGCCAGATCCCCGAGTACGTGCACGAGGCCTTCCACGTCGCCTCCACCGGGCGCCCGGGGCCGGTCCTGCTCGACATCCCACAGGATCTCTCGCGAGCGGACATCGAGTATTCGCCCCGTACGGAGCCCGTCGAGCTGGCCGGGTACAGGCCGATGAGCAAGGGCAACATCAAACAGGTGCGGATCGCCGCCAAAGCCCTCGCCAACGCGAAGCGCCCGATCCTCTACACCGGCGGCGGCGTGGTCAATGCCAACGCCTCCGAGGAGCTGCGCGAGCTGGCCGCCTCCGATCGCTTCCCAATCACCTCGACGCTGATGGGACTAGGGGCTTACCCGGCATCGGGCGAGCACTGGCTGGGGATGCTCGGCATGCACGGGACCGTGACCGCCAACTGGGCGATGGACAACGCCGACTTGATCGTCGCCATCGGCGCCCGCTTCGACGACCGGATCACCGGCAAGCTCGCCGAGTTCGCCCCACACGCCAAAGTGATCCACATCGACATCGACCCGGCGGAGATCTCCAAGAACATCGGCGCCCACATCCCGATCGTCGGCGACGCGAAGCTGGTGCTGCCGGAGCTGACCCGCGAGTACCGGGCCCTGCAGACCGACTCCTCGCGGCTTGACGCCTGGTGGAAACAGCTGAGCGAGTGGCAGGAGAAGCACCCGCTGCGCTATGACCCCGGCGTCGACGGCGAGATCAAGCCCCAGTTCATGGTCGAGGCTATGTACCGGGCGACGGGGGGCGACGCGATCATCACCTCCGACGTCGGCCAGCACCAGATGTGGGCCGCGCAGTACTACGGCTTCGAGCATCCCCGTCGCTGGATCAACTCGGGCGGCTTGGGCACGATGGGCTTCGGCCTGCCTGCCGCGGTTGGCGCCAAGGTCGCCTGCCCCGACCAGCACGTCGTCTGCCTGGCCGGCGACGGCAGCCTGATCATGAATTGCCAGGAGCTCGCCACCTGCGTTGCCGAAGAGATCCCGGTCAAGGTCTTCCTGATGAACAACGGCTACATGGGCATGGTGCGCCAGTGGCAGGAGCTGTTCTGGGACCGTCGCTACAGCGCCGTGCAGATGGGGCCAAGCCCGGACTGGGTGAAGCTGGCCGAGGCCTTCGGCGCGACCGGGATGCGCTGCGAAAACGCCGAAGACCTCGAGGGGACGATGGTGAAGGCGCTGGAGACCGATGGCCCGGTCCTGCTCGACGTGCGCGTCGCCCAGGAGGAGAACTGCTACCCGATGATTCCGCCCGGCCAGGCCGCACGCGACATGGTTGAGGCACCGAAGGCGGTGAGCTGATGGAGGCGGGCACGCCGCAGCTGGTCAAACTGGAGGACCTGCACGTACCCGGTCAGCTGAGTGGGCGCAAGCACATCCTCTCGATCCTGGTCGAGAACAAGCCGGGAGTGCTGGCGCGGATCGCCGGGCTGTTCTCGCGGCGCGGCTTCAATATCGACACGCTCGCCGTCGGTCCGACCGACGACCCGAGCGTCTCCCGCATCACGCTAACCCTGGACGGCGCTGTCCACCCGATCGACCAGGTCACCAAGCAGCTTCACAAGCTCGTCAACGTGCTGAAAATCCGCGACATGGAGCCGGAGGAGACCGTCGCCCGCGAGATGGCGATGTTCAAAGTCTCCGCCGCGGTAGAGAGTCGTGCCGAGATCATCCAGTTCGCCGAGATCTTCCGAGCGAAGATCGTCGATGTCTCACGGCGCGCGATGACGATTGAGGTCACTGGCTCAGCCGACAAGATCGAGGCCTTCGAGCGCATGATCCGACCCCACGGCCTGATCGAGATGGTTCGGACGGGCGAGATCGCGATCGCCCGCGGGTCTGACTGAAAATGACGGGCTCAGATCGCTGCCATACGGCGTCCTCGGTCGCCGAAGTAGCGCTGCTACTCCGGCTCCCTGCGTCCTTGCCTGGCAGCGCCTACGCCGCGTCATTTTTCCAGCCAGACGGCCCAGAGCGTGGATCGTGGTCGTATCTGACCGTCTGATCTCCGGCCTCCGGTCCGCGGTCGAACGCGCTCTCTCCCGAGGCAAGAGAACTCTTGTCAGCGTTACTGCTCCGGTCGAGGGAGTCGACCCATGCGCAGCGATATTTGCCTCGCGGTTGGCATCTGATCGCTGGTTCTGTTGGGAGCAGCCGGATCGTGAGTTCTCACTGGCTGCACTGGGCGTCGCGCACGAAGCCAGCTCGCGAGGTGACGGGCGCTTCGACGACGTGGCCCGGGAGTGCCTGAGCCTCAACGAGGGGGCCATCGTCGACGAGCCCCCGGGGCTTCCCTCCGGCGCCGGGCCCGTGTGGACCGGCGGGTTCGCCTTCGATCCCCTGGGCGCGAGCCACTCGCAATGGTCCTCGTTCGCTCCCGCTTCGCTGACCCTGCCGGAGCTGTCGCTCTGCCGCGTCGGTGCCGACACCTTCCTCACCCTCAACCTGCTCGTCTCGCCAGGCGACGACGCAGCCGGGCCCGCGGATCGAGCCGCGGCACGCCTGGGCAGCCTGCGTTCAGATCCACTGCCGCTGATCGACCCCCACCTCACCGATCGCCCGGAGATCCGCAGTGTGCACCCGCCAAGCGAGTTCGAAGCCGCCGTCGAGGCGGCAACAGCCCGGATCGCCGGCGGCTCGATGAGCAAGGTCGTACTCGCCCGCGAGGTGACGGTCGAGGCCCCCGACGCCCACGAACCGGCGGCGATCTTCGGCGCCCTGCGCGAGCAGTTCCCCTCCTGCTTCTGCTTCTGCAACGGCACGCCGGAGGCGGCCTTCCTTGGCGCCAGCCCCGAGCTGCTGATCCGGCGCTCAGGCGCCGGTGCTTCGACTGTGGCTCTTGCGGGCTCGACCAGGCGCAGCTCCGATCCCGCCGTCGACGACCACCTCGGCGAGCAGTTGCTGCACAGCGACAAGAACCGTCGCGAGCAGCGAATCGTCACCGAGCGCATCGTCCGCAAGCTGCGACCGCACTCGGTCTGGGTGCAAACCGCGCCCGAGCCGGAGGTGGTGAAGGTCGCCAACATCCAGCACCTGGCCACCCCGGTGATCGCGCAGCTAGCCGAATCGCACTCGGCGGTAGAGCTGGCCGGCATGCTGCACCCGACCCCAGCCGTCGGCGGCGAGCCATGGCCCGACGCGGCGAGCACGATCACCGAGCTGGAGCAGATGGACCGCGGCTGGTACGCCGGCCCGGTCGGCTGGATGGATGCCACCGAGGACGGCGAGTTCTGCGTAGCCCTGCGCAGCGCCCTCCTGCGCGACCGCGAGGCCCGCCTCTTCGCCGGCGTCGGCGTAGTCGCCGGCTCCGATCCGGCGGCAGAGCTGGAGGAGACCGAGGTCAAGCTGCAGGCGCTGCTGCCGCTGGTTGCGGAGTAGGTCGCGCCTGATGAATCGCTGCATAGTCGTTCTGGTGCTTGTCGCTGTCCCTTTGGGTCTCGGGATGCCTGCCGGGCGCCGTAACGCCTGAAGGCCCGCGGCTGGCGATCTCCGTTTCCACGGATGGGCCGGGTGCGGAGGATGAGGGTTCAGAAGTAGTAACGACCGGCCCGTCCGGCGAAGGCCCACAAAGGCTGGTCGGCGGTCCCGACGTGTCGATCGGCGATGCCCTGTCGTGGTCTGCCGACGGCAACCGCCTCGCATTTGGCGTCTCGGGAGTCGAGAGCACCCCTTCGGGACCTTTCGGCAACGCCGACGGCACCTGCCTGACGACGGTGTTCGCCAATCCCGAGTTGACTCTCTAGGGCAGTGCTCGGCAACCCTAGGATCGGCCGCTAGGCAGGACGAATCGCCTGCTAAGGGGCCTGCGTTCGCAGTTCTGGTCGCTATGCGACCAGAACTGCGAACGCGCTCAATGAATTGCCCCCGCGACGCAGTCGGCTAGGCGGCGATGAAGGTCGGCGTTGGTCTGACGGTCGGTCTTGACCTCGATCAAGCCGGTTCCCGCCGCGAGAGCCTCGGGTAGCTCGCCCAGCGAATCGAGTCGGCGGTGAGGCAGGTCGAACAGCGCCGCGGCCTTGCCGAGGTCGACACCACGCGGGGTTCCCAGCAGGGCCTCGAACTCCTCGCTGGCGAGGGCATCCTGCTGTGGGAGGAAGTGGAAGATCCCGCCGCCGTCGTTATCGATCACGATGATCCGCACTGGGGTGGAGACCTCGCGCAGGGCGGCCAGGCCACCGAGGTCGTGGAGGAGGCCAAGGTCGCCGGTCACGATCGTCGTCGGCCTGCCCGTCGCGTGCGCCGCGCCGATCCCCGAGGAGATCAGGCCGTCGATCCCGTTGGTGCCGCGATTGCAGAGAAAGGTCGTGTCGGTCTCGGTGGACGGCAGGAAAGCCTCCTGGTCGCGGACCGGCATGCTCGAGGCGGCGTAGACCAGCTCGCCGTCGCTATAGGCGCCGCCGAGCGCCAGCTGCAACCCGGGCTCGGTGAGCTCTTCGGCCTTGCCCAGCTCCGCCAAGATCGCCGCCCGCGCCGCCCGCTCCGACTCCAGCCACATCGCCGGCGGCGGTCGCTCCTCACCCAGCCTCGCCGCCCATCCGGCCGCCAGCTCGGTTGGGTCGGCGCGGAGCAGCGCCGCGGCCTTCCGGCTTGGCTCGTTCCAGCCGCCAAGCGGATCGACGACGATCTGGTCGGCACCCGACTCCGCCAGCCACGAGCGCAGCGGCTTGCTGGTCGGCATCTCGCCGAAGCGCAGGATGAGATCTGGAGAGGCGGTCTCGCGAAACCTCTCGTCGCGCAGGAGCAGGTCGTAGGCGGTCACCACGTACGAGCGATCGTGGGGGCCGCAGCGCAGCTGCGAGGTGGGCTCGGCGAGGATCGGGAAGCCGGCGACGCGCGCCAGGTGAGCCACCGGCTCGCGCAGGTCCGGATCGAGCTGGCGGCCGGCGACGATCACACCGATGTCGGCCTCGGCGATGTGTTTGGCAACCTCATCGAGGAGGAACTGCGACGGCTCCATGTCGATTGGGGTCACCGCGATCAGCGGCCGGCTGTCGCGACCGTTCAGCGCCAGCGGGTCGGTGGCGGTCACGGCGCCGTCCTGGGGCAGCGGGGCCAGAGGCTCGCGGAAGGGGAAATTAAGGTGGACCGGCCCAGGACGCGAATCGCCGCGCGCGGCGGCGAAGGCCCGGCAGGCAGTCGAGCGGTAGTGGAGCAGGCCGTCGTCGTCGGCCTCGTGGGTGCCGACCTCGCAGAACCAGCGCACCGAGGAGCCGTAGAGCTTCAGCTGGTCGATTGCCTGGCCGGCGCCGATGCCGCGCAGCTCAGGCGGCCGGTCCGCGGTCAGCGCGATCAGCGGCACGGCGGAGTGATCGGCCTCGCAGATCGCCGGGTGGAAGTTCGCCGCAGCGCTGCCCGAGGTGCAGAGGATCGCCACCGGAGCGCCGCTTGCCTGCGCGGCGCCGAGGGCGAAGAAGGCGGCCGAGCGCTCGTCGACGATCACCGTCGTCTCGATCTGCGGCTCGCGCCAGAGCGCCAGCGCCAGCGGCGTCGAGCGCGAGCCGGGGGAGAGGACCGCCCGACGCAGCCCGCAGCGCGCCAGCTCCTCGGCAAAGGCAGAGGCGAGGGCAGTGTTGCGATTGGTCCGGTCCATCGAAGAGAACCTAGTTGAGAGTGCTCGATGAAGCCTTTGGTCCCCTATGGACTCCCAAATGCTTCATCGAGCGTCGAGGCGATGGGCCTGCAGCGCTTCCTCGTCGATCTCGACGCCCAAGCCGGGCCCCGGCGCCGGGTGCAGCATCTCGCCGCGCAACTCGCACTCCGTCGTAGCGACGGTGGAGGCGAAGAGGCGCTGGGTGGCGAGCCCGTGGGCGAGATCCGGGCCGTCGTCCGGGGCTGCCTCGCGGAGGGTCACGGCGACTTGCGCTGCCGCCGCGATCCCCACCGGCCCGTCGAGCGCGCTGGACAGGTAGGAGGGAAGCACTTCGGCGATCTCGATCGCCGTCTCGGGACCGCCGACCTTGGACAGCTTGATCCCAGTCATCTGGCAGGCCTCCATCGCAGCCGCCCGTTCGGCATCGGCGCGGCTCTCGACGCTCTCGTCCCCGGCGATCGGGATCGAGGTCGACCGCGCCACCTCCATCGCCTCCTCGAGGGTCGCGACGGGCTGCTCGGCCAGCTCGACCTCGTAGGGCTCAAGCTCGCCGAGGATGCGCTTGGCGGTCTCGACGTCCCAGGCGCCGTTGGCGTCGACCCGGATGCGCGCCCGCGGTCCGAGCGCCTCACGGACGGTCCGCACCATCGCAGCGTCGTCGCCAGTCCCGAGCTTCAGCTTGAAGCTGGAGAACCCGTCTGCCGCCCAGCGCTCGGCCTCGGAGGCGACCTCGGCGGGCTCGCCGGCGATCAGGGTCGCGTTGCAGCGAACCGGTGGAGAGGGTGTCGGCGCCGTGCCCCGTTCCGCCGCGGCGCGCCTACCGCGCAGATCGAGGAGGGCGGTCAGCGCCGCGCAGCGGGCAGGGGCGGACAGCGCCGGCGCGTCGCCACTCAGCCTCGCCTCTTCGAGGGTCTCCAGCTCGCCGAGCCCTTGCAGCTCCTCGACCACCCGGTTCAGCCGGACCCCTCCGCGCAACGAAAGAGGCACCGCTTCGCCGAGCCCGACCAGGCCGTCCTCGGAGCGCAGCCGCAGCAGCACCATCTCCCGCAGCTCCAACGTGCCCGCCGCCGTGACGTACGGCGTGCGGAAGGGCAGCGCGTAGGGGATGACTTCGACGTGGCGGATCTTCATGCGACACAGCATGCCAGTCGGCTTTCACCACACCCCAGTGTGGACAAAGTCGACAGCGACGAAGTTAGCTTGCCAGGAGCAGGCCCAGCGAGACCAGCAGGCTGAAGGCGCCGAGCAGCGCGCCCGTGCCAGCAAGCGCGGCGTTGAGAGCGGGGCCATCGGTGCGGTTGCTCATCGTGCGCAGCGGCCTGACCGCCAACGGCAGTGAGAGAAAGCCGATCAGCGGCAGCAGGCCGGCATCGCCGGCGACGAGGGCGACCGGCAGCATTACGTAGGCACCGAGCACAAGCAGCCGGTAGAGGACGACCGCATTGTCGCGGCCCATCCGCACCGCGAGCGTCATCTTGCCCGCCCGCCGGTCGGTCTCCAGGTCACGAACGTTGTTGACCACGAGGATCGCCGTGGCGAGGAAGCCGACGGCGATCGAGAGGCCGAGTGGCAGCGCGTCGAGCTGCTCGACCTGGACGTAGTAGGAGCCGTTGACGGCGACCAGCCCAAAGAAGAGGAAGACGAAGACCTCACCCAGCCCGGCGTAACCGTAGGGGCGCGGCCCGCCCGTGTAGAGGACACCGGCGGCGATCGAGACAGCGCCGATCAGAAGGATCACGATGCCGGCGACTGCGGTCAGGTAGACCCCGCATGCCACGGCGACGCCGAAGGCGACCCAAGTCGCGACCAAGACCCGCTGCGGGGTCACCAGCCCGGCCGAGGTGACCCGCACGGGTCCCAGCCGGTCGACCGTGTCCGCCCCGCGCTTCGCGTCCGAGTAGTCGTTGGCGAGATTGGTGCCGATCTGGATGAAGACCGAGCCGACCAGGGCGGCGATGAAGGCCCCTACTCGGGGCAAGTGACCGACCCACTCCACCGCCGCGGCCGTCCCTACCAGCACCGGCGCGATCGCCGCCGGCAGCGTCCGCGGCCGCGCTGCCATCAGCCAGATCCTCATGGGCGTCTCGGGTACTTGGAGAAGTCCGGCTTGCGCTTCTCCTTGAAGGCCTCGCGGCCCTCGCGAGCCTCCTCGCTGCCGTAGAAGAGCAGGTTGGTGTCATGGGCCAGCTGCTGGATCCCCGCATAGCCATCCTCGTGCGCGTTGAAGCTCGCCTTGACCAAGCGCAGAGCGAAGGGGGAGAGCGCCAGCATCTCCCGGCACCAGGCGACCGTCTCCCGCTCCAGCTCGTCGACCGGGAAGACTGCGTTGCAGAGACCCATCTCCAGCGCCTCCTCGGCATCGTACTGGCGGCAGAGTAGCCAAAACTCCTTTGCCTTCTTGGTCCCGACGAGGTCGCGCAGCAGCGAGGCGCCGAAGCCGCCATCCCAGGACCCGACCCGCGGTCCGGTCTGCCCGAAGGAGGCGTTGTCGGCGGCGATCGTCAGGTCGCAGCAGACGTGCAGGACGTGGCCGCCGCCGATCGCGTAGCCGGCCACCATTGCCACCACTGGCTTCGGCAGCCGCCGCATCTGCACTTGCAGGTCGGTGACATGGAACCGGCCGAGCGATGCGCCCTCGGCCACGTAGCCAGTGTCGCCGCGAACCGTCTGATCGCCGCCCGAGCAGAACGCCTTCTGTCCCTCCCCGGTGAGGACGATCACGCCGACCTCGGTGTCCTCGCGGGCCAGCTCCATCGCGGCGGAGATCTCGACCAGGGTCTGCGGACGGAAGGCATTCAGCACCTCGGGCCGGTCGATGGTGATCTTGGCGATTCCCTCCGCCTTCTCGTAGCGGATGTCGCCGTACTCGGCTGCGGCCT
Source organism: Solirubrobacterales bacterium (assembly GCA_044867645.1). Classification (GTDB taxonomy): domain Bacteria; phylum Actinomycetota; class Thermoleophilia; order Solirubrobacterales; family 70-9; genus VRUE01. The sequence goes on along the minus strand of JBIOVI010000066.1, from coordinate 28,829 downwards.
GCCACTCGACCGGGGCGTAGAGATCCTGCTCGGGCGGGGCGTCCTTGTGGCGTTTCGGCATGATGGGCACGATATCCCGGCCTCGATGAAACTCGACGACTGGCTTGCCCAGAGATCCCAGAGCTGTCCCGACCGCACCGCCCTGATTGCGGACGGCTCCGAGGTGAGCTATGCCGAGCTCGAGGCCGAGGCGACCTGGGTGGCACGGCGCCTCGAGGCGCACGGCGTGCGCCGCGGCTCGATCGCCGCTCTGACCATGGAGCCGCGCCGCGAGCAAGTCGTGCTCGTCCACGCGTTGATGAAGGTCGGCGGCGTCCTGCTGCCACTCAGCCCGCGCCTGACCGCTCAGGAGCGCGCCGCCGTGATCGCCGCGGAGGAGCCAACGGTCGACCTCAGCGATCCCGGTGAGCTGACCCAGACCGAGGCCGACCTGCCGCTGCTCGGCGAGCACGACATGAACGCCCCCTGTTGCCGGGTGCTGACCAGCGGCAGCAGCGGGATGCCAGACCCGGTCGAGCTCACCTACGGCAACTTTCTCTGGAGTGCGGTCGGCTCGGCCTTCAACATCGGCGTCGAGCCGGAGGATCGCTGGCTCTGCTGCGTGCCGCTCAGTCATATCTCGGGCCTCAGCATCGTGATGCGGTCGGTGATCTACGGCACCAGCGCGGTGCTGCACGACGGCTTCGACGTCGACCGCGTTGCCGCGGCGCTGGAAGGGGACGAGATCTCGGTCGTGTCCCTGGTCACCACGATGCTGACCCGTCTGCTCGAGGCCGGCGCCGATCTCTCCGGCCCGCGGGCGATCCTGGTTGGCGGCGGTCCGGTCCCCGAAGAGCCGCTCGAAGAGGCGATCGGACACGGCGCCACCGTCGTCCAGACCTACGGCCTGACCGAGGCCTGCTCTCAGGTGACCACGCTCGCCCCCGCCGAGGCGCAGCGCAAGCTCGGCTCCGCGGGCCGGCCATTGCTGACGACCCACCTGCGCATCCGCGATGGGGAGATCCTCGTCCAGGGCCCGACCGTAGCCCCCAGCCGGGTCGACTCCGACGGCTGGCTGCACACCGGCGACCTGGGGCGGATCGACGAGGACGGCTTCCTCTATGTCGAGGACCGGATGGACGACATGATCGTCAGCGGCGGTGAGAACATCGTCCCGGCAGAAGTCGAGCAAGTGCTGCTGCGCCACCCAGAGGTCGCCGACGCCGCGGTGGTCGGCCGCGAGGACCCAGAGTGGCAGCAGGCTGTTACCGCTGTGGTCGTGCTCGAGGATGGCTCCGAGGTGACCCCCGACGAGCTGCGGCGCCACTGCGCCGAGTCGCTGGCCGGCTTCAAGGTGCCGAAGCGGGTAGAGCTGGCCGCTGCGCTGCCCCGCACTCCTTCGGGCAAGCTGCTGAGGCGCGCCCTCCGCTAGCCTCAGCGCCCATGAAAACCGACGACATCTTCTACGACAAGGACGCCGACCTCTCCAAGCTAGAGGGGAAGACCGTGGCGATTCTCGGCTACGGCTCCCAGGGTCACGCCCACGCCCTCAACCTGAAGGACTCCGGCGTCGCCGTCGTGGTCGGCCTGCGTCCCGACTCATCGAGCCGCGCCAAAGCGGAAGAGGCCGGACTCGAGGTGCTCGACATCGCCGAAGCGGCTAGCCGCGGCGACATCGTCATGGTGCTGCTCCCCGACGAGAAACAGGCCGAGGTCTGGGAGGCCGAGATCTCCGATGGGATCGCCCCAGGCAACCTGCTCCTCTTCGCGCACGGCTTCGCGATCCACTTCGAGCAGATCGCACCCCCACCCGGTGTCGACGTCGGCATGGTGGCCCCCAAGGGCCCCGGTCACCTAGTCCGCCGCCAGTATGAGGAAGGCACCGGCGTCCCCTGCCTGATGGCCGTCCACCAGGACGCTGGCGGCGAGGCCCATGATCTCGTCCTCGCCTACGCGGCGGGGATTGGCGGCGGTCGGGCCGCGGTCATCGAGACGACCTTCAAAGACGAGTGCGAGACCGATCTCTTCGGCGAGCAAGCCGTCCTCTGCGGCGGCGCCTCGGAGCTGGTCCGCGCCGGCTTCGAGACCCTGGTCGAGGCAGGCTATGACCCGCGCCTGGCCTACTTCGAGTGCCTGCACGAGCTGAAGCTGATCGCCGACCTGATGTATGAGAAGGGGATCCAGGGCATGCGCTACTCGATCTCCAACACCGCCGAGTACGGCGACATGACCCGCGGCAAGCGCGTGATCGGCGAGGAGTCGCGAGCGGCGATGAAGCAGATCCTCGGCGAGATTCAGTCCGGCGAGTTCGCCAAGGAGTGGATCGCCGAGAACCGCGCTGGCGGCGAGAACCTCTCGCGCATGCGCGAGGAGGGGGCTGGGCACGAAGTCGAGGAGGTCGGCGGCGACCTCCGCAAGATGATGCCTTGGATCGACACCGAGTTCTGATCCTGCGTAGGCCGGGAGGCGGTGTGCCTCTCCGGGAATTTAGGTCGCACGCGCTTCGCGCTTAGCGACGGAGCAGGAGCGCGGCTTCGCCGCGCAACGACAGATTGCATATCGCCGCTTCGCGACATTCCCGAAGAGGCACACCGCATCCCGGCTCACGGCAGCTTCGGCTCTTCGCCGTCGGTCCTGCGCTCCAGTTTCTTGTCCAAGGTCGCGCCACTCCAAGCTGAGCGAGCTGATCTCATCGTTTTGGCTTCGAGCTAGCCCACGTGGGTGAGCTGGTGTGGGGGAGAAGCCCGGTTGTCCTTTTGTCGAATGTGGCAGAAGGCCGCGAAATGCAATCTGTCCCCTGCGCGGCGGTAGCCGCGCACCAACACAGTCGCTAAGCCCCGCAGGGGCGTGCGACATCGATTCGCCCGGAGGACAACCGGGCCTCTCTCGCTCGCTAGGCCCCCGGAGGCCCGTCGCCGCCGAAGCGAGACTCCTCGCCCGGCGGCAGCTTGCCGTCGCGACCGACGTAGCCGTCCTTGCCGCCGACGACGACGTAGACGGCGTCCTCGGAATCGCTCAGGTTGCGGATCTTGCGCACGGTCGGCGCATCGACCCAGGCGAGACCTCCCGGCTCCAGCTCATGCACCGAGCCGTCGCCGAACTCGATCGCGATCCGCCCGCTGTGTAAGAAATAAAGCTCCTCCTGCTCCTCGTGGAGGTGACGGCCGGTCTCGTAAGACGGCGGGATCACGATCGCGTTGGCGCCGAAGGCGGTCACGCCCAGCTCCTTGCGGATCTTGCGGAACCCGTAGCCCTCGCCGAGGTCGTCGAGGTTTGCGACCGCGTACCCCTCGCCCTTGGCAGGCTCGCTCATGAGACCGCCTGCGCGCCGGAAGGCTTCGCCCGCTCGAGCCCGATCGGCGGGTAGTCGTCGGTGAGGAGCAGAAGGTAGCCGAGGACACGGGCGTGAAAGCTGTTGACGAAGGTCAGCATGCTGTTGACCCCCTCCGGTAGGTAGCCGCGAAAGACGATCGTCAACCAGGCCACCATTCCGGCCAGCAGTTGTACGTAGGAGGTCCCGTAGGAGAGAACCAAGGCAACCGGCAGCACGAGGATCAGGCGGAAGAAGGCCTTCAACCGACTCTGGCGCTCGGCCGCGGGCGCGATCTTGACGCGAATGGGGTAGCTCGGATCGTCGTTGAGGCCAAACGCCGGCCAGGCGTCGGTCTGGAGGTACAGCCAGGCTGAAACGCGGATCGAGAAGCGGAGAACCCCCGAGTTGAACTCATACAACCACTGCGGGTAGCGGCCGAGGATCACCACCGCGACCCAGGCGAAGAAGTGGGTGAAGGCCAAGAGGATTCCCCAGAAGACCGCGACGATCAGCCATGGGATGGCGAGGATCAGCCGGAAGAACGTAGTCCAGCGATTGGGTTCTGGGTTGAAGTCCGCCTCGTAGGCGATTGGATACATCGTTTTTCTCCTCCTAAGTCCTGTCTGGACGTGGCGCGATCAGCCTAGCCCCGGCTCCGGCGTCAGTCCACCCGCGGGGGTCAATAACCTGTCCGGCCCGATGACCACCTCTACGGCAACCCAGATCCCGGCCGACCTCAAGCCCGCCGACGGGCGCTTTGGCTGCGGCCCTTCGAAGGTCCGCCCGGAGGCCCTGGCCAAGCTGGCCGCGCGGGCCGACGTGATGGGCACGTCCCACCGCCAGGCGCCAGTCCGAGACCTGGTCGGCGGCATTCGTAGCGGCCTTGGCGAGCTGTTTGGCCTGCCCGATGGCTATGAGGTCGCGCTCGGCAACGGCGGCACGACGGCGTTCTGGGACGCCGCCGCGGCCTGGCTCGTACGCAGCCGCGCCCTCCACCTCAGCTATGGCGAGTTCTCGCAAAAGTTCGCCAAGGTGACCGCCGGCGCACCCTTCCTCGAGGATCCGGTCCTGATCGAGGCAGAGCCTGGCGACGCACCGGGGCCGCGAGCGGACCCGGACGCCGACGCGATCGCCTGGGCGCACAACGAGACCTCGACCGGGGTGATGGTCGACGTTCGGCGTCCGCCGGACACGGGCGATGCCCTGGTGCTGGTCGACGGCACCTCCGGCGCGGGCGGCCTGCCGCTCGACGCCTCCCAAGCCGATGCCTACTACTTCGCGCCCCAAAAGGCATTCGGGACCGACGGTGGGCTCTGGCTGGCGTTGCTGAGCCCAGCGGCGATCGAGCGGATCGAGCAACTCGACGGCGCCGCCGATCGCTGGCAGCCCGCCTTCCTCTCGCTTTCGACGGCGCTCGAGAACTCGCGCAAGAACCAGACCTACAACACGCCGGCGGTCGCGACCCTGCTGCTGCTTGCCGACCAGATCGAGTGGATGCTGGCCGGGGGCGGGCTCGACTGGTGCGTACAGCGGACCGGCGCCTCCTCCGGACATCTCTACGGCTGGGCCGAAGCCGCCGACTTCGCCGCGCCCTTCGTCGCCGATCCGGCGAAACGCTCCTTGGTCGTCGGCACGATCGACTTCGACCCATCGGTCGACGCCGCCACCCTCGCCACGACTCTACGCGCCAACGGGATCGTCGACGTCGAGCCCTATCGCAAGCTGGGGCGCAACCAGCTCCGCGTCGGCATGTTCCCGGCGGTCGAGCCGGCCGACGTCGAGGCGCTCGCCGCCTGCATCGACTGGGTGGTCGAGAACGCGCCCGGGGTGAGGTCGTGAAGGTCCTGGTCAAGGAGAAGATCGCCGACTCCGGCGTCGCCCTGCTGCGCGAGAGCTTCGACGTCGACCTCGGCCTCGAGATGTCGGATGAGGAGCTGCGCCAGGCGATCGGCGACTACGACGCGATCCTGGTCCGCTCGGCGACCCAGGTGACCCCCGAGCTGATCGAGCGCGCCGAGCGCCTCAAGGTGATCGGCCGGGCCGGCACCGGAGTCGACAACGTCGACATCCCCGCCGCGACCCGCCGCGGCATCGTCGTCGCCAACGCCCCCGAATCGAACTCCGTCGCCGCCGCCGAGCACACCCTGGCGCTGATGCTCGCTCTCTGCCGCAACGTTCCCCAGGCCCACGCTTCGCTCACCGGCGGCGCCTGGGAGCGGCCGAAGTTCAAGGGCACCGAGCTCTACGGCAAGACGCTCGGCGTGATCGGCTTCGGCCGGATCGGCCAGCTCGTCGCGAAGCGGGCGCAGAGCTTTGAGATGGACGTGGTCGCATTCGACAAGTTCGTCTCCGCCGAGCGCTTCCGCGAGCTCGGAGTGGAGGGCGCCGAGGACCTCGACGAGTTGTTCGGGCGGGCAGACATCGTCACGCTGCACGTGCCGAAGACGCCGGACACGATCGACCTGATCGACGCCGACGCGATCGACGCGATGGCCGACGGCGCGCGAATCGTCAACTGCGCCCGCGGCGAGCTGGTCGACCTCGATGCGGTTCTAGCCGGTCTCGAGTCGGGCAAGCTGGCCGGCGCGGCGCTGGACGTCTTTCCCTCGGAGCCGTTCACCGAGCACCCGCTCTTCGGCCGCGACGACGTCGTTGTTACCCCGCACCTCGGTGCCTCGACCGCGGAGGCGCAGGACCGGGCGGGAGTGGTGACCGCCGAACAAGTGATCGCGGCGCTGAGCGGCGGCGTGGTCACCAACGCGGTCAACATCGCCGCGGTCCGCCCCGAGGAGATGGAGGCGCTGGCCCCGTTCGTCCCGCTCTGCGAAAAGCTCGGTCGCCTCGCCCAGGGGCTCGGAGAGGGCGCGATCGACGGCGTCACAGTCGAGTTCCGCGGTCGCATCGCCTCGCACGACACGCGCCTGCTTGGAATCGCGGTGCTGGTCGGCATCCTCTCCGGCCACACGGAGGTGCCCGTCAACCTCGTAAACGCTCCCCAGATGGCGGAGGAGCGGGGCATCGAGCTGGTCGAGACCAAGGACAGCGGAGCCGAGGACTTCACCGAGCTGGTCACGGTGCGCCTGGGCTCGGGCACCGACGAGGTCGAGGTGGCGGGGACCGGCGTGGGCCCGCGCAACGAGCCGTACCTGGTCTCGGTCTGGGGCGAGAGCTTCTACCTGCCCTTCGCCGACCATCTCGCCGTCTTCCGCTACGCCGACCAGCCGGGGATGATCGGCAGGGTCGGGACGATGTTCGGCGAGGAGGGCGTCAACATCATCTCGGCCGCGGTCGGTGCGGAGGCCGACGGTGAGCGGGCGGTAATGGCGCTGACCACTGACGCACCGGTGCGGGCGGAGACGATCGAGAAGATCCTCCAGCTCGACGGCTTCTCGGTCGGCCGCTCGATCGATCTGTAAGCAGTCGAGGTAGGCTCCGAGCCGTGAGGGCGGTGGTGCTGACAGGGACGGGCGGCCCGGAGGTTCTCCAGGTCCAGGAGCGCCCCGACCCAGCCGTCAGGCCGGGAGAGGTGCGGATCGCGGTCAAGGCCGCGGGGATCAACTTCGCCGACACGATGGCTCGGGTCGGTCTTTACCCGGACGCCCCCAAGCCGCCCTGCGTGCTCGGCTACGAGGTCGCGGGGGAGATCGAGTCGGTGGGGGAGGGAGTGAGCGCCCACGCCGTGGGCGATCGAGTCATCGCCGGTACCCGCTTCGGCGGTCAGGCCGAGCTGGTCACGGTGCCCGAAGCCCAGGCCTTGCCATTGCCCGACCGGCTCAGCTTCGAGCAGGGCGCCGCCTTCCCGGTGAACTACGGCACCGCCTACGCGGCGCTGATAGTGGTGGGCAGCCTGCGCGAGGGCAACCGCGTTTTGATTCATGCCGCCGCGGGTGGGGTGGGGATCTCGGCAACCCAGATTGCCCGCAACGCCGGCGCTGAGATCTTCGGCACGGCGTCGCCGTCAAAGCACGATGCGATCCGCGCCCAAGGCGTCGCCCACCCAATCGACTATCGCGGCAAGGACTTCGAGGCGGAGACGATGCGGATCACCAACGGTGAGGGCGTCGACCTGGTGATCGACGCGCTCGGCCCGACCTCCTTCCGCAAGGACTACCGCCTGCTGCGTTCGGGCGGACGACTGGTGATGTACGGGCTCTCCGAAGGCTCCAGGGAGGGAAAGCGGGATATCCCAGCGATGCTGAAGAGCCTCGTCTCGATGCCAACGGCGACGATGCCCTGGTGGAAGAGCCTCGCGATGATGAACGAGAACAAAGGCGTGTTCGGGCTCAATATGCTCAAGTGGTGGGATCGGGAGGGGAACCTCGATCGGCTGACGGAGCCGCTGATGCCCGAGCTGTTCGACGGTCGCCTCGACCCGATCGTCGCCGAAGCATTCCCGTTCGAGCGCGCGGGAGAGGCGCACGCTTTCATCACCGAGCGCCGCAACGTAGGCAAGGTCGTGCTGTTTCCTTCATAGACGCTCCGACCCGATCGGCGGCGGAGACGACTTGCCGATGAAGAAGATCCTGCTCATCTCGTTCGCCATTGTGGCGCTGGCCGCACCGGCGATGGCGCGCGCCGACAGTCAGACCTACACCGTGCTGCTGGCCGGCGGCGCGGAAGAGAGCAACATCCGGATCTGGCTGACTCCCGACGGCCGCAACTACGTGATCGATTCGGTCGCCGAACTCGAAGTCGGTGGCGAAGTCTGCGTCCACGGCGAAGGCAAAGCAAACGAGCTGGTCTGTCCAGCCCCCCCTATCGCGGGCTTCGAAGTCAATGCAGGCGGGGGGGATGACCGCGTCACCGTGGCCAGGCAAGTGACGGTGCCGGTGACCATGCGTGGCAGCGCCGGAAGCGACGTGCTGACCGGCGGCGCCGGCGACGACAAGCTGATTGGCGGCTACGGCCGCGACCGGCTGGTCGGCGGCCAGGGCGACGACCTTCTGATCGGCGGCGAAGGGAACGACTTGCTCCTGGGCGGACCAGGCCACGACATGCTGCGCGGCGGCTACGGCAAGGACACCCTTGTGGAAGGCTCGGGCAAAGACGCGATCCACCAGCAATTCCTGCGTTAGTCATAGGGTGCATGACTGCGTCCTCGGTCGCTCGCGTGCAGAGCACGCCACGCTCCCTGCGTCCTTGTCCTGCATCGCTATGACGAACGCAGGCGGCCGCCGACGAAGAACAGCGCGATTAGGAACCCAACCAGCGATAGCGCCGCGTCGAGGCGGAAAGCAGCCTGGATGCCATCGACGAACGAGCCCTGAGCGGAGAAGACCGCGGTCGTCAAGCCCAGGCCGATCGAACCACCGGCGATCTGAAACATGTAGACGATCCCACCGGCGAGGCTGGTCTCCGATTCGTCGACCGAGGTCACCCCGGCGGTGGTCGCGGTCGGGTAGAAGCTGCCGATCCCAATCCCGAGCACGACCATGCCGGCCACCAGCGAGCCGTAGCTGGACCGTTCGCCGACCAATGAGAAGACAAAGGGGGCGATCGTGATGCAGGCAGCGCCGCCCGCAGCCAGCAGCTTCGCGCCGAGACGGTTGTAAAGGGGCCCGGCGATAAAGGAGACGAGCGCGAACGTCGCTAGGAAGGGCAGCATCCCAACCCCGGCCTCGAGCGGCGAGTAGCCGAGGTGTTTCTGCATGAACTGCGGCAGGTAGAGCAGGGCGGCGAAGAAGGTCGCGGACATGAAGAGGATCGCCAAGCAGGAGGCACGGAAGCTCTCGTTCCCGATCACATCGCGCGGAATGAGGGCGCTCATCCCGGCCCGCCGCTCGATCGGCAGGAAGGCGGCGATGAGCACCGCCGCGAGGGCGAACAGCCCGATCGCGCGCGGATCTCCCCAGCCCCAGTCGTCGACCTGGTCGAGCGCCACGAGGAGCGAGACGAGCCCAACCGAGATCGCCGCGATTCCCGGGTAGTCGATTCGCTGCTCGCCGACCTCCGGCTCCTTGACCCTGACCAGGTAATAGGTGACGACCACCGCGAAGATCGAGATCGGCACATTGAGGAAGAAGATCCAGCGCCAGCTCAGCGCGTCGGTGAGGACACCGCCGATAAGTGGGCCCATCGCGTTGCCGAGGCCGGCGGCGCCGATAACGATCCCTCCCGCAAGCCCCGCCTTCTCTTCCGGCAAGAGCTCGTAGGTCATGCCGAGGATCGCCGGCCACATCAGCGCGCCGCCGACTCCCATCACGACCCGGCTCGCAATCAGCCAGGCCTCCGATTGGGCAGCGCCGCCGAGCGCCGACATCGAGGCGAAGATCGCGGTGCCAAGGAAGAAGGCGCGGCGCCGACCGAACATGTCGGCCAGCCGCCCACCGGTGACGATCATCACCCCGAAGGTCAGCGCGTAGGCGTTGATCACCCACTGGATCGTGTTGATGTTGGTGTGGAAGTCCTCCTCCATCGTCGGCAGCGCCACGTTGATCGCCGAAAAGTCGTTGGCGATGACGACGACGCTGACTCCCATCGCCAGCAGCGCCAGCCAGGTGGTGCGCGAGATGCCCTCGGAGCTCGACTCCACGCCGGGCAGCTTAGTCAGCGTGGACCCCGGCGAGCCTCGGTCCCCTGAGGCAATAGCCGGAGAGTCGAGTGGGGGATCTGATGACCCCCCACTCGATGCCACTTTGATCGACGGTCGGGCTATTCGACCCAGAACCCGCGATGCACGGTGCCCGCTTCGTTCTCCCCTGTCAACAGCACCTTGCCGGTGTATTTGCCATTGGCTTTATTGTCCGCTGTCGCGCAGGCGCCGGCGCCCGTTCCTGCTGTATCGGAGTATTTGAGGTTCGTGACATTGATGTCGATTGTCACTTCGCGTGTCGTCGTCGCTCCGAGGTTTGTGAATTTGACCGGGCCGAGCCCTTTTTGGGGGGGAATATGGACGGTGCACTTGACTACGCCGGCCAGTTCCCACGTCTCTGTAATTTCGTTAGCTCCCGAGCAGGTGAGGTCCAGCGTGCCAGTTGCGATGCCGCCTTCTTCACCCGTGATTTTGTACACCTGTTCGCATCCGTTCGAGTTGATCGTCACTTTGAATCCGTTAATGGTGCACGTGCCGTACGAGCGATTGAGCTGCAGTTCGCTTGAGTTTGCGACGCCCTGGATCCCGGTATAGGTAGAGCCTTTGCATTTCAAGATCCCGGCTTCGACTTCTTCTTCTTCTTCTTCTTCTTTTCCTCCCAGCGCCTCGGCTTTTCCTGTCAGTTTCACCGGCGGGCTTTCGGCTTTGAACTGTTTCAGCGCCAGCGCGCTTGCGGCTGTCACCGCGCTCATCGCCATGGTCGCGACGAGGGCGAGGACAAGAAACTTCAGCTTGCGAGTCATCTTCTGGTCCTTTCCTTTGCCTCCCCGGCGCCGGTAGCGGCTCCCTTGGTTTGAGATGGCAAGGCATAACGAGAGAGCTGTTATTAGTCAAGAAAATCTTTTGATAATGAGAAACGGGGTCCGCAACCGATGCACCCGGCTCGATTTTGTCCCGCATAGAACGTTTGAGGTTTCTCCGCGTGCGTCGATCCGTGCGGTGCACAAACGGTCATTCGGGGAGCATGAACTCTCCAAAGAGCGGGAGACGTGCGCTAAGCTGGCAGACGAATGACGCACCGGGCCGACAGCCTCGCGCTTCTCCTTCTCCTCCCCCCTCGGGGGGAATAGCGCTGGGCGGCGCGAGAGCCGCGAGAGACAAGGTCATTCGAGTCAACTGGAGAAGGAGGTAAGTCCCGTGGCACCGGCAACTGACGCAAACCGCGTCCACATCTTCGACACGACCCTGCGCGACGGCGAGCAATCGCCCGGCATCTCGCTCAATACCGCGGAGAAGGTCGAGATCGCCCAACAGCTGGCACGGCTCGGCGTCGACGTGATCGAGGCCGGCTTCCCGATCACCTCGCCCGGCGACTTCGAGGCGGTCGAGGCGATCTCGCGCCAGGTCGAGGGCCCGACGATCTGCGGTCTCGCCCGTACTCACAAGGCCGACATCGACGCCGCCTGGGGGGCGATCCGCGACTCGCAGCGTCCCCGTATCCACACCTTCATCTCGACCTCCGACATCCACATCGAGCACCAGCTGCAAACCGACCGCGAGGACGTCAAGGGGCAAGCGCGCGCCGCGGTGGTGCTGGCCAAGTCCTACTGCGACGACGTCGAGTTCTCGCCGATGGACGCGACCCGCGCCGACGTCGAGTTCACCGCCGAAGTCTGCGCGATAGCGGTCGAGGAGGGGGCGACCGTGGTCAACATCCCGGACACCGTCGGCTACACGACCCCCGAGGAGTACGCGGACTACTTCCGCCGCCTCTACGAGCTGGTGCCTGGACTGCGCGAGGTCGAGACCTCGGTCCACTGTCACGACGACTTGGGGATGGCGGTCGCAAACTCCTACGCCGGGGTGCTGGCCGGCGCCCGCCAGGTCGAGTGCGCGGTGAACGGGATCGGCGAGCGGGCCGGCAACTGCTCGCTGGAGGAGATCGTGATGCTGGTCAAGACCAGGGAGGACGTGCACGGGCTCACGACCGGGCTCAACAGCCGTGAGCTCGCCCGCACCAGCCGCATGGTCTCCCGTTTGACCGGCTACCCAATCCAGCCCAACAAGGCTGTGGTGGGACGCAATGCCTTCGCACACGAGTCCGGCATCCATCAGGACGGCGTGCTCAAGGAGCGCACCACCTACGAGATCATGGACGCGACCGAAGTCGGCCTGGAGTCGAACTCGATCGTGCTGGGCAAGCACTCCGGCCGCCACGCCCTGCGCGATGCGCTGGAACAGCTCGGCTTCAAGGTGGAGGGCAATGCGCTGAACGCGGCCTTCAAGCGCTTCAAGGAGGTCGCCGACCGCAAGAAGCAAGTCACCGCGCTCGACCTGGAGGCGATCGTCTCCGACGAGATGCGGGAGCGGTCGGACGCCCATGAGCTTGCCTGGTTCGAGGTCGAGGCGGGCTCGCGTCGCGAGCCGCTGGCCCGGGTCGCGGTGAAGCTCCCTTCCGGTGAGGAGGTAATCGGCGAGTCGAGCGGCGACGGGCCCGTCGACGCGATCTTCCACGCAATCCAGAAGGCGACCGGTGCCGAGTGCGAGCTGCGCCAGTACACGGTCGAGGCGGTAACCGGGGGAGAGGATGCACTGGGCGAGGTCGGCGTGATGCTGCGAGCGGCGGGACGCCTCGCCAGCGGGCAGGGCGTCGCCACCGACATCCTCGAGGCTTCAGCACGGGCCTATGTGCGAGCCCTCTCCAACGCGCTGGAGGGCGCCGCGATCCGCGAGGCCGAGGCGGCAACCGCCGAAGCAGCGGTCGGGCGGACCCCCGGTCCCTGACCGGCCCGATTGCCACGGCAGCCCGTCAGGACCCACACGTCAGAGCCGAGCCTCTCGACCCGTGCTCGCCCCGGTCGGCTCACACAGTGCAATTCGGTGCGGTTCACAGAGCGTAAGTTTCACCTTCTGCGCACCTCTCGCGCAACGGCTCGAGTCACCCTGGGGCCCATGCCCATCGAAACTGCATCTGGCGTCGATATGCGACGCCAGATGCAACTTCGGTCCATCGATTGGCACGTAGGAGGGCTGGCGGGACGGCAGCACGGGGTGGTGTCGCGAGCGCAGCTCACTGGGCTTGGGATGAGCAAGAGCGGGATCGACCGCCGGATCCGGGCAGGTCGCCTTCACGTCATTCATCCGGGGGTGTACGCCGTGGGTCACCGCGCGGTGTCTCGTGAGGGACGCTGGCTCGCGGCGGTCCTGCACGGGGGAGAGGGGGCTGTCCTGAGCCACCGCTCAGCAGCTGCGCTCTGGGGAATCAAGCGCGGGGGTGCGCATGGGCGAATCGAGATCGCGACGCCACGCTCGACACGATCATGCGAGGCGGTCCACCGGCACCACACCCGGCCTCTCCCCGATGAAGTCGCCTCTAGGCGCCGGATCCCGGTCACGACGCTCGCCCGGACCCTGCTCGACGTCGCGGCCGAGCTCTCTGTGGAAAGCCTGGAAGCGGCGATTCGCGAGGCCGAATACCTGCATCGGTTTCGGCTTGGGAGCCTGGAAGCTATGTTGGAACGACATCCGGGAAGACGCGGCGCGAGGACGATCAAGGCTTGCCTGTATCGACTTGGGCGGGGTCCTCGCGGGCGGACCCGAAGCAGGCTCGAGATCAGGTTCGCGGCGCTGCTCGCCCGCACCGATCTGCCGAGGCCGGAGCTGAATGCCTTGCTCGACCTCGACGGATTCAAAGTCGAGGCCGACTGCCTCTGGCGAGAGCACATGGTGATCGCTGAACTCGACGGCGGGAAGTCGCATGGGACTCGCGCGGCGTTCGAGACCGACCGCGAACGCGACAGGCGCCTTCAGGTCGCGGGCTGGCGAGTGATCCGGATCACCTGGCGCCAACTCAATGAGCCTGCCGCCCTCCTTGAAGACCTCCACGTGCTTCTCCGCGCCGAAACTGCATCTGGCGTCGAATAGCGACGCCAGATGCAGTTTCGATGGTGGTGGCAGATGGGGGGTGGCAGATAGTTCGTATGTGATAACGTACGAGCGTAATGGGTGCTGCCACCGCTAAGCGAACCGCGGCGAGACCCACGGCCCGTACCAAACCGCAAGCAACCGCGGGGTCCGTGGTCGGCACCCGCATCCGCGCGTTGCGAGAGGCGATGGAGTTGTCGCTGCGCGACCTTGCCGGGCGGAGCGGCGTCAGCGCGCCGATGCTCTCGCAGGTGGAGAGGGGGGAGACCAGCCCGACGCTGGCCATCGCCGAGAAGATCGCCGCCGGGCTGGAGCTGACCCTCTCGCAGCTGCTGCGTTTGGACGAGGGGGAGCACGTCTCGGTCAGCAGAGCCGGTGAGCGCCGCCGTTTCGAGCGCGGCGGACATCGCTTCGAGGAGCTGACCCCGCCGCTGCCAGGGCAACGCGCCGACGTCTCCCTGCACACGCTGAAGCCAGGTGCCACGACCGGGGGCCCCGGCGACCCGCCGATGCACGAGCCCGGCAGTCGCGAGACCGCCGTCGTCCTCGAGGGTGGGCTGGCCCTCTTCGTCGAGGGAACCCGCCACGATCTCTGCAGCGGGGACAGCGTCACCTTCGACGCCGACCTTCCCCATCATTTTGAGAATGAGGGTGAGGAGCCAACCCGCTTCCTCGCCGTGATCGCCGCTGGGCTGAGAAGGAGCTGAGCCATGGCACAGACGATGTTCGACAAGATCTGGAGCGAGCACGAGGTCACCGACGGCCTGCTCTACATCGACCTGCACCTGGTCCACGAGGTGACCTCGCCGCAGGCCTTCGACGGGCTGCGCATGGCCGGCAGGCCGGTCCGCCGTCCGGACAGGACGCTGGCGACGGCCGACCACAACGTGCCGACCGACGGCACCAAGGCGGCACGACTGATCGCCGACGAGCTATCGCGAGTCCAGGTCGAAACCTTGGAGCGCAACTGCGAGGAGTTCGGCATTCCGATCTACTCACTGGGCTCCGATCGTCAGGGCATCGTCCATGTGATCGGCCCAGAGCTCGGCGTCACCCAACCGGGGATGACGATCGTCTGCGGCGACAGCCACACCTCGACTCACGGCGCCTTTGGCTCACTCGCCTTCGGCATTGGCACCTCCGAGGTCGAGCACGTGCTCGCGACCCAGTGCATGGTCCAGAAGCGGCCGCAGACGATGCGCATCCTCTACAGCGGCGAGCTCGGCGGCGGCGTCACGCCGAAGGACTTGATCCTGGCCACGATCGGCCGCCTCGGCACGGGCGGCATGGTCGGGCACGCGGTCGAGTACGCCGGCCCGGCGATCGAGTCGCTCTCGATGCCCGGCCGGATGACGGTCTGCAACATGACGATCGAGGGCGGCGGCCGGGCGGGGATGATCGCGCCCGACGAGACCACCTTCGAGTGGGTGCGCGGCCGCCCCGCGGCCCCGCAGGATTTCGACGCCGCGGTCGAGCGCTGGCGCCAGCTGCCGACCGATCCCGGCTCGAGCTTCGACGCCGAGGTCGAGATCGACGCCTCCGCGATCGCGCCGATGGTCACCTGGGGGACCAACCCAGGCATGGTGATCGAGGTCACCGACGCGGTTCCCGACCCTGCTGCGATGGACTCGCCCGCGGATCGCGAGTCGGCCGAACGGGCGCTCGCTTACATGGCGCTCGAGCCAGGCACCCCGATGACCGAGGTCAAGCCCGAACGCGTCTTCATCGGCTCCTGCACCAACTCCAGGATCGAGGATCTGCGCGAGGCGGCTGCCGTGGTCGATGGACGACGGGTGGCTGGGTCGGTGCGGGCGATGGTGGTGCCGGGCTCCCAGCAGGTCAAAGCCGCTGCCGAAGAGGAGGGGCTGCACGAGGTCTTCCGTGCCGCGGGGTTCGAGTGGCGCGAGGCGGGCTGCTCGATGTGCCTGGGAATGAACCCCGACATCCTGATCGAGGGCGAGCGCTGCGCATCGACCTCGAACCGCAACTTCGAGGGTCGCCAGGGCAAGGGCGGCAGAACGCATCTGGTCAGCCCCAAGATGGCGGCTGCCGCCGCGGTCGAGGGCCACTTCGTCGACATCAGGGACTGGAGCTGAAGATGAGGCCGATCGACGTCATAGAGGGAAAGGTGTCGGTTCTCGACAGGGCCGATGTCGATACCGACCAGATCATCCCCAAGCAGTTCTTGAAGCGGGTCGAGCGGACCGGCTTTGGGGAGTTCCTCTTCTACGACTGGATCCGCGACGGCGAGATCGAGCTGGAGCCGAACCCGATCCTCGTCGCCGGGCGCAACTTCGGCTGCGGCTCCTCGCGCGAGCACGCCCCCTGGGCGCTGGAGGACTTCGGCTTCGAGGCAATCGTCGCGCCCTCCTTCGCCGACATCTTCTACGTCAACTGCACCAAGGTCGGCTTGCTGCCGGTGGTGCTGGACGAGGAGCACTGCCGCGCGGTGGCCGAGGCCGGCGAGGCGCGGATCGATGTCGACGACCAAACCGTCACCAGCGCCGCCGGCGTCTTCGAGTTCGAGATCGAGCCGGACGTCAAACACCGCCTGCTCAACGGCCTCGACGACATCGGCATCACCCTGGAGAACGCCACACGGATCGACGAGTTCGAGCGCTCCGGGGGCGCCGAACGTGGCCCAGTGACGACGGCGCTCTAGCGCGCGGACGTGGGACGCTCGATCAACACCGGACCGCGCGAGTGGGACGCCGAGACCTACGACGCGCTTGCCTTCCCACAGTTCGCCTGGGGCCTCGAGGTCGTAGAACGCCTGGAGCTGAACGGCAGCGAGACGGTCCTCGATGCCGGCTGCGGGTCGGGTCGCGTCAGCGCCGAGCTGCTGAAGAAGCTGCCCGAGGGCAAGTTGATCGCCGTCGACGGATCGGAGGCCATGATCGCCAAGGCCAGGGAGCGCCTTGGCGACCGGGCGACCTACCTCGTCACCGACCTCACCAAGCTCGAGGTCGAGCCCCCCGTCGACCTGATCTTTTCGACCGCGACCTTCCACTGGATCGTCGACCACGACCGCCTCTTCGCGCGCCTCCATACGGCCCTGCAACCGGGTGGCCGCCTGATCGCGCAGTGCGGCGGCGCAGGCAACGTCGCCGAGCACGCCAGGGCGATCGCCAAGGCGATGGGGCACGCCGAGTTCGCCCCCCATTTCGAGGGCATGGAGGCGATGTGGAACTTTGCCGCGCCCGATGAGACCGAGGCCAAGCTCCGCAACGCCGGCTTCCGCGAGGCGCGTTGCTGGCTGGAGCCAAAGCCGGTGACTCCCGAGCACCCGCTCGAATTCACCGAAACCGTCACCCTCGGTCCCCACCTGGACCGGCTACCCGAGGAGCTCCGCCGCCCCTTCGCCGAGGCGGTTCTCGAGCTCTGCGACGAGCCGCTGACGCTCGACTACGTCCGCCTCAACATCGAGGCCCGGCGCTAAGACCGACGTGCCGGGACTTGAGCACCCATATGGACCGCTAACTCCCGGCACGTCTAGAGTGCCGGCCGCATGAGCGACGCTCCCCGCATAGTCCTGTTGCCCGGCGACGGGATCGGGCCGGAGATCGTCCTCGCGGCCCGGCGCGTCCTGGAGGCGCTGGGCGAGTTCGAGTTCGACGAGCGCCCGATGGGCGGCTGCTCGATCGACGCCCACGGCGTCGCCCTAACGGAGGAGGTGCTCGAGGCCTGCAAGACCGCCGACACGGTCCTGCTGGGTGCTGTCGGCGGCCCCAAGTGGGACACGACGGACCCCGACGCGCCCCGTCCCGAGCAGGGGCTGCTCGGCCTGCGCAAGGGGATGGGCCTCTACGCGAACTTGCGCCCGGTGCGACCCAGCCCGGCGCTGGTCGCCGCCAGCCCGCTGCGCGAAGAGCGGATCTCCGGCACCGACCTCCTGGTCGTACGCGAGCTGACCGGGGGCATCTATTTCGGCGCCAGCGGCCGCGACGGCGATACCGCCCACGACACCTGCGAGTACTCGGCTGGCGAAATCGAGCGCATCGCCAGGGTCGGATTCGAGGCGGCACGAAGGCGAGCGGCGAGCTCTGGGCGCAAAGCCCATGTCACCTCGGTCGACAAGGCCAACGTGCTGGAGACCTCGCGGCTCTGGCGCGAGGTCGTCGGTCGTGTCGCCCCCGACTACGAGGACGTCGCGCTCGACCACCTGCTGGTCGACAACGCCGCGATGCAGCTCGTCTCACGCCCAGCCGAGTTCGATGTGATCGTCACCGAGAACCTCTTCGGCGACATCCTCAGCGACGAGTCGGCGATGCTCACCGGCTCGCTGGGGATGCTCCCCTCCGCCAGCCTCGGCGCCGAGGGAGATCCCGGCCTTTTCGAGCCGGTCCACGGCTCCGCCCCGGACATCGCCGGCCAGGGAGTAGCCAACCCGCTTGCGACCTTCCTCAGCGCGGCGATGATGCTTCGCCACGGCCTCGACCGCCCCGACGACGCGATCCGGATCGAGGACGCGGTGGACGCGGTGCTCGGGCGTGGCCTCCGTACCCCGGACCTCGCCGCAGAGGGGGAGAACACCGTTGGCACGACCGAGATGACCGACGCGGTGCTCAGCTCGCTGAGCCAATCCCGGTAGGGGTGGAACGTCTCGTACTTTTTCCTCGACGGGTCCCACGGACAGCCGTTTGCTGTCTTCGGAAAAAGTTAAGTGGAACCCCTACCGGGATTGGCGTAAGGCATACTTTCCTGGGATGGAGACCGCGGAGCTGATCTGGCAGAACGGCGAGTTCGTACCCTGGGAGGACGCCAAGACGCACGTCCTCAGCCACGGGCTGCACTATGGGACCGGCGTCTTCGAGGGCGTGCGCTGCTACGAGACCGAGCGCGGGCCGGCGATCTTCCGTCACCGGGACCATCTCGACCGCCTCGCTAAATCGGCCGAGCTCTACTACCTGGAGCTGCCCTACACGGCAGAGGAGATCGGTGAGGCAACCCGTGAGCTGATCCGCCGTAACGGCCTGCGCTCCTGCTACATCCGGCCGCTCGCCTACCGCGGCTACGGCAACCTGGGGCTGTACGCGACCGACGCCCCGATCGACCTCATCATCGCCGCCTTCCCCTGGGGCGCGTACCTGGGCGAGGAGGGACAGCGGCACGGCATCCGCGCCAAGGTCTCGAGCTGGCGGCGCATCGGTCCCGGCGGCCTGGTTCCGCACGCCAAGGCCTCCGGCCAGTACCTCAACTCGATCCTCGCCAAGACGGAGTCGCAGAAAGCCGGCTACGAAGAGGCCCTGCTCCTCGACGAGCGCGGCTTCGTCTGCGAGGGCTCAGGCGAGAACATCTTCCTGGTTCGCGAGGGTCAGATCGTCACCCCTCCGCACGTCGCCTCGATCCTCGACGGGATCAACCGCAAATCGGTGATCCAGATCGCCCGCGACCTCGGCTACACCGTGGTCGAGCGCGACGTCGCCCGCTCCGAGCTGTACCTGGCGGAGGAGGTGTTCCTCACCGGGACCGCAGCGGAGCTGGTGCCGGTGCGCGAGATCGACGACCACCCGCTGGGAGAGCCCGGAGAGATCACGCGGGTGATCCAGACCAAGTTCCAAGACGCTCTGCACGGCCGCGCCGAGGAGTACCTGGAGTGGCTCGACCCGGTCGAGGTCGCGGCCGGCGCGGACGAACCGAGTAAGGTGAGTTCGTGATGTCCAGCGGTTTCGAGTCAATCGGGCGAATTACCGCAGCCGCCTAGCGGCTGGCGCATTGCTGCGCGCAACGCGGGCCTCCGGGCCCTCCCCGATCCACTCGCATCGAAAGGCATCAGATGGAACAGGTGAAGCTCTACGACACCACCCTGCGCGACGGCATGGGCGGTCCCGGCATGTCGCTCTCGGTCGGCGAGAAGCTGAAGGTCGTGACGGCCCTCGACGAGCTCGGGGTCCAGTTGATCGAGGCTGGCTTCCCGAGCTCCAACCCGAAGGAAGCGGAGCTGTTCGAGCAGCTCGCCGAGCTGGAGCTGGAGCAGGCGACGATTGCCGCCTTCGGCATGACCCGCCGCCGCGACCGCAGCGCCGAGGACGACGAGGCCCTGGGCGTTCTGGTCGGCAGCTTCGCCCCAGTGGTCTGCCTGGTCGGCAAGAGCTGGGGCCTGCACCTGGAAAAGGTGATCAAGGTCTCCCCCGAGGAGAACCTGGCGATGATCGCCGACTCGATCGCCTTCTGCCGCGAGCGGGGCAAGCGGGCCATCTTCGACGCCGAGCATTTCTTCGACGGCTATCGGGACGACTCCGCCTACGCGCTCGACTGCGTCCGCGCCGCGGCCGAGGCGGGCGCCGAGAACGTCACTCTCTGCGACACCAACGGCGGCAGCCTGCCCGGTTTCGTCGCTGCCGCGACCAGTGCCGTCGCCGCGGCGCTGGGCGACGGGGTGGAGATCGGCATCCACACCCACGACGACGCCGGTTGCGCGGTCGCCAACTCGCTCGCGGCGGTTGAGGCAGGCGCCCGCCTGGTGCAGGGCACCGTCAACGGCTACGGGGAGCGCTGCGGCAACGCCAACCTGGCCACGATCCTGCCGGCCCTGCAATTGAAGATGGGATTCGACGTTGTGGCGCCCGAGCGTCTGACATCCCTTACCCAGACGAGCCACTACCTCGACGAGCTCTGCAACATGACCCCGAACCCGGACCAGCCCTACGTCGGCCGCAACGCCTTCGCCCACAAGGCGGGTATGCACGCCGCCGGGGTGGAGGCAGACGCGCGCACCTTCGAGCACCTCGATCCGGCGCTGCTCGGCAACCAACGCGAGATCCTCGCCTCGGAGCTGTCGGGCAAGGCTACGATCCGCAGCCAGGCGACGCAGGCGGGTCTCGACCTCGACGACGAGGCGGCGCTGCGCGCGGTCGAGCGGCTCAAGGAGCGCGAGCACCGCGGCTACCACTACGAGGCCGCCCCGGCCTCCTTCGAGCTGCTGTTGCGGCGGGAGGCGGACAGCTACCAGCCGCTCTTTGAGCTGGAGAGCTTCCGGGTGGTCACCGAGAAACGCGCCGACGGGGTCGTCGAGACGGAGGCGACGATCAAGGTCAAGGTCGACGGCGAGCGCTACCTGCGGGTCGCCGAGGGCAACGGGCCCGTCAATGCTTTGGACCGGGCGTTGCGTGGCGCGATCGCCGACCGCTACCCGCACCTCGCCGACATCGAGCTGACCAACTACAAGGTGCGGATCCTCGACGAGAGCCACGGGACGGGCGCGATCACCCGCGTCCTGCTCGACTCCTTCGACGGCGAGCGGGAGTGGGGGACGATCGGCGTCTCGGAGAACATCATCGAGGCCTCCTGGGAGGCGCTGGTGGACTCGCTGGAGTACGCATTCCAGCCCCGGAGCGACTCGAACGCAAAGTAGGGTGCCCGCGATGAGCGGCGCCCCCGACACCGAACCGATCCCGCTGGCGCGCCCCGAGCTCGGCGCGCGCGAGGAGGAGCTGGCGCTCGAGGTCCTGCGCTCCGGCCGGCTCTCGCTCGGGCCGACCGGCGAGCGTTTCGAGCGCGATTTCGCCACCTGGCTGGGCAGCGAGGACGCCGTCGCCGTCTCCAGCGGCACCACCGGTCTCCACCTCGGGGTGCGGGCGCTCGGCTGGGGGCCCGGCGACGAGGTCCTGACCAGCCCCTTCAGCTTCGTCGCCTCCGCCAACTGCCTGATCTACGAGGGTGCCCGCCCGGTCTTCTGCGACGTCGACCCAGAGACGCTCAACCTCGACCCGGCCGCGGTCGAGGCGACCGCCGGCGAGCACAGCGCCGGGATCCTGCCGATCCACATCTTCGGCTTCCCAGCCGCGATGCCCGAGCTGGAGGCGATCGCTTCCAGGCGCGGCCTCGGCATCCTCGAGGACGCCTGCGAGGCGCTCGGCGCGGTCGATTCCGAGGCCCGACGGGTCGGCACCCGCGGCAACCTCGCCACCTTCGCCTTCTACGCCAACAAGCAGCTGACCACGGGGGAGGGGGGCATGATCGTGCCGCCCGATGCTGAGACGGCGACCAGGCTGCGCTCGGAGCGAAACCAGGGCCGCGCCCCCGACATGGGCTGGCTCGACCACGGTGGGCTCGGCTTCAACTACCGGCTCTCCGACCTGGCGGCGGCTCTCGGCGTGGGCCAGCTCGAGCGGCTCGACCAGATGCTGGCGCGCCGCAACGCGGTGGCTTCCCGCTACGAGGAGGGCCTAGCCGGGATCGAGGGCGTGCAAACCCCGCTCGCCGCTCGCGGCTCCGAGCGTCGCAGCTGGTTCGTCTACGTGGTCCGGCTGCCCGACGACGTGGATCGTGACGCCGTGGTCTCTCGCCTCGCTGCGCAGGGCGTCGCCAGCAAGGCCTACCTGCCCTGCATCCATCTCTTCCCGCACCTTCGCGAGCTCGGCTACCGCGAGGGGCAGTTCCCCGTCGCCGAAGCCGCCTCGGCGCGCTCGCTGGCGCTGCCTTTCTTCCCCTCGATGACGGAGTCGCAGGTGGCGCGGGTATGCGAGGCTCTCGCCGGATCCCTCCGCTGATGTCGCGCTTCCGCAAAGACCCCGACCCGCGCTTCTGGCGCATCAACCGCTCGCTCGAGTTCGACTGGCCGCTGGCCCCCTACGACCTCGATCAGTCGCAGGCACACGCGCGAGCGCTACGCCGAATCGGCGTCCTCGACGAGGCCGAGCTGGAGCAGATCGTCTCCGGCCTGGACCGCGTACGCGAGCGGATCGGCGCGCACGGCTTCGAGTTCGATGCCGCCGACGAGGACATCCACATGGCGATCGAGCGTCTGCTCGGCGAGGAGATCGGACCCCTTGCCGGCAAGCTGCACACCGGCCGCTCCCGCAACGACCAGGTCGCCACCGACATGGCGATGGTCGTGCAGGTCCACTCGCTGCAAGCCATCGACCTGGCGGGGGCGACGATGGAGCGCCTGCTGGAGCTGGCCGAGCGGCACCGCGACTGGGCAATGCCCGGCTACACCCACCTGCAGCGCGCCCAGCCGGTCTACCTCGGCCACCACCTGCTCGCCTACTTCTGGATGCTCGCCCGCGACGTGCTGCGCTTCCAGTTCGCCCTCGACAGCGCCTCAGTGATGCCGCTCGGCTCCGGCGCTCTGGCAGGCGTCAACTGGGAGATCGACCGCAACGCCGTCGCCGACGACCTCGGCTTCGAACACGTCAGCCACAACTCGATCGACGGCGCCTCCAATCGCGATTTCGTCCTCGACTACCTTGCCGCCGCATCGATCTGCTCGATGCACCTCTCGCGACTCGGCTCGGAGATCGTGATCTGGTCGAGCAGCGAGTTCGGCTTCTGTCAGCTCGACGAGTCCTTCTCCTCCGGCTCGAGCATCATGCCGCAGAAGGTCAACCCCGACTCGGCCGAGCTGCTGCGGGCGAAGAGCCCCCGCGTCGCCGCCGACTACCTCGCACTGCTCGGCACGATGCATGCCCTGCCGCTGACCTACGGCAAGGACATGCAAGAGGACAAGGAGCCGCTCTTCGACGCGATCGACACCGTCGAGTCCTGCCTCGACGCGTCCGAGGGCATGCTGGCCGGGATCGGCTTCGACCGCGAGCGCCTCGAAGAGGCCTCGGGAGACGAGATGCTGGCGGCGACCGAGATCGCCGACCTTCTGGTCCGCAAGGGGGTGCCGTTCCGCGAGGCGCACGGGATCGTCGGCGGGCTCGTCCGCGACGCGGTCGAGCGGGGGAAATCGCTCTCCGAGCTGACCCCGGAGGAGCTGAGCGAGCGCTCCGAGCAGCTCGACGATTCCTTCTACGAGGTGCTGCGCCGCGAGAGCTGGCTCGAGTCGAAGCGAATCGAGGGCGGCACTGGCTCGGCGGCGCTGGGCGAGCAAATCGAGCAGGCCCGTAAAACCCTGGCGGCGGTCAAGGCAAGGGTGCTCGACGAGCGCTCGTGAAGGTCGCCGCGGCAGAACGGCTGGGCAGCGAGTTCTTCGCCCGTTCCGTGCACGTCGTCGCTCGCGAGCTAATCGGCTGTCGCCTCTTCCACGCCGGCTGCGGCGGAACGATCGTCGAGACCGAGAGTTATGAGCGCGACGATCCCGCCTGTCACGCCTACGTCGGGCTGACCAAGCGCACCGAGACCCTGTTCGGCCCACCCGGACGAGCCTACGTCTACCTCTCCTACGGGATCCACAGCCTGCTGAATGCGGTCGCCGAACCGGAGGGCGAGGCGGCGGCGGTCCTGATCCGGGCGCTGGAGCCAAGCGACGACCTGGAGGCGATGCGCCGGAGGCGGGGCGAACGCCCTGACACCGATCTCTGCTCGGGGCCCGGCAAGCTAACCGATGCCCTCGGCATCGGGCTCGACGCGAACGGGGCGGACCTCTGCCTCGATCCGTTCCTGCTGCGGCCGCGCGATAGCGGCTGGGAGGGCCGGATCGTCACCGGCCCGCGGATCGGGATCACCAAAGCGGTCGAGCGACCCTGGCGCTTCAGCCTCGCCGGCAGTCGCTTCGTCTCGCGACCAAGGCCAAATGCCGCCTAGGCGATGCCTGGCTAGCCCGCGGTGATCCCGCCGCCGCCGCCGGATTCCGGGGCGGCTTCGGGAGCTGCTTCCGGGGCCGGCGCGGATTCTGCTTCTGGGGCTGGTTCTGGCGCCGGCGCGGATTCGCTCGGTTCCGGAGTTTCTTCTGGCGCGGCTTCGGTAGAGGGTTCGGAGGGGACGTAGCTTTCCTCGCCGGAGCTTTCGGACCCGACGGACCCGTCTTTGCCTTCGGCCGCCTTCTCGCTCGCCCTTTCGGCCTCGCGGTCGGCCTCGATCTCCTCCCACGCGGAGATGACGCTCGCCCAGATCAACGCCGGGAAGGTACCGCCGTCGACGGGGCCACCCGAGAACTCGGTCAGCATCGGGGTCGCGGTGTCGGCATACCCGACCCAGACGCAGGCGGTGACTTCTTCGGTGGCACCGCAGAACCAGGCATCCCTGTTTTCCTCGGTCGTCCCGGTCTTCCCCCACTGGGAGGGATCGCCGATGTTCGCCCGCACGCCGGTGCCGCTGGTGACCACCGTGTGCAGGATGCTCTTCGCTTCTTCCGCCACGCCCGACGGCACCACCTGGGTGTGGATCGAGTCGTTGTCGCCCCCCTTGATCGTGCCGTCGTCTTGGTCGGTGACCTGCGTGTAGGCGACCGGACTGTCGCCCGGGTTCGGCGCGAGCGTGCCGCTGACCCGATCGCCGTTGTTGGCAAGGGTCGAGAAGGCATAGGTCCACTCGAGCGGGGTCACCCCTTCGTCGAGCCCGCCCAGCACCATCGCCGGGTTGGTCGAGAGGTGGGTCTGCACCCCGAGCCGGTGGGCGGTGCGAGCGATCGCATGAGTGCCGCCCTTGATGCTTTCCAGGCCCACCTGGGCGTACACCGAGTTGTCGGAATAGGTCGTGGCGGTGGCCAGCGAGGCCGAGCCTAGGTAGCTGTCGCCGTAGTTGTTCACCTCGAAGACTTCCTGGTCGTTCTTGCCGAAGGTGAAGACCTGCGGCGCCGATTCGTAGACCGTTTCGGGGGAGATCCCCTGCTCGAGGGCGGTGGTCAGGATGATCGGCTTGATCGACGAGCCCGGCTGACGGTGTCCGAGCGTCGCCAGGTTGAACGGCTTTTCGTCGAAGTCGGGGCCGGCGACCATCGCCTTGATCCCGGCGTTGCGGTTGTCGATCACGACCACCGCTGCGGTCGGGGGGAGGCCGCTCAGATACGAACTGACCGCTTCTTCGGCGGCTTCCTGGAGGCGCAGATCCAGGGTGGTCTTGATCTTCAGGCCGCCAAAGAAGGTTTTGGCGGCGCCGAAGCGATCGACCAGCTGCTGGCGCAGCCAGGAGGTGAAGTAGGGGGCTTCGGAGTCGAGCGTCGGCGGCTCGATGGCGTCGGGTGAGGGCAGAGCCTGCTGTGACCCTTCTTCGAGCTGGGTCTCGGTGATGTAGCCCTGTTCGTACATCTTTTCCAGCACCAGGTTGCGCCGCGAGAGCGAGTTTTCGGGATAGATCTTGGGGTCGTAGGCCGACGGTGAGGCGATGATCCCGGCCAGGGTCGCGGCCTCCCATGGCTCGAGCACCGCGGCGCAAGGCTCGGTGGCGGTGCCGCAGCCGGGATGCGCCTCGCCGAAGTAGGTCCGCGCAGCGGCCTCGATGCCGTAGGCCCCCTCGCCGAAGTAGATCGTGTTGAGGTACTCGGTGAGGATCTTGTCCTTGCTCCAGTGGCGCTCCAGCCGGTAGGCGAGCGCCGCCTCGCGGAACTTCTGGAAAATCGTGCGACTTTCCTGCGCGGCGAGGGCGTTCTTGACGAACTGCTCGGTGATCGTCGAGGCGCCCTGCGCGGCGCTCTGGCTGAGGATGTCCTTGATCAGCGCTCTGCCGATGCCCTGGAAGTCGACGCCGGTGTGCTCGTAGAAGCGGGCATCCTCGATCGCGACCACCGCGTTCTTGACGTTGGGGGAGATCTGGCCGGAGCTGAGCAGGATCTTGTTCTGGTTGCTGGTCAGGGTGCCGATCGGCTCGCCGGAGGCGTCGAATACCTCGCTGTTCTTCGAGGCCTTGAATTGGGCGAAGTCGTAGATCGCCGGCAGGTCCTGGGATACCGCCATCATCATCCCGAAGACCATCGAGACGACGGCCAGGATGCCGAGGCCGAGCAGGACGAAGAGGATGCGCAGCTTCTTCAGGCGTGGCCGCGCGGGCTTCGCAGGGGGTGCCGAAGGCGGAGGCGGCGGAACGGAGCCGCCCGCCCGGCGGGGCTTTGTTCCTAGGACCGCCATCGAGATGCGGCACGACGGGCGCTGCCCGCCGAGCAGGAGCGGCAGTCTAGCATTGCGACCGTGGCGGACCTGACGCGTAACGCAGTCGACGTGCTGCCGGAGGGGATGCTCTCCGAGCAGCTTGCCGCAGAAGACCGCCCGCTGCGGGTAAAGCTCGGAATCGACCCGACGACGGCGGATATCCACCTCGGCCATACGGTCGTGCTGAACAAGCTGCGTGAATTCCAGGACGCCGGTCATCGGGTGGTCTTGATCATCGGCGACTTCACCGCCAGGGTCGGGGATCCGAGCGGGCGCTCGGCCCAGCGGCCCCTGCCCTCGCCGGAGGAGATCGAGGCCAACGCCGCCACCTACCAGGAGCAGGCGTTCAAGGTGCTCGACCGCGACCGCACCGAGGTTCGCTTCAACAGCGAGTGGCTGCGGATGCCGCCCGAGGACCTACTCGGCCTGCTCGCCCGGACGACCGTCGCGAGGCTGCTGGAGCGCGACGACTTCCAGAAGAGGATGGCGGCGGGGGCGCCGGTCGCCGCCTTGGAGCTGCTCTACCCCTTGCTGCAGGGATACGACTCCGTCGCCGTCGAGGCGGACGTCGAGCTGGGGGGGACCGATCAGAAGTTCAACCTGCTCTTCGGCCGCGATGTGCAGGCCGCCTACGGACAGAAGCCGCAGTCGATCCTGACGATGCCGATCCTGGTCGGGACCGACGGGGTGCAGAAGATGAGCAAGTCGCTCGGCAATTACGTCGGCGTGACCGAGGCGCCCGAGGAGATGTTCGGCAAAGCGATGCGGATTCCCGACGAGGCGATGCCGGAATACTTCCGCCTGCTGCTGGGTGGGGAGGTGCCACCGGGCCCGCCCAACAAGGCAAAGCGGAAGCTCGCCGCGCAGATCGTCGAGCGCTTTCACGACGCCTCTGCCGCCGCGGCCGCCGAGGAGCACTTCGACCGCCTCTTCGTCCACCACGAGGCCCCCGAGGAGATCGAGGAGATCGACCTGGGCCCCTATGTCGGCGAGGGCGAGGCGGGACAGGTCCACCTGCCGCAGCTGATGGCAGGTGCGTTCGAGATCAGCTCGAGCGAGGCGCGACGCCTGCTCAAGCAGGGCGGGGCGAAGCTGGACGGCGAGGCGCTGGACGGCGATCGCCTCGACGTCGATCCCGCCGACCTCGACGGGCGCGTGCTGCAGGCGGGAAAGCGGCGTTTCCGGCGCCTCCGTGCCGGCGCCTGAGCAGGCATGCAGGCGATCGGCTTCCAGGCATTAGGCAAACCGCCGCCGCAGCGCTATACTCCCGCGTCCTTCTGGGATTGGCCCTGTGCCGTCCCATGCGCAAAAGACGGCGAGTCCCGCCGCAGAGGCGCAGCGGTCTTTGAAAACTGAGCAGCGTGCACCCCGCGGGCACTCGTGTCCGTGGGTTGTTTGAGCCCGATCCACTCGACTCGTCAGCGTGTCGAGTGGTCTGATTTACCCGTCATGCCGGTCGCCATGTATGTGTACCCGGCGGCCAGCCAAGCATGACCACTCTCAAGTGAGAAGTGCCTTCACGGAGAGTTTGATCCTGGCTCAGGACGAACGCTGGCGGCGTGCTTAACACATGCAAGTGGTGCGACGAACCAGGGCTTGCCCTGGGGCCAAGCCGCGAACGGGTGAGTAACACGTGAGTAACCTGCCCCGATGACCGGGACAACCCGAGGAAACTCGGGCTAATACCGGATGTGGCGCACAGGCGTAAGCCTGTTCGCTAAAGGAAGCTTCGGCCTCCGCATTGGGAGGGGCTCGCGGCCCATTAGCTTGTTGGTGGGGTTACGGCCTACCAAGGCGACGATGGGTAGCTGGTCTGAGAGGACGATCAGCCACACTGGGACTGAGACACGGCCCAGACTCCTACGGGAGGCAGCAGTGGGGAATCTTGCACAATGCGCGAAAGCGTGATGCAGCAACGCCGCGTGGGGGAAGAAGGCCTTCGGGTTGTAAACCCCTTTCAGTTGGGACGAAGCTTCCGCGGTGAATAGCCGCGTGGAGTGACGGTACCTTCACAAGAAGCCCCGGCTAACTACGTGCCAGCAGCCGCGGTAATACGTAGGGGGCTAGCGTTGTCCGGAATCATTGGGCGTAAAGCGCGTGTAGGCGGCCCGGTAAGTCCGCTGTGAAAGTCGGGGGCTCAACCCTCGAATGCCGGTGGATACTGTCGAGCTAGAGTGCGGAAGAGGCGAGTGGAATTCCTGGTGTAGCGGTGAAATGCGCAGATATCAGGAGGAACACCAATTGCGAAGGCAGCTCGCTGGGACGTTACTGACGCTGAGACGCGAAAGCGTGGGGAGCAAACAGGATTAGATACCCTGGTAGTCCACGC
>JBIOVI010000065.1:0-3096 GCA_044867645.1 Solirubrobacterales bacterium | reverse complement strand
AAAGCGAGCGAACGCGAGCGGGTTTTCAGAGGGGGCTCCCGACTCTCTCCCGCCTCCATAAATAGACTGCCCCGCCGTGTTCCAGAAGGTGCTGATAGCCAACCGCGGCGAGATCGCGATCCGGGTCGCGCGAACCCTGAAGGAGATGGGGATCACCTCGGTCGCCGTCTACTCGGAGATCGACCGCGAGGCGCCGCACGTGCGCGAGGCCGACGAGGCCTTCCTGATCGGGCCCGCGGTGCCGGCCGAAAGCTATCTCGACATCGGCAAGATCATTGCGACCGCCAAGGAGGCCGGCGCGGAAGCGATCCATCCCGGCTATGGATTCCTCGCCGAGAACGCCGATTTCGCTCGTGCCTGCGCTGAGGCTGACATCACCTTCATTGGCCCGCCCGCCGAGGCGATCGAAGAGATGGGGTCGAAGACGCGGGCGCGCGAGATCATGGCTGCCGCCGGGGTGCCGATCGTGCCTGGCGCGACGGAGCCGGCGCCAGATCTCGAGGCCGCCAAGCAGCAGGCCGAGGAGGCCGGTTACCCGGTCGCCTGCAAGGCGGCGGGCGGCGGCGGCGGCAAGGGCTTCCGCGTGGCGCTGACGCCCGACGACCTGCAGGAGGCCTTTGAGGGCGCCGGCCGTGAAGGAGAGAAGTTCTTCTCCGACGACCGGGTTTACGTCGAGCGCTACCTCGAGGACCCGCGCCACGTCGAGGTCCAGGTGCTGGCCGACAGTCACGGCAACGTGATCCACGTCGGCGAGCGCGACTGCTCGATCCAGCGCCGTCACCAGAAGGTGATCGAGGAGGCGCCCGGCCCCCAGGTCGACGCCGAGATGCGCGAGCGGATCGGCAAGATCGCCACCGACGCCGCAGCCGCGGTCGGCTATCGCGGTGCTGGCACGGTTGAGGGTATGCAGGTCGGCGAGGAGTACTTCTTCCTCGAGATGAACACGCGGGTGCAGGTCGAGCACTGCGTGACCGAGATGGTCACCGGCGTCGACATCGTCCGCGAGCAGGTTCTGGTCGCCGCCGGCGAGGCGCTGAGCGTTGCCCAGGAGGACGTCGAGCTGCGCGGCCACGCGATCGAGTGCCGGATCAACGCCGAGGCCGCCCATAAGAATTTTGCGCCGGCGCCGGGGGCGATCGCCTCCTACCGCGAGCCGGCCGGGCCCGGGGTAAGGGTGGACTCCGGAGTCGAAGCGGGCTCCGAAGTGACGCCGATGTATGATCCGATGGTCGCCAAGCTGATCGTCTGGGACGTCGACCGCGAGCACGCGACGCGGCGGATGCTGCGGGCGCTGGACGAGTACGAGATCGGCGGGTTGACCACGTTGGTTCCCTTCCACCGCGCGATCCTCGCCACCGAGCAGTGGGCGAAGGGGGAGACCTGCCGCGACCTGATGGAGGACCGCGACTGGCTGAAGACGACGGCGCCGAAAGAGGCGGCGGCAGCCGAGGCGGCGGAGGACCCCGAGGTGGTCGCCCGCGACTACAAGGTCGAGGTCTCGGGCAAGCTCTTCGAGGTCAAGGTGATCGGCGAGGCCACAGCCGGTGCCGCACCCGTGGCCGCGGGGGGCAAACGTCCCCCGAAGCGCGAGCGCAAGTCCGGCGGGTCCGCCGCCGCATCGAGCGAGTCGCTGCCCTCGCCACTGCAGGGCACGGTGCTCAAGGTGGCCGTGGAGCAAGGCGCGGAGGTCTCCGAGGGAGACCTGGTCTGCGTGATCGAGGCGATGAAGATGGAGAACGAGATAGCCGCCCACCGCTCCGGCAAGGTCACCGCGCTGAACGTCGCCGAAGGCGCAGCAGTTTCCAGCGGGGACGTCTTAGCGATCATCGAGTAGCGGAAGTTGAGGCGGTACTCGGGCGGGTGGCGTCGGATCTGGAATCCCCGGCGGGCGAGCCGGGGATCCAGTCCGACGACAGGACCCGCCCGCCTATGGCCTACGGATTCCGCTGTTCGTGTTCGCGCCGTTCCTTTTCCCGTTCCCGTTCGTGTTCGCGGATTTCCTTCTGCCGCTGGGCGCGCAGCCGTTCGAATTCCACCCGGGTCAGGGGCATCGGCGGGGTCACTTCGCGGCATTCCCGCCCGACGCAGTTCTCGAAACGCCGCAGCTGCCGATGGAGGAAGTTGCGAATCGGGTAGTAGTTCGGGTCCCGGGCGAGGTTGTTGAGCTCGTTCGGGTCCTTGTTGATGTCGTAGAGCTCCTTCTCCCCGGTCGGCCAGGCGATGTACTTGTAGGGGCCGAGGCGGATTCCCTCGTAGTCCTTGGGCGGTGCCAGGATCGAGGCGTGTGCCGTCGCGGACGCCTGCGCGCCGGAGCGACCGGCGCCGCTCGTAATCGCCCCCTGTGCGTTGACGTCGCTGGTCTCGACGAAGGACTCGAAGAGGATCGGGCGGCGGCTGCGCAGGTCCGGATCGTGCAGGAAGGGGACGAGCGAGCGGCCGTCGACGCTCTTGTCCGCTTCGACGCCGGCCAGCTCGAGGATCGTCGGTGCGATATCGATGTTCGCCGCCAGCTCGCCGGTGGAGCTGTCCTGCTTGACCCCCGGCCCGCGGATCAGGAAGGGCAGGTGCGTCGCTGGCTCGTAGGCGAGGAACTTGCCGCCGATCAGGCGGTGCTCGCCGAAGAAGAAGCCGTTGTCGGAGATGAAGATCACGTAGGTGTTGCGAAGCCGCCCGAGGTAGCCGAGGGTGTCGATCATTCGTTTGACCCCGTCGTCGACCGAGCGCAGCGACTCGAGCTGCTTTTGCCAGTAGATCCGGTAGACGCGCCTCTCGGTCGGCGTCAGGTAATCGGCATCGCGGATGAAGCGCGGCTTGTCCGAGACGTTGCCCTCCTGCAGCCCTTCGCTGTAGTCGTGAGGCAGGCGGGCGCCGCGGAACCAGTCGTAGTGGCGGGGCGCTGGCTCGGGGCCGGCCGGGCGGCGGAAGTCGCCGTGGGGGGCCGAGTAGTCGAGCTGGACGTAGAAGGGCTGGCCGGCCGGGGTCGCGAGGATCTCGTCGGTGGCGATCTCGGTCAGCTTGTCGGTGACGTGCAGGCAGGGCTGGCCGTCGAGCGGCGCCAGCGGGCAGCCCGGATCGTCGCGAACCCCGTATTCGCGG
>JBIOVI010000064.1:0-6971 GCA_044867645.1 Solirubrobacterales bacterium | reverse complement strand
TCGTATAGGGCGATCCCGGTCTCCGAGGGGACCGGTGGGTTGCTGTAGACGTAACCGCGGTCGAAGAGCTTCTGGATGATGTCGGCTCGGGTCGCCTTGGTGCCGAGGCCGCGCTCCTCCATCAGCTCGATCAGTTTCGCCTGCGAGATCCGCGAGGGCGGCTGCGTCTCCTTGTCGACGATCCAGGGCTCGCCGTCGAGCGCCAGCGTCTGGCCCTCCTTGAGGGCGGGGATCTCGTCGTCGGAGGAGCGGGCGTAGGTGTAGATGCCGGCGTAGCCGGGGTCGACGACGACCGAGCCGCGGACGAAGTAGGTCTCCGAGCCGGCCTCGATGTCGGCCCGGGTCGACTCGGTGATCATCGGCGGGCTGAAGGTGGCGAGGAAGCGGCGCACGACCAGTTCGTAGACCCGTTTCTTGGAGCCGTCGAGGGCGCCAGGGTGGATCGCCTGGGTCGGGTAGATCGGCGGATGGTCGGTGGTCTCTTTTTTGCCGCGGGTCGGCGTCAGCTGCGGCTGGTCAAGCAGGCCTGCGGCGGCCGAGAACTCTTTGACCTTGACCAGCGAGGCGACCAGCTCGCGCAGCGGCAGCGAGGACGGGTAGACCGTGTTGTCGGTCCTCGGGTAGGAGATGAAGCCGTCCATGTAAAGGTCCTCGGCGATCCGCATCGCGCTGGCGGGGGTGATGCCGAGGCGGCTGGAGGCGTCGGTGCTGAAAGCGGTCGTGTTGTAGGGGGTCGGCGGTTTGCGCGTGTTCTTGCGCGCCGTCACCGACTTGACCGTGCCGGGGCTCGAGGTGCCAGCGAGCGCCGCGTCAGCCTCCGCCTTCTCCCAGAACTTGTCGGTCGCGTGGTGGGCCTCGAAGCTGCCGTCGGCGTGCTGGAACTTGGCGAACAGTTCCCAGAAGGGTTTGGCGACGTGGGCGCGGCGCTCCATCTCGCGCTCGACGATCAGACCCAGGGTGGGGCTCTGGACGCGGCCGACCGAGAGGAAGTTGGAGCCGAAGCGGCGGCTGGCGAGGGAGACGGCGCGGGTCAGGGTCGCGCCCCAGAGCAGGTCGATGTCCTGCCGTGCGGCGCCGGCGTTGGCTAGCGGGTAGGAGAGCGTGTCGAGATCGCCGAAGGCGCGCTCGATCTCTTCCTTGGTCAGGGCCGAGTAGCGAGCGCGCTGGACCACCAGGCTGCCGTCGGCGGTGCCCTCGCGGGAGCCGAGGTCGGGGTTGGCGTCCAACATCTCCTCCAGGGCCTCGAGCCCGATCAGCTCTCCCTCGCGGTCGAAGTCGGTGGCGATCACCAGCTCGTCGGCCTCTTTGGCGACCTTTTTGATCGCTTTGACGACGTTTTTGTCGGTCGGCTCCTTGATCAACTCGGCGTCGATCAGATCGTGCAGGTCCGTCTTCTGCCAGTTCGAGTAGCCCTCGGGGAAGGCCGGACCGAGCACGTGGCCCTTGAGGCCGATCGTCATGTGATCGCCGCCGTCCTCGTCGGTCCAGGTGTAGAAGGGGACTTTGAAGGTTTTGTCCGCTTTCGCCTCGCCGCGGCCGAGGATGTCGGCGATCTTCTTGGCGCTGTTGTTCTTCTCGGTGACTATCAGTCGCATGGGGCGGCGAGGGTAGCAGGGGCGTTCGGCGACCCTGCCCGGCGGGTTGCCGCCGATCTCCATAGGATCGGCGCGCGAATGAAGGCTCTGGTCACCGGCGGCGCCGGCTTCATCGGCTCGAACCTGGTCGACGACCTGCTCGCCCGCGGCGACGCAGTGACGATCGTCGACGACCTCTCGACCGGCCGGCGTACGAACCTCGACGCGGCGCTGGATGCGGGGGCGGAGCTGGTCGAGCTGGACATTCGCGAGGAAGCGCCGCTGGCCGAGCTGACGGCGGACGTGCGGCCTGAGGTCGTCTTCCACCTCGCGGCGCAGATCGATGTCCGCAAGTCGCTCACCGACCCCGCCTTCGACGCTTCGATCAACGTCGGCGGCACCGCAAACGTGCTGGAGGCAATGCGAGCGGCTGGCTCTCCCCGCATCGTCTTCGTTTCCACGGGCGGGGCGATCTACGGCGAGGGCGAGGGACAGAGCTTGCCGCTCGACGAGGACACCCCGATCGCGCCGCTCTCCGCCTACGGCCAGAGCAAGTTCGCCGCTGAGGGCTATCTGGCGCTCTACGAGCGGCTCTACGGACTGTCCGGGATGAGCTTGCGCCTCGGCAACGTCTACGGGCCGCGTCAGGACCCGCTCGGCGAGGCGGGGGTGATCGCGATCTTCTGTGGGCGACTGCAAACCGGCGAGCGACCGACCGTGTTCGGCGACGGCAAGCAGACCCGCGACTACATATATGTGGGCGACGTGGTGGCGGCGGCGCTGGCGGCGGCGGCGTCCGAGGCGAGCGGCCCGGTCAACATCGGCACCGGGGTCGAGACCGACGTCCTCGAGCTGGCCGCCAAGCTGAGCGAGTTGGGCGATGTCGAGGCCTTCGAGCCCGAGTTCGCCCCGCCCCGGGCCGGCGAGGTGCAGCGGATCGCGCTCGACGCGGGACGGGCCGAGCGCGATCTGGGCTGGCGCCCGGCGACCAGCCTCGAGGACGGCCTCCGGCTGACGCTCGAGTCCCTCTGATCCCGCATCACTAACCTTCATCGCATGCCCGCTCAGGCCTACGCCGGCAAGGAGTGCGTCTGCCAGCTTCGCAAGGGGATCTGCGACCAGTCGTGCGTGCGCGACATGCTCGAGACCCCCTTTTACATCGCCTGCCTGAAGCTGAAAGGACGGCGCTGCCTGGTGGTCGGGGGCGGCGACATCGGCCTCGAGAAGGTCGAGGGGCTGCTCGCCTGCGACGCCGACGTAACCCTTATCGCCCCGGTCGCCCATCCTGAGCTGGAATCGCTGGCGGAGGAGGGGTCGATCGCCTGGGAGAAGCGGGCCTACGCCGGCGCCGCCGACCTGGAGGGCGTCTTCATGACGATCGCCGCAACCGACGACAGCGAGGTCAACATCGGCCTCTTCGACGATGCCGAGAAGCGGGCGATGCTGGTCAACGTGGTCGACGTGCCGCCGCTCTGCAACTTCATCCTGCCGGCGATCGTGCGAACCGGCCCGTTGGCGATCGCGATCTCGACCGCCGGCGCCTCGCCCGCCCTGGCGAAGCGGATGAAGCGCGAGGTCTCGGAGCTGTTCGGCGAGGAGTACGCACGCCTGGCAGTGATCCTCAACGGCGCCCGCGGCTGGGCCAAGGGCACGCTGCCGACCTACCAGGACCGCAAGGAGTTCTTCGAGGGCATCGTCAACGGCGACCCCGATCCGGTCGAGCTGCTGCGCGACGGCGAGGAGACCCAGGTGCTGGCGCTGATCGAGGCCGCCAAGGAGCGCACGGCGGCGGCGCTGGCGGGCTAGCTCTCCGCGGGGCTGCCCTAGCTCAGAGGCGAGCAGGACGCGGTGCTGACCTTGACCAGGGCATCGCGGAGGGTGGAGGCCTGCCGGACGCTGAGGCTCTGGGTGAAGGAGGAGCGCAGCTCGCCGATCACGACCGGCTGCATCTCCCCGAAGACCTCCCTCCCCGACGAGGTCAGCACCGCGTAGCTGACCCGCCGGTCCTCCGCACAGAAGGCGCGCTCCAGCAGCCCCGCCTTGACCAGCCTGTCGACGAGCTTGGTGAGGCCCCCGCGGCTGATCGCCAACGCGTCGGCGAGGTCCCCCATCTTGAGGCGCTGCTCGGGCGCGGCGGCGACGGCGTCGAGCACCTCATACCAGGCAAGCGGCGGCAGGCCGGCGTCGGTCAGCGCTTCCTGGAGCCGCCCGGTCACGCCCGCGTGGGCGCGGCAGAGGGCCGTCCATGCCTCGCGGTGAGGGTCGGACGCCGGCTTCGAGCCGTTCCGCCTCGTCCCCGTGCTCTTCGCCAGCTTCGTCGCCATACCCGAATGATCCCAGATGAATATTGTCTAGTCAATAGTTGACAAGCTAACTTTCTCTGCTACGATTGTTTCCAAGTCAAAGATTTATCTGGCAACCATCCACGGGAAGGACATCATGAGCACGCAGACGATCCAGCAGAGCAACGCTACGCAGATACCCACCGGCACCTACACCGTCGACCCGATTCACTCCTCGATCGGCTTCGCGGTCGTCCACAACGGGGTCTCGACCTTCCGCAGCGGCTTCGGTATCTACGAGGCGAAGCTCAGTGGCGGCGAGAGTCCGGAGCTGGAGGGCAGCGTCGACGTGGCCAGCATCCAGATCGACGAGCCGCAGTTGAAGGGCCACCTCCTCTCCCCCGATTTCTTCGACGTGGAGCGCCATCCGCAGTTGAGCTTCGAGTCGAGCGACCTGGAGATCGGCGAGGACGGCGCCGCCACGATCCGCGGCGAGCTGGAGATCCGCGGCGAGAAGCACCGGGTCGAGGCGAGCGGTCGCTTCACGCAGCTCGGCGCCGACCTCGCCGGCAAGGCGCGGGTCGGGCTATCGCTGGCGGCGAGCGTCGACCGCCGTGATTTCGGTCTCGACTGGCAGGCTGAGCTGCCCAGCGGCGGCGAGGTGCTCGACTACGAGGTGAGCATCGCGGTCGAGCTGGAGCTGGTCGTGGAGGACGAGTAGAGATGCGGGTGCTCGGCATCTCCGGGAGCCTGCGCCACGACTCCCATAACAGTGCCCTGCTGCGGGCGGCCGCCGAGCGGCTGCCCGCGGGGGCAGAGCTGGTCGTCTTCGAGGGGTTGGGCGACATCCCCGCTTATGACGAGGACGTCGAAGTCGCCTCGGTGCCGGAGCCGGTGCTGGAGCTGCGCGAGGCGATCCGCAGCGCCGACGCGGTGCTCGTCGCCACCCCCGAGTACAACCACTCGATCCCGGGCCAACTCAAGAACGCCCTCGACTGGGCCTCGCGCCCAGCCGGGCAGAGCGCCCTGAACGGCAAGCCGGCGGCGACGATCGGCGCCTCGACCGGCATGTTCGGCGCGGTCTGGGCTCAGGCGGAGCTACGCAAGGTGCTGGGCGCGATGGGCGGCCGGGTGCTCGAGGTGGAACTGCCGGTGTCCCACGCGGGCGACCTGCGCCACGGCGAGCGCCTCGAGCTGGAGCCCGAGCAGGCCGAGCAGCTGGATGAGATCCTCGCCGAGCTGATCGCGGCCGCCGAGCGCGAGCCAGTCGCGGCCTGAAGCTCAATTGCGTGTGAGGTTTTGATCGCATTGCAGGCTTAACCTCACACGCAAACGACCGGCGGTACCCGATCGATCAGGCCGCGGGAAGGGCAAAGAAGGCGACCGCGGCGAAGTGCGCGGCCGCCGCTGCGATGACCAGGGCGTGGAAGATCTCGTGGTAGCCGAAGACGCGCGGGTTGGGATTCGGTCGCTGGGTTGCGTAGACGACCGCACCTGCGGTGTAGAGAAGACCGCCGGCGGCGACCAGCAGGGTGCCGGTGACTCCCATGTCCACCCAGAGCTGCGGGAAGGCCGCGACCGCGACCCAGCCCAGCGACATGTAGATCAGCGCCGCCACCCATTTCGGGTGTTCGATCCAGACCATCTCGACCACGGCGCCGGCAATGGCACCGACCCAGACGACGAGCAGGACCGCGTCGGCGAGCGGGCCGTCGAGGACGAGCAGGGCGAACGGCGTATAGGTGCCGGCGATGAGGAAGAAGATCATCGAGTGGTCGAGGCGCCGCATCCAGCGGCGCACGTCCGGCCGCTTCCAGTTCACCCGGTGGTAGAGGGCGCTGGTGCCGAGCAAGGCGGAGAGGCTGACTGCGTATATCGCCACCGCCAGGGTCGCCTTCGGGGTCTTGGCAGCGACGATCAATCCCGCCCCAAGGACGAGCGAGACGAAGAAGGCCCACTCGTGCGAGACGCCACGCAGGCGCGGCTTGACCGCGGCGATCGCCTCCGTCGCCTTCTCGGCCGCGGCATCCCGAGCGGTCTCCAACCGCTCTCCCATCCGCTCGGCGCCCCTGCGCAGGTCATCGACCATGCCTCACAGGGTACTGCGCCCTTTCTCTCCGACATTGCGGAATTGACACCATGTACGAAGCAGCGAACTGCAATAGATCTTTCGACATTGTGCGCGGGATGCATGGTTTTCATGTTGTTCCGTCCGCAGTAAAGGCAATCCTGGGCAGCTCCCCCTAAAAGCCGCCCCGAGAGGAG
Organism: Solirubrobacterales bacterium; assembly: GCA_044867645.1. GTDB lineage: Bacteria > Actinomycetota > Thermoleophilia > Solirubrobacterales > 70-9 > VRUE01. The sequence continues at coordinate 850 of JBIOVI010000064.1, read as the reverse complement.
AAGTTCGATGTCCCAGACCGCCACCAGCACCCCGAAAAACGGTCTCGAGGGGCTCGCGATCGAGCGCCGCTTCTCCTCCCCTGGCACGCACCCCTTCGACGAGATCGAGTGGGAGACCCGCGACGCGGTGATCGGCGATCCCGAGAACCCGGCCTTCGAGCAGCGGGGGGTCGAGTTCCCGAAGAGCTGGAGCCAGAACGCGACCAACATCGTCGCCCAGAAGTACTTCCGCGGCCAGATGGGGAGCGAGCAGCGCGAGAGCTCGGTCAAACAGATGATCGGGCGGGTCGCCGGGACGATCTCCGGATGGGGGCGCGAGGGCGGCTACTTCTCCTCCGACGAGGACGCCGACGCCTTCGAAGCCGAGCTGACCTCGATCCTGCTCAACCAGAAGGCGGCGTTCAACTCGCCGGTCTGGTTCAACGTCGGTTTCGAGGAGCGCCCGCAGTGCTCGGCCTGCTTCATCCTCAGCGTCGACGACTCGATGGAGTCGATCCTCGACTGGAACACCAAGGAGGGGATGATCTTCCGCGGCGGCTCCGGCTCGGGGATCAACCTCTCGAACATCAGGGGCTCGGTCGAGCCCCTCTCCAAGGGCGGCCTCGCCTCCGGCCCGGTCAGTTTCATGCGCGGCGCCGACGCCTGGGCGGGGACGATCAAGTCGGGCGGCAAGACGCGGCGCGCGGCGAAGATGGTCGTCCTCGACGTCGATCATCCCGACGTCGAGCACTTCATCTGGTGCAAGGCCAAAGAGGAGGAGAAGGCGGGCGCTCTGCGCGACGCCGGCTTCGACATGTCGATCGACGGCGAGGGCTTCACCTCGATCCAGTACCAGAACGCCAACAACTCG
>JBIOVI010000063.1:0-71121 GCA_044867645.1 Solirubrobacterales bacterium | reverse complement strand
GAGCTGCGCGACCGCGCGATGCTGGAGCTGGCCTACTCCTGCGGGCTGCGCTGCGAGGAGATCGTCAACCTCGACGCCGCCTCGGTCGACTTCGAGAGCGAGCAGGTGCGGGTGCTCGGCAAGGGCGGCAAGGAGCGGGTCCTGCCGGTCGGCGAGCCGGCCCAGCGCGCCCTGCGCCGCTACTTGGACCGCGGCCGCCGCGCCCTCGTCGGCGATCCCCGCGAGCAGGCGCTGTTCCTCTCCAAGAGCGGGCGCCGCCTCTCCAACTCCGACGTCACCCGCCGGCTCGGGCTCTGGACCCGCGAGGCGGCGCTGGCGGCCGGCGTCTCCCCGCATGCACTTCGACATTCCTTTGCGACGCATCTACTCGAGGGAGGGGCGGACCTGCGTACGATCCAGGAGTTATTGGGACACGCATCTATCTCGACCACTCAGGTCTACACCCGCGTCGATGCCGCCCGGTTGCGCGACAGCTATGCGGCCAGCCACCCCCGAGCATGACGACGAAATTCCCCAACGAGCCTAGAATCGAGCCTTAGGCGATGGAAACCGGTGTAAAAGAGGTCGAGCTGCGCGACTTGTGGCGCCGCTACAAGGACGAGGGGGATGACACCGCTCGTGAGCGCCTCGTGGTCGCCTACTCGCCGATGGTCAAGTTCGTCGCCGGCCGCCTCGGCGCCGGGTTGCCCTCGCATGTCGAAGACGCGGACCTGATCTCCTACGGCCTGGTCGGGCTGATCGGCGCGATCGAGCGCTTCGAGCCGGAGCGGGGGATCAAGTTCGAGACCTTCGCGATGACCCGGATTCGCGGCTCGATCATCGACGAGCTGCGTTCGCTTGACTGGGTGCCGCGCTCTGTGCGTTCTCGCGCGCGAGAGATCGAGGCAGCTCAGTCCAAGCTCGAGCACGAGTTGCAGCGTGCGCCGACCGAGGCCGAGCTCGCCGCCAAGGTCGGCCTCAGCGAGGAGGAACTGCAGACTTCGCTACTGGAGATCGCCAACTCGTCCATCTACGCACTGGACGAGCTGTGGACGATCTCCGACTCCTCCGGCGATTCGGTCTCGCTGCTCGACACGATTTCCGACCCGCGTGCCGAAGACCCACAGGAATCCCTCGCCAGCAGCGAGATCAAGGACCGGCTTACCGAGTCGATCGCCGGGTTGCCGGAGCGCGAGCAGCTGGTCGTGGCGCTCTACTACTACGAGAACCTCACCCTGCGTGAGATCGGCGAGGTGCTCGGGGTCACCGAGTCGCGCGTCTCGCAGCTGCACACCAAGGCAGTGATGCGGTTGAAGTCCTCTCTGCAAGAGGTCTAATCTCGTTGCGTGCCTCATAAGGCCGCAGAGGCCGCAGACCGGATTCGCAATGTCGCCCTGATCGGGCATCGGGGCTGCGGCAAGACGAGCCTGCACGAGGCGATGCTGTTCGAGGCGGGAGCGACGCGCCGGCTGGGCACGGTCGCCGACGGCAGCACCGTCTCCGATCACGAACCCGATGAGCAGGAGCGCGAGATGTCGATCAGCGCCTCCGTCGCCGGCTTCGAGCACGACGGGCGCGAGATCAACCTGATCGACACGCCGGGCGAGCCCAGCTTCGTCGCCGATGCCACCGCCGCGCTGCGGGTCGCCGACGCCGCGGTCGTCGTCGTCAACGGCGTCGCCGGGGTGGAGGTGCAGACCGAGCGACTCTGGGGCCGTGCGGATCAAGAGGGCTTGGCGCGCCTTGTCTTCGTCAACATGCTCGATCGCGAGCGTGCCGACTTCTTCGCCGTCCTCGACTCGCTGAAGAGCGCCTTCGGTCCGCACGTCGTCGCGACCGAGATCCCGATCGGGAGCGAGCACGAGGTGCGCGGCGTGATCGACCTGATCGACCTCGAGGCGTTTGTCTACGAGGGCGTGGGGCGGGACAACGCCACGCAGGTCGAGATCCCCGAGGAGCTGCGCGACCGCGCCGAGGAGTACCGCGAGAAGCTGATGGACGAGGTGGCGGAGAATTCCGACGCGCTGATGGAGCGCTACCTCGATGGCGAGGAGATCGATCACGCCGAGATCGTCGGCGTGCTGAAGCAGGGGGTTACCGCGGGACGCATCTTTCCGGTCACCTGTGGCGTGGCGACGCGCAATCTCGGCACCAACCGCCTGCTGGCGGCACTGGTCGAGGACCTTCCCTCGCCGGCGATGCGCGGTGCTGTGACCGCGCTTGGCGACGGTGAAGAGCCGGTCGAGGTCGAGCCGAGCGAGGACGGTCCGCTTGTCGCCTATGTCTTCAAGACGCTCGCCGACCCCTACGCGGGACGGATCAACCTCCTCCGCGTCTGCCGTGGCACCTTGCGCTCCGACTCCCAGGTCGTCAACGCGACCAGGGGAGAGAAGGAGCGGATCGGGCAGCTCGGCCGGCCGCTCGGCAGCGAGCTGACACCGGTGACGGAGCTGGGTGCCGGCGAGATCGGCGCGGTTGCGAAGCTGAAGCAGACCCAGGCCGGCGATGTGCTCTGCGAGGCACAGGAGGCAATTGCCTTCCCGCCGCTCGACCTGCCTGCGCCGGTGATGGCTTTTGCCTACGAGCCGAAGTCAAAGGGCGACGAGGAGAAGGCGGCGGCTGCCGTTAGGCGCCTCTGCGAGGAGGATCCGACGCTCGATGTGCACCGCGATCCGCAGACCGGCGAGCAGATCCTCGCCGGGCTCACCCAGGTTCACGTCGAGGTGATAGTCGAGCGAATGAAGCGGCGCTTCGGGGCGGAGATCGAGCTGCATCCGCCGCGCGTCCCCTACCAAGAGACGATTCGCAAACCGGCCGAGGCGCACTCGCGCTTCAAGAAGCAGTCGGGCGGGCGCGGCCAGTTCGCCGACTGCCGGATCGAGATCGAGCCGGCGGACGACGGCGCCGGGCTCGAGTTCGTCAACAAGATCAAGGGCGCGGCCATTCCCGGCAGCTTCATCCCCGCGGTGGAGAAGGGGATCGTGGAGGCGATGCGGCACGGCACCGTGGCTGGCTATCCGGTCAGGGACGTGCGGGTGCGGCTCGTCGACGGCAAACATCACGACGTCGACTCCTCCGAGATGGCGTTCAAGGTCGCCGGCTCGATGGCCTTCAAGGAGGCGATGGAAGCGGCGGACCCCGTCTTGCTGGAGCCGATCGTGCGCCTCACCGTGAGCTGTCCTGAGGAAGTGGTCGGCGACGTGATCGGCGATCTCAACTCGCGCCGCGGGCACCCGTTGGGTATGGAGCCGAAGGGCTCTGCGACCGAGGTCAAGGCGGAGGTGCCGATGGCCGAGGTGCTCGACTACGCGCCGGATCTGCGTTCGATCAGCGGCGGCCGCGCCGAGTTCACGATGGAATTCGAGCGCTACGAGCCGGTTCCGGTCCAGCTGGCCGACAGGATCATTGCAGCGGGTCAGCAGGGGGCGGAGGCGGTCGCGTAGGCGGGCGGGCCGCTGGTAAGTTGAGCCGGTGAGCCACGACGACACTTGCACCGTCTGCGGCCGCACGATCCTGTCCGGAGAGCGCACGCGGACATACATGAGCCCGAAGGACGGCCCGCGCCTGGTCTGCGATCTCTGCCGCAGCCGCGCGGAGCGTTTGGGTTGGGTCGACCCGGCCGCCCCCGGCGCCAACGTGGGACGCCGTCCCGCGCCGGAGGTCGTCGAGCCGCCGGCGGGGCGGCTCGAGCGGGCCGCGACCCGCTTTAACTCAAGCGACGCCTCCCGCACAGTCGCTGGCCTGATGCGGACGCTGGGGCCGCCGTGGGTCTCGATCGGCGCCGCGGCCGGCTCCGCCAGCGAGGTCCGGATAACCGTCGCCTGGGAGCTGTGCTGGTACCAGTGGGGGATCGACCTGGGCGACGAGCTGCGCGACGCCTTCCAGCTCGACAAAGGCTCCGAGCTCGACCAGCTCGACGGGGCGGCCCGGCAGTGGAACGCGAGCGCTGGCGAGGGTGGCCGGCTCGCGCTCGGCGCCGGGACGACCGCGCGCGCCGCGGACGGCGAGCCGGTCGCCTGAGCCTTGAAGCTGGTCGTGAACGTGGACGGCGGCGCTCGGGGAAACCCGGGGCCCGCCGCGATCGGGACGGTCGTCCAGGATGCCGACGGCGGAGTGCTCGAGGAGCGTGGCGAGCGGATCGGCGTCGCCACCAACAACGTGGCCGAGTACCGGGCGCTGCTGCTCGGGATCGCGCGGGCTACGGAGCTGGGGGCGAGCGAGCTGGAGCTGGTCGGCGACTCGGAGCTGATCGTGCGGCAGGTGACGGGCGAGTACAAGGTTAAGGACGCGACCCTGCGGCAACTGCACGCCGAGGTGAAGCGGGCGCTGGGGCAGTTCGAGCAGTGGTCGATCCGGCACGTGCGCCGTGCCCAGAACGCCGAGGCGGACCGCCTCGTCAACGAGGCCCTGGATGGCGTCGATGCCTAAGCCAATCGATCCCGGCGTCGATATCGGCCACGTCCACCTCAAGGTGGCCGATCTCGACCGGTCGCTGGGCTTCTACTGCGGGGTGCTGGGGTTCGAGCTGCAGCAGCGGATAGGCGATGAGGCCGCCTTCGTCTCGGCCGGCGGCTACCACCACCACATCGGCCTCAACACCTGGCACTCGAAGGGTGCTCCGCCGCCGCCGGCCAACACCACCGGCCTCTTCCACGTCGCGATCCGCTACCCGACCCGCCGCGCCCTCGCCGACGCGCTGCGGCGCCTCTCGGACGCCGGAATCCCCCTCGGCGGCGCCTCCGACCATGGGGTCAGCGAGGCGCTCTACCTGAGCGACCCCGACGGCAACGGCATCGAGCTCTACCGGGACCGCCCGCGAGAGGAGTGGCCCCGCACACCCGAGGGCAAGGAAATCGCGATGGTCACCGAACCGCTCGACCTTCGCGATCTCCTCGCGGAGCTGAACTAGATGGCTGACTAAGAGCCCAGGATCGCCCCGATCGGGTTTGGTTTGAACGGCTCGGTGCCCTGCACGAGTTGCATCGCGGCGAAGCCGCTGTTGGCCCGCAGGTAGGCCAGCTCTTTAGCGAGGTCGCCGACCCCGTTGGTGGCGGGCAGCGGCGCGATCTGCAGGGTGCTGAGGACGCCGATCGCCACACCCGTGCCGTTGAGGAAGCCGCTGCCCGAGTCACCCGGTATCCCCGGCGTCAGGGTGGTGACGACATGGCTCCAGCCGCCGCCTTCGTTCTGGACGAGGATTCCCTGCTTGGGGCTCAGTTTGGTGACGCCACCGCGCAGCGAGGAGTTGCCGTAGGAGTAGACGGTCGAGCCGAGGCCGCCGACCGTGCCCACTCCGGTCGGACCGCCGAAGCTGGGCACCGATGGATTGACCTTGCCGACGTCGGTCGGATCGATTCTGATCAGCGCCAGGTCGTTGTAGGCGCAGGTGTCGGGATCGCTCTCGCCACCCGCCTGCATCGTCAGCCAGGAGTTGTAGACGAGCGTGCCGGGCTTGCTGGCGCCGGTCACCTCGACGGGCGTACCGAGCGGCAGCGAGCCGCTGGTGCAGCCATTGGTTTCGGTCTGGCCGCCAGTGCCCGAACAATGCGCCGCCTGGCCGAGATAGACGTTGGAGCCTTCCTCGAAGACGAAGTTGGCGGTGCACTGGGCGCCTTCGGTGAAGACCTGGACGCCAGGGTGGACGGTCGCCGTTTTGGCCGGTGCCCAGGCGAGGGAAGAGGCGGGCAGCAGCGTCGTGGCGATCAGCGCCGTGAAGACGGTGAGGACCGCGATCCGACCTCGATTCATTTGGAGCCTCCCTTTGCATCCGACCGGCGGGACGGGATGCTTTGTGAGCTGGTCCTATGCACGCTACCCAATATTTAGTAGACACAAACGGACGTACCTCAACCGAGAGGAGCAGACATGGATGTGGCGATCGCAGGCGGTCATGGCAAGGTCGGATCGAAGCTCGGCGCGCTGCTCGTCCAGCGCGGCCACTCGGTGCGCGGCCTGATCCGCAAGTCGGGGCAAGCGGACGATCTGCGGACGATCGGCGTCGAGCCAGTGCTCTGCGACCTCGAGGCCGACGACGACGTTGCGGCGGCGGTGCGGGGCGCCGATGCACTCGTCTTTGCCGCGGGCGCAGGCCCCGGCAGCGGTGCCGAGCGCAAGCGGACGATGGATCTGGACGGAGCGTTGAAGCTGATCGACGCCGCCAGGGCGGATGGGATCCGTCGTTATGCGATGGTCAGCTCGATGGGTGCCGGTAACCCGCCGGCGCAGGGGGGAGGGGTCTTCGGCGAGTACCTGCGAGCGAAGGCGGAGGCCGACCAAGCCCTGCTCGCCAGCGGTCTCGACCACACGATCGTGCGGCCGGGATCGCTCACCGACGATCCCCCGACCGGTCGAATCGCGATCGGGACGAGCCTCGGGCGAGGCGAGATCGGCCGGGACGACGTCGCCGCGACGCTTGCCGCCGTCCTCGTCGCCGAGAACACGATCGGCAAGACCTTCGAGCTGGTCGCCGGCGACATCCCGATCGAGGAAGCGGTCGCGGGCCTATAATCCCGCCCGATGCGGCTGTAGCTCAGCTGGCTAGAGCGTCTGCTTGCCATGCAGAAGGTCGTGGGTTCGAATCCCATCAGCCGCTTCCAATGGATGACCAACGGGTCCTCGAGCGGATCGACGAGCTGGTTCAGGAGGAGGAGAGCCTGCTCCACCGCCACGAGGGCGAGGAGGGACTCAGCGACGAGGAGCATGCGCGCCTCGAGGAGCTGAAAGTTCAGCTGGACCGTGCTTGGGACTTCCTCCGCCAGCGTCGTGCTCTCCGCCAGTACGGCCTCAGCCCCGAGGACGCAAGCCCCCGCGATTCCGGGACCGTCGAGGGCTACGAGGGCTAGCCCCTTAAGCCCAATCCAGCGGCTACGCTTCGTCGTCTCGGCGCCTTGGCGGAGTGGCTACGCAGCGGCCTGCAAAGCCGTTTACACCGGTTCGATTCCGGTAGGCGCCTCTGGTCCTGGTGAGCCGTTTGCGGCTTGCCAGAGCTAGTTCACCCATTGTTCCCAACCGCGCCCGTTAGGCTCTCGGCGTCGTGGGGCGGTAGGTGAAGCAGGCGTGTGCTCCGCCGAGAGCCTAACGGGCGCGGTTGGGTGCGGGAGCAAAGACCCTGCACTTTGCGAGAGAAGCATCCAAGGGCTCGGTTTGACTTCTGACATACGTTGTATGTACAGTCTTAGAGATGCCGGCTCCAAAGACCCAAAGGCTCAATCTCCGTATTGAGAAGGACGACGAGGCTCTCTTCAAGCAGGCCGCGCTGGTTCATCGGGAGTCCCTGACGCAGTTTCTTGTCGAGAGCGGTCGTGAGCGAGCCGAGCGCCTGCTCGCCGATCGAACCAGCTTCAGCGTCGATTCGGATGCCTGGCAGGAGATCGCCGCCGCGATGGACCAGCCGGCAAAGGCTCGACCCGAGCTCTCCAAGCTTTTCTCGCGCCCCCGCCCTGAATAGGCCGAGTGCCGCGCTTCCTCGACCCTCAGCCGCTCGGCAACGAGCATCGGATCAACGGATTCGATTGCGGGGTGGGGTCGCTGGACATCTGGCTCATCAAGCACGCTCGGGCAGCGGCAGGAGCAGGGTCCGCCCGCACCTACGTCGTTGTGGACACTGAGCAAGATCGGGTTGTCGGCTATCACGCGCTATCGCTTGCGTCCATTGAGCACGCCGATGCGACCGAGCGGGGGCGCAAGGGCATGCCGCAGCACCCGATCCCGGCCATGTTGCTGGCGCGATTGGCGGTTGACAAGGTGGTCCAGGGTAAGGGGATCGGAGCCTTTCTCCTGAGAGACGCGATGAGCCGCGCGCTCTCGGTGGCCGAGCAGGCGGGCATGCGCCTCCTGCTCGTGCACGCCCTGGATGACGATGCCCGGGCCTTCTACAAGCACTTCGGCTTCGAGTCCTCGCCCAGCGATGCGATGAACTTGCAGCTCTTGGTCAAGGACATAAGGCTCGCGCTCGACAGCGCGGACTGATCCCCGTTCGTTCCGGTAGGCGCCTTACCGGCTGGGATCGGGTTGCCGGCTCTGTCAGGCTGAGGTCATGGCTGTCGAAACGGCAGACGCGCCGGTCCTGGCTCCGGCGCCCACGATCCCCGAAAACCATGTGATCGTGCTTTTCGGGGCGACGGGCGATCTGGCTAGGCGAAAGCTCCTGCCCGGCATGTTTCGGTTGATGGAGGCGGGACTGATGCCGCCGCGCTTCGTCATCGTCGGCGCCTCGCGAAGCGAGCTCTACGACGAGGAGTTCGTCGGCCTGGCGCGTGAGGCGATAGTCGAATCGGATCGCAAGCCGTCATCGGCTGAAGCATGGGAGCGCTTCGCCGCTTCGCTCAGGTTCGCTCCTGTCAGCGAGGGGTTCGATGCTCTGAGAGAGGAAGTGGCGCGGGCGAGGAGAGAGCTAGGCGGCGATCCCCGGCTGTTGCACTACCTGTCGCTGCCCCCGAGCGCCCATGCGGAAGTCATCGACGCGCTTGGGGCGTTGGGACTGGGCGAGGGGGCCAAGATCATCCTCGAGAAGCCGTTCGGCACCGACCTCGTCTCCGCCCGCGAGCTGGACGCTCGCCTGCACTCCGTCTTCGACGAGCAGCAGATCTTTCGCATCGACCACTACCTCGGGCGAGAGGCGGTTCAGAATCTGCTCGCGGTGCGGTTCGCGAACGGCATGTTTGAGCCTGTTTGGAACCGCAACCACGTCGACCACGTCCAGATCGACGTTCCGGAGACGCTCTCGATCGGTATGCGGGCGAGTTTCTACGAGCAGACGGGGGCCTTCCGGGACATGATCGTCACGCACCTATTCCAGTTGCTGGGCTTCGTTGCAATGGAGCCGCCGACGTCGTTGAGCGCGAAGTCGATAGCGACGGAGCGGCAGAAGGTCTTCGACGCGATGCTCCCTCTCGCTCCCGGCGATGCGATCCGCGGCCAGTACGCCGGCTACCGCGAAGAAGAGGGCGTCGCGACCGAATCCGACACCGAGACGTTCGCGGCGCTGCGTGTCTTCATCGACAACTGGCGCTGGGTGGGCGTTCCCTTTTATCTTCGAACCGGGAAGCGCCTCGCCGAGAGCCGCCACCTGCTCACCGTTGCCTTCAGCGAGCCGCCACGACGGATGTTCCCACTCGATTGCGACCACTTCGCGGAGGCCTTCGGCTGCGACCACCTGACCTTCGAGCTCGGCGACCCCGGCAGCATCTCAACCTCGTTCCTGGCCAAGGTTCCGGGGCCGACGATGCGACTGGGACAGGCGCATATGCGCTTCAGCTACGACGACAGCTTCGGCGGCCCGGAGCAGGCGCTCGACGCCTACGAGCGCCTCATCCACGACGTCTTGGTCGGCCACCGCACCTTCTTCACGACCTCCGAGGCGATCGAGCGCCTCTGGGAAGTCTCGGACCCCCTGCTCAAGGATCCGCCCCCGCTCAAACCCTACGAACCGGGCTCTTGGGGACCCGAGTCGATCGACGCCCTGATCGAGCCGCGCCACTGGCACTTGCCAAGCGGCCATGTCTAGGCTCGCCGGGAACGGAAAAGGGCCCCGTGAGGGGCCCCTTGTTTCCGAAGGACGTACCGCCAGGCGTCAATTAGCTGGCTCGTCGGTCCTCAAGCTTTTTGAAGTTTTCGCGCCGGTCTCGGCGGCGACTGATACATAAACACGCCGTCTGCGAGAAAGTTGCACAGGCTGCATCGGCTGTTGCAAGGAGCGACTTGAGAGGCTGCGGCCGTCGGCGGCGCGCTGCTAAATTCAGATCCCCTGGGGCGCATAGCTCAGTTGGGAGAGCGCCGCCTCGACAAGGCGGAGGTCGCTGGTTCGAGCCCAGCTGTGCCCACTCCACGATCCCGAGGGAGCCTCGATGACTCATCGCCTGCTGCGCGCCGATGACGCCTACTGGCGCGAGTCGAACCAGATGCGGGTGCTCAACACGGACCTGGCGAAGCAGCTGGAGGCGGGCAGTCTCGCGGCGCGGCTGTGGAGGCTGCGGCCCGGACAGGCGTCTACCAAGCACCGGCACCAGGGCGAGGAGGAGCTCTACGTCCTGCTCGAGGGGCGGGGCAAAATCCGGATCGAGGACGAGGCGTTCGAGCTGGGACCGCTCGACGCGCTGCTAATCGCACCCGCGACCGTGCGCCAGGTCTTCAACGACACCGACGCCGATGCCCTCTGGCTCGTGGCTGGCGCGCCTCCCGAGGGCGCGAACACCCTCGAGATGAGTGCGACGCAGCTGCGTCAGCTCTATCCCGAGGGGCCGCGGGTCCTGCCGCCGGAGCTCGGCGGCGGCGAGTTCAGACCGTCGCCGGCAGCTGAACCTGAGTGAGTCGGATGCTGTTGCCCGAGGGGTCGCGGAAGCCGGAGTCGATCCCGTAGGGCCGCTCTTCGGGCGTCTCGGTGAACTCGACCCCCCGGCCCTTCAGCTCCTCGTATGAAGCCTGGCAGTCGTCGGTGGTGAGGAACACGGTGCCGGCGAACCCCTTTGCCATCACGTCGCGGACCTGCTGGGCCGTGTCGGCGTCCATCACCGGCGGTCCGGGGATCGCCATCAGGGTGATCGATACGTCTTCCTGGCCGGGCGGACCCACGGTGAGCCAGCGGAAGTCGCCCATCTCGGGCATGGTCACATCGGCCCGCACCTCCATGCCGACCTTCTCGGTATAGAAGGCGAGCGCCTCGTCCTGGTCGTGGACCCACAGCTGCGCGTTTGCGATCTTGATCATTGGGTTCTCCTTACTCGACGGAACAGTTCGTCGCCGATGCTAGGCGCGCGCTTTGGTGCTGTCTTCTCGAAACGTGCGGTTTTGAGGACGTGAGTAGGCGCGCACGACACAGGCGGGGACGCGGACGAAGGCGGAGGCTGGTGGGAAGGAGGCGCGGTACGCGGTCGGCGACTTGCCGTACGTGCGGGAGAAGCTGGTCGTGAAGGAGCCGATGCTCTGCAGCCCGACGGCGAGGCAGATCTCGGCGACCGAGTTGTCGGTCGTGCGCAGCAACGCTGCTGCGCGCTCTAGCCGGCGCGTCAGCAAATAGGCGTGCGGCGACTCGCCGAAGGCGCGGCGGAACTCGCGGCTGAAATGGGCGCGCGAAAGGCCGGCGGCACGAGCGAGATCCTCGACCCCCAGCGGTTCGAAGTAACGGGCGTCGGCGAGATCCTTGGCGCGAAGCAGATGACGGGCGGGAGGGACATACGCCATGTCCGCAGCATAGGCTCGCCGCCCTGTGATCGGGACCTATGCAGCCGCACTCGCCGTTTGCACCGCCTCGCTGACGATTGGGCAGGCGGCGATCTCACTCTGTGGCCCACGAGGCTGGTCCTGGCTCTCGCCGGCCGTGGGGTTGGCTCTGCTCTGCGCGGTCTGTTGGGGAACCGTGCGCATGCCGGGGGACGGGACGGTCTCGGCGGTTGCGGTTCTGGCGCTGACGATTGCCGCGGCGATCTATCTGCACGGCCGGATCGAAGCCGGGGGAGAGGCGCTGCGGGCAGGGTTGCCGGTCGCTGTTGCAGGAACGATCGCGGCCTCGCTCCCGTTCGTCGCCGAAGGCCACTTCGGCATCCTTGGCACGGGCTTCAACCCCGACATGTCGCAACATCTCCTGGCGACCGACCACCTGGCGGACGGCGTCGGATCGCAGCTCCTCAACCAGGGATATCCACTCGGCCCGCACGCGGTAGTCGTCGCCCTGAACAAGGGCCTGGGCATCGGCTTGGTCCAGGGGTTCAGCGGTCTCACTCTCGCCGTCGCGGTTCTAGCCCCGCTGACTGCTCTGACCGCCTTCTCCGATCGGCCGCCGCACCGCCGCACCGCTGCGGCCCTCCTGGTCGGCCTCCCCTATCTGGTTGCCTCCTACTACGCCCAGGGCGCTTTCAAGGAGACGATCCAGGCCCTGTTCGTCCTTGGCTTCGTCCTGGCCCTGCGCGAGAGCATCCGGTCCTGGCGCGACCTTCCACTGCGCTTTGTCCCAGCGGCGCTGTTGGCGATCGGCTCTGTCTACGCCTACAGCTTCCCCGGCTTGATCTGGATGGTGGCAATCCTGCTCGCCTGGCTGGCCTTCGAGCGCTCCTTGCCGGTCCGGCCGCTGCTGCTCGGTCTGGCCGTCTTCCTGGTAGGCGCCTTGCCCGAGCTGGGCCGGATGATCGACTTCCACAGCTTCGAGACCTTCGATCCCAGCGGCCCGGGGCTGGGGAATCTCTTCGGCCAGATCTCGCCCTTCGCTGCGTTGGGAATCTGGCCTTCGGGCGACTTCCGCCTGGCGCCGGGGGACGGTGCGGTTCCCGCCTTCGCCTATTACCTCGGTGCCGTGTTCGCGACCGCTCTGCTGCTGCTCGGGATCGGACGCGCCTGGCTCGGTCGCGAGCGAGCGATCCTCGCCGGCCTTGCCGCCGTCGCGGCGCTCTACGTCGCGGCCCGCCTCGGCGGCACGCCATACACGTCAGCCAAGGCCCTTGAGATCGCCGCGCCCCTCCTGACCCTCGCCATCTTGCTGCCCCGGCGAGCCGATGCATACGTCTCTCCCGTGGGTGGCGGGGTAGGGGGGACCACCCCCGAGGAAGCGTTAGCTACCGCAGGGGGTGGGTCCCCTGCGCCGACAGGACCCGCGGGCCTGGCGCTACTCGTCTATCTGCTCGCCGCCGGCGCCTGCTCGTTGCTCGCCTTCGCCAACGCGCCGGTCGGCCCGACGTCTTACTCGCCGGCCCTGACCGGGCTGCGCCCCGTGCTCGCCGAGGGCCCGACTCTGGTGCTGGCACCCGACTCGCTGCTCAGCGAGGAACATGGCGAGCGCTACATCGCCTGGGAGCTGCGCGGGGGGCGCGTCTGCATCGAGGCGGGGAGCGACGCGGGTGGCATGGCGCCGCCCGGAATCCGCTTCGTGATCACCCCCGAGGCTTACCGGCGGGCGCCGTTTCGCGATCTCACCCTCAACCGCCGGGCCGGTCCCTACCTGCTCTGGGAATCGGTGGGGCCGATCCGGAGTACGAGTCGCTGTCCGCTGATCGCCGAACGCCAGGCTCGCGCCGGCAGCGGATGAAGCTTTGTGCCCCGTATGAGGGGTGCAATGCTGCAACGAACATGGGCGAGGCGCCCCACGTAGCATGGGGGCGATGGAGGCCGCAACCAAGATCACGCTGAAGCTGCCCGACGGGACCGCGTTGGAGCTGCCCGACGGGGCCAGCGGCGCCGACGCCGCCGCGGCGATCGGCCCGGGCTTGGCCAAGGCGGCGCTGGCGATCCGCGTCGACGGCGAGCTGCGCGACCTCGGCGCGGCGCTGCCCGACGGGGCCGAGATCGCGATCCTCACCGACCGCGATCCCGAGGCGCTGGAGCTGATCCGCCACGACGCCGCCCACGTCATGGCCGAGGCCGTGATGGAGCTGTACCCGGGGACGAAGGTGACGATCGGCCCGCCGATCGAACAGGGCTTCTATTACGACTTCGAGTTTCCGGCGGACGTCAAGGTCAACGAGGAGGATCTCGAGAGGATCGAGGCGGCGATGCTCGAGCACATCAAGGCCGACGAGGCCTTCGAGCGGCGCGACGTCCCGACCGCGGAGGCGATCGAGATCTTCCGCGCCCAGGATCAGGACTACAAGGTCGAGCTGATCGAGGATCTGGTCCGCGACGAAGGGGTGGAGACGGTGTCCCTCTACCGCAACGGTCCCTTCGAGGATCTCTGCCGTGGTCCCCACGGCCCGTCGACCGGGCGGATCAAGGCGATCAAGCTGAGCTCGGTGGCCGGCGCCTATTGGCGCGGCCAGGAGGACCGCCAGATGCTGACCAGGATCTACGGCACCGCCTTCTTCTCGAAGAAGGATCTGGACAGCCACCTGGAGCTAATCGAGGAGGCAAAGGCACGCGACCACCGCCGCCTGGGCCCCCAGCTGGGGCTGTTCATGTTCCGCAGGGAGGCCCCCGGAATGCCCTTCTGGCTCTCCCATGGCACGACGCTGCTGCGCCTGATCGAGGCCGAGGTGCACAAGCAACTGCGCAAGCGCGAGTACGTCGAGATCAAGACGCCGCATTTGATGGACGTCGACCTCTGGCATCGCTCCGGTCACTGGGACAACTACCAAGAGAACATGTACTTCACCGAGTCCAAGGAGCGCCAGTACGCGATCCGGCCGATGAACTGCCCCGGCGCCTGCCTGGTCTTCGACTCCGAGCGCCACTCCTATCGCGAGCTGCCGCTGCGGATCGCCGAGTTCGGCCAGGTCTCCCGCGCCGAGCGCGAGGGCGTTCTGCACGGCCTGCTGCGAGTGCGTGCTTTTACCCAGGACGACGCCCACATCTACTGCACTCCGGAGCAGGCAGTCGACGAGGTGACCGGCATCTGCGAGGCGATCGACGAGCTCTACGCGCGCTTCGGCTTCGAGGACGTCCACATCGAGCTCTCGACCCGGCCGGAGAAATCGATCGGCTCGGACGAGGAGTGGGCCCAGGCCGAGGAGGCGCTGCGCAGTGCGCTGGAGAGCCAAAGCCGCGACTACACGTTGAATCCCGGCGACGGCGCTTTCTACGGACCCAAGATCGACTTCCACATCACCGACGCGCTCGGCCGCTCCTGGCAGTGCGGCACCTGCCAGGTGGACTTCTTCATGCCGGAGCGCTTCGATCTCTCCTACACCGACCAGAACGATGAGCCGCGCCGTCCTGTGATGATCCACCGCGCCCTGCTCGGCTCGATGGAGCGCTTCGCCGGGATACTGATCGAGCACTACGGCGGCCGCTTTCCCGTCTGGCTGGCGCCGGTGCAGGCGACAGTGCTGCCGATCTCCGACCGCCACGTCGAGGCTGGGGACGGGGTCGCCACCAAGCTGCGCGACCTCGGGGTAAGGGTCGAGATCGATCGCCGCTCCGAGTCGATCGGCAAGAAGATCCGCGACGCCGAACTGAGCCGCAACCCCTACATGGTGGTGATCGGGGATCGCGAGGAAGAGAGCGGCGAGGTGGCTGTGCGCTCCCATGCGGAGGGCGAGTTGGGGGCGATGGCCATCGCCGACTTCGCCGATCTGGTCCACCGTGAGGAAAAGTCCGCCTGAGGTGCCGCCGAGCCCTAGATCGGTCCTGTGCCTATACTTCGGCCACTTGTTCGCAGGCATGCCAAACACAGAGCGCCGCTGAGCGTCCCGTGCCCGCTTCCGCACCCCTCGTCCTCTTGAAGCTCCACCTCTCCTCTAGATAGTGCCTGTCCCGCGCAGGTTCGATCGCCGGCCGCCGGAGCGCGACACGACGCGCATCAACGAGCGCATCCGTGTCCCCAAAGTGCGCCTGATCGGCGCCGACGGCGAGCAGCTCGGCATCCTCGACACGCCCGAGGCGCTGAAGCGCGCCCAGGAGGCCGACCTCGACTTGGTCGAGGTGGCGCCCGGCTCGAAACCGCCGGTCACCCGCCTGCTCGACTACTCGAAGTACAAGTACGAGCAGGAGCAGAAGCAGAAGGCCGCCCGCAAGCACCAGCAGCAGGTCAACGTGCGCGAGATCAAGCTGCGGCCGAAGATCGCCGACCACGACTACGAGACGAAGAAGGGCCACGTCGAGCGCTTCCTGCGCCACCAGAACAAGGTCAAGATCACGATCATGTTCCGCGGCCGCGAGCAGGCCCATCCAGAGCGCGGCAGGAACCTGTTACAGCGCCTCTTCGAGGATCTCGACGGACTTGCGGTGATCGAGTCCGAGCCGCTTCAGGAAGGGCGCAACATGAGCATGATGCTGGCCCCCAGCAAAGAGGCGGCGGCGTCTTCGAGCAAAGAGGAGACGAAGGGCGAGGAATAGGGGACTCCCCCGGCAGGGGTTCCACTTAACTTTTTCGGTGGATCGTGGTCAGGCTGACCCCCGTTGCCGACACCGAAAAAGTACAAGACGTTTCACCCCTACCGGGGGAGTCCCTCCTCAAGCGCGTCGGCGATCCTCTCTGCTGCGTGGCCGTCCCACAGAGGAGGGGGCTCGGGGCGTTGCGCTGGGCGCTTGCCTAGAGCTTCTGGGATGGTGGCGATCGCGGCGGGGTCTAGGCCGAGCAGGGTGTTGGTGCCGGCGCGGATCGTTACCGGCCGCTCGGTGTTGTCGCGCAAGGTGAAGCAGGGGATACCCAGATAGCTCGTCTCCTCCTGGATCCCGCCGGAGTCGGTGAGGACGGCGCCGGCGTCGGCGATCAGCGAGAGGAAGTCGACGTAGCCGAGGGGCTCGGAGAGCAGCAGGCCCGGGTGGTCGGAGGAGATCTCCTCCATCTTCTTCCGGGTCCGCGGGTGGACCGGGAAAACGACCGGCATCTCCCTTGCGAGCGCACCGAGTTGCTTCACCGTCTCCGGCAGCAGCTCGCCGTCGACGAGGGCCGGGCGGTGCAAGGTGACGAGCATGTACTGGCCCGGCTCGACGCCGAGCGTCGACGCGGACTCCGCCTCGCGGATCCGCCCCTCTAGTGCCACCAGGGTGTCGATCATCGTGTTGCCGACGAAGTGCATGCGCTCGTCGGCGATACCCTCCGCGCGCAGGTTCTCGATCGCCTCGTCGCTGTGCAGGAAGAGGTACTCGGAGAACTCGTCGGCGACGATCCGGTTGATCTCCTCGGGCATGGCGCGGTCGAAGCTGCGCAGTCCAGACTCGATGTGGGCGACCGGGATGTGCATCTTGACCGCGGTCAGGACCGCGGCGAGGGTCGAGTTGACGTCGCCAGGGACCATCACGAGGTCGGGTTGTTCGGCGTCGAGGACCGGCTCCAGGCGCTCCATCGTGCGCGCGGTCTGTTCGGCGTGGCTACCGGAGCCAACCTCGAGCATGTGGTCTGGTGCGGGCACGCCGAGCTCCTCGAAAAAGACCTCCGACATCAGCCGGTCGTAGTGCTGGCCAGTGTGGACGATCGTGTGGCGCCCATCAGGGAGACGGGCGCGCAGTGCCGCGATCACAGGAGCCGTCTTGACGAAGTTCGGCCGGGTTCCGATCACGTAGACGATCCGCATGACCGCGGCAGCCTACCGGCGCGGTCCGCTGCCTCCGGCGCCACCCACCGCCGGTCTGCTTCAATACCCGTCCCGATGCCGAAGATGAAAACCCATTCCGGTGCGAAGAAGCGGTTCCGCAAGACCGCCAAGGGCAAGCTGCGCGGGCGGCGCGCCTACTCGAGCCACATCCTCGAGAAAAAGTCACCGAAGCGGAAGCGGCAGATGGCGCGGCCGGTCGAGATAGCCAAGGCCGACGAAAAGCGGGTCAGGCAGCTGCTCGGAGGTGGAAAGTGAGCCGGGTCAAGCGCTCCGTCCACGCCCGCAAGAAGCGGCGCAAGGTGCTGAAGGAAGCGAAGGGCTACTTCGGTCGCAAGCATTCTTCCTATCGCTTCGCCAAAGAGCAGGTGCAGCGGTCGGGGATGTATGCCTATCGAGACCGGCGTAACCGCAAGCGGGAGTTCCGGCGGCTCTGGATCACCCGGATCAACGCCGCTGCGCGGCTTGAGGGCATGAGCTACTCGGAGCTGATCCACGGCCTCGACAAGGCCGGGGTCGAGGTCAACCGCAAGATGCTCGCCGAGATAGCGGTCTCAGACCGAGATGCATTCCGCCGATTCGTGGAGCTCGCCCGGGAGGGTGCGGCCGCCTAGCCGCAACCCACACTCCACTTTCCCGGGCGGGCCGTTTTCACGGCCCGTTTTTATTTGCCCAGGTTCCTCTGGGCATTCCAGGAGAAGAAACGACGACCCAGAACCGAACAGGATGATTTCCAGCCCCCACAACGAGAAGCTGAAACTGGTCCGCAAGCTGCGCGATCGCAAGCACCGCGAGCGCGAGGGGCGGTTTGCGACCGAGGGCGAGGACCTGGTCGAGGCAGGACTCGCGGCGGGCGCCGAACCGCTCTTCGTCCTGACGGCCGCTGGCAGCGGTCTCGGCGGTGAGGAGGTCGAGCCGGAATTGTTGGCCGAGGTCTCCGCGCTCGGCTCGGGAACGCGGGCGATCGCCGTCTGGCCGCAGGTCTGGGCCGAGGCGCTACGGCAGCCTTGCGTGTACCTGGAGGGCATCGGCGACCCCGGCAACGTCGGTGCGATCATCCGCACTGCCCACGCCTTGGTCGGCGGCACCGTCGTCCTCGGTTCCGGCTGCGCCGATCCGTACGGGCCGAAGGCGGCGCGGGCGAGCATGGGGTCTATCTTCGGCCAGTCGCTATTGCGGGCCGGCATCGAGGCCACCCCGCGGCCCCGAGCCGCGCTGGTCGCCCATGGCGGTGACGGGCTGGAGGCGCTGGCCGGCGCCGCAACTCTCTGCCTCGGTGCCGAGCGGGAGGGACTGCCGGCCGCGGCGCTGCAGGAATGCGATGTGGCGGTGACGATTCCCCTACGGCCGGGCGGCGCCGAGTCGCTCAATGTGGCTGCCGCCGCGGCAATCTCCTGCGAGCGGCTATCGTCGCCCGCCATGCGGGAGGCCGCGCCAGATGCTTGAACGGATCGAGAAGATCGGGGCGGAGGCAACGACGGCGATCGAGGCCGCAACCGGCACCGCCGAGCTCGAGGAGCTGCGGGTCCGGTACCTGGGCCGCAAAGCGGAGCTGACGACGGTCCTGCGCGGCATCGCCAAGCTGCCCGAGGACGAGCGTGGTGCGGTCGGCGGCGGCGCCAACCGGGTCAGCAAGGAACTGGAATCGCTGCTCGAGCGGCGCGGCGCCGAGCTGGACGCGAGCGAGCTGGAGGCAAGGCTGGCCACCGACCGGGTGGACGTCACGCTGCCCGGGGCGCCACCCAGGCCAAGTGGCCACCTCCACCTGATCACCCGCACGACGCGGCAGATCGAGGACGTGATGATCGGCCTCGGCTACCGGGTCCTCGATGGGCCCGAGATCGAGCACGACTACTACAACTTCACCGCGCTCAACCACCCGCCGGGCCACCCGGCGCGGATGCTGCAGGACACCTTCTACATCCAGTCCCACCCCGAGCTCCTCTTGCGCACCCACACTTCGCCGGTGCAGATCCGCGCCATGGAGTCACAGCCCCCGCCGATCTTCGCGATCATGCCCGGCAAGGTCTACCGGCGCGATTCCGACGCCACCCACACGCCGATGTTCCACCAGGTCGAGGGGCTTGCGATCGGGGAGGGGATCACGCTTGCCGACCTGCAGGGGACGCTGGAAGAAATGCTGAAGGCGATCTTCGGCACGGGCCGTGAGGCGCGGATGCGGCCGCACTTCTTCCCCTTCACCGAGCCCAGCGTCGAGTTCGACGTCTCCTGCTTCCAGTGCGAGGGGACGGGCGAGTTGGTCGACGGCGGGCGCTGCAACCTCTGCAAGGGCCAGGGCTGGATCGAGGTCGGCGGTGCCGGCATGGTCGACCCCAACGTGCTCGGCTTCGTCGCCGAGAACGGCTACGACCCTGAGCGGGTGCAGGGCTTCGCCTTCGGCATGGGGGTGGAGCGGATCGCGATGCTGCGCCACGGCGTCCCGGACCTGCGGCGCTTTTTCGACAACGACGTGCGAATGCTGGGGCAGTTCCTATGAGAGTCCCTCACTCGTGGTTGCGCGAGTACTGCGACCCGGGGGTCGAGGCTGGCGAGCTGGCCGAGCGGCTGGCGATGA
This sequence comes from Solirubrobacterales bacterium, assembly GCA_044867645.1. GTDB lineage: Bacteria > Actinomycetota > Thermoleophilia > Solirubrobacterales > 70-9 > VRUE01. The sequence goes on along the minus strand of JBIOVI010000063.1, from coordinate 51,615 downwards.
CCGGGACCGAGGTCGAGCGGGTCGCGATCGTCGGGCCGTCCGCGACCGACGGCTTCGTCATCGGGCGGGTGGTGGAGTGCGAATCCCACCCCAATGCAGACCGGCTCAGCGTCTGCAGGGTCGACACCGGCGAGGATGAGGTGCGGACGATCGTCTGTGGGGCGCCCAACGTGGCCGCCGGCCAGACCGTCCCGGTTGCGCTTCCCGGGGCGACCATGCCCGACGGGACGAAGCTGGGCAAGGCGAAGCTGCGCGGCGTCGAGTCCCACGGGATGATCCTCTCGGCCGCCGAGCTGGAGATCGCCGAGGAGGCGGATGGGATCCTCGTCCTCGACGAGGGCCCCGTGGCCGGAACCCCCCTCGCAGAGGCGCTGCCGCTGGCCGAGCCGGTGTTCGAGTTGGAGGTGACGCCCAACCGGGTCGACTGCTTCGGCGTCTACGGAGTCGCGCGCGAGGTGCACGCGATCAGCGCCGCGCCGCTCGCCCCCGAGCCCTGGGCGGAGGACGCTCCCGCCGAGGGTGGGGGCGAGGTGGGCGATTACGCCTCGGTCGCGGTCGAGGTCCCCGAGCTCTGCCCGCGCTTCACTGCCCGCGTCTTCACCGACGTCAAGATCGCCCCCTCGCCTGCCTGGCTGCAGGCGCGGTTGAGCGTCGCCGGGCAGCGACCGATCAACAATGTGGTCGACATCACCAACTACGTGATGCTGTTGACCGCGCAGCCGCTGCACGCCTTCGACCTCGACAGGGTTCCCGAGGGCGCGCTGAGTGTCCGCACTGCCGCGGACGGGGAGAAGATGACGACGCTCGACGGCGTCGAGCGCGAGCTGGACGCTGAGACCGTGCTGGTTTGCGACCGCGATGGTCCCTCCGGGATCGCCGGGATCATGGGCGGCCAGGTGTCCGAGGTCTCCGAGGAGACGACGCGGGTGTTGCTCGAGGTCGCCAACTGGAACGGCACCAACATCCTCCGCACCTCGCGCCTGCTCGGCCTGCGCTCGGAGGCCTCCTCGCGCTTCGAGAAGCAGCTTCACCCGGCGCTGTGCATGCGGGCGCAGCAGATCGCCTCGCGGCTGATGGTCGAGCTGTGCGGGGCGAAGCTCGTCCCCGGCACGATCGACGTCGCCGCCGAGCCTCCGTCGCCTGCGCGGATCCGTCTGCGCGGCGAGCGGGTCGAGGGCCTGCTCGGGATGCGGATCGAGCAGGCCGATCAGGTTGCCTACCTGAAGCGGCTCGGCTTCGGGGTCGAGGCGAACGGCGGCGACCTCGTCGTCGAGGTTCCGCCCGACCGCCACTACGACGTCACCCGCGAGGCCGACCTGATCGAGGAGGTGGCGCGCGTCCATGGCCTCGACGAGCACCTGCCATCGACCCTGCCCGGGTCGGCCGGGCAGGCGGGCGGGCTGAGCCGGGACCAGCGACTGCGCCGCCGCGCCGAGGACGCGATGCGCGACCTCGGCTTCGATGAGATCGTCGGCTGGAGCTTCACCGACCCCGGCGAGCCGGGCAGGCTGCGGATCCCGGCAGACGACCCTCGCGCCGCCGGCGTCGTCGTGTCCAACCCTCTGTCCGAGGACCAATCGGTGATGCGGACGAGCCTGCTCGGCTCGTTGCTGAACGCCGCGCGGAGCAACCTGGCGCGCGATGTGGACCGTGTCGCCCTCTTCGAGTCGGGCCGCGTCTACCTTCCCGCCAGCGGCTCGACTGGTGGTCCGCTGGGCGGCGAGTTCGCCGGCGAGCGGCCGGCGCCGTTCTCCGAGCCGCACCGGCTCGGTGGCCTCGCGGTGGGATCGCTGACGCCGGAATCGTGGCGAGGCGGCGCCGAGGCGGCGGACTTCTTCGCCGTCAAGGGCGTGCTCGAGGCCGTCGTGGCCCGGCTCGGGTTGGCGCTCGCCTTCGAGCCCACGGCGGAGCCATTTCTGCACCCCGGGCGTGCCGCCAAGATCCTCGTCGAGGGCGACGAGGTGGGCTGGATCGGCGAGCTGAACCCACTCGTCTGCCGCGGCTGGGACCTCGAGGCGGCGACCGGCTTCGAAGTCGGACTGGCGGCTCTGATCGGGGCGGCGTCCGCGGGGGAGGAGACGTTCGAGGACGTGACCACCTTCCCGGCTGTCCTCCAAGATCTGGCCGTCGTCGTGCCACTCGAGGTCTCCGCCGCGCGGATACGGGAGGCCGTGCTGGCCGGTGGCGGCGAGCTCCTACGCTCGGCCGCGGTATTCGACCTCTACGAAGGCGAGCAGCTCGGCGCGGGTCGCAAGAGCCTCGCGCTGCGGCTCGAGTTCCGGGCCGGCGACCGCACCCTCACCGACGAGGAGGTCGCGACGCTGCGCGGCTCGATCGCCACCGTCCTGGGCGAGATTGGGGGCTCGCTCCGTGAGTGACGCGCGCCCGCAACCGCTTCAGGGGGATCCCGCCGCACGGGTGCTGGTCGCCGGGGCCTCCGGCTTCACCGGTGCCCTCGCCGCTCAGATCGTCTGGCGCCATCCGCGCCTCGAGCTGGTCGCGGTCACCTCGCGCAGCGACGCGGGCACGCGGCTCGATCGTCTTTACCCACGCTACCGCGTGCCGCTGGAGCTAACCGAGCTGGACCTGGACGGGGTCGGGGGAGTCGACGCGGCGATCGTCGCCTATCCGCACGGCGCCTCGGCGCCGGCCGTCGCCGCCCTGCGCGAGCGCGGGATCGTGGTGGCGGACCTCTCCGCCGACTTCCGGCTGCGCGACCGGGCGACCTACGAGCGATGGTACGGCGAGCACGGCGCGCCGGAGCTGTTCGACGGCGCGGTCTACGGCTTGTCCGAGCTGTATCGCGACGAGCTGCGCGAGGCCAAGCTGGTCGCGGTGCCCGGTTGCTACCCGACCGCGAGCGTATTGGCGTTGGCGCCGTTGGCGGAACGGGGTCTGCTCGCCGACGTCGTGATCGACGCTAAGCAAGGCGTCTCGGGGGCCGGGCGCGGCGGCGGCGACGCGATGCATTACGCGAGCATGGACGAGAACGCCTTCCCCTATAAGACCGAGGGCCACCGCCACCGGCCCGAGATCGAACAGGAGCTCGAGGCGCTCGGTGGTGCCGTTCCGGTCACCTTCGTCCCGCACCTGCTGCCGCTCGACCAGGGCGAGCTGACCAGCTGCTACGCGCAGCTGAGCGAGCCGGCCTCCAAAGAAGAGGTGCAGGCGCTTTACGCCGAGCGCTACGCGGGCGAGCCCTTCGTCCATGCGGTCGCGCAGCCACCCGGACTGCGCGACGTGCGCGACACGAACGAGTGCCATGTCTACGTCACGGTCGAGGAGCGCGGCAGGGTGCTTGCCTTCTCGGCGATCGACAACCTCTGGAAGGGAGCTTCGGGCCAGGCGGTGCAGTGCCTCAACCTGATGCTGGGCCTCGAGGAGACGGAGGGTCTGCTGTGAGCGCTTCGCCCCCCGACACGGCCTTCTTTCGCTCGCGCTGGGTCGACCCACCGGCCGGCGTCGAGCAGCTCGATCCCGCGCGGCTCGCCCCGGGATTCCGCGCCGGCGCCGCCCATTGCGGCCTCAAGGGCGGTGGCAAAACCGACGTCGGCCTGCTCGTCTGCGACGCCGAGCGGGTCACCTCGTCGGTGCTCTTGACCCGCAACGCATCCGCGGCCGCGCCGGTCAGGGTCTGCCGTCAGCGGGTCGACCGCGGCGCGGTGCGGGCAGCCGTTGTCAACGCCGGCAACGCCAACGCGGAGACCGGCGAGCAGGGTTTTGCCGACGCCTGGGCGATGTGCGAGGAGGCCGGCGCGAAGCTCGGCTTCGACCCGACGACAGTCGCCGTCGCCGAGACCGGCGTGATCGGTGTTCCGCTGCCTATCGACGCGGTGCTGGCGGGGATCGGCGAGGCGGCAGGCGCGCTTTCCGCCGACGGCGGGATGGCGTTCTCCGAGGCGATCCTGACCACCGACCGCTGGCCGAAGAGCTGCACTCTGCGGGCCGGCGGCGTCACCCTCTCCGCCCAGGCGAAGGGCGCCGGGATGATGATGCCTGACTTCGCGACGATGCTCTGCTTCGTGCAGACCGACGCGGTGGTCGAAGACACGGCCGTCGCGCTCCGCTCCGCCGCCGCCTCATCCTTCGAGCGGATCAGCGTCGACGGCCAGATGAGCACCAACGACACCGTCTTGCTGCAGGCGACCGGGGAGGCCGGCAAGCCGCTTCCCGCCGGGTTGCTCGAGGCGGTTCTGCTGCAGCTCGCGATCGAGATCGTCGCCGACGGCGAGGGCGCCGTGCGGGTCGCCCGCGTGGGGGTGGAGGGCGCTGCCTCCGAGGCCGAGGCGGAGCGGGTGGCGCGCACGATCGCCAACTCGCCGCTGGTCAAGACGGCCCTCTTCGGTCGCGATCCCAACTGGGGCCGGATCGCCCAGGCCGCCGGGATGGCGCTCGCCGGCGAGGACCTGGAAGAGATCGGCGCCGACTCGATCGACGCCGCCGAGCTGGCCGAGGACACGCCGGAGGCCGAGATCGGGCTGCGGCTCGACCGCGGCGATCACACCGCCCACGTCTGGTTCTCGGACCTGGGCTACGAGTACGTTCGCATCAACGCCGAGTACACGACCTGAGGAGAAGAATTGAGCACGAACGTCGACACCCTGCTCGAGGCGCTTCCCTACATCAGGGAGTTCCACGGCCGCACCGTCGTGATCAAGTACGGCGGCTCGGCGATGCGCGAGGAGGGGCTGCGCGAGGCCTTCGCGACCGACGTCGTGCTGCTCAAGTACGTCGGGCTCAACCCCGTCGTCGTCCACGGCGGCGGCCCCGAGATCACCGAGTACATGGAGCGGCTCGGGCTCGAGGTCCGCTTCCACGAGGGGCTGCGGGTATCCGACGCGGAGACGGTCGAGGTCGCGCGCATGGTCCTGATCGGCAAGCTCAACTCCGACATCGTGCAGCGGCTCAACCGTCACGGCCAGCCGGCGGTCGGCCTCTCCGGCCAGGACGGCACCCTCTTCGAGGTGGCGCCGGTCCCCAACGCGGAGCAGGTCGGCTTCGTCGGCTCGATCGAGCGGGTCGACGTCGACGTCCTCAACCACATCGCCGCCGACTACATCCCGGTGGTCGCCTCCTCGGCCTCCGATCGCGAGGGTCACGCCTACAACGTCAACGCCGATGAGGCCGCGGGCAAGGTGGCGGCGGCGCTCGGCGCCTACAAGGCGGTCTTCCTCACCGACGTCAACGGTTGGCTGGCCGACCCGGCCGACGAGGGCTCGCTGATCTCCCGGGCGACGGTCGGCGAGGTCGAGGACAAGCTGGACTCGGTGCAGGGCGGCATGCGGCCGAAGCTCGTAGCCTGCGTCGATGCGATCCGCGGCGGTGCCCAGTCGGCCCACATCGTCGACGGGCGCAAGCCGCACAGCCTGCTCCTCGAGCTGTTCACCGACGCCGGCATCGGCACGATGGTCACGTCATGAACCTGACCGACCTGCAGGCGCTCGAGCAGCGATACCTAATGGACACTTACCGGCGGGCGCCGGTCGAGTTCGTGCGCGGCGAGGGGCCGCTGCTCTGGGACTCCGAGGGCAAGGAGTACCTCGACTTCCTGGCCGGGATCTCGGTCTGCTCGGTCGGCCACTGTCACCCGGCGGTGGTCGAGGCGGTCCGCGAGCAGGCCGGGCGGCTGATGCACACGTCCAACCTCTTCTACACCGAGCCGATGGTGCGGCTCGCCGAGCGCCTCTCCGGTTCGAGCCTGGGGGGGAGGGTCTTCCTCGCCAACTCGGGAACCGAGGCCAACGAGTGTGCGATCAAGATCGCCCGCAAGAACGCGCACCGCCGGGGCGTTGAAAACCCTGAGATCGTCAGCTTCGAACGCGACTTCCACGGCCGTACCTACGGGGCTCTTGCGGCGACGCCGAAAATGGCGGAGAACCGCGCCCTCGGGCCGATGCTGCCCGGCTTCCGCTCGGTCCCGTTCGACGACGCCGGCGCCCTGCGCGACGCCGTCTACGAGAACACCGCCGCGGTCATGATCGAGCCGATCCAGGGGGAGTCGGGGATCTATCCGCTCGGCGACGAGACTCTGCTCGCCGCGCGTGAGGCCTGCGACGAAACCGGGGCGCTGCTGATCCTCGATGAGATCCAGACCGGGATGGGTCGGACCGGCTCGCTCTGGGCTTACGAGCAGTCACCGGTGCGGCCAGACCTCTTGACCAGCGCCAAGGCGCTGGGTGGCGGCCTGCCGGTCGGCGCCTGCGTCGCGACCTCCACCGCCGGCGAGGTGCTGGAGCCCGGCGACCACGGCTCGACCTTTGCCGGCGGCGCGGTCGTCTCGGCGGCGGCGCTTGCCGTGCTCGACCTAGTCGACGACCCGGCTCTGCTGCGGCGCGTACGCGAGCTTGGTGCCGTGCTGCGCGAGGACCTCCTCGCCCTCGAGGGCGTCGCCGAGGTCCGCGGCCGGGGCCTGATGGTCGGCGTGGGCCTCGAGCCCGGCATCGACGCCGCCGCCGTGGGCGCCGATCTGCTCGAGCGCGGGCTGATCGTCAACGTGCCCGAGCCGGGCACGCTGCGCCTGTTGCCCCCGCTGACGGTCGATTTGGCCCATATCGAGCGCGCCGTTGTGACGATCGGCGATTCGCTCCTAAGCTACGCAACGAGATGAGCAGTCAGAAGATCCCCCCAGAGCGACGCCCGCCGGCCACGGCCAGCGACGCAGCCCAGCGCCTGGCGGTGATCGTGGACGCCGCCGAGCGAGCTGCCGCGAGCGTCATCGACGGCGCCGAGGAACAGGCGCAGCGCTACCTGGACGAGGCGCGCGGACGCGCCGACCTGATCGTCGCCGAACGTCTGCGCGAGCTTGCCGACCAGCTCGACCCGCCCACTTCCGCCGAGCGCCGCACGGTGCATTTGAAGCCCGTTGAAGCTGTCGGCGACGGTGACCGCGACGAGGAGCCACTGGCTCCCCGACGCTCCGGCTCTGCCGCCGCGCGCCTGCTGGCAACGCAGATGGCGGTCTCCGGTGCCGGGAGAGCCGAGATCGAGGCACGGCTGCGAAGCGGCTTCGAGATCGACGACACCGGCGAGATCCTCGACGCGATCCTCGGCCCCGAGGAGTAGAGCCGTAGGATCACCACTCGATGCACGACGACCCGACTCGGATCATGGGACAGCCAGAGCAGCCAGGCGGCCGCCGGCACGGCAACATGCGGCTGCTGATTGCGGGTCTGATCGCGGTGATCGTCGGACTGGTGGTGGCGATCGTGGTGATCGCCTCCGACGACAGCGGCAGCTCGACCTCGACCCCTTCGGCGGTCACGACCCTGCCGAGCACCGACTCGACCACGTCGGAAACGACCGACGAGACGACCGAAACCACGGACACCGAGCCAACCACGACGGAAACGACCACCACGGAAACGACGACTTCCCCCACGACCACCGCGCCGACGACGACCACCGAAGAAGGCGGCAGCGGCGGGCTCGAAGCGCCTTAGCATGACTGAGCACCAGCCCGACCAGGTCCGCACTGCGGGCTACGAGGCCGACCCGGCCGAGGTTCGGCGGGTGCTGCTGCTCTACTCCGGCGGCCTCGACACGAGCGTGATGCTGAAGTGGATCCAGGATCGCTACGGCGCGGAGGTGGTCTGCCTCACCGTCAACCTCGGCCAGCCCGGCGAGGATTACGCGGCGATCGAGGACAAGGCGAAGCGCCTGGGCGCGCTCGAGTGCCACGTCGTCGATGCTCGCGAGCGCTTCGCCAGCGACTTCGTCGTCCCGGCGATCAAGGCGAACGCGCTCTACGGCGGCGGCTACCCGCTGTTCACGGCGCTGGGCAGGCCGCTGATCGCCGAGCTGGCGGTGGAACAGGCGCGCGAATCCGGCTGCGACACGATCGCCCACGGCTGCACCGGCAAGGGCAACGACCAGGTTCGGATCGAGGCGACGGTGGCGACGCTGGCGCCGGAGCTGAAGACGATCGCACCGGTGCGCTCCTGGCAGATGGGCCGCGAGGAGGAGATCGCCTACGCCCGTGAGCACGGCATCCCCGTCAAGGGAGGCACCGAGGTCGCCCCCTACTCGATCGACGACAACCTCTGGGGCCGCTCGTCGGAGGGTCGCTGGATCGAGGATCTCGATCACGCGCCGGAGGACGACGTCTTCCAGCTGGTCACCCTGCCCGAGCGGGCGCCGGACGAGGCGGAGACGGTGACGGTCGAGTTCGAGGCCGGCGTTCCGGTTGGGCTGAACGGGGAGCGGCTCGGGCTAGTCGAGCTGCTCGAAACGGTGGCGGAGATCGGCTGCCGCCACGGGGTCGGGATCGTCGACCACATCGAGGACCGCATCGTCGGGCTCAAGGTGCGCGACATCTACGAGGTGCCGGCGGCGGCGATCCTGCTGCCCGCTCACCAGGAGCTCGAGAAGCTGGTGGGAACGATCCACCAGAACCAGCTAAAGCCGGGGCTGGACCAGAAGTGGGCGTACCTTGTCTATGCCGGACTCTGGTGGGAGCCACTGCGCTCCGACCTCGACGCATACATGGATGCCGTCAACGCACAGGTGAGCGGGACGATCGGGCTGCGGCTGTACAAAGGGAGCGCGCGCGTCGTCACGCGCTCTTCCCCCAACGCGGTCTACGACGCCGACCTTGCCTCCTTTGCCGAGTCGGGCGGCCTCTTCTCGCAGACTGCCTCACCCGGGTTCATCGAGCTCTGGTCGCTGCAATCGCGGATGGCGTACAGGGCGAGGCAGCGCAACGAGGGGAACGAAGGCTGATGTACAACACGCTCGGCAAGGCGGCTCTGCGTTTCGCGGTGATCTATCTGCGCCGCCGCTACCGCCGCGAGATCCGGATCGGTGCCGGCCTTGCGGTCGCGGCGATCGGTGCCGCCGTCTACCTGGCGAACCGCAACGTTCCCGAGGGTTAGATGACCAATTCCGCGACCTCGCGCACCTGGATGACACGCGTGGCGCTGCGCATCTCGGCGTCCTCGGGTTTGCCTTTGCAACCAGCAAAGGCTGCACCCTGCGTCCTTGATCTGCTCGACCACGCGCGCCCCCAGGCACACGCTGCCGCGAAATCGGTCATCTGAGGTGCTCGCATGCGCTGGAAGCCCGCAGTCGCTCTCCTTGTCGTAGCCTTGCTTGCGGTTGCCTCCGCCGGCGCGGCCGAAATCGACGTACTTCGAGGCAAGGTGGACAGCGCCCGCGACGAAGCGGCTTCGCTCGGCGCCCAGATCCGCGCGACGCAGGAACAGCTGGCCAGCACCGAAGCCGAAGCATCGGCGGCCGCTTCGCGCGAGCGGCATCTGACCGGCTTGCTCGAACACGGGCGCGAGCGGGCCGCGAGGCTCGCCGCCGAGGTCGAGCGCTCCGAACGGCATCTCGAAGCCGAGCGCCGTCGCCTGCGTCGCGCCCGCCGGGCGCTCGCCCGGCGCCTGGTTGCGATCTACGAGAGCGGCTCGCCGAGCACTGCCAGCGTCATCCTAGGCTCGGGTGACTACGACGAGCTTGCGACGAGGACCGAATACCTGCAGCGGATCGAGGACTCCGACACCGAGCTGGCGGCGCGGGTCGAGCAGGTGCGTAACCGGGTGCGGCACGAGCTGGAGCTCGTCGCCGCGCTGAAGGCGCGGGTCGACGCCTACAACGAGCGCCTCGCCGCGGCCCGCTCCGAAATCGCCGCCGTGCGCAGCCGCGCCGAGGAGGCAACGGTCAGGCTGGACTCGCTCTCGGCAGCGAGGTCCGAATCTCTCGCAACGCTGAAATCGAAAATCGGCGAATGGGTCGGCGAGATCGAAGCCGCGGAAGCAGCGAGTCGTGCCGCGGCTGAAGAAATCGTAGGCCGCTGGCTCGGCGGTCCCTACTCGATCCCCACCTACATCGTGATGTGCGAGTCCGGCGGCAACTACGGCGCCGTCAACCCGAGCAGCGGCGCCGGTGGCGCCTACCAGATCCTGCCCTCGACCTGGGACCTCTATGGCGGTCAGGGCGAGCCGCAGGACGCACCGAAGTCCGAACAAGACCGCATCGCCGCCGAAATCTGGGCTGACTCGGGCGGCAGCGCCTGGGTCTGCGCCGGCTGACACACATCTGAGACAAAAGTCTGCGAAACTTTTTACATTCGGCGCATCACCCTTGCGAGGCGCCCCGCTAGCGTGAACACATGGAGGCGATGAGGGTGAGCTGGAGCGATGACAGGTTGGACGACCTCAACGACAGCATCAAGGCGATGCATGGAGAGATGCGGGCCGAGTTCAAGGACGTGCGGGCCGAGTTCAAGGAAGTGCATGCCAAATTCAAGGGCGTGGACAACGACTTCAAGGCTGTGGGCACCGAGTTCAAGGGCGTGGGGACCGAGTTCAAGGGTGTGGGCACCGAGTTCACGAAAGTTCGCGCCGAGATGAATGAGGAGTCCAAAGCCCTGCGGTCCGAGATGCAGGCCATGCGATCCGAAATGCACACCAGGTTCGACGCGATTCAAACACTCATGGTTCTGCTGATATGCGCGGCGATCGGTGGTTTTGCCAGCTTGATTGCGGCCTGGATCGCGACGCAGCCGTAGCGTCCAGGCAGGGGAGGGACGGTTGGCGTCGAAGCGGCTGCCATGTTCGTGCGCAAGAAACGAGGCTCGGCTGCTCGCCGTAAACCGAAGGGGAAAGCGAAAGCCAAGCCACGCCTGCCGCGGCCACGCTTGCCGGAAGGACTGCAGCAGCGCCACCTCGACCTGATCGGCCTCTCCCTGATCGCGTCTGGCGTCTACCTAACCTTCGTGTTCTTCTTCGGCTGGGACGGCGGCAAGGTCGGCTACGGGCTGGAAACTGGGCTCGAGTACCTGCTCGGCAAGGTGGGGGCGCGGATCGTGACCGTCCTGATGCTGGCGGTTGGAGCGATGCTGGTCACCGGCACCTCGATATCGACCGTCTTCCGAGGGGTAGGTCGCGGCGTCCGCCGCACCGTCCTCGGCGGTCGCGACATCGCCCAGACGGCGATCCAGCATCGCGAAGCGCGACGCGGCGAAAGGACCACTGCCCTCGAGACCAAGGCCGGACCCACCGACGTGATGAGTACCTATCCCGAGGATGACGACTTCGAACCGACCGTGGCGCTCGCCGGGGGCGAACTTGAGGAGGACGAGGAGCCGGCGACCACCGAGTTCGACGCCGAGCCGGCCGTCGACCCCGCGCCGGTGGAGGAGGGCCTGCATCCCCACGCCTACGAGGTCGAGGTCCGCAGCGAGGAGGGCCTCGGCGTGGGCACCGATTCCGAGTCCAAGCAAGCGGCGCTGACTCCTATGGGGCAGAAGCGCGGCGTCACCGAATCCGATCAGATCGACTACCGGCCCCCGCCCGCCAAGGTGCTGGAAAAAGGCAAAGGCGACAAAGGTCCCGACCCCCGGGACCACGAAGCGATCGGGCGCAAGCTGGTCGAAACGCTCGGCCACTTCGGCGTCGAGGCGAAGATCGTCGGCATCGTCAGCGGTCCCCACGTCTCGCGCTTCGAGCTGCGCCTCGCCCCCGGCACCAAGGTGAAGAAAGTCACCGAGCTCTCCAACGACCTCGCCTACGCGCTCGCCTCCACCGACATCCGGATCTTGGCGCCGATCCCGGGCAAGCAGGCGGTCGGGGTCGAGGTCCCGAACACCCGCCGTCGCCTGGTCCGTCTCGGCGACATCTACGCCGGTCGCCCGGAGAAGACCTCGCCCCTGGTCGCCTGGCTCGGCAAAGGGATCGACGGCAACGCGGTCTGGACCGACCTGGCGAAGATGCCCCATGTCCTCGTCGCCGGCACGACCGGCTCGGGCAAGTCAGGCTGCGTCAACGCGATCCTCTCCTCGATCCTGATGCACGCCTCGCCCAACGACGTGCGGCTCGTCCTGGTCGATCCCAAGCAGGTCGAGCTCAACCACTACGAGAACGTCCCGCACCTGTTGACGCCCGTGGTCACCTCGCCTCGCCTCGCCGCCAACGTGCTCGCCAACTTGATCGGCGAGATGGAGAGCCGCTACGGGATCATGGGCCAGGCGCGCTGCCGCAACCTGGCGGAGCTGAACCGGGCCCGGATCAAGGCCGGCGAGGCGCCGCTGCCGCACATCCTCTGCGTAATCGACGAGCTTGCGGACCTGATGATGGTCTCGCCGGCCGAGGTCGAGGACTCGATCATCCGCCTCGCGCAGAAGTCACGCGCCACCGGGATTCACCTGGTGCTGGCGACGCAGCGACCTTCGACCGACATCATCACCGGCACGATCAAGGTCAACATCCCCGCCCGCATCGCCTTCGCTGTCTCCTCGCAGACCGACTCGCGGGTGATCCTCGACCAGGGCGGGGCGGAGGCCCTGCTCGGCCAGGGGGACATGCTCTTCCGCGGCGCCGGCACCTCGAAGCTGGCTCGCGTGCAGGCGGCGTTCGTGACCGAGGAGGAGATCGCGCGGGTCACGGGGCACTGGGCCAAGCAGGGCGAACCGGAATTCGAGGCGGAGCTTCTGGAGGCCCGGGAGGAGGTCGCGGGCGAGACGGGGGACGACGACTTCGACCCCGACGCCGACGACCTGCTCGACGAGGCGATCCGCACCGTCGTGCAGACCGAAACCGCTTCGGTGTCGATGATCCAGCGCCGGCTCCGGGTCGGCTACACGCGGGCAGGGAGGCTGATCGACATGCTGGAGCGGCGTGGCGTGATCTCCGGCTATGAGGGCTCAAAGCCCCGGCAGGTGCTGATCGCCGAGGCCGATCTGCCGCGCGTGCTTGGCGACGGCCAGAGCGCGGAGCCGGTCGCGGTCGAGGCCGATGAGATGAGCTGACGCAGATCGTTCGCGCCAAATCGGCGTAGTAGACACAATGTCTGGGTGGACATCGGCATCGGAGCCACCCTGCGCGAGGCGCGAAGCCGTCGCAAAATCGATCTGGACGAGGTCGAAAGTGCGATCAAGATCCGTGCTCGCTACTTGCAGGCGATGGAGAACGAGGAGTGGGACGCACTTCCCGGCGGTGCCTATACGCGAGGGTTCATCCGTACCTACGCCTCCTACCTCGGTCTCGATGGAGAGCGCCTCGCCGACGACTACCGGCGCAGCACCGCTCCGCCTGGGGGGGAGCGGGCACCGAAGCGCGTCGAGCCGGTTCCGACCGGTGGCCGTGGCAGTCGTCCCCGGATTCCACGTGGCGTCTTGGCGACCGCGCTCATCCTCGGCCTGATCGCTGTTGTCATCGGAATCGGCCTGGCGGGAGGCGATGGCGACTCTTCCGCGCCGGCGCCATCGGCAAACGGGGGGAAGCGGCACAAGAACACCGGCCAGACGACGCAACCGGTCGCCCAGCCAGGCGTCGCCGTACGCCTCGCGGCGACCTCGGAAGTATGGGTGTGCCTGCTGGATGCCAAGGAAGAGCCGCTGATCGACGGTCAGATCCTCGAAGCGGGTGCCGAAGAGGGACCGTTCCGGTCGAAGGGGTTCGAAGTCGCGCTGGGAAACGGCTCGGTGACTATGCTCGTCGACGGGGAAGATGCAGAAGTTCCTGCCAGCTCCAGCCCGGTGGGCTACCGCGTCGACTCCGGTGGCAAGTTGATCGCGCTCGAAGAAGGGGAAAGGCCCGACTGCGAATGAGCGGTCCGGGGGCGGCGGCCATTGTTAGGGCGGGCATTGTCGTAACGGGAACCGAGGTCTTGACCGGCCGCATAGCCGACCGCAACGGGCCCTGGATCTCCGAACGGCTGGCCGAGCTGGGCGTCGACGTCGCCCACATCCTGGTCGTCGGCGACCGGCCCGACGATCTCGAGTCCGCCCTGCGCTTCATGGCTTCCGAGGGGATGGATCTGATCGTCACCTCCGGCGGTCTCGGTCCGACCGCCGACGACCTGACGGCGGAGGTCGTCGCGCGCTTCGCCGGGCGGGAGCTGGTGCTCGACGAGGAGATGGAGGAGAAGATCGCGGCGATCCTGCGTGGCTTCGCGCGGCGCTTCCGCTTCGACGAGGAGGCGGTGCGCGTGGCCAACCGCAAGCAGGCGATGGTGCCCGAGGGCTCTGCGCCCCTCGATCCGGTCGGAACCGCGCCTGGGCTGGTGGTGCCGGCGGGCGAGCGGGTCGCGATCGTCCTGCCCGGTCCGCCGCGGGAGCTGCAACCGATGTGGCCGCGGGCGATCGAGTCGCGGCCGGTGCAGGCGGTGCTGGCTCGCGCCACGCCATTGCTTGCCTACACGGTGAGGATGTTCGGCATCCCGGAGTCGGAGATCGCCAAGAGCCTGCGAGAGATCGAGGGCGAGGGGACGGATCTGGCGGCGGTGGAGATCACCACCTGCCTACGCCGCGGCGAGATAGAGATCGACGTCCGCTACCGAGCCGAGGCGGCGGCCGTCGCGGAGACAGTGCGAGTCGGCCTTGCCGACCGACATAGCCGCCATCTGTTCAGCCTCGACGGTGAGACCGTCGATTCGCAGCTCGCGCGCTTGTTGCAGGGGCGCCAGCTGGGTCTTGCCGAGTCTTGCTCGGGAGGGCTGCTGGCGGCTCGGATCACCGATCTGCCAGGGGCTTCGGCCTACTTCGCCGGCAGCGTCGTTGCCTACTCGAACGAGGCAAAGGCCGAGCTGCTGGGGGTCGACCCGGAGCTGATCGCAAGCCACGGTGCCGTCTCGGCCGAGGTTGCCGCTGCGATGTCGCAGGGGGCGCTGGAGCGATTTGGGGCCGATGTCGCCGTCTCGATAACCGGGATCGCCGGCCCCGACGGGGGCAGCGAGGAGAAGCCGGTCGGTTACGTCTGCTTCGACGCCCGTCTTGCCGATGGCACCAGCATCGCCCGCGATCCGGTCATCCCGGGCGGGCGCGAGGACATCCGCGAACGCTCCGCCCTCGTTGCGATGCACCTGCTGCGGACCCTGCTCGGCGGCAAGGATGCACCTCTGTAGCGAAATCGGCACAGATTTTTGGCGATCGCGCGTTGTCTCGTGCGCCGCCGCCACGTAGCGTCCGCCGCATGGCGAAGGAGAGGTTGAAGAGTCCGCGGGCACGGATGTTCGTTGCGCTCGACCTGCCCGATCGGGTGCGAACGGAGATCGTTGCCTGGGGGCATGAGGCGCTTGTCGATCCGGCGCTACGGCCGGTTGCACCCGCATCGCTTCACATCACCCTTGCGTTTCTCGGCTACCTGCCGGAGAAGGAGATCCCGCGACTGGCGGGGATCGTCGAGGGGAGCGCCGGGCCTGCGCCCAGGATGGAGTTAGGGCACCCGGTGCCGCGACCGGAGCGCGGCCGGCCGCGCCTCTTCGCGATCCCCGTCGCCTCGCCCGCCGCGGCGAAGCTCCAGGCGGTGGTGGAGGAGAAGCTGATCGAAGCACACCTCTACGAGCCGGAGAAGCGGCCGTTCTGGCCGCACGTCACGGTGGCCAGGGTGCGCCGCGAGGAACGCGGCTCGAAGCGTCCAGCGTCCGTCACGCGACCTCCTCGGGCGCTACCGCAAGCATTGCTGCAGCCTGCGGTTTGCCGCCGGATGACTCTCTACCGTTCTGAACTCCAGCCGCAGGGTGCGCAGTACACCCCGCTGGCGCAAGTCGAGCTGCCCACAGGCGGGCGGCAGTGAGGTGATTGAGATGGCAGACAAGAAAGCGGCTTTGAAGGATGCCTCGGCCAAGGAGGCCAAGGCGAAGGACGCGGCGCTCGAGGCGGCGGTGACCCAGATCGAGCGGGACTTCGGCCAGGGCGCGCTGATGCGCCTCGGCGCCGACAGCGCAATCCCGATCGAAGCGATCCCGACCGGGGCGCTCTCGCTCGACCTCGCGCTGGGGATCGGCGGGGTGCCGCGCGGGCGGATCGTCGAGATCTTCGGTCCGGAGTCGTCGGGAAAGACGACGCTGATCTACCACATCATCGCCGAGGCCCAGAGTCGTGGCGGGATCTGCGCCTTCATCGACACCGAGCACTCGATCGACCCGATCTACGCACGGGCGATCGGCGTCGACACCGACGAGTTGCTGGTCTCCCAGCCCGACTACGGCGAGCAGGCGCTGCAGATCGCCGACCGGCTGATCGCCTCCGCCGCGGTCGACGTCGTCGCGATCGACTCGGTCGCGGCGCTGACGCCGAAAGCCGAGCTGGATGGCCAGATCGGCGACACGACCGTCGGCCTCCAAGCGCGACTGATGTCGCAGGCGATGCGCAAACTCGCCGGGAATCTCAACCGGACGAACACCGTCTGCCTCTTCACCAATCAGATCCGCGAAAAGGTCGGGGTCCAGTTCGGCTCGCCCGAGACCCAGCCGGGCGGTCGGGCGCTGAAGTTCTATTCCTCGCAGCGCCTCGACATCCGCCGCATCGAGACCCTCAAGGAAGGGACCGAGGCGGTCGGCAACCGGGTTCGGGTCAAAGTCGTCAAGAACAAGGTCGCATCGCCCTTCAAACAGGCCGAATTCGACATCGAGTACGGGGTCGGCATCTCCCGCGAGGGGGGACTGATCGACTTCGGGATCGAGCACGATCTGGTGCAGAAATCCGGGTCTTTCTTCTCCTACGGCGAGACGCGGCTGGGCCAGGGACGCAACAACGCCAAGCAGTTCCTCGTCGACAATCCCGAGATCGCGAGCGAGATCGAGGCAAAGATCCGCGCAGCGCTCGGCATCGGCGCAGAAAAAGCCCCACAAGAGACTCCTCCGCCGGTCGCAGAAGCTGCTTAAGGCCGGCCCTAGGTTAGACAAGCGGTTCTCTGGGAGTACTATCTGGCTTAGATGAAACTCAGCCTGCCGTCGTGGATGTCGTCACGCGGCAACGGTTCGAAGCCCGATTTGGTGCTGGACCGGCTGGAGGCGCTGGATGCCCAGCTAGATGAGCTGGAGCGTCGCCGGGACTCGCTTGACGCTCGCGAGCGAGATTTGGACTGCCGGGAGGCGGAGCTAGGCGAGGGCGAAAACAGGCAGCTTGCGGAGCTGGAGCGGATCTCCTCGCTGAGCGCCGCCGAGGCGCGGCGAACCCTGATCCGCGCGATGGAAGTCGATGCCCGTCGCCGGGCGGGCTTGGTGCTGCGACGGATCGAGGAGGAGACACGGACCGCAACCGAGCGCCGGGCTCGCGGAATCCTTGCCGCCGCGACCCAGCGTCTCGCGGGAGCCCATGCGATAGAAAGCACGACCCAGCTCGTTCCCCTGCCGAACAATGAGATGAAGGGCAGGATCATCGGGCGGGACGGGCGCAACATCCACACCCTCGAGCAGCTCACCGGGGTCGACATCCTTGTCGACGACACACCGCGGGCGGTGCGAATCTCGAGCTTCGACGGGGTGCGCAGGGAGATCGCCCGGATCACGCTGGAGAGGTTGGTCTCCGACGGTCGCATCCATCCGGCTCGCTGCGAGGAAGCCTATGCCCAGGCTGGAGAAGAGATCGGCGGCCGGATCGCGGAGGAGGCCGAGCGAGCCTTGCTGGAGGCCCGGGTAAGCGGACTTCACCCCCATCTGGCGCAGCTGCTCGGCAGACTTCAGTTCCGTACGAGCTACGGGCAGAATGTGCTCAGCCACTTGGTCGAGTGCGCGCATCTGGCGTCGCTGATCGCGGCGGAGCTGGGTGTCAGCGAGGAGACGGTGCGACGGGCGGCGCTGCTGCACGACATCGGCAAGGCTGTCAGCCACGAGGTCGAGGGCACTCACGCGAAGGCCGGGGCCCGGCTCGCCCGCCGCTACGGCGAGAGCGAGGCCGTGTCACATGCGATCGAGGCCCATCACGACGAGGTCGAGCCACGCACGGTCGAGGCCGTGATCGTGCAAGCTGCCGACGCCGTCTCCGGCGCTCGCCCGGGGGCTCGCGGCGACACGCTCGAGGGATACGTGACCCGCCTGCGCGATCTCGAGGGACTGGCCTCCCGTCATCCCGGGGTCGAAAAGGTCCACGCGATGCAGGCCGGGCGCGAGATCCGGGTGATGGTCGACCCCGGCGAGGTGGACGACGAGCGGGCGGCGCTGATCTCGTACGAGATCGCCACCTCGATCGAGCGGGAGGTCGAGTATCCGGGCCAGATCAAGATCACCGTGATCCGCGAGAGTCGCGCCACGAATTACGCCCGGTGACGCCTATCCGCCGGCGTCGCTCCGCCGTCCTCACTGGATAGGATTCCGCCGCGCATGGATAACGCCACGATCTTTTACGTCTGCGGCGCGGCTCTCGCCGTGTCGGCGGTGCTGGTGAGTTTCGCGGGACTGCGTTTCGAGCGGTTCCCGGGACGGATGGCGCCACTCGTCGCGCTCTGGTTCGTCGCGTTGGTGGGCGCCGCGACGACGTTCGCCGTTCTCAACGGCAAGGACGAGCAGGAGGCGAGAGCGAGCGAGTTCGAGCAGGCCGGCCAGGAGTTCACCGAAGAGGAGGGGTTGACGCCCGCCGAGACCGGCAAGACCGAGGGTGGGGGAGAGGCGAAGCGCGAGGCGAGCGGGATGCCGAAGCCCGAAGCGGCCTCGAAAGGCCCCGGCGGCACCCTGCAGCTGGCGGCGGACCCAACCGAGATCGCCTTTGACACGACGACGCTGAGCAGCAAGCCCGGCAAGGTGACGATTGACTTCGACAATCCGGCAACGCTCGAACACGACGTGGCGATCGAGCAAGGCGGCAAGCAGATCGCCGTCTCGGAAACGATTTCCGAAGGGAAGACGTCGGTGAGCGCCGATCTCGCGCCGGGCACCTACACCTTCCTCTGCACCGTGCCCGGCCATGCCGAAGCGGGCATGGAAGGCACCCTCACCATCCGCTGAGGACGCTGCAAACCGTCGCATCTCGCACCGTCAGTACCCTGAGGGGGATGCCCACCTACCACGTAACCACGTTCGGCTGCCAGATGAACGTGCACGACTCCGAGCGCATGCAGGGCATGCTCGAGTCGCTCGGCTACGAGGAGGCGGCGAGTCGTGCCGAGGCCGATCTGATCCTCTTCAACACCTGCTCGATCCGCGAGTCGGCCGACAATCGGTTTGTCGCTCACCTCGGTGAGGCGAAGCGGCTGAAAGGCGAAGACCCCGAGCGCGTCGTCGGGGTCGGCGGCTGCTGGGCGCAGTCGGTCAAGGAGGAGGTCTTCGAGCGCTTTCCCTTCGTCGACGTCGCTTTCGGGCCGGGTCAGATCCACAAGCTCGCGGAGTTCCTCACCTCCGACTCTTTGACGGCGCAGGGCTATTTCGAGTTCGAGGATTTCTCCGGTCATCTGCCGGCGCGCCGGCAGCGCGAGTTCCAGGGCTGGCTGCAGATCTCCCAAGGCTGCAATTGCAGGTGCGCCTACTGCATCGTGCCCTCGACTCGGGGCAGGGAGGTGAGCCGCGATCCCGGGGAGCTGATCGCGGAGGCGACGTCCCTTGCCGCGGATGGAGTGCGCGAGGTGACGCTGCTGGGTCAGAACGTCAACAGCTACGGCCGCGACCTGCCGGCGGAGTCGCGGGTCGGCTTCTCGGGGCTGTTGGCTCAGATCGACGCGATCGACGGCATCGACCGCGTCCGCTACACCAGCCCGCACCCGAAGGACATGAAGGAGGACGTGATCCGTGCCCACGCCGAGCTGCCTTCGCTCTGCGAGCACATCCATCTGCCACTGCAATCGGGATCCAGCGCGATCCTCAAGCGGATGCGGCGCACCTACGACCGCCGACGCTACATGGACCGCGTCTCGCTAATCCGCGAGCACGTCCCCGACTGCGCGATCACGACCGACATCATCGTCGGCTTTCCCAGTGAGACCGAGGCTGACTTCGAGCAGACGCTCGAGGTAGTCGACGAGGTCGGCTACGACGGCGCCTTCACCTTCGTCTTCTCGCCGCGGCGAGAAACCGAGGCGGCGACGATGGGAGAGCAGGTGTCGCACCCGGTCAAGCGCGAGCGGATGGAGCGGCTGGTCGAGCTGGTCCAGCGGCGAGCTACCGAGCGGGCGCAGCGGTTCGTCGGGCGCGAGCTCGAGGTGCTGGTCGAGGGTCCCAGCAGGACCGATCCGACTCGGCTGCGTGGGCGTACCAGGCATAACAAGACCGTTAATTTCGACGGAACTGGGGTGCCCGGTGAGTTCGTCACGGTTCAGATCGACGCCGCGACTTCGACGACTCTCAGTGGGACGGAGCTGTTGCTCAGTCGCGTCGGTTAGGGCGGTGTCGGGGCAACCCCTCACTCAACTTTTTCGGTGGTTTCGGATTAGTCGTCCACGGTCCCGACGACGAAAAAGTACAAGCCGTTCGGGGCAGCCCCGACACGGCCATTACGGAACGCCTGAGCCACATTTCCGATGCGCGTAGTCGCGATCTTTGGGCCTACCGGTGTCGGCAAGACCGGGGTCGCCATCGAGCTTGCCACGCTGCTGAAGGAGCGGGGCGAGGACCCGGTTGCGATCTCGTGCGATGCGCTGCAGGTCTACGAGGGTCTCGAGGCGCTGACGGGCGTAGCAACGGAAGCCGAGCGAGACAGGCTTGAGCATCGCTTGGTGGGCTTCGTCTCCGTTACCCAGCCGTTTTCCGTCGGTGACTACATGCGATTGGCTCACGTGGAGATCGATGCGGCGTTGGCGGCGGGGCGGCAACCGATCGTGGTGGGGGGGACCGGGCTGTATCTGCGCGCGGCGGTGGCCGAGCTGTCGCTCGAAAAGGTGCCCTCTGGGTCTGAGGACTCCGAGCTCTGGTCGTCCGAGACCCGGCTGCCGACGACGATCTTCGGGCTGGACATGGACCGCGCCCAGCTCTACGAGCGGATCGACGCGCGGACCGAGGCGATCGTCTCCGGCGGAGCCGCCGAGGAGGTCAGGAGGGCCGAGGCACTGGGCCCGTCGCGTACGGCGCGCAAGGCGCTCGGCTTCGACGAGTTGCTCGCCGGCGACGTCGAGCGGATGAAGAAGCGTTCCCGCAACTATGCCCGCCGCCAGCTCACTTGGATGCGCAAGATCCCAAACCTGCGCTGGATCGATCGCACCGACCGCTCAGACGTCGAGGTGGCCACCCAAATCGCTGCCACGCTGGACGTGCCGTGACTTAAGCGCCCATATGGACCTCTAAGTCCCGGCACGTCTGGGTAGGGTGCGGCGATGCGATTCGAGAAGTGGACGGCGCTGGGAAACGACTACGTGATCGTCGAGGCCGACGAGCTGCCGTGGGATTTGAGCCCTGCACGGGTGCAGCGGATCTGCGACCCGCACTTCGGCATCGGCTCCGACGGAGTGCTGTTGCTGTCGCGCAGCGATGACCCCGCGTTCGTCGCCGAGCTGCGCATCTTCAATCCCGATGGCGGCGAGGCCGAGCTTTCGGGCAACGGCGCGCGGGAGGCGATCCTCTACTTGCGACGGCACGGTTGGACCGAGGCCGACACCTTCGCCATCCGCACCGCGGCCGGGCCGATTACACCGACGATCACCTCGGAGCGGACCTGCTCGGTCGAGATGGGCAGGGCCTCGACTGCCTCAAAGGACTTCCCGTCGGGTGGGTCGGACGGCAGTGGCACCCTGACGGCCGCCGGTCGTAAGTGGGAGTTCCAGCACATCTCGATCGGTAATCCGCAGTGCGCGATCGTCGTTGGGGACGCGCTGGCGGAGCTCGACCTGGCTGAGATCGGTCCGGGGATCGAAGGCCACGAGCTGTTCCCCAGCCGCACCAACGTCTCCTTCCTGAAGATCGACGGCAGTCGCGTCCGAGCACGGATCTTCGAGCGAGGGGTGGGGGAGACGCTCTCCTCCGGGACGGGCGCCAGCGGCGCTGCGGTAACTGCCTTTCTAGGCGGCGCATCCAGCCCGATCGTCGTCGAGCTCGATGGCGGCGAGCTCGAAGTCGAGATCTCAGACGATCTCGACGTGACCCTGACCGGCTGGGCGGAGCCGATCTGCTCCGGCAAACTCTCACCCGAGATGCTGCAGGTCCTCGCCGATCTCGACGGCTAGGACGACCGGCGCAAAGTCGATTCGTCTAGATTTCCGCGCCCGTGGGAATCGCAGACCCGTCCAAGCGCCTGGAGGCGATGCCTCCCTACATGTTCCAGGAACTGGAGCGGCGGATCGCCGAGAAGCGCGCCGCCGGCATCGACGTGATCAGCCTCGGGATCGGCGATCCCGACGAACCGACCTATCCTCACATCGTCACGGCGATGCAGGAGGCGGTCGCCGATCCGGCCACTCATCGGTACCCGAGCAATCGCGGCCGCGACGACTTCCGCGAGGCGTTCGCCCGCTTCTACGACGAGCGCTTCGGTGTGAAGATCGACCCCGGCAGCGAGGTGATTCCGGCCATCGGCGCCAAGGAGTGCATCTACAATCTCTGCTTCGCTTTTCTCGATCCCGGCGGCGTCGCGCTCGCCTCGGATCCTGGCTACCCCGTCTACACCGGCGGTCCGATTCTCGCTGGAGCCACGCCGGAGCTGCTGCCCCTCGTGCCGGAGCTGGGCTTTGCCCCCGACCTGAGTGCGGTGCCCCCCGACGTCGCCGCCAGGGCGCGCCTGATGTTCGTCAACTACCCGAACAACCCGACCGGCGCGACCGTGCCCGAGGGCTTCTTCGAGCTGGTCGTCTCCTTTGCTCGCGAGCACGAAATCCTCGTCGTCCACGACAACGCCTACTCGGAGACGACCTACGACGGTTACGTCGCTCCCAGCTTTCTCGCGACCCCTGGCGCAAAGGAGGTCGGCGTCGAGGTCTTCTCGCTCTCCAAGGGCTACAACATGACCGGTTGGCGCTGCGCTGCGATCCTCGGCAACGCCGAGGCGGTGCAGACCTACTGGCGGCTGAAGACCAACGTCGACTCGGGCTTGTTCGAGGCCGTGCAGAAGGCCGGCGTCGCCGCCCTGCAAGGTCCGTCCGGGCCGCTGGAGCGGATGAACGAGACCTACGCCCGCCGCCGCGACCTAGTCGTCTCGGCGCTGCGCGAGATCGGCGTCGAGGTAACCGCGCCGAAAGGCACGATCTACGTCTGGGCTCCGGTGCCCGACGGGCACACCTCGACCTCATTCGCCGAGCTGGTGCTCGAAGAGGCGGCGGTCGTCGTATCGCCGGGCTCGATGTACGGGCCGAGCGGCGAGGGCTTCTTCCGCATCGCGCTCACCACCCCCGACGACCGCATCGCCGAGGCGGTCGAGCGGATGCGCGAGCACTTCGCCTGAGCGCGCCGCCGCCTCTCTGCAGCTCTATTCCACCTCGACTTCGTCGATCATGCCTTTGAAGGCGTGGGGCGGGCCGCCCTGGCGGTCGCTGATGAAGCAGTAGAAGGCGTAACGGCCCGGCTTCAGGTCGAGCGCGACGGTCTGGCCTTCGCCGCCTTCGATCACGGCGGTGGCTTGGGTGTTTTCACGCAGCGGCGGCTTGCCTTTTTCGGTTTTGAAGAACCGTTCCACGTCCGCCGCGGTGCCGTCGCCGATCAGTTCTGAGACGAGCAGGTGATGGGGTTGGATCCCGTCGTTTTCGAAGTCGACCTCGATCTGCCCGGACGGCAGCTCCTCCGTGTCGAACCTGTACTCGACCGCGGTGATGGTGGCGTCCGCTTCGGGCAGCTCATCATCGGACTCCTCGCCGCTCACCTCAACCGCGGCGAGCGATTTCGGATCGGGGCGTCCTTCCGTGCTCAGGGCGTAGTAGGTCCCGGGCTGCAGCACCTGCGTCACCGTCCCGCTCCCACCGGGCCCTTTGCCGCCGATGCCGCCGCCGGCGAAGAACCAGTCGGGGAACGGCTGCCCACTGCTCGCCTTGCCGAGGGCTTCGACGACTTCCTGCGCAGAGTGGTCGCCCTCGACCCGGATCAGCTGCAGGTCGTTCCCGCCTTTCGCTTCGTTCTCCAGCGTGATCTCGGCGGTTCCGCTCTCGGCACTCCCGGGGCCGGTGACCTTCACCTGTCCGCCCTGGTCGGTGATCGTGAAGGTCAGGCTCTGCTCGTCCTCGCTACCACAGGCGGCGAGAGCGCTCGCGGCAAACGCGGTTGCGACGAAGCAGGCACAGGTGCGGAGTGACGGTCGGCTCGCATTGCGGCTCACTTCTTGGCTCCCCTCTTCGGTGACGAGACGCCCCTACCCATGGGGTTGGTAGAACCTAACGCTTCTTCCAGTAGCGGTCGAGCCCGCGCCACTGGTACTCGGGCGGGACACACTGGAGCAGCTCGGCCGCCGCCTCCTCGCTGTCAGCGCTCTCGGCGACTAGCTTGCGATGGCGCTTCTCATAATCGTCCTCGGAGAGCTCGCGGGCGAGCTGAGCCTCCTCGCGGAGCCGTTCCCGCGCCTTCGCCAGGTGCTCAGACGGCTCCTCGACCGCGCCGAAGTGGGTGAGGGCGAGCCGTTGTGGCCGCCAGCCTTCGACGATGCCGATCGAGTCCTCCCAGGTCTCGACGTCGATGTCCGGCGGCGGGGTGGGGGGCACGATCAGGTTCGTGCCGGGGACGAGGACCGCGGCGACGTCGCCGACGAAGGCGGTGCCGCTCTCCTCGTGCAGATAGCAGACGTGATGGGAGGCGTGGCCAGGGGTGTAGGCGACCCGCATGCCAAGCACGCTCTCCCCACCGGCCAGCGCCTTCACGTTGGCCTCGGGGACCGGCACGATCTCCCCCCAGAGCCGCTGCATCCGATCGCCGTAGAGACGCTCTGCGCTGGCCAGGAGCTTCGACGGGTCGATCAGGTGGGGAGCGCCGCGCTCGTGCACGTAAACCTCGAGGTCGGGCCAGCGGCGCACCAGCGCTCCGGTCGCCGCGGCATGATCGAGGTGGATGTGGGTGAGCAACAGGGCGCGGGGCATCTCGTCCCCCAGCGCTTCGAGCAGGGTCCCCATCGACGACTGCGGCCCCGGATCGACCAGGGCACCGTCGACCTGCCAGCAGCCGATCACGTGCGGCCGCCCCAGGTGCATCGTGTCGATGACGCGCATCGAGGTTGCAGCCGGTCAGGCCGGCGCTGGAGAGGGGAAGCGCTCGTCGGCTTCCAGCGTCTGTCGCAGGCCCTCCTCCATGCCGCGCGGCGCGTAGCCCAGCTCGCGGCTGGCCTTCTCGTGGCTGGCCCAGAAGGTGACGCCGTCCGCCGAGGAGATCAGCTCGCGCAGGTTCGGCGGCTGGCCCAGCATCTTGCCCACCAAAGGCCCGATCGGCGTCATTGCCTTCATCAGCCCCACCGGCATCGCGCGCTTGGGAGCCTTGTGGCCGCTGGCGGCGGCGACGGTCTCGATTGCCTCGCGCATCGTCGTCACCGGTCCACTCAACACGTAGGTCTCGCCGATCCTGCCTTTGTCGAGGGCGAGCAGGATGCCGCCGGCGATGTCCTCGACATGGGTCATGCAGATTCCGAACTCGGGGAAGGGCATCAGCACCAGCTTCCCGGCGAAGAATTCCTGCAGCAGGTCGGCGACCTGCGAGGTGTCGCCGGGACCGTAGACACCGCCGGGCTGGACGATGATCGCGGGCAGGGCCTGCTCGGCGGTCATCCGCTTGACGATCCGGTGCGCCTCGAGCTTCGTCTCCTCGTAATAGGAGGTGAATTCCTTGCCCGGGTGCTCGTAGGTCTCGTCGACGACTTTGCGGTGCGTGTTGCCGAAGATGCCGCAGGTGGAGACGTAGACGATCCTCGCCACTTTCGCCTCGAGCGCCGCGTTCATCACGTGCTCGGTGCCGGCGACGTTTGCCTCCCACATCGCCGGGTGCTGCTTGGCGGGGATCCCGACTTCGTACATCGCGGCGGCGTGGACGACGGCGTCGCAGCCGTCCATGCCGTTGCGCATCGCCTCGGTGTCGCCGAGGTCGCCGCTGACGATCTGGCAGCCCAGCTCGGTCAGCTTCGCTGCCTTGTCCGGGTTGCGGACCAGGCAGACGACATCGTCGCCGCGATCGCGCAGCTGGCGGGCGACCGTGCCGCCGATAAAGCCGGTTCCTCCCGTAACGAAGACCTTCACGGCCGCTAAGCCTATCCAGGAAGTCCCGCCACCTACAATCAGATCGAGTGGATCGATCCAGGAACGGGCGCAGCAAGCAGACGCACTACGCCGCCAACGGCGCCGGCGTCTCCAATCCGCGCGCTCGCCAGCGAGCGCTGGCGATCGGCATCGCCGACGGCGGTGAGGAAGGCGACTCGCTGGCTGAGCTGAAGGAGCTGCTGCGCACCGCCGGGGTGGCGACGGCCGGGGAGGCGGTTCAGCAGCGCTCCGCGCCCGACCCGGACCGTTACCTCGGCCGCGGCAAGCTGGCCGAGGTCAAGGAGCAGATCGGCGCCTGCGACGCGAACCTGGTCGCCTGCGACGACGAGCTGGCACCGCGCCAGGAGCGTAACCTCGAGGCTGCTCTCGGCGTTCCGGTGATCGACCGCACCGCGGTCATCCTCGACATCTTTGCCGACCATGCCCACTCGGCCGAGGGCAAGCTCCAGGTCGAGCTGGCGCAGCTCGAATACAACATGGCGAGGATGCGCGGCCTCTGGACGCACCTCGAGCGCCTCGGCGCCGGCAGGATGGACGGCGGCATCGGCACCAGGGGACCGGGAGAGAGCCAGATCGAGACCGACCGGCGCCTGGCGCGCGACCGGATCGCGGCGCTGCGGCGGCGATTGCAGCGCCTGGAGCGCAATCGCGATGTGATGCGGGCGCGGCGGGATCGCTCCTCGCTGCCCCGGGTCGCCCTCGCGGGATACACCAACGCCGGCAAGTCGACGCTGCTCAACGCCTTGACGGGCACCGACGAGGTGGCGGTGGGGGACAGGCTCTTCCACACCCTCGACCCGACCACCCGCAGCGTCCCCCTCTCCGGGCGCGACTTCCTCTTCACCGACACGGTCGGCTTCATCGAGAAGCTGCCGCACCAGCTGGTCGAGGCCTTCAAGGCCACGCTGGAGGAGACGGTCCTCGCCGATCTGGTCCTACAGGTGGTCGACGCCGCGGCGCCCGAGCAGCGGCGGCTGGCCGATCTGCGGGCGGTCGACGCGGTGCTGGAGGAGATCGGAGCCGGCGACAAGCCGCGCCTGCTCGTCCTCAACAAGGCCGACCTGCTCGATCCCGACGAGCGCGGCGAAGCCCTGCTGCGCCACCCCGGCGCGGTGGCGGTCTCCGCCCTGACCCGCGAGGGGATCGAGGGGCTGCGCGAGCGGGTGGAGGCGGCCTTCGAGGACACGCTGGCCGAGGTTGAGCTGCTGGTTCCCTACAGCCAGGGCGCCCGGCTGCACGAGCTGCACGAGGTCGCCGGTGCCCTGGAGCGGACCGAGCGTGGCGATGGCGTGCTCGTCCGTGCCAAGGTGCCAGCCGCGGAGCTGCACCGTTTCGACGACCTCAAGGTCGATGGCGTCGCCCGAGATGCCGCGTAGCTGAGACCGTCGATAGGGTGGCCCGCCGATGGAACTTCGGGTCGCGAAGCTGACGAGCGAGGCGGTGATCCCCAGTCGAGCTCACGACGGGGACGCTGGCCTGGACCTCTGTGCATGTGAGCCGGCACACATTGGGCCGGGGGAGCGGTGGAGCGTTGGGACCGGGATCGCGGTTGAGATTCCCGAGGGGCATGCGGGGTTGGTCTTGCCTCGGTCGGGACTGGCGCGGGATCACGGCATCGCCCTGGTCAATAGCCCCGGCCTAATCGATTCTGGCTATCGCGGCGAAGTGCGGGTGCTGCTGCTCAACACCGATCCGGCCGAGACCTTTCGCATACAGCCGGGCGAGCGGATCGCTCAGCTCGTTGTTGCGCCGATCGCGCTCGCGGATCCGGTCGAGGTCGAGGTGCTGACCGATTCCTCCCGCGGCGACGGTGGCTTCGGCTCCAGCGGACGCTAACGACGGCGGACCCGCAGCTCGACCAGGGCAGGGGACGGGTCGCGGTTGCCGGCTCGGTCGATCGCGAAGACACGGAACGTGTGCCTGCCGGGTGACAGTCGATAGGCACGCGGCGAGCGGCACTGCTTGAACCGACCGCGGTCGAGCCTGCAGCGGAACGATGCGCCGGCCTCGTTCGAGGCGAAGGCGAAGGTCACAGTGCGACGCAGGCCGGTGGCGAAGACGACCTTGCCAGGACGGTGGAGGAGCCTGGTCTGCGGGGACGTTCGATCGACGGGCGCTCGCGATGGCGCTTTGGGCCGTGAGGTGGGCACGGGAGGGGGCGCGGGTGCGGATGGGGGCTGCGGGGTTCCGCCGCCGGGGGATTCCGGGTTGGGATTAGGCGGGGTGTCCGGTGGCCGGAAGCTGTTCGGGTCGCGCTCGTAGATCGACTCGCAGTCGACCGGTGCGGGGTCGCCGTATTCCGGGTGGTCGACCTGGGCGGTGTCGAAGCCTTCGCCGCAGGCGATCGCCAGGTCTTCGTCGCCGGAGTTGGCAAGGATCGAGTCGTCGCCGGCCGCGGCAAAGTAGGAATCGTGCCCGGGTCTTCCCAGTAGCTGGTTCGGCCCCGAATTGCCGACCAGAGTGTCGTCGAGGCTCGTCCCCTCGATGTCCTCGATCGCTTCGAGGCTGGTCAGCAGCGGGCTGCTCGCGCACTGCGGCTGCCCTGCGCTTCCGATCAGGCCGGCTTTCCTCGCGCCCATGTCGATCGCGATCGCCGAGTTGAAGTTCGCCCAGTTGGCGTTGTCGCGGTCGGGCCCCCCGTCGAGGAGATCGCCATCGCAGACGGCATTGGAGATGAAGAGGTCCTCGCCGGGTCCCGCGTGGAGTTTGTCCGCCCCTTCGTTGTTCGGGACCGCGTCGTCTCGCTCGCCGGCATCGACCGTGTCGGCACCGGCGCCATCTACCAGAGCGTCTTCGGTCGGGCCGCCGGTCAGACTGTCGGCGCCATCGCCGCCCAGAAGGATCGCAGAGGTCGTGTCGGGAAAGGGGGAGACGGTGAGGGTGTCGTCGCCGTCCAGCCCGGCGATGACGATCGAGTCCGGGGCGCTGCTCACCGGGCAGACGACTTTGCCCCCCGCTGGGTCCCCGCACCCCCCGTCCGCCGAGGGGCTGGTGTCGAAGCCGGCCTCGGAGCCGGCGCCGAGGGTGAAGGTCACAGCGCCGGCCGCGTAGCTGGCCGTGACCTCGTCGTCTTCGTCGCTGCCGGTCAGGTAGAGGGCTGGGCTTTCGCCGGCCTGCGGCGCCATCAGGCCGACAGCGACGGCACCCGGGTCACGCAGGTCGACTTCTTTTTCGTCGGTCTCGCATTCGAAGGCCGCGGGAGCGTCGCAGCTGTCGCCGTCGGCCCCGCCGAAGGCGACGTCGGCTCCCCCTTCGCCGAGAATGACGTCGGCGCCGCCTCCGCCATGGATCGTCTCTTTGTCGGAGGTGCCGACGATGAAGTCGGGGAAGGCGCTGCCGATCACGGTCTCGAAGCCGGTTCCTTCCAGCCCTTCGTCGACCCCGCCGCCGGCCGGGGCGAGGCCGTTGTCCCCCAAGCCGGTCTGCAGGTTCACGTAGGCGCCGCGGTCGTCCCTGCTCGCCGGAAAGCCCGCATAGTCGGAGACGCCCGGCCTGTCGAAGAAGCCGGGAGCCGCGCCGGTCGCGTAGCTGAGCGTGTCGGTATCGCCGTTGGGGCCGGTGTCGGCAATCGCGTCGATCGTCGCGTCTCCGCGGGCGAAGTCGCTGCCGGCTTCGCCGTCGAGCGAGTCGGCGCCGAAGCCGCCAGAGAGACGGTCGTCGCCGACCCCGCCGCGAACGCGATCGTCGCCGACCCCGCCGTAGAGGCGGTCGCTCCCCTCGCCGCCGAAGAGGCTGTCGTTGCCGCGCTGGCCGTAGAGGGTGTCGTTGCCTCCTTCGCCGAACACGCTCGTCACGCCGCGCGGCGCCCGAACCGTGTCATCGCAGGGGGTTCCCAGAATGGTGTCGCCGACTGTCTGGGGCCCTTCGGCACAGCTCGGGGCCGCCCCCGCGGTCGGCACGGCAAGGCCGGCCGACGTCACCGCGGCGACAACGGCGACGAGGAAAATCTTTGCTAGGGACGGCATCACCACTGCCTACCCGAACCGCCGTGTGTCTACTCAGTTGCGCAGTGCTCAGTTGCGCAGCGCAACTGCGTGGGCGCACTCCTGGGCCGCGAGCTCGAGGCTGTCCTCGAGCGGTGCCAGCTCGGGCGGGCCGCCATGGCGGCGCTCCAGGGCAATCGCGATCAAATGGTCGGCCAGCCACGCGTTCTTGGGCAGGAGGGGGCCGTGCAGATAGGTGCCGAAGAGGTTCCCCCGCCGCACGCCCTCGAAGCCGTCCTTGCCGTTGTTGCCGAACCCCTTCAACACGCGCCCGAGCGGCGTGGCGCCGGCATCCAGGTAGGTGCGCCCGCCGTGATTCTCGAAGCCAGCGATGGTCTGCGGCCCCTTGCCGAGGTCGGCCTCGATCGCGACGTTGCCGATCAAGCGGTCCCCCGGCTCGCGCACCGTCTCCAGGTCGGCGAGGCCGAGCCCCGGTAGCCGCTCCCCGTCCAGTTGATAGCTGTGGCCGAGCAGCTGGTAGCCGCCGCAGACGGCGAGCAGGACGGCGCCGTCCTCGACCGCGGCGCCGAGCGCCTCACGCTTGGTCGCGACCATGTCCGCGGCAACCGCGCGCTGATCCCGATCCTGACCGCCACCGAGGTAGAGGAAATCGTGGGCGGCCGGATCGAGACCGTCGCCGGGTCCCGCCACCGCGTAGGAGAAGCCGATTCCGCGCCACTCGCAGCGTCGCTGCAGGAAGAGGATGTTGCCGCGGTCCGCGTAGATGTTCATCTGGTCTGGATAGAGGGCAAGGACGCGGAGCTCCATCAGGCGGGCCCCCGTTCCAGCAGGACGACCGTCGAGCCGACGTGCGCGTCGGTCGCGGGTATCGGTCGCCGCCCGACGGGGCTCAGCCCGACCTCCCGTGCCTCGCTCTCCAGCGAGTCTGCGTCCAAGGTCCGCAGGCCGATCTCGTAGAGCTCCTCCTCCAGCTCCCCCTGCGGGGAGACCGTCTGTCGGAGTCGCCGTATGCGGATCGATCCCGAGTAGACCTCCGCGTCGATCGGCAAGCTGGAGTAGACCCAGCCATCGACCTCGCGCGCGTCAGGCAGGGGAGGGCCGGCGTCGATGGAAGCGGGCATCGACTCCACGATGGCAAAGGCGGCCAGCCCGTCATCGCTCAGGTGCGAGGCAACGCAGCGCAGGCAGCGCCGGCGTTCGGCCGGGTCCCCGAACAGCTGCAGCAGTTGCATCGGCGCCAGGACCACCCCGAACCTCGTGCCAAGATCGAAGTTCCTGGCATCGCCGATGGCCGCGACCGCGGCGAGGCCCGTCGCCCTCTGGTTGAACGACTCGACGAGCGCCGCATCGAGATCGAGACCATGCACGCCGTGGCCGCGTCGTGCCAGGTGCAGGGCGACGCGTCCGCTGCCGCAGCCTAGATCGAGGGTCGCCCCTGGCCGCGAAGCGGCAAGCTCCTCCCAGAGCGCTAGATCGGCCGCGTAGGCGCCACACTCGACCTCGTGCCAGATGATGGCGCTCATCGCCAGAACTCCCGCGTAAGTCCGCGGGCCGCTAGCACCTTGTGCAATTCGAGCAAGGCGGTATAGGTGGGCAGCGCGAACAGCTGTCCCGGCGCTTCCGCGACGGCAGCGTCCAGCGACCTCTCGATCTCCGGCTCGACCGCGATCGAGCCTTCGGGCCAGCCCGCGTACTTGAGCCGCAGCGCCATCTCAGGCGCTCTCGTCCCGGCGCAGGTCACACGCCGCACGGCGCCCGCCAGCAGCTCGAAGTCGGCGTCCCAGATCCAGGAGACGTCGCGGCCGTCGGCGATCCGGTCGTTGAGAGCGATCCAGAGGTCGAGCTCGGAAGCCTCGGCCTCCAGTCTCAGGGTGCGCAGCACCTCGTTGGTCCCGGCTGGATTCTTGATCAGCAGGATCGAGACCTTCCCGTCTCCGACGGCGACCGTCTCAACCCGGCCGAAGGCTCCGCGCATCCCGGCCAGGGCCGGTGGGATCAGCGACTGGGCTATCCCCAGCTCCAGTGCGGCGGCGATCGCGGCCAGGGCGTTGTAGACGTTGTAGAGGCCGGGGAGCGGCAGCTCGACAGTCATCTCGCCCTTGGGCGTGCGTACGGAGACCGAAGAGCCGCGCATGCCGTGCAATTCGATTCGCGTCGCCGTCACGTCGGGCTGGGGACGCCGCGCGCCACAGCCAGGGCACGAGTAGTGGCCGAGATGGCCGACGAAGGCGCGCTCGTAGAGATAGGGATGACCGCAGCGACGACAGTGCTTGGCGTCGAAGGCGTGCTGCAGCTCGGGCAGCGCTTGCGTGTGGTCGTCGATACCGAAATAGACGGTCCCCTCACGGCGGTGACCCTCGCCGTCGCGGCCGAGATCGGCGACGAGTGGATCGTCGGCGTTGAGGGCAAAGCGGGTGTGTTCCGCCCTCTGCTCGACCGTCTTCGCCCACTCCCGGGCCAGGATCTCGGTCTCTCCGTAGCGGTCGAGTTGGTCGCGGAAGAGATTGCCGAGGACCACCAGGGAGGGGTCGAGCTGGGCCGCCACCTGCGGCAACCAGGCCTCGTCGACCTCGAAGAGTCCCTCATCGCCGTGCTGTTCGAGCAACGCGGTGGCGATTCCCCAGGTCATGTTCGAGCCGGCTCGGTTGTGGACCGGGGTGCGGCCGGCGGCGCCGAGCAGCACCGCGAGCATCCCCGCCGTCGTCGTCTTGCCGTTGGTGGCGCTGACCAGCGTCACGCCCCGATCCAGATGCGAACCGATGCGAGCGATCGCTTGCCGGTCGAGTCGCAGCAGCAGCCGTCCCGGCAGGGTGGTCCCGCCGCCGCGGCCGCTGGCTCGGCTGGCGGCGCCGACCGCGCGCGCGGCGAGGCGCTTCGCCCCGAACAGGGCTCCGTCGGACCCCTCGCTCACTCCCCAGCCCGCGGCGGGACGACGACGCTGAGCGCTTGGGGCAGGACTCGCAGCGCAGCGGGCAGATCGGTCAGATGCTCGCCGTCCGCGTAGACGGGAAACGGCCGGCTGGCGCTCAGCTCGAGGCGCGAAGCGCGGAATACCCGAACCTCGTCCTCCTCGACGTGGGTGCCCTTGAACACCTTGGGCAGGTTACCCAGGAAGCGAAGCTTGCCGACCTCGCCGACGGTGACGACGTCGAACTCGCCGTCGCTCAGGTCGGCGTCGGGGGCGATGAACATGCCTCCGCCGAACGCCTTGTTGTTGGCCGCCGCCACCGAGTAACCGGTGAAGCGCGAGCGCTCGTCTCCGACACGAATGGTGAAGCGGGCGGCCTTCCAGCCGAGCAGCGTGCGGATGCCGGCGTAGGCGTAGACCAGATTGCCTCCCAGCCACCTCGTTTCGTTTGCGAGCCGGTTTGCTTCGGAGTCGAAGCCAACGCTCACGATCCCGAGGAAGCGCTTCCCGTTCACCTCGCCGACGTCGATCCGGCGGGTTTGCCCGGCGGCCAGCATCGCCACGGTCGCCTCCGGCTCGTGTGGGATCTCCAGCACCCGCGCCAGGTCGTTACCGCGCCCGCCCGGGACGATTCCCAGCGGAGTCTCCGAGCCGGCAAGCGCGCCGCCGACCGCTCCGATCAGTCCATCGCCGCTGACCACGACCGGCAGCTCGCCCGCCTCGGCGGCGCGCAGCGCCCGCTCGACCCCGTCGGCGATAGCCCGCGTGCGCTCTACCCGAAAAGGGATCCGGCGTGCGTCCAGCTCTCGCTCGAGGCGCGGCAACAACTTCAGTGCGCGCCCATGCGCCGAAGCAGGGTTGACGAGCAGCGCCAGCGGCATCGCTTCGATTCGCATCGCGTCGGCAGCCTATTCCGAGCCGCTCACTCGCCGTCCTGGAGCCGGGCGATGAAAAACACCTGGCCGGCGGCCTCTCCGCTCTCGATTGCGTCGAGGCGGTGCTGGCCGAGTCGCCACTCCAGCCATCGCCACGAGCCGAGGCAGATCAAATGCCCGCCGGGGCGAAGGACTCGCGCGATCTCGCCCGGGCGGAGTCGGCCACCCGTCTGGACGACGAGGTCAAAGAAGCCCTCGGGGAAGGGGAGAGCCCGCCCCCGATCCTGCTTGAAGGCGACCCGTCCCTCGGGGTCGAGACCCACCCTCGACACGGCCTCGCGTATCGCCTCCTGCGAGCGATCGATGCCGCGCACCCGGGCCGAAGGGAACTCGCGGGCTAGGAACAGCACTCCGTCTCCCGTGTCGCAACCGATCTCGAGGACTCTCTCCGGCCTGCCGGGTACTCGGAGTACCGCCGTCGCGAGCGCAGTGAGCTGAGGCAAGGGCATCGCGTCCGATCATCTAGGATTTTGCGGCCGATGGCGGGGAGTCAAGATCGCACCAAGCTGATCGTCCTGGCGGTATTCGCCGTGCTCGCGGTAGGTGTGGTGGCGGCGATCCTGATCGGCCGCGGCGGCGGGGACGGCGATTCGACGACCGCGGCGAGCTCCTCGGCCTGCAAGCAGGTGAAGGCGCCGAAGCCGAAGAACGTCAGCTTTGGTGCCCCCAAGCAGACGGTGAAGAAGGGAGAGACGCTCACCGCCGTGGTGAAGACGAGCTGCGGCAGCTTCGAGATCGCGCTCGATACGAAGCGGGCGCCGAAGACCGTCAATTCATTCGTCTTCCTTTCCGACGAAGGTTTCTACGACGACCTCACTTTCCACCGGGTGGCACCCGGTTTCGTGATCCAGGGTGGCGACCCGCTCGGGACCGGGACCGGCGGTCCCGGCTACAGTGTCGACGAGAAACCGCCCGCCAACCTCGCCTACACCAAGGGCATAGTGGCGATGGCTAAGAGCGCCGCCGAGCCCCCGGGCCGCTCGGGCAGCCAGTTCTTCGTCGTCCTCTCCGCAGACGCCGGTCTGCCGCCCGAATACGCCTTGGTCGGCAAGGTCGACAAAGGCTTCGAGGTGGTCGAACAGATAGGCAAGCTCGGCACCCCTGCCGAAAAACCGAAGCAGACCGTCCTGATCGAATCGATCTCGATCGAAAAGGGATAGTTTTGAATGCTCTAGGCTTCGATAGCAATGGAGAGTCGCCGTGGCCGCACGCAGTCGATTGCCGTGATCGCGTCGCTCATCGCGGGTGTCGTGGCGATGAATTCGATCGGCTGTGGGGGGGACGACGCTTCGACCAGTGAGGCGAGCGCTCCAGTCTGCAAGCAGGTCGATGCACCGAAGCCAACTCCCCGCCACGGGTACAACGCACCCGAGTTCATTGTGAAAAAGGACGAAGATCTGGTCGCGCTGGTAGAGACGAACTGCGGCAGATTCCAGATCGCTCTCGATACCAAGCGCGCGCAGAAGACCGTCAGCTCGTTCGCCGCTCTTGCAAAAAAGGGCTTCTACGAGGGATTCGCTTTCGATCGACTTGAACCTGGCCTCAGGATTCAAGGCGGCGATCCGCTCGCCAGCGGCCCCGGTTACAGCGTCGACGAGAAGCCGCCTCCAGGTACCGCTTACACCCGGGGCGTTGTCGCAATGGCAAAGCGCCCCAACGACCCTCCCGGCCGCTCGCGTAGCGAGTTCTTCATCGTTCTAGCGGCTGACGCCGGCCTGCCCCCCGAATATGCCTTGATCGGCAAAGTCGACGAGGGACTCGACGTGGTCGAACGGATCAGCGATCTGGGTACGCCTTCCGGAAAGCCGAAGCAGGACGTCGTGATCGATTGGATCTGGGCGAAAAAACGCAACCGGAAGGTTCTGACCTACTCGGAATAGAGGCCGCCGCTGCTCTAGTCTGGGGCCCATGGCAAAGGTCGACGTGGGCGACGCGGCACCCGATTTCGAGCTGCCGGGCACGGGCGGTAAGACCTACAAGCTCTCGGATCTGCGCGGAAGAAACGTCGTGTTGGCCTTCTATCCGGGCGACGAAACCACTGTCTGCACGGCACAGTTCTGTTCCTACCGCGACAACAGCGAGCGGCTCGACCAGCTCGACGCCGAGGTGCTGGGCATCTCGCCGCAGTCGGTCGACTCGCACGAGCACTGGGTGCAGGAGCAGAGCCTCAACGTGCCGCTGCTGGCCGATGAGGACCTCGCCGTGAGCAAGCGCTACGGGGTGACCGCGTGGCTCGGTCCGCTCGCGCGGTTCACCGAGCTCAAAGACGCTCCAGGCGGTCGCTACATCATGCGTGCGATCGTCGTCATCGACGGCGAGGGGATCGTCCGCTACCGGCATGTGTCGAGAACCGGCAGCACCTTCCAGACTGTCGACGATCTCGAGCAGGCCGTCGCCGCCCTGCCTTGATGCCTGGCGAACCGCGGACGTTCACCGCCGGCGAGCGGCCGGCGATCCGCGGCGAGGTGGCGGGGGAGGGCCGGCCGATCGTCCTCTGCCATGGGATCACCGCGACCCGCCGCTACGTGGTCCACGGCTCGCGGGCCCTGGAGCGCGCCGGCCACAACGTCATCTCTTACGACGCTCGCGCGCACGGGGAGTCCGACCCTGCCCCGGACGGTCAGGGTTATGGATACCCAGAGCTGGTCGCCGACCTCGAGGCTGTCGTCACAGCGACGGTGGGGGAAGAACCATTTGTGCTTGCGGGCCACTCGATGGGGGCACACACGGCCGTCGCTTACGCGCTGCGGCATCCCGAGCGCCTCGCTGGCCTGGTCGTCATTGGCCCGACTTACATGAGCGAGATAACCGCTGACGCGCTCACCTACTGGGATGGTCTCGCCGCGGCCCTAGAGGAGGGAGGGGTCGACGGCTTCGTCGACTACATCGACCGCAACCAGGAAACCGACCCCGCCTGGCGGGACTCGGTGTTGCGCTTCACCCGCGAGCGGATGCTCCAGCACCGGCACCCCGAGGCGCTGGTCGAACCGTTGCGGCAGGTGCCGCGGTCGCGGCCCTTCGGCGGGTTGGAGGTGCTGGAATCGCTGCGGGTACCTTCGTTGGTCGTTGCCAGCAACGATGCCGCCGACCCGGGGCATCCGCGCCAGGTTGCCGAGGCCTACGCCGCGCGCCTGCCGGAGGCCCGCCTGACGAGCGAGCGGGAGGGGGGGTCGCCGCTGGCCTGGCAGGGCGGCAGGCTCTCCCGCGAGATCGCCGATTTCAGCGCCGAGCTAGAGATTTAGCCACTGCCAAGAGTGGTCGAATAGCTTTCGGATCGATGAGAGCGCCGGCCGAGGGGACGCTGCGAACGTTCGCGACCTTTGTCGCGGCCTTCGGCATCGGCGTTGCCGCCTACATCGCGATCGCCGACTCCGGTGGAGGCTCTCCTGTCTGCCTGGCGGGAGGAAGCGGCTGCGAGACCGTCGCCAACAGCACCTACTCGCATCTGCTCGGCATCGACGTCGCCGTCTTCGGGATCGCCGGCTACGTGCTGTTGCTGGTCGCGGCACTGCTGCGCGGTGACGGCGCCCGCATGGCGGGCTTCGGGCTCTCGCTGGCCGGCTTTGGCTTCAGCGTCTACCTGACCTACCTGGAGCTGTTCAAGATCGAAGCGATCTGCCAGTGGTGCGTGGCGAGCGCCGTGCTGATGACCATCCTGTTCGGGCTCAACGCCGTGCGAATGGTCGGCTACGTCGGCAGGCCGGCGTGAGTGGGAGGAGTGCAAGGGAGGAGCGCCGCGAGGCGCGGCTGCGCGAGGAAGGCGAGATCGAGGGGAAGGAGCGGCGGCAGCGGCTGATACAGCTCGGCAGCGCCGCCGCCTTCCTGGCGGTCGCCGCGGTCGCCGTCCTGATCGTGATCAGCCAGAACCAGGGCAGCGGTGGCGACACCAAGCTCGAGGACACGGGCGTTGTCGGCACCGAACTGAAGGGGATTCCGCAGAAGGGGATGGTGCTCGGGAAGCCGGCGGCACAGGTGACGCTGGTCGAGTTCGGCGACCTCCAGTGCCCGGTCTGCAAAGGGTTCGCGGAAGAAATTCTCCCCGACGTGATCGACTCCAAGGTGCGCAGCGGCGAAGCGACGATCGACTTTCGCAACTACACGATCATCAGCGAGGAATCGACCCCCGCCGGGGCGGCGGCGATCGCCGCCGGCAGGCAGGGACGCGGCTGGAGCTTCGTCGAGCTCTTCTACCGCAACCAGGGCGCCGAGGCCTCGGGTTACGTCAACGATGCCTTCCTAACCGAAATCGCCAGAGGTGCCGGCGTACCCGACATCGCCCAGTGGAACACCGACCGCAAGAGCAAGCCCGTGCTCGCCGAGGTGAATCGGACGACCGCCGAAGCGCAGGAGCTCGGCTTCAGCGGCACGCCGTCCTTCGCGGTCGAAGGCCCGGGCACCGCCGGTCTGAAGACGATCGGAACTCCGGGCTCCGCTGGTGAGATCGAATCGGCGATCGACGAAGCGGGTTGAGCGCCAAAGTTCAAGCGCGACGGCCGAATCGCCAGCCATTACTTGGTAGTTGCAACGAATCGGTTACCCCGGCGAGCGTTCGATGCCGAAGCGAGGGGGCCGCCGCCACTAGAAGCGGCCCCGGCGAGCCGGGCTACGCGCCATGAACTGGAGAACTTCAATGCGACTTCGATCCAAGCTGACTTACGCAAACGTGGTCGCCACGCTCGCGCTGTTTTTCGCCCTGTCCGGCAGCGTCTACGCCGCGAACCAGCTCAAGGTTCGCAGCGGCAACATCGCCGCGCGGGCGGTGAAGGCCGGGAAAATCGCCCCCGGGGCTGTCAAACGGGGCAAACTCGCTCCCGGTGCCGTCGGGAGCGATCAAATCGCCGAGGGCGCCGTCATTCGCGGCAAGATCGCTCCCGGTGCGGTCGGTCGTGCTCAGATCGGAGATGGTGCCGTGGGTGGCGGCCAGATCGAGGACAAATCGATCGAGCCCGCGGATATGAAGGAACCGGTTGGATTTGTCGCCGGCGCTAGCGGCGGCTCCGCGAGTGTCGAGGGCGCGACGGGCGAGCCTTATCCGCTGCAAGGCGGCGCCTGGGTGGCGCGTGCCGGCGAGTTCGACGTCGTCTTTGGCCAGATCGAGGCGACGCTTCAGGCGGGCCAGAACGGGAACTGCGGTGTCGAGGTCCATCTCTACGTGAACGGCCAGCAGGCCGGCGGCGCTTGGTTGGAGTCCGGGTCGAGCGCCCCGGAGTCAGTCAAGACCGGCATCGGCGGAGAACCGAGGATCAATTTCGAGAGTCCGACCGAGCAGACCCTGACCGTGAGTCTCACCTCGTACAACTGCGCACCGGGGTCGAGGGTCGACAGCGCCCGCATCCGCGTCCTCGGAATTGGCTGAGTTCACATAACCGCCATTATCGTGCGTTGTCAGGAGATTTCGGCCTAAAAGTCCACGCCTGACCTACCGAAAATTAGGGCTTCCTGCTTCGAAGGCCGAGTTCACGCCGACCGCGAGACGACAATAGCCACCACAGCGGCGGGCGAGCCGGTGGCTACGGTCTGATTCACGCTTACCCGTCACCGGTTCGCCCGCCGCTGAACTTGAGGCGATCTAGCAGAAAGGTTGCGTGCTGCAATGCAACCTTTGCAGCCTCGTACTCCTGGACCGAGACAGCATGCGTACGGCCTAGCTGCGCTGACCACTGCCGATGGTGAATCTGCCGAGCGTCGGCTGAGTGATCCGGGCAAGCGTGGCGCGACTGGTGATGAGCCCGCCACGGCGGCGCTGGCCACTCGAACCAGCCATCCGGCAATTGCCCCGGAGCGGTAATGGCTGTGGCCTCGCAGGCCCAGCACGACCAGCGAACAGCGACGACCTCGAAGGACAAGCGACTCAGCCGAGAGAAGCAGCTTGAACAACGCCAAGAACGACGCAGCCGACGACGACCAAAAAGACGGCCAACTCAATTGCTCCCGCCACCTTGACTCCTTTCGATCCAGTCGCAGCCGTAGCGAACGGCGATGATCTCAATGCCCATGAGTCAAATGCAGTGTAGACAAATCCTCTCAGCGGGAGCGACGATCCCTAATGGCTCGTGAGATCCAATCGGGGTGCCCATCGAGACAAGTTACGTAGGTCGGTTTCTGTCCCCTACGGGCAAAGGTTCGGGCCAAAAGCCCCGCCACGCTGAGGACCCTGACGTGATGGGTGACGACTCGCTGGGAGCAACTAAGCCTGTCGCTCAAATCAGCGATTTTCAAAGGCTCCCCGGCCAGAAGGCAGGAAAGGATATCCAGGCGAACATCGTGACGAATGACTGATCGGAGCGAACTCACGTCCGGCCTGGTTTCTGCCTACGCCGACCCTCACGATTATCCTTCCTTGTGGCACGGGATCGCTTCCGCTTGGCCTTCGACTTGCCTTTGGCCTTGACTTCTGCCGCAGTAGGCGACTCGAAACCAGCAATGGCGAAAGTCACGGGAATGCAGGAGTCCTCCTTCCCATCGGCTCGGCGTTTTACCGTCTCAACCTCGAACTCTTTGGCTTCCGCGATTGCCCAAGACAGCATCTCTACAAACTTCGGCCACGTATGCTCGTCAAGGGCGAGCGGCATCCAAAACATGCAGGCGTCATCTCGTGAGTAAAAGGAGCCGCTCTCCATCGATTGGACAACACGTGCATTGAAGTCCTGCAAGATTGCTCCGGCAATGCCAGGTCGAACAGCCTGTGCGACCTGGCCCCAGTCCTTATCGCTAATAAAGCCGCTTTTGGTGGCCCGGTACATGTGCTTAGTCGCCCCGCGAACTTGCACGTGGTCCACAAGCTCAATAAAGCCATGCTTCAGAAGGACCTTGAAGTGGTAGGAAGTCGTGTTTAAGGGGCAACCCGACTCTCTAGAAAATTCGCTGGGACTGATTGAGCGTTGGATCGCGATAGCCAGAATCTGGACTCGCAGCGGATCTTTAACGACCACATTCAAGTTCGGGTCAATAAGACCCTCTGCCCGATCCCTCGCCTTCTTCGTCTCTCCGCGTTGACTCAACTTAGGGCCTCCCCGGGCACTCGCTTCATTCTCCGGCCGCCCTTGACCCCGGACCTTCCTCGCCTTGCCCTTTTTTTAGGAACCACGGCGGCCTCCTCAATAAACGGATTGGATGCTGAAACGCCGAGTAGTTAACCAAATACTGAGTGAGTTCCTCGCATTTTGCGGCATTTGGAACTGACCGGTCAAAGCGCTTTGGAGCATTGTTCACGAGCACCTGGCGCCGCACCTGCCGAGCAGGGCGGCAGCTTGAGCGAATTAATGGGAGGAGGTGATCGCCATGGGCATGCTCCAGACGAAACGTGTCGTTCCAATGCTCCAGATCATGAAGTCCGGCTGACAAAAAAGTGGGCGCGGGCGGCCGTATCGGAAACCGCCCGCGCCCTTGTGCCGGTACCCCTCAGCGAGTATGAGAGGTGCCTCGCTGAGGGACAGGGGGCCGGCCTCAGAACCCTAGAGCCACCCCCCCACCTTTACGCTAAATCCCGTGGAGCAAAGGAAGCCCCGAAAGGTCAGCTAACTCAAGTTAGCCCTGACAGCCCCAGAGATCTGAATCAAGCGCATGCTCAAGCACATCCCCTAGATCAACCTCGACCTCGTCCAGCACGCCATCTGCAAGGACGAGCCCATGACGGCGCGCCGCCGCCCTGTCCTTGTAGCACTGCGAGCGTGACTGGCGATGTGCGTCGATCGAATCAAGAACAAGATGCCCGGCGATCCGCTTAGCTTCCGCCGCCGTTATCACGCCGTCATCTTGAAGCTCCGCCAACCGGTGCGCTAACTCGACCACGCCACCCACCTTGACCCCCTTTGCCGCTCGCCAGAGTGGTTCGAATCTTCGCACGAAAGCATCCCGAACATAAGTCGTAGATGCAACCTCCTCGACCGTTGGTCTCGTGTCTTTAGAGAAGCGACGCTGATCCTCAGGCCGAACATGCAGGCCTCGCACAGCGTCGCCGCTCTCGATGCCCTTGTCATACCACCTACCGAGCACCCTCTTACCGCTCGTTCCTCGGAAATAGACCGTCTCGACGCGCCGACCGCCAACCTCTCGCATTACCTGCGTTTTCATTCGCGGAAGCGGCAGGGCTGCCACCCCTGCCAGCGCCGCGAGGCCCTCGGCTGGAGAATCGAACCGCAGATCAACAGTGGCGTCGAGACGCCGAACACCATGGAGGCCCTTGCTCCAGCCAAAACGGCACTCCTGATCGGGCACTTGAAGGCCGCGATCAGCGAGAGCATGTGTAAGGCGATTCAGTGCTGCCGGCAGACCCACAGCTGGCGCCAAAGCTCCGGGTATCGGATGCCCCTCGGCGAACATCATCCTGCTCCCAGGGAACCAGCCGACACGATGCCCCTCGACCGGTTCTGGGAGAAGAAAGCTGCGTGCTGCGCGCTCGGTCGCCATTGCCTCCATTGCTCGATGCGCCGGGCCTTCCTCCGGCAAGTACCAGCAGACCGACCAGGTATCCACCCCCGCCGCGTCGATCACAAAGTCTTCCCTAGCCCTGTCTCATATTTGAGACCAGATGGGCTGTTAGAGGACCCTGCTCCTCCACCGCATTTGTTGACTTTCTTGGTCACCATTATCCTGGGATGTCACAACGCTGGGTCTGGGACCGACGGCCTCTCGCCCGGGTCGGCAGCGTCATCCGCGACCGATCCGCCGGCGGCCGGCGGGGCGAGGGGCGACGGCGCTGACGCGCCGTCCGCCGCTGCATCTCCGATCAGGGCGTCGGACTCGTCTCGCGGCAGGTACAGGCCGCCACCGCCCTTCGAGCCCTCCGTGAAGCTGACGGTGTCCATCGTGTCGTAGAGCCTCTTCTCCCAGCCGAGTCTGTAGCGCTCGGTCTTCACGACCTCGTCTGGGTAGGCGTGGTTGCGCCAGCCCGCAATGAAATAGTTGAACGGGATCACGGGAATCCCCATGAGTCGCGCTGATCGGCGAAGGTTGGTGAGCTTGATGTGGTCCTCGAACAGCTCGCGCACCTGGACGTCGAGGTTCTCGGCCCGCTGAGCGATCAGGTAAACCTCCATCCCCATCTTCCGTGCCAGTGCGAAGAATTCGAGCAATTCTTCGCGGCCCTCTCGGGACCAACTACGAGCATTCATCCAGCGGTGCGCCTCATCGAGGATCACGACGAGAACGCCTTCCCGCAATTGCCACTTGCCAGGTTCAATCTCCTTCGCCCAAGGAGGCTCCGGGCGAACCCGAAGCTGCATCAGTTCCTGCATCGTCTCGATGCGGATGTACCTCCTCGAAAACCGGTCCGCGCGAGCGTTGACCTTGCGACTGTTCTTCCTGAGACGACCATGGCGAACGACCTGGTCAATCCAGTCGGGCACGAGATCGAAGTTGGTCGCGACCATCTTGCCTTCTCGGATGGCCTGAGCCGCCTTCCTGGTGCCGTAGTAGCTCTTGCCGGTCCCGAGCGGACCGGTGACAAGACGTATCACCCGTACCCCCCGGCAAGATGGCGGACGATAGACCTCACCACGTAGGCAACCTCGGGACCGGCCCCGAGGCTGTATGCGATCGAGCCAGCGACGGCCGCCAGCACCATGGCCACGATCCATCTCACCCGAGGGCCGCCTTCGCTAACTGACCCAGCAGCACAAACAACACGAGAAGGGTGACGACGCCACGAACCCGTCGGCCGAGAAAGGCCGCCAGGCCATCCCTGAGCCGCTCTGACCGGCTCACAACATCTTCCCCCAGCGAAGGGCCGCCGAGACGCCAAGCCAGATGACGAAGGCCCCCACGAACGTGGAAAACACAGCCAGCATCGCGCTGATCGGCAGGAACCAGGCGACGCCAGCCAAAATGTCACCGTCAAGAGTAGGGATGCTCGGGAAGCTCGGGAGCACGGCCAGGATGGCCGAGACAATCGCCGCCAGGATCAGAATCCAGCCATTGATCGATTCGACCAGAAGGGCGACCACGAGGTACGGAATATCGAGGATGCCGTGCCAGATGTCGGAGAGCAGCGTGAGCATCAGTCGCCGCCGATCGCCTTCGTCGCCTTTGCGAACAAGAAGCCGCAACCGACAATGAAGACCAGGAGCAACGCCGGCCGCACGTACCCCATCACCTGGTCGGAGGTTTCACCACACAAGGTGAGTTCAAAATCGGCCTCGTCGTTGACGGGGACCGCCGCGTGCGGACAAACGCCTGCGGTGTTGAACTGAGCAAGTCCTTCACCGAGCCAGCAGAGCAAGCCGAAGGGGAAAACAGAGCACGGACTGCCCAGGGTCGTCAGGGGTG
Organism: Solirubrobacterales bacterium; assembly: GCA_044867645.1. GTDB lineage: Bacteria > Actinomycetota > Thermoleophilia > Solirubrobacterales > 70-9 > VRUE01. The sequence continues at coordinate 7,772 of JBIOVI010000063.1, read as the reverse complement.
CCATGCTGATCGACGGGATCGACGGCGGCGACCAGGGGGCGGCCACCATCGGGGCGTCCGCTGGGTTGGTCGACACATCGACTTTGTGCGTCGTTGAAGGGTCCAGCCTGGTCTCCGGCTCGGGCTGGACCGAGACAACTCCGTTCGGCCCGGTTGAGGGCGAGACGAAAGCAGCCTCCAGATCGTGACGTTCGGGAGAGAGCCCCGAGTTCAGGCGCGCCGCGTAATGGCTGTAGGTCTCCCCTGGTTCGGGCTGAGGAACGACGATCGGCATCCCGGCGTCATCAGGGTTGGTAGTGACGACGACCGCCGATTCACTCGGTACCTCGACTTTCGTCGACGGAGCCGGATCGAGTTCAACGACCTCGTCAGGCGCGAGGTCCAGATGGGCATCCGACCAGTCGAGCTCCACACGTTCCGGCACCAGTTCGAGTTCTTCAAGGTCGCCTTTGCATTCGATCCACGACTCACCGCTGCAAGAAGGGATCGTGACTTTGTGCGGGTACGGGTCAGACACGCCTGAACCTCCGATTTTGGATGCGATCTTCTGCCCGACACGCCCGGCCGCGTCCCCGGAGTGTTCTTTCAACTGTTTCGCCAGTTTTTCCGACCAATTCGAGGGAGCCGTGTAGGCGTAGTTCGAAGTGCCCGGGTCATCCACGGCGTGATAGTCGAGCACACGATTCTCCATTGCCCACCGCCACGGGAGACCGTTCGGCGTCGGGATTTTTTCGCCGACCCCGCACGCCGTATTCCCGCCAGTAGCATCGAAAAGGCTCATGCCACCTGGAATCACGTTCCCGCAGGCGCTTTTCGCCCCCGATCCGTACTTGTAGCCCGCTTCACCACGCGACCAGTACCAGTTGAACGGGTATTTACCTTCGCCAGCGCCTATCCAATTCCAATGGTATTCCGCAACACCAGTCGCCGGGTCGGCTCCTTCGGAACCGAAATACCAGCACCCTTCGATGCCGATCACTTTGCAAATCTCAGAGCCGATCACCGTGCCGACTCCAAACGACACAACCGACGCAAGTGCGGGCAAGATGCCCGCCCCCTCAAAGACTCCCGCTGCGGCCGACTCCTCCGCGACCCCGCCAAGTGCTGCCGCTCCATCAGTCGTCTCCGGAAGAAACGTTGGGTTAGTCAAGATCGTTTTCGCCGGTCCCGTCAGGTCGGTTTTGGCGGGGTTGAGCACGACGCTTTCACCGATGAACGCAGAGGCAGTCCCGGGAGTCGCCAGCAGCGCCAGAACCAGCACGCCGAAAACGACTCCCAGGACCCCGAGCCTCAGGTGGCGGAACGAGCCCGCTTGATGATCCATCGGATCACGAAGCCGACCACGAAGACCGCAGCCAGGAACCCGACGACAATCGGGACCGCCGTGCCGAGCTGCGTTTCCACCGGTTCGGTGAAATCTTTCGCGTCCACCGTCAGCGCCGCCGATGCCGAACTGGCCAGGGCCAGCGCAGTCAGCATGCAGACGCCGAGTGCGAGGGACAGCTTGCCCCCCAAGGACTTGATGATCTTCATGTTGCACCTCCTTTCTGTGTCGAGAGGCCCGCACCGCTTACTCACTGCCCCTCATCATTTTTATGATCCACATCAGCACCAGCAACGCGCTGACCGTGAATAGTGCGGTGAAGACCATGACTTCCAAGCCCGCGGTGAACGCCCCCAAATCAGGGGCCGGGGAGATCGCCCCCGACCCGACCAACATCGAGCGGGTAGGTCGTGTAGAGGTCGTGGCGGTGCGAGGAAGTACTGCATCCGGACCGTGGTTAGCGAGGCCGCGCAGCCTCCTTACAGATGAGGGCGACCAGCGCCCTAACAACGGGCGCTGGAGCGACCACCGCGCTGATCGGGGCTGCGCCCCTCGGAAGACGAATCCCGTGAGCCACCAACTGATCCGGACCACCAGGTAGACGAACACCGCGAGAGCGATCGCCATCAGCGCCACCACCTGAGCACAACACCTGCACGTGAACAGGCGACCCATGCCGGGCGCGAGACGCAGAAGAACGACCGCCGCCGGATGACGATGCCGAACTGCGCATCACGTCCCATCGCGCACCGCCCTGATGATCATGTAGGCGATGACGCCGGCCACCAGGAGCCCCGCGATAAACCAGAGCGCCGCCTTGCTCGCTTCTCCGGAGGCATCGACCGCGCTGACCAATTCGTCGTTGTACTCCTGCGAAGAGGAATCCTGGACTTCGACCGGAGAGTCGCCGTCGATCAACACCGGGCAAGGCATCGGACAGGTCGGTTCGCCGACAGATTCCCCGATCTGCTCGAGAAGCTCATGGCTGAGCTCGGCCCTGCCCCCGGCGACCAGTGCCTCTGCCACCATCCACCAGAGGCGTTCCCGGATGCGGTCAAGTCGGGCCGAGATTGCAGCGCACGCCTCAGCCGACTCTCCTCGCAACAGCCGCACTTCGCCGGCCGCCGCGTCTTCCCCTTCGAAGGCTTCGAGTTCGAGGTCGGGACACGACGGCTGGCCTTCTGGAGCCGGTGGCTCCGAGGCGATTTCGGCGGGTGGCGTATAGACAGGCGGTTCGTCAGCCAGAGCCCGACCTGCGAAGACCGCCAGCCCCACCAGCGCATAGACGCCAAGCGAGAGCAAGAAGCCAACGAGGAGGAGACGACGACGAATCGCCGGGCGCTGCTCCATGTCGGAAGCCCACCCCGATCAGGTTTTTTTGCCAGCGTTGGCCGGGTCAGAAGACGGGTGCAGCCTCACTGACGTGAGCCGGAGGTACCCCCCTTTGTCACTGACCTGAACGTCGCCGACAACCCGAACAGCCCTGAACGGGCCGGCCTTCTGGACATCGAAGTCGGAGGCCTCATCGAGCTGCTTAAGGCCAACTCGGCAAGTTTGGGTGAGCCCATCACTACTCTCGAACGACAGCTCGTAAGCATCCCCGAACTTGACCTCGCCGTCGGGAGTGTCGAAAGACCCCGCCTCCCTACTTTTGCCGAGGATGACCCCGTCGAATTGCGTCGGAAAAGACGCGCGCATAGCCGCCTCCTAAAGTCTTGGCAAGGGCGACGGATGCCTCAAAAAACCCCTGGAAACCCCGCCCTTGCCAGATGGTCTGATTCACGCGGCGAACCTTGCAAACCATCCGGACGCAACAAGCGGAGAACCGCCATTATCGTGCGTTAGATCGGCGAGCGGCTGACCCTGCGCACGGCTTGCCGAAGCTCAAGCGGCCAGCGTCGCGCTGCCCCAGACCAGGGGCCGCACCAGCGGCGGCGACTTCGGCAGCTGGCCCTTGTCGACCCGCTCGACCGTCAGCGGTGACGCTTCGATCGTCGCCACGGTGTCGCGGTTGCAGTGGCAACCGTCGCCGATGAAGCGCCATGGCCGCTCGAGCCGGTCCTGCCAGCGGGCGAGGTCGGCGTTCTCGGCGCGGACGTGCTCGACGAAGAGCAGCTTGCCGCCGGGCCGCAGGACCCTCGCCGCCTCGGCGAGCGCGGCGGCGGGATCGGAAACCGTGCAGAGGACCAGGGTGAAGACGGCCGTGTCGAAGCTCGAGTCGGCAAAGGGCAGGCTCTGTGCCGGTGCCGCCACGACCTCGGCGTCCACCCCGCCTTCCCCCACTTTCATACGAAGCTTCTTGAGCATATGGGGGTCGGGCTCGGCGAGGACCAGCTCGCTGACCGCCGCCGGATAGAGGCCGAGATTCGCCCCGGTTCCGGCGCCGATCTCGATCGTGCGACCGCGCGCCGCGGAGAGGACCTCGCGGCGCCGGTCGCGCAGCCCCGCCTCCTCGGTGCCGCGCAGCATGCTGTCGTAGAGGGCCGAGAAGACCCTCCCCCAGGTCGCGTCGTAGATCCGGCCCACGTTGGGAATTTAACGCCAATTCGGGGTGCTTTGAAGAGAACGTTCCTACTTGTTTGGGAACAGCACTGCTTCCGCCTGTAACTGGTCTGTAACCAGACAGTTACGTCGCGTTCACCTCTCCCTTTTGGGGGAAGCGGAAAGTGAGTCCCGGAAGCGCACAAGCCCCGGGTTCAGCGGGGCTCGCGCTAGTCGAAATCCAAGCCTCAACAAGAAAGGGAAAGACTAAATGGATCCCGGCTGGAGGGGACTTATAGCAGACGACCCCGGCGAGTTCTCGCTGCCTCATTGGCGCGCCCAAGGCTCGGTCGGTGGAGGTGGCGACGCATGGCAGTTCTAGCGGGTCTTTCAGTCCCCGAATTGGGGGTGGCGCTTGCGCTTACCCTGATCGGAGTTCTGGCGCGCGAGGCGCTCGTACGATTGCTCGACGGCCTCCAGGCCCAGCGTACTCCTCTCGGTCGCTGGTTCTGGTGCGTGGCCTACAGGTCTGACGATGCAGGGTGGTGCGCTCCCTACTTCATCGGCCTCATCCGACTTCGCCGCCAGGGAAACCGGGTGAGAGGAACGATGGAGTGTGTGTACCCACGGCGCGGTCAGCTGCGCTGGACGCTGGAAGGCCGCCTGGTCGACGGGCGCGAACTGCTTGTCACCTATCAGGCGGCCGGAGATGAGTACGGCTCGAACGGGGCGATGATCCTCGGCCGTCTGGTTCGAGGCGTCTGGTGCGGCGGATTTGATCAGACGCCCGATCCGAGTCGCCGGGCCCAACTCGAGCGTATGGCCGAACAGGTTGGCGTTCTCGGCCGCATCGGCCACGAGATTCAAGAGAAGGGACACGTTGAGTGGCTCGCGGCGGACAGCGATCCAAACGACGCCGTCCGCAGATTCCTCGCCTCGTTTTCCGCTGAGAGCACGGTGGCGCCTGTGCAAATCGCCGTGCAGCTTCCCCGCGCAGCGCGGCGCATGCTGCTCGAGCCACCCCTGCCATCACGCCGGGCACGGATGCTCCGCGCGGTCACCTACCGGGTCTGGCTTCCACGCGCGGTGCGCCGCCGGGTGTCTCGGGTCAGCCTGGTTGAGCCTGCGCCCTGGGAATCGCCGACCCAGGCGATCCTCAGGGGCAGGGCTGGCGAGGACGAAGCCGCCTAGTCGATCCGCCCCTAGGCGGCCTTCTGCTTCTCGGCCTCGGTGGCCTCGGCCTCGACGCCCGGATCGTTGTGCGAGATCCGCTCCTCGTAGGCGCGGCGAGCGGTTGGGTCGACCTCGGTCATCACCTCGGTGACGCCCATGAAGCGGGCGACCGCCTCGCGCGCGCGGCGCGGCAGCAGCGTGCCGAGGACGACCGAGGCCCTCAGCTCGCGGGGCACGTAGACGTCGACCTTGCCCAGCTCGAGCGCATCGACGATCTCCTTGGCGACGTCCTCGGGCTCGACCCGCTTGATGCCGCGCTTGTCGGCAAGACCTTCGATCAGCTGCGTATTGACGGTGATCGGCATGACGTAGGAGAGCTCGACGCCGCTGCCGCGGCACTCGGCGCGCACCGCCTCGGTGAGCCCCACGACCGCGTGCTTGGTCGCCGCGTAGGTGGCGATCCCCGGCACGCCCGCTTTGCCGGCGGAGGAGGCGATGTTGACGATGTGGCCGCGCCCTCTCGCTTTCATCCGGCGCACCGCGAGCTGGGTGCCGACCATCACGCCGTAGACGTTGATGTCGAGCTGGCGGCGGATCGAGTCGTCGCTCTCCTGCTCGAACGGCGTCACCGGCATGATCCCGGCGTTGTTCATCAGCACGTCGAGCGGTCCCAACTGTCGCTCGGCCTCGTCGAGGAAAGCGGCGAAGGAGTCGCGGTCGGTGACGTTGAGCTGGATCGCGACCGTGCCGCCGCCCAGCTCGGCAGCCGCCTGCTCGGCCTGCTCGAGGTCGAGGTCGCCGAGCGCTACCCGACAGCCCTTGCGGACGAGAGCCTGCGCGGTCGTCCTGCCGATCCCCCGGGCGCCCCCGGTGATCGCCACGACCTTGCCGCTGAGTGAGCGTCTCTCCTTCGCCATCGTGCCCTCCTCTCCAGCGACCCCTAGGCCGCCGGCTTGTAGACGGTGACCACGGCGGCGCCGCCGAGGCCGATGTTGTGCTGCAGGGCGGTCTTGGCGCCCTCGACCTGCCGCTTGTCGGCTTCGCCGCGCAGCTGCCAGGTCAGTTCCGAGCACTGCGCCAGGCCGGTCGCGCCGAGCGGGTGGCCCTTGGAGATCAGCCCGCCGGACGGGTTGACGACGACCTTGCCGCCGTAGGTGGTGGCCTCTTCCTCGACCAGCTTGTGGCCCTCGCCCTCGGCCGCGAAGCCGAGCGCTTCGTAGGTGATGAGCTCGTTGGCGCTGAAGCAGTCGTGCAGCTCGCAGACGTCGACTTCCTCGGCCGCGACGCCGGCCTCGGCGTACGCCTCCTCAGCCGCCTGCTTCGACATGTCGGAGCCGACGATCTTCATGCAGTCGGTGTCCTCGGCGAAGGTCGAGGAGAGGTCGGTGACCATCGACTGGCCGGCGATCTCGATCGCCTGGCCGCCGAGGCCATGCTCTTCGACGTAGCGCTCGGAGGCGACGATCGCGCAGGCCGAGCCGTCGGAAGTCGGCGAGCACTGCAGCTTGGTCAGCGGATCGTGGATCATCTTCGCCGCCTTGATGTCCTCGATCGTGTACTCGTCCTGGAACTGGGCGTACGGGTTGTTGACCGAGTGCTTGTGGTTCTTCCAGCCGATCCAGGCGTAGTGGTCGGGGTTGGAGCCGTACTTCTCCATGTGGTCGCGACCGGCGTTGCCGAACATCTGCGGGGCGGGCGGCGACTGCTCGGGGTCGCGGATCTCGAACATCCGCATCGCGTGCTTGTCGAGCGCGTTGGTGCGGTCGGTGTACTTGACGCCGAGCGAGCCCGGCTCCATCTTCTCGAAGCCGAGCGCCAGCGCGCAGTCGACGAGGCCGCCCTTGACCGCCTGTCGGGCGAGGAACAGCGCCGAGGAGCCGGTCGAGCAGTTGTTGTTGACGTTGACCACCGGGATCCCGGTCAGGCCGAGCTGGTAAAGCGCTCGCTGGCCGTAGGTCGAGTCGCCGTAGCAGTAGCCGGCGTAGGCCTGCTGGACGTCCTCGTAGGGAATGCCGGCATCGGCGAGCGCCTTCTCCCCCGCCTCCTTGGCCCAGTCCGGGTAGTCGCCCTCCTTGGTGCCGGGCTTCTCGAACTTCGTCATCCCGACCCCGATCACGTACGTGCGGTTGCTCAAAGTTTGCTCCTGTGGTCTCCCGCGTGTCTGGCGCGGCGTTTGGCTGCCTGGCCAGGAATCTACCGGGCCGCCGCCTCCGGCGGGGCGACGCGGGGCTTTTCCTGCCCACTCCCCCCTTCCCCCGGGTTCGACCAGAGCAGGAAGGCGGCGCCGGCGATGGCGATGCCGATCGCAGTCGCCCCGGCGCGCTGGGCTGCCGCTTCGAAGGCAGGCTCGCCCAGCGTGTCGGCGAGCAGGACCGCATAGGTCGTGATCGCCGCGGTGAACAGCGCGTACTGGACGGTGAGCAGGCCATAGGCGAAGGCCGTCGCCACGGTGAGTGCCAGCGCGAGGGCGACGCCGTCGCCCTGCAGCCACTCCGAGAGCACAGTCGCGATCGCCAGGCCGGCGGCGGTGCCGACCGCCCGCAGGATCAACCGATGAAAGGTCTCCTCCTCCTCGGGACGGAGGACGAAGAGGATCGTGAGGGGGATCCAGAAGCCGTGCTCGTGCATCCCCAGCAGCCAGTAGGCGGCGACCCCGGCCGCGAGGGCGGCGCCGAAGCGAAGCGCGTGGCGGAAGCTGGTCGAGCGAAGGGTCAGGTTGGCCGAGAGGTCATCGAGCCCCGCGCGCCAGTCCCACACCCGCTCCGGGGGACGTGCCGGGACTTGAGCACCTATA
>JBIOVI010000062.1:0-8139 GCA_044867645.1 Solirubrobacterales bacterium | reverse complement strand
CGATCCACATGTCGGTGATCTTCGGCGTTGCCGTGCTGATCACCGGCTCGATCTGGGCCAAGGCTTCCTGGGGCCACTGGTGGGTCTGGGACGAGCCGACCCTGGTCAGCTTCCTGATCGTCTTCCTGATGTACGCGACCTACTACCCGTTCCGCTACGCGATCGAGGACCGCGAGCGCCAGGCTCGCTACGCCTCCGTTTTCGCGATCGTCGCCGGCGCCTTCGTGCCGCTCAACTTCATGGCCGTGCGGATGGCACAGAGCCTCGTCCACCCCCGCACCTTCGGCACCGCCAACGGCGGCCTCCCTGGAGAGATGATGTTCACCTTCCTCGTCAGCTTGGCCGCGATCGGCCTGCTCTGGGTGACCCTGGTCAAGTTCGAGCTGACCGCGAAGAGCGCCTCGGGACAGCTGAAGCGCCTGCGCCGTGCCCTCGATGCACCCTCCCAGGCCGGGAGGTCCCGCGTCGCGCCGGAGGTGAGCTAGTGCTCGCGCTGCTCGCCACCGCCCCTGCCCTGCCGCTCGACGAGGCCGGCAAGTACGTCGCCGGCGCCTACGTCGTCTTCCTCGCCCTGATCGTCATCTATGTCGCGATCATGGCGGCCAAACTGCAACGGATAGAGCGCGAGCTGCGCGAGCTGGCCGGCTTCGCCGAGTCTCGCGCGAACGGCGATGGCCAAGCCGCCCCCGGACGCGAGGAGGTCAGCGCCGATGTCTGAGCTCTTGGCCCTCGGGGTTTCCCACAAGACGGCGCCGCTCGACCTGCGCGAGCGGCTCTCGCTGACCGAGGGCCGCGCCGTCGGCGCCCTGCACGAGCTGACCGCTGTTGACGGCATCCACGAGGCAGCGGCCATATCGACTTGCAATCGAACGGAGCTCTACCTGATCGTCTCCGACCCGGTCGAAGCCGAGTCGACCGGCCTGGGCGTCCTCACCCGGCAGGCGGAGATCCGACCGACCGAGCTGTTCGGCCACCTCTACTCGCTGCGCGCCGGAGAGGCCGCCCGCCACCTCTTCGAGGTCACCGCCGGGCTCGACTCGATGATCGTCGGCGAGGCCGAGATCCAGGGCCAGGTCAAACGCGCCTACGAGCTGGCGCTGGTCGAGGGCGCCACCGGGCCGATCCTCAACCGCCTCTTCCGCGGCGCCCTCGCCGCCGGCGGCCGCGTTCGCGAGGAGACCGCGATCGGCGAGAAGGGCGTCTCGATCCCCTCGGTGGCGGTCGAGCTCGCGCGGCGCACTCTCGGCGACCTTGACGATCGACGCGTGCTGGTGATCGGCGCCGGCGAGACCGCCGAGCTGGTCGCCAAGGCCCTGGTCGCCCGCGGCGCGGCCTCCGTCTTCGTCGCCAACCGCCACTACGACCGGGCGATCGGGCTCGCCCAGCGTTTCCATGGCGAAGCGGTTCGCTTCGAGGAGCTGCCCGAACAGCTGCAGGCCGCCGACATCGTCGTCTCGGCGACCAACTCGCCGCACCACATCGTCGAGCGCGACGGGCTCACCCAGGTGATGGAGACACGCGGCGGCCGGCCGCTGCTCCTGGTCGACATCGCGGTGCCACGCGACATCGAGCCCGAGTGCCGCGAGATTCCAGGGGTGAGCCTCCACGACATCGACGACGTGCAGCAGATCGTCGAACGCAACGCCAGCGGTCGCGAGGGAGAGGCGCGGCGTGCCGAGCCGATCCTGGCCGCCGAGTTGGACCGCTTCGAGCGCTGGCTCGCCTCGCTCGAGGCGGTGCCGACGATCTCCTCGCTGCGCGAGCGTGGCGACGAAGTCGTGGGGCGCGTCCTAGCGGAGAACGAGGGCCGCTGGGAGAGCCTCGGCGATGCCGACCGCGAGCGCCTTACCGCGATGGCAAAGGCGATCGTCTCCCGCCTCCTGCACGAGCCCACCTTGCGGATGAAGCGCTCGGCCGGCAGCGACGAGGCCTATCTCTACGTGAGCGCGCTGCGCGAGCTGTTTGGCCTCGACGCCGAGACTGAGCCGGAGGGCGAGGCGGGCGCCGAGGTCAGGGAGCTGCGCCGTCGCAAGAGCAGTTGAAGCTGCGAATCGCTACTCGCAGCAGCGCACTGGCCAAGGCGCAGGCGAGTCAGGTCGCTGACCTTTTGGGCGGGGCGGAGCTGGTCGAGGTCTCCTCCGATGGTGAAGTCGGCGACAAGGCTCGCTTCGTGCGCGGGGTCGAGCGAGCGCTGCTCGGCGGGGAAGCGGACATCGGCGTCCATTCGGCCAAGGATCTGCCCGCCGAGACGCCGGACGGGCTGGCTATCGCCGCGGTGCCTCCGCGGGAGGACCCTGCCGACGTATGGATCGGGGTCGGCGAGTCGCTCGACGCTGTGCCCGAAGGTGCCCGCGTCGGCACCGCCAGCCTGCGCCGTCGCGCCCAGCTGCTCGCCGCCCGGCCCGACCTTCGAGTGAGCGAGTTGCACGGCAACGTCGACACGCGGCTGCGCAAGCTCGCCGACGGCGGGTTCGACGCAATCGTCCTCGCCGCCGCCGGCCTGCGGCGGTTGGGACGGGAGGGCGAGGCCGCGTTCGCGCTTCCGGCCGAGACGATGATCCCGGCGGCAGGTCAGGGCGCCCTCGTCCTGCAGGCCCGCGGCGACGATTCCGATGCGGTCGCCGCGGCCGCGGCCATAGGCGACGAGACGACGCTGCGCGAGCTGACCGCCGAGCGGGCGGTGGTTGCGCTCCTGGAGGCGACCTGCGCGAGCCCGATCGGCGTTCACGCCACGGTGGATGGAGGGCGGATCGAGATCGAAGCCTTTGTCGGCCTCCCCAACGGCAGCGAGTGGATCCGCGACCGGGTCGAGGGCGAGGCGGAGGAGCCGGCGGCCGCTGGAGTCCTCCTCGCCGAGCGTCTGCTCGGCGTCGGCGCCCGCGAGATCCTCGACCGCGCCGAGGATTGGGGGCAGCGTGACTGAAGTTATGCATGCCATGCATGCACAAACTCAGGTACTCCCGAAAAGGGCCGAGACGTGAACGCCCGATCAGGCGTGGTCTACCTGGTGGGGGCCGGGCCCGGCGACCCGGGCCTGATGACGGCGCGCTCGCGTGACCTGATCGCCTCCGCCGACACGATCTTCCACGACCGCCTCATCCCCCCCGGCGCGCTCGACGGCGCCCGAGCCGATGCCGAACTCATCTACGTAGGCAAGGCCTCCGGGGACGTGCCGGTGGAGAGAGGTCCATATGGACACCGCAGCACCGGCACGTCGGTCCCGCAGGACGAGATCAACGATCGCTTGATCGAGGCCGCGCAAGCCGGCAAGAGTGTGGTCCGCCTCAAGGGCGGCGACCCGTTCGTCTTCGGGCGGGGTGGCGAGGAGGGCGAGGCGCTGCGCGCCGCCGGCGTCGAGTTCGAGGTCGTCCCCGGTGTCACCGCGGGGGTGGCGGCAAGCGCCTACGCGGGGATCCCGGTCACCCATCGCGACGACGCCTCCGCTGTCGCTTTCGTCACCGGGCATGAGGATCCCGAGAAGGACGAGACCGCTCTCGACTGGGAGGCGCTGGCCCGCTTCCCCGGCACCCTCGTCTTCTATATGGGCGTCAAGCGCCTCGGCGAGAACGCGGCGGCGCTGATCGCGGCCGGGCGCGATGCGGACGAGCCGGCCGCCGCGGTCGAGCGGGGCACGATGGCCGGCCAGAGGACGATCGTCGCGACGCTCGGCACGCTCGCGGAAGCTGTCGAGCGCGAGGCCGTCAGCGCCCCGGCCCTGATCGTCGTCGGCCCCGTCGTCGAGCGACGCGAGGAGCTTGCCTGGGTCGAGCGGCGGCCGCTGTTCGGCCGGCGCGTCGTCGTCACCCGAGCGCGAGCTCAGGCAAGCGGCTTGGTCGCAACCCTGCGCTCTCTTGGCGCCGAGGTAGTCGAGCTGCCGGCGATCCGGATCGAGCCGAAGATCGAGAGCGAGGACGTCCGGCGGACAGTCGAGCGGATCGGCGAGTACTCGCTGGTGTGCCTCACGAGCCCCAACGGGGTGCATCTCTTCTTCGAGGCCCTCGGGGAAGCGGGCCTAGATGCCCGAGCGCTTGGTGAGGGACCAAAACAGAAGCAGGTAGGAAGAGGGGGAGTGGCCGCCGCCGCCGAGGCCAAGACCCAGGAAGGCGCTGGCGGTCCCAGAGCAGTCCCAGAGCACGCTGGGACGATCGTCGCCGCGATCGGTTCGGGCACCGCGCGCGCCCTCGCCGAGCACGGGATCACGGCCGACGTCGTTCCCGAGCGCTTCGTTGCCGAGGCGCTGGTCAAAGCACTGGCGGACGTCGACGTCGAGGGCCGCCGCGTCCTCATCGCTCGCGCCGCCGAGGCGCGCAACGTCCTGCCCGACGCGCTGCGCGGGCGCGGCGCCGAGGTCGACGTCGTCGCCCTCTACGAGACCGTCCGCGAGACGCCCTCGCCCGAGGCGATCGAAGCGGCGCAGTCCGCCGACTACGTCACTTTCACCTCATCGTCGACCGTGCGCAACCTCACCGAGGCACTAGGCGATCGCTTTCCCCAGGGCGCTCGCGTGGTCTCGATCGGCCCGATCGCCAGCGATGCAGCCCGCGCTGCCGGGCTCGAGGTCCACGTCGAGGCCGAGCGCCACGACGTCGACGGCATAGTCGAGGCTCTGCTCGCCGACGCAGCCAGCTGAATGAAGGATTTGGGGGCCTATAGGGCACAAAATGCTTCGACGAACGCGGGCCGATGAGCTTCGGCACGCCACACCGGCACTTCAGGGTCACCGACTCGACCAACGCCCGCGCCCGCGAGCTGGTCGAGGCCGGGGCTCCAGGAGGCACCGTCGTCACCGCCGACGAGCAGACCGCAGGGCGGGGGCGTCAGGGCCGCAGCTGGACCGCGCCGCCCGGCAAAGCGCTTCTCTACTCGGCGGTCCTGCGGCCGCTCGGCGAGCGCCACCTGCTGTTGCCGCTCGCCGTCCCGATCGCCGTCTGCGAGGCGGCCGAGGAGCTGACGGGGGGGATCGAGTGCAAGATCAAGTGGCCGAACGACGTCTGGATCGATGGACGCAAGCTGGCCGGGGTCCTGATCGAGGCGAAGCCCCAAGACGGCTGGGCGGTAATCGGCGTCGGTCTCAACCTCACCATCGAAGCGAACGAGTTCCCGCCCGACCTCCGAGAAACGGCAGTCTCGATCGTCGGTGCGCTCGAGGGGGGTCGGGAGTCGCCTCGCCAGGCAGCCTCGATCCTGAACCGTCACCTCGACCGCTGGGTCGAAGCGGAGTCGGACGAGATCCTCGCCGCCTGGCGCTCGCGGGACGCACTGCGCGGCCGCGAGGTCTCCTGGGACGGCGGTGCGGGCGTCGCCGACGGGATCGAAGACTCGGGTGATCTAGTCGTCGCTGCCGGCGGCGACCGTGTCGTCCTCGGTGCCGGTGAGGTCCATCTCCGGCTCTGAGCCGTTCGTCTCGACCTCTGCCGAGGTTCCATCGACCGAGACCCCATCCTCCTGCGCCTCAGCACCGTTCTCGGTCGCCTTTGCGGACGTCTTCGTCGCTCGGCCCTCGGCGCCTCCACCGGACCCCCTGCTCTTTTTGCGCTTGCGCCGCTTTTTGCCGCTTTTTGGGAAGTTGCGCAGCAGTTCGCGCGCCGTCGCCGACGGTTTGCGGGCCATCCGCATCCGTGCTCCGCGCAGCACCTCCTCGCCTTCCGGAGTGTGCGAGACGGCGCCCGCCAGCAACGCCACCGCCAGGCGGCGGTCCTGTTTGCGCGCCGCGTGGACCAGGCGCCGGGCGTTGCGCCCGTGCGCCCGCCCCGAGGAGTTGACCAGCAGGCCGAGCAGCCGCTTCGTCTCCGGCCAGCGCTGCACGGCGTACTCTTCGTGCAGCTCGCGGGTGTAGGAGGCGAGGCGCCAGACCCAAGCCTGCGCCTGATCGCGACGACCGATCCGCTTGTCGACCAGCGCCTGCAGCAGCGTCTTCGTCCCCGCCCGCTTGTCGTCGCGGCTCCAGGTGCCGACGATATCGATCGCATCGTCGAAGGCCTCGGGGTCGCGCAGATCGGCGATCTCGGCCAGCGCTTTCAGCCTTAGCTGCGAGTTGCGGTTGCGCTGCACGCAGGTCAGGAGGAAGCGCCGGCGCAGCTCCTTGGTGCGGTCGTTCTGCAGCATCGAGCGGGCCCGGCGCCAGTTCTGCGGGTTGACCCGTGCCCCGGCCAACGCCGCCCACGCATGCTGCTCGGGATAGTCGAGGTTCTCGACCGCGATTCGCCACAGCTCGCGTTCGAGCACTTGGGTGCGACGTTCCGAGTCCTGCGAGACGGGGACGATCCGCCGCTCGACCCGCACCCGGCGACCGCGGCCACGGCGCACCGGCCCAACCACGATCGCGCCGCCGCGGTAGACGTCGCGGTCGAGCAGGCTGTGCAGGGTGACGATCGTCTCATCGTGGGTGGTAGCCGGGTGGACGAAGTCGATCACCAGGCCGGCCTCCTTGCCCGGCGCCCGCCGGGTGACGCGGCCGACCCGCTGCTGGTAGATCCGCCGCGAAGCGGTCGGAGCAAGGTGCATGCAGATGGTTGCCCGCGGCGAGTTCCAGCCCTCGGCGAGCAGCATCGCGTTGCAGAGCACGTCCACTTCTCCGCGCTCGAAAGCGGCCAGGATCTCTGCCAGCTCTCGCTTCGGGGTCTCGCCGGAGACCGCCCGGGCCTTCATCCCGGCCGCCCGGAACGAGGCGGCGACGTTGTTGGCGTGACGCACGCCGGCCGTGTAGACGACGCCGGGGACCTTGCGGAACCGCGAGCGATACAGATCCGCGATCGCGACGTTGAAGGGCTCCTGATCCAGGAGCTTGGCCAGCTCCTCCTGGTCGAAGTCCTGGTCGACCTCGCCCTTGCGCAGCGGCACCTTGGCGATCGTCCGCACCCCCGGCCCCGGCGGGATCCGAATGCAACGGAGCGGCGCGATCACCCCCCGGCGTGCGGCCTGGGCCAGGTCGAAGCGAGAGGTCTGCGTGGGGAAGAGGTCGGCGACGTGGCGGGCGATCAGCGCGCCGGTCGCCGTCATGCCGATGAACACCGGCTCTGGCCATTGGCGGATGCAGGCGCTCGTCTTCTCGCCCAGGGCGGTGTGTGCCTCGTCGCAGATCACGATCGCGTAGGCGTCGGAGATCCGGTTGGCGTTGCGCACGAACCACTGGTAGGTCTCGACGGTCACCGGCCCGTACGGATGGTCTGAGCCGTCCATGAGGGGGGGCGAAAGCCGGTCTCCATAGCCACGGTCGGAGATCTCGCCGATGAACTGGTCGACCAGGTTCCGTCGGTGGGTGAGGATCAGGACGCCGCCGGTTCGCGAACCCTCCACGAACCCGAGCGCGGCGACCGTCTTGCCGGAGCCGGTGGCGTGCTCGAACCAAAAGCGCCGGCTCGCGCCCGGATCCTCGGGTACCTCGTCCACGAGATCCTCGGTCGGCTCTTCCCAGTCCTGGGGTTCCTCGTCCGGCGCCAGGGTCTCTTCCTCCTCGGCGGCCACGTCGGCGGACCCGTTTTCGCCGTCGCCCTGGAGCTCGGTGGCGACCGGCGGGCGTCCGTCGCCGTCCCCGAGCTCAGCGGAGGAGCGGCCCGCGCCGTTCCAGCTCTCGGCGGCGACCGAGTCCTCGAGCTCGGCGGTCAGCGCGGCGAGGGTGCCGGAGAGGACGTCGACCTGGTGCTCGGTGAGCTCGGCCTCGTCCGCAAGGCGAACCGGCTCGGCGTCGAGCAAGCGCTCGAGCCCGAGCAGCAGCGAGTAGCGGCGCCGCCATTCCGGCGAGGGAGTCTCGCGGCCGGCGTCGAGCTCCTCCAGGGCGGCTTCCACGGCGCGGCGGCGCGCCGTCCCCGGAGCGATGTCCTCGATCGTCTCGCCGTCGAGCAGGATCGGCTCGCGCGCGAACACGCGCACCCGGTCGAGTTGATCGGCTGTGATCGGACTGGTCGCGCCAGTTGCGACGGGGACGGATTTCGCCATGGGAAATCTTCTCCGCGCCCGTGCTCAACAGATAGGCCGGGCGCTGTAAGCTCGCTGGAGGCCCGCCGGCCCGCTCGTGGGTTCTCCTCTTGACGAGTCGGCGTTTTCCCCCGCGGTCCAGATTACCTGTGGACCGAGTACCTAATTAAACCATCGTGCTGAGGCGGATGCGGCGAAAGCCAGCTTTCAGCGGCGGGATGAAGC
>JBIOVI010000061.1:0-46190 GCA_044867645.1 Solirubrobacterales bacterium | reverse complement strand
GCGGCTGGCGATCGCCGGCCTCTCGGTGGCGCTCTCGCTTCTGATCGCCCAGGGGCTTCCGCTCGACCTCTCCGATGCGCTGCCGGCGCTGCTTTTCGGCGGCATAGACGCAGAGCGAGAAGGTTGCCTGGAGCAGCCCGCCGGCAGCGCCGAAGAGCAGCGCCGGCAGCGCATCGGAGAGGTCGAGCGGAAGCCCCTGGGCGATCAGAAGCGAGAGCGCCACCGAGAGGCCGGCGATCGCCAGCCGCAGCGAGACGGCGAAGCAGTAGCCGGCCGCGACCCCGAGCAGCGCCATCGTCGCCACCGCGAGCACCGCCTCGGATCCCGTCAGGACGCCGAGAGCGGCGGCGACGCCGATCAGGGGCGCGACCGCGACCTGCCAAGCGGCGCGGGTGCGCGCCGGGGCATCGAGGCCGGGGAAGCCGGCGAGCAGCGCGCCGGTCGCGATCCCGCCCTTGGTCGGCGAGTCGAGACCGAGCTCGACCAAGAGGGCGATCCCGACCGGGACCGCGACCAGGGCGCCGCGGCGCAATGCCGGGCCGGGCGCGCTCGGCCCGATCGCGAAGAGCGGCGATGCCTGTAACCGCCGCGCCCAGCCCGCGGCGTTGAACAGCGGCGCTGTCGAGCGCCTCGGGTTCAGCCGACGTGTCCAGCCGGCATGCGGTCGTCGTGGCCGCGGCACTCGTCGGGCTGCCAGCCGGGGACCGTGTTGCCTTCGGGCGGGATCGGGTTCTGCTTGAGGATGCGCGCCAAATGGGTGACGTTGTGGGCCATCCACTTCGCGGTCTTCTGCGTGTAGGGGTGGTCCTTGCCACCGGCCTCGAGGAAAGAGGGTCCCGGGCCGGCGTCGCCGACCCAGTAGGTATCGGCATTGGGCGGGATCGCGCAGCCGAGGTGAGTCAGGTTGAAGAGGGTGGTCTCCGAGCAGGCGTGGGCGCCGTCCTCGTTGCCGGTCACCACGACCCCTCCGACCGTGTTGTAAAGGGGGTACTGGCCGACCTCGTTGGTCGTGTTGTAGGTGCCGTCGAGTCGCTCGATCGCCATCTGGCAGACGCTGTTGCGGACGCCGAACCAGATTGACATCGCCATGATCAGGATGTCCGCCGCGAGCACCTTCTCGAGGATCTGCGGCCACTCGTCCCCCTCTCCCATGTCGGAGACGACGCCGAAGGGGATCTCGTAGTCGACCGGTCGCAGCGTCTCGTGCTTGACGCCCAGCTCGTCGAAGTGGCCGGTGACGATGTCGATCAGGCCCTGCGTGTTGGAGGGCTCGGGGGACTTCTTCAGGGTGCAGTTGAGGATCAGCGCGTTGATGTCCATGCGCGGCAGTCTCTCCCGCCGCGTAAGGCATTGCAACCACCGCGTCCAGGCACTCGCCCCGAGTACCCTGGGAGGTCGTGATCAGCGCCACTCTGAGCACCGATCCGACCGCGGGGGTCGGCATCTTCGCCGCCCTCGCCGCGGGCGTCGTCTCCTTCCTTTCTCCCTGCGTGCTGCCGCTCGTGCCGGGCTACCTCTCGGCGGTAAGCGGCGTCTCCGCGGCGGAGCTCGACAGCGCTGGCTGGCGCCGCGTGCTCGGGCCGAGCCTGCTGTTCGTGGCGAGCTTCTCGGCGATCTTCATCGTCCTCGGACTGACCGCGACCGGACTCGGCGCGACGCTCAACGACCACAAGGAGCTGCTGACCAAGATCTCCGGCGGGCTGATCGTCGCCATGGGCGTCTTCTTCGTCGCCTCGCTCTTCGTCACCCGCCTCAACCGCGAGTGGCACGTCGATGCCTTGCTCGAGCGCGCGGGCAAGGGCGGACCGATCGTCGCCGGCGCCGCCTTCGCGATCGCCTGGACCCCCTGCATCGGCCCCACGCTCGGCGCGATCCTCTCCGCCGCCTCGCTCTCCGGCTCGGCCGGCCGCGGCGCCTTCCTGCTCGCCGTCTACTCGGCTGGCCTGGCGATCCCCTTCTTGCTTACCGCGGTCGCCTTCTCCCGCATGACGACCGCCTTCACCGTGGTCAAGCGCCACTACCAGGCGATAGTCGCCACCGGCGGCGTGATCCTGATCGCGATGGGGATCCTGATCTGGACCGACCAGCTGACCCAGCTCAACGCCGAAGCCCAGCGCCTCCTAGGCGAAATGGGCCTCGACTTCTTGAACGGCGTCTGAGGGCGCGCCCCGGGGCTAGTTATTTACTGGCGTGGCCGTCTCGAGCTCCTGGCCGACAGCCTCGGTCTCCTCGAGTCCCCCGTCGTCGAGCTCTTGCGAGCAGACGATACGGAAGCGGCCAGTCCCAATCGCCGAGTCCGGCACGACCGGCAAGCCCCGGATCTCCTCCCACCCAAGCCGTTCGACCTCGAACGGATTCATCCGCACCTCCGCTGCCGGGAAGGGGCAGTTGCGGTTGTGCCGATCGATCGCCTTGGAGATCGCCTCGAGGTTCTTCGCCTCTGGGGAAGCCACCTGGCGGAGTTTAGGCGTCGGACGATCGACAGCCAGCGGCCGCGGCTCGGACGGCCTCGCGAATCGTCTCGAACGTCACCCGAAAACCCTCGAAGCTCACATCCGTAAAGTCGCCCTTGCCCTCGAAGACCGCCAACGAGAAGTCGAGCTTGGAGAGGAGCATCGACTCGCCGGTCTCGACGTCGTGCACTTCGTCGGGGATGAGCTTGCCGCTTCTGGGGTGTGGGGTGGTGTAGAGGCGACTGTGATGATGGCCAGTGCGTTCGTTGAACTCAGGGGCAAGGAACATGCGTCGACCTTCCCCGTCGCGGGTTTCTAGCGTGGCGCTGTCGTGCAGCATCTCGATGCAAAGGCGTCCTGCCCCGCTGCCGACCAGCGCGACCGCGACGACGCCATTCCCCCGGTCCTTCCAGTCTCTCTCCCCCACGGCGGGCTTGAGCAGCTTCTCGTTGTCTCGGTCGAAGAGGCAGAGGCACGGAGTCTCCTGCTGACTCAGGGCCAGACCTTTGCAATACGTGAGCAGCTGCTGATCGCCTTCTTTGGACGAGCCCTCGTCGGCGAGCAGCTCGATGTCGGTGAACTCGCCTTGCTTATGGAAGTACCGCTGGGCAGCGAGCATGTGCCAGACATCGCTTTGACCCTCCGTGTACATGCGGACGCGCTGGACCTCCCTGTCATCGGCATCGTCGCCCTCGACGACCCTGGTGACCGCCGGGATCGAGCGCATCTCGAAGCCCGGATCCACCTGTGCCAGGGCCGCGGCGAGGCCCATGTAGACCGAGCTCGTCCATCCCTTTACCGCCCCTACGTGCTGCACCCGGCCGCGGACGACTTGGGCGAAAGTGGCTGGCGGCTTTCCCGGTGGCCTGTTGGAGTGTGGCAACCGCTTCAACCACGCCTCGACCGCCGCCTCTTCACCGTGTGCTCTCCAGATGTAGAGCAGGTTTCGAAGGTCGCGGACGTAGTCCCGAGACACGTTCACCTTTCGATTCACGACCAGGCCGGTGACCCGCTGGCGTTGCGTTCGCCGCATCAGGCGCGTCTTGTCGGGGTGAAGACGAAACCCGCTGCTCTCGATGATCCCGGCGAGCGTCTCCCCCGCGATCGAGTCGCCCGCCTTGAGGGCGCCCAGCCTTGGCGGAAACCTGGTGCGATCGGTCGAGAAGCAGATGTCGTCTGCATAGCGCGTGTAGAAGCAGCGTTCGGATGCCGCGAGTCGGCTCAGTTGAGCGTCCAGGCCGCGGCATATGTAGTTCGAGACGATCGGCGAGGTGGGTGCTCCCTGGGGCAGCTCGTTTCGGTGGCAGCAAATCTGAGCCAGGACGGTCGCCACGTCGGGCGGGTATTCGAACGGGAAGGCCATGAACAGCCCGCGCACGCGGCCGAAGTTGATCGAGGGGAAGAAGTCCTCGAGGTCGACGCGCAGAACCCACTCCTGCCTTCGATGTGCCCGGGCGTTGGAGGTAGGTCCCCTGTCGAGCACGAAGCCGTGGACATGGGGTGGCGGTGCGTACCAGGCGAGGAGCAGATCGGCGAGGCGTCGTTGGATGTCCTTGAGCGGCTTGATCGGGGCGGAGATCTGCCGTGGGGTCCCCCCAGAGTGCCTCCGGATCTCGAACTCGTGGTACCTCCGCTCCTCCGGGAGCGCGACGATCCACCAGGTCAAATCGCGCAGCCGGAGGTTCAGAAGTCGCGCGACGTCGCCGGGACTAGACAGCTGTTTTGGTACTGGGGTCGCGGTCACGGCTCGGGCGGTACAGCGGCTCTACCTACCCCATCACCTTCTTACTATCCAGATGGTCATACTCGGAATCGTCTTCCGGGCTAAAGCGAGACGTCTGATGCCCGCAGCGAATGCGCCGCGGAAAAACAGCCGCTGTACCGCCCAAGCACAAAGATAGCCGCGACGCCGGACGAAGTAATCAGGCTCCGTCGGGGCTAGAGGGCGCCGCCGGTCTCGTACGGCTCGCCGGGGGTGGCGCCGACCACGAGGAGGCGGATGCCGTCCGGGCCCGGCGTGATCTTGCGCTTGACCTCTGGGCCGACGCGAGCGATGTGGTCGGCGTCGAGCGGGTATTGCTCGCCGTCGGCTTCGAGCGTGCCGGAGCCCCGCAAGGCCGCGTAGACCTCCTCCTGACCGAGCTGCTGGGGGCGTTTGGCAAACATCTGACCGCCTATCCCCTCCTCCGAGTGGTCGTGTTCGGGATAGTCCTCAGCGCCGGGCGCCAGCTCGATGATCGAGATGCCGAAGGCGCTGACCCCCAGACCGGCGGCGGCTTTGTGGAATCGAATGCCCTCGAAGAAGCCGTCGATAGCGTCGATCTCTTCGATCTTCACATGGGCGAGGTCGGCCATGAAAGGGATCGTAGTCGGCGCCGCAGGAACGGGTAATGCGCTCGCCCGCTTACGGTTGCCGTCCCTCGCCCGTCCTACCATCGCCATATGTCTCGACGCACCATCGCGCATCTCGACATGGACGCCTTCTACGCGTCGGTCGAGCTGCGGCGGCGGCCGGAGTTGAAGGGCAAGCCGGTCGTGGTCTGCGGGTCGGGGCCGCGCGCCGTGGTGACGACTGCCAGCTACGAGGCGCGCAAGCTGGCCGGGATCCATTCGGCGATGCCGGCGGCGATCGCGCGGCGCAGGTTGCCCGACGCCGTCTACCTGCAGCCGGATTTCACCGCTTATAGAGAAGCCTCCGCTCAGGTCATGGAGATCCTGCGGGCCAACGCGGAGACGGTCGAGGTGGTTGGGCTCGACGAGGCCTATCTGGACCTGAGCGGGCTGTTTGCGCCGAAGGCGACGATGCGACGGATCGCCACCGAGATTCGTGAGGAGACTGGGCTCACCTGCTCGATCGGGATCTCCGAGAACCGACTGCTGGCGAAGATCACGAGCGAGCTGGGCAAGCCGGCCGGCCTGGTGGTGCTGTCGCGTGCCGAGGCGCTGGAGCGTTTCGCCGGCGATCCCCCCGGCCTCGTGCCGGGGATCGGCCCGAAGACCGTCGTCAAGCTGGAGAAGATGGGCATCTGCACTCTGGCCGCGCTGCGTGCCCACGACCCGGCGGCCCTTGAGCAGGCCTTCGGTCCCCGCAGCGGCCGCTGGCTGCACGCGCGTGCCGGCTTCGAAGACGAGACTCCGATCGCGGTCGAACGCGAGACCAAGTCGCAATCGGCCGAGACAACCTTCGACATCGACGTTGCCGATCGGGCCGAGATGGCGACGCATGTCGCCTCGCTCGCCAAGGAGCTGTGCCGTCGCCTGCGCTCGCGCGATCTCGAAGGGAGGACGATCGGGATCAAGGTCCGCCTCGACGACTGGACCAACGTCACCCGCTCGCACACCGTCGAGGAGCCGACCAACGATCCGGAGGTCGTCACTCCCGTCGCGCTCGACTTGCTGCGGGCTTACGCCCCACCCCGCCCGGTACGCCTGCTCGGGGTGCGCGTCGCGGGCTTCGCGCGCGAGGAGCAGCCCGAGCAGGACACACCGGAAACCCAGTTACAGCTGGGTCTCGCCGGCTGACCGACCGATTCGAGCAGCCGACGCTAGCGACTGGAGAGCAGCACGCCGGTGCTGGGAAAGCGCAGGCGTGCCTTCGTCGCCTCGGTCAGGTCGAAATCGCGACCGGCGACATAGGGACCGCGGTCGACCACGGGCACGGTGACGGTGCGGCCGCGGTAAAGCAGCTTCACCTTCGCCCCACAGGGCAGGGTCTTGTGGGCGACGCCCAGAGTGCCGGGCTGGAGGGTGCCGCCGCAGGCGAGCGCACCGCCGTAGAGGCCGGGGCCGTAGTAGGAAGCGGCGGCGGCCCGGTAGGCGGTGACACGGCGGGCGGCGCTGACCGAGGCCGTCACTTGCTGGTCGTGCAGACCGAAGGCGCGTATCCGGTAGCTGCCGGCGCGTTGCGGCCGCCAGCGCAGCTCAAACGCACCGCTTCGCCTGCTGATCGCGCCAACCGTCGTTCCGCGCGCCCCGCGGACGACGACCTTGACCCGGTGACCCCCGCCCGGGCGAATGCGTCCTCGCAATACGACCCGCCGCCCGCTGACGACGTCGTGACTGGAGACGTGCAGAGAGACATGTGAATGCACCCGCTTGGGCGAGCGCTGTGGGTGTTGCCGTGCCGGTGCCAAGGCAGGCGCAACGGTGAGGGCGGCAGCGGCCAGCGCCGCGGGCAGGATGAAACGCATCGTGTCTCAACTCGCTTTCTCGTCTGCCTACGCGGCGAGCCGTCGGCGGCCCGCGGGTGAAACCGGCAGATGGATTGCTTTGTCGGACCGGGCACGGTAGGGGCGATCCCTGCGCGCAAGCGTGAGCGGCGTCACAGTGGCGTTGACCGCACGTCACCGTGCAAACCGCTCTAGAAAGCCAAGTTCAGTGCCGATTCCAGCTCGGCCCCCGTATGCGAAGATGGAGCGGTGGATCGACTGACCGGATTAGACGCGTCGTTCCTTCACATGGAGCGCGCCGGCGCCCACATGCACGTCGCCTCGGCGATCCTCTTCGAGGGCTCCCCGCCGTCCCACGAGGAATTCCGCGACCAGATCGAGTCGCGCCTGCACCTGGTCCCCCGCTTTCGCCAGAAGCTTCGCTTCGTGCCCTTCGACCAAGGCCGGCCGGTCTGGGTCGACGACCCGTTCCTCAACCTCGACTACCACGTGCGGCGCACGGCGCTGCCGGCTCCCGGCTCGGAGGAGCAGCTGCGCAACCTTGCGGCACGGATCTTCTCCCAGCAGCTCGATCGCACCAAGCCGCTTTGGGAGCTGTGGCTGGTCGAGGGCCTCGAAGACGACCGCTTCGCGGTGGTCGGTAAGAGCCACCACGCCCTCGTCGACGGCGTCTCCGGCGTCGACATCACGACCGTCCTCTTCGATCTCGAGGAGGAGCCGGAGAATCCGCCGGTGCGCCCGCCCAAGTGGGCGCCTCGTCCCGAGCCGACCAGCCTCGACCTGTTGCGCGATGCGCTGCAGGAGCGGGTGACCAGTCCGCGCGAGATCGTCCGTGGCGTGCGCGCGGCCTTGCGCGGCCCACGCCAGGTGCTGCGCGGGCTCGGCGCCACCGGCAAGATGCTCGAGGTGGCGACGGCGGCGCCGCAGACGCCCTTCAACGTCGAGATCGGCCCCCACCGCCGCCTTGCCTTCGTGCGCGGCGACCTCGACGACTTCAAGCGGGTCAAGAACGAGCACGGGGGAACCGTCAACGACGTCGTTCTCTCCGTCGTCACCGGGGCGCTTGGCAATTACCTGCGCGCCCGCGGCCACGACACGGACGAGCTGAAGATGCGGGCGATGGTGCCTGTCAGCGTTCGCGCCGACGAGGAGCACGGGGCGCTTGGCAACCGCATCTCGGCGATGATGGCGCCGCTCCCCGTCTGGTCCCAGGACCCGGTCGAGCGGCTGCACCTGGTCACCGAGACGATGGGCGACCTGAAGGGCTCGGGGCAGGCGGTCGGCGCCGAACTCCTCACCAAGCTGACCGACTTCGCGCCGCCGACGATCGCTTCGCAGGCGGCCCGGTTGCAGCCCGCTCAGCGCTTCTTCAACCTGGTCGTAACCAACGTCCCCGGACCGCAGTTTCCGCTCTACCTGCTCGGTCGCCGCATGGACTCGATCTTCCCCCTGGTGCCGCTTGCCCGGCGTCAGGCACTCTGCGTCGGGATCATGTCCTACGACGGTCAGATCGACTTCGGGTTGGTTGGCGACTACGACGCGATGGCCGACCTCGACAGCTTCGCCCTGGACCTCGAAAGCGTGATCGCCGAAGCGGTCGCCACCGCGCCGCCGGCCGCGAAGGAGTCTCAGCGCGTGGCGCGGACCCGGAACGGAGCCGTGTCGGTCAGGTAGTTCCAGTCGAGCCGGCGGGCGCTGAAGCCCTCCGCCTGGGTGTCGGCGTTGATCAGCACCGCGGTGATCCGCTCGAAGCGGTTGGGGCGGCCGAGTCGTACCCTCAGTGGGCCGCCGTTCGGCTTGAAGCGCAGGCGGGAGACGGTGTGGCCGCCGCGCTCGCTGCCGATCCTCCCCACCAGGGCGAGCCCGGCCGCGACGCCGCGCGGAGCGACCGCGCGAACGGCGACCGGGCGTCCAGCGCGAGCGTGGACGCGCAACAGCTGAAAGGTGGCGTGGTTCAGGGAGCGCTGCAGCGGGCGGCCGTCGCGCGGCAGACTGCCCTGCCGCGGCGCATCGGGATAGATCGCCCCCTCACGGAAGCGCGCCTCCGTGCGCCACTCGGCGACGTCGCGGGCGAAGCGGGAAAAGGCGAGGCCGAAGCCGGACCCCCCGGCCGCCCGGATCGCCGAGTCATAGGCGGCAACCGAGAAGCCGCCGGGGCGTGTATGCAGAGAACGCGACCAGGCATTTCGAACGATGTTCTTTCCGTAGCTGCGGACCAACCACTCGTTCCAGACGGAGGCGCCGTACTCGCGGATCGAGTTGGCCGTCAGCGGCGTCTCGTAGAGGTGGACCCAACGGCGCACGTAGCGCAGGTAGTCGTTGACCCCACCGTAGACCTGGTCCTCCATCCAGACTGCGGTCGACTCGGCGAACCAGGCGTCCTGATAGGCGTCGTAACCCATTTGGAGGATGTGGCAGTACTCGTGCGCGAAGGTCACCTGGAGGTCGGCGAGCGCCTTGGTGCCGGGGTACTGGAGGGGGTCGTAGTCGTTGTCGAGCACGAGGTAGCCGTGCAGGCGACGAGGTAAGCGGTCCCCTTTGGGTGCCTGCCCGAGGTCGGGGGCGGCGTATCCGAAGAGCAGCCGGCCAAGCTCCTTCAGGTAGACGTCGGTCTTGCCCTGGCGGCCGCCCCGCCTGCCGTCGGAGCGGGGCTCGCGCCAACCGAGCTTGCCGTTCTCGACCGCGTGCACGTGAGCGGCGACCCTGAGCACCCGCTCGACGTAGTCGGGAACGCCGTCGCCGTCGTCGGTGCCGTTGGCGTCGGCGAGGCCCGGTGCGTCGAATCCCTCCGCCACCCAGTGGACGCAGAACCGCCCGGCGCAGGCAGGAGAACGCGGGGCTTCCGGAACGGCGTAGGAGTGACGGGCGGGATCGGGATGATCGGTCGGGCGCGCGGCCGGCTGACGGAAAGTCCACTGGTCCCCTGCCTGTGCCACCGCGGGCACGACGGCGAGTGCCGCCAGCGATGCGAGCGAAGCTCCGATCAACCGCAGATGTGCCCGCATCGAGCCAAATCTACAGGCCGTCCAGGCGCGTCTAGACCGGCGCTGCGGCGATACTTCAGCGGTGACCGTTCGGAGGCCGCCTTGCGCGTAGCGCTCGCTCAGATCGACCCCACCGTCGGCGACATCGAGGGCAACGCCGCGAAGATCGCCGAGTGGATCGGCCGCGCCGCGGCCGAGCGCGCCGACCTGGTCATATTCCCGGAGCTCTGCGTTCCCGGCTACCCGGCTGAGGACCTCTACCTGAAGCGCCACTTCATCGCGGCCAATCGTGCCGCGGTCGAGGAGCTGGCACGGGGCGTCGGCGAGATGGTCGTGCTGGTCGGCTTCGCCGAGCCAGTGGCCGGTGGCGGGGATCACCGCCACGCCCACAACTCCATCGCGGTGCTCGCCGGTGGCGAGGTGCGAGCCGTCTACCGCAAGAACCGGCTCCCTAACTACGCGGTCTTCGACGAGCAGCGCTACTTCGTCCCGGGCTCCGATCCGGCGATGACGGAGGTGGCGGGAATGGCGGTTGGACTGACGATCTGCGAGGACCTCTGGGAGGAGGGTCCCCCTGCCTCCAGCGAGGCGGCCGACGGCGCCGGCTTGATCGCGAACCCTTCGGGATCTCCGTACCACCGTGGCAAGGGACGGGAGCGGGAAGAGATGTTTGCCGCCCGGGCTCGAGCCTACGGAACCCACCTGGCTTTCTGCAACCTCGTCGGCGGCCAGGACGAACTGGTCTTCGACGGGCACAGCTTCGTCGTCGACCCGAGCGGCGCCGTCATTGCCCGGGCGGCTCAGTTCGAGGAGGAGTTGCTGGTCTGCGAGATTCCTTCTCGATCCGCCGAGCGCCTCGCCGAGCCGCTGTCCGACCTGGCCGAGGTCTACGGCGCGCTCGTCCTCGGCCTGCGCGACTACGTGCGCAAGAACGGCTTCCGCCATGTCGGGCTGGCGCTCTCGGGCGGGATCGACTCGGCCCTGGTCGCCCTGCTCGCCGCCGACGCGGTCGGTCCCGAGAACGTCAGCTGCGTGGTCATGCCCTCCCCCCATTCGAGCGTTGAAACCCAGGCGGACGCGCGAACTATCGCCGCGAGCCTCGGCAGCGAGGCGATCGAGATCCCGATCGAGGAGACCATGGGCGCCTACGAGCAGGCCCTGGCCGGAGCGAGCAGCGCCGGTGCGTTCGAACTTTCTGTCGGTATGCGACAAGAAGTGCGAACGGACGGCGAGGAGGAGCCGCTGCCCCGCGATCCGACCCGACCCTCCGAGCCCGACCTCGCCGCCGAGAACATCCAGGCCCGGATACGCGGCAACCTGATGATGGCGCTCTCCAACAAGCACGGCTGGCTGGTGCTGACGACCGGCAACAAGAGCGAGATGTCGGTCGGCTACGCGACCCTCTACGGCGACATGGCTGGAGGCTTCGCGGCGATCAAGGACGTGCCGAAGACCCTCGTCTACGAGCTGGTGCGCTACCGCAACGAGAAAGCCGGGAGCGAGCTGGTGCCGGCATCGGTGTTGGAGAGAGCGCCCTCGGCGGAGCTGCGGCCCGACCAGCTCGATAGCGACAGCCTGCCGCCCTACGAGGTGCTCGATCGGGCTCTGGAGGCCTACGTCGAGCGCGACGAGGGGCGCGAGGAGATGGTCGCCTCGGGATTGCCGGTCGAGGTTGTGGACGAGGTGATGCGAATGGTCGACCACTCCGAGTACAAGCGCCGCCAGGCGGCGCCGGGCATCCGCATCACGCCGAAGGCATTCGGGCGCGACCGGCGTCTACCGATTACGAATCGCTTTGGGGGATAGGTCTGACCGCGATGGTCATTTGTGCCAACGCACAGAGTTTTCCGTCCGCGTTGACCACCTCCGCGTCCCAGACCCAGGTGGTGCGACCGCGGTGGCGGGCCCTTGCCTTGACTTCGGCGTGGCCCTCGGTGATCGGGCGGATGAAGCTGACGGAGATCGACTGACCCATCGCCGCCATCCCGTCGCCGAGCACGGCAAGCGCGGTGGCACGCGAGCAGACGCTCTCGATCAGCGACGACTGCACGCCGCCGTGGAGGAGGCCGATCGGCTGGCGCAGCTCGTCGCGCATCGGCACGCGGGCCCTGGCGTGCTCGGGGTCGTCGTCGAGCCACTCGGTGCCGATCAGGGCATCGAAGTGGGAAATAAGGCCAGGTGGATCGTCCATGCGCCGGACCCTACTCGGACGTGCCGGTTGTTAACCCACCGCATGGGCTATCGCCTACCGGCACGTCGGGGGGTGGCCTGAAATAGGCTTCCCGGTGCCGTGCCACTCAGCGACGATCAGAGAGCGATGCTTCGCCTCCTTGCCCAGCGCGAGGAGGGCTACGAGGACATCGCCGCCCTCAAGGGCTTGAGCGTCGAGGAGGTTCGGACCGAAGTGAAAGCCGCACTCGCCGAGCTGGAGGCCGATCGCGAGGCGAATTCCCAGCGACAGCCGGAGGAGAAGGTCGCCGCGGAGGCATCCGACATCCTCTACGGCGAGGCGCCATCGCGAGCGAGCAAGCCCGACTCGCGCAAAGCCTCGACTTCCCGACCGAAGAAGGCTCGGCGACCGCGCCCCGCGCGGCCCACGGTTCCGCCGGAGCGGCGACGGCTGCTCGCTCTGGCCGGCGGCGCTCTGGGGGTCGTCGCCGCAGTGCTGATCGCTATCGCGGTCATCGGCGGAGACTCCGATTCGGGCTCGACTTCCTCCGGGGGTTCCTCTTCGGAACTCACCGCCGCCGAAAACAGCAAAATCACCCAAGCGGTGCTGGAACCGGTCGAGGGCGGCAGCGGCAGCGGCCGCGCGGTCTTCGGCAGGCTCGGCAAAGAAGTCGTCCTACAGGTCACCGGCGAAGACCTGGAGCCGACCTCCGAAGGCGAGTCCTACACGGTCTGGCTCTTCCGCACGCCGAAACTCACCCTGCGCGTGGGCAGCGTCACCGTCGATGACTCGGGACGGCTCGCGGCTCGTTTCCCAATCCCCACCGAACTGCTCGCCTACATCGCCAGCGGCGCCTTCGACCAGATCTACGTCTCGCGCACCTCGGACGCGGCCTACCGGAGCGAGGTCGCACGGGCCAGGAAGAGCAAAAGCCTGCCCCGTTACATCGGTGAGACGGTTCTAACGGGTGAGATCACCGGCCCGGTTGTCAAAGCGGCAAGCGGCGAAGGCTAGTCAGCCGGAGATCAACTTTCCTGGGTTCATGATTCCCGCTGGATCCAGGCGCTCCTTGATGGCTTGTAGGACTTCCAGCCCGGTCTCCCCCACCTCGGCCTGCATGTAGGGGGCGTGGTCGCGGCCGACCGCGTGGTGATGGGTGATCGTGCCCCCGGCGGCGACAATCGCTTCCGAGGCGGCGCGCTTGACCGCCCGCCACTGCTCGACCTCCTCGCCCTGCTTGGCGCGGGAGATGAAGGTGAAGTAGAGCGAGGCGCCGTCGGCGTAGGCATGTGAGAGGTGGCAGAGGGCGAGGCCCGGCGTGCCCTGGGCGCCGAGCGAGTCGCGGATCGCGTTCCCGACGGTGCTGTGCAGCTCTCCGAGCCGCGACCAGGTGTGGGACGTCTCCAGGGTCTCCACCATCGCCCCCATCTCCATCAGCGTGTCGCGCAGGTAGGGGCCCTGGAAGCGGCCGTGCTCCCAGGAGCGACCCGCGCCCTGGCCAAGGTAGGCGGCGCCGCCCCGGCGCAGCTCGCGGACGGTGAGGGCGCGGCGCCGAGCCACCGACTCCTCCTCTCCCTCGAGGCCGACGACGACCAGGCAGCCGCCGCGCTTGCGGCGCAGCCCCAGGTAGCCGCCGAAGAGCGATCCCGCGAGGCCGCGAGGTCCCGACAGCGCCAGCGAGACCTCGGTCTCCTCCTCGTCGGAGACGCGGATCACGTCGGGCAGCCCGGATCCCTGCGCTAGCGCCCGCACGATCTCGGTCCCGGCCTCGAAGCTGTCCGCGATCCAGGCCTCGTAGCGGCGCAGCCGGGGTGCCGGGCGCACGCGCACCGTGACCTCGGGGATGACGCCGAAGGTGCCCTCGGAGCCGACCGCCAGCTCGCGCAGCGACGGGCCGGCGGCCGTATGGGGCGTGTCGAGCGTGCGCAGCTCGCCGGCTGGAGCGATCAGGCGGATGGCGCTGACCAACGCGTCGAAGCGACCGTACCCGCTCGATGCTTGCCCCGCTGAGCGGGTCGCGGCGAAGCCGCCGATCGTCGCGTACTCGAAGGACTGCGGGAAATGGCCGAGGACGACCCCCTCGGCATTGAGAGCGGCTTCGGCCTCCGGCCCGCGCAGGCCGGCGCCAAGTCGCGCCGTAAGCGAGCGGCGGTCGAGCTCGACGTCGCGCAGTCGCGCCAGATCGAGGCTGATCAGACGCGAGTGCGATCCGCGCAGCGGCTCGACCCCGCCGACGACGCTGGTGCCGCCGCCGAAGGGGACGACGGCGACGTCCTCCGCGGCGCAGATCTCCAGCACCCGCTGCACGCTTGCCGCGTCGGCGGGGAGCAAAACGGCGTCGGGTGCAGCCTCGAGCCGGCCGGCGCGCAGCCGTGCCAGATCGGTGTAGCCGCGGCCGGTGGCGTGGCGAATCCGGTCCTCCGGCGAGTCGAAGACGTTCTCCTCCCCGACCGCCTCGACCAGCGCCGGTGGCAGTGGCTCGGAAGCCGGCAGTTCGAAGTCGCCTAGGTCCACCGTTCGCGGGGAGGGCTCCAGAGCGCCGATCCGCTCATGCAGCGTCGCCAGCGCCGCAGCATCGAGCTCCGGCTCGACCCCCGGGTCGCCCCAGCCCCACCACTTGGAGTCGCGGCGGGGCGCGATCACGTCAACGCTCGCTCGATCCCGTCGAGCGCCTCATCGAGGATCTTTCCCTGGCCGCCGCGCATCATCGGCGAGCCGAGCCGCGACATGCCTCGCAGGGTCTGCGTCGAGGAGAGGCTGACCTCGGTCCCCTCCCCCGCCCGGCTCAGGGCGATCTCGACCGTCGAGCGGCGCAGGTGGCGTTCGAAGGGGGTGTCCTCGAGCTGCTGCTCCCAGACGTAACGCTCCCCCTCGGCCGAGCTGAGGCAGCGATAGTCCGCCCTTACCCCACGTCCCTCGGCCGTCTCGAGGACCTTGGTCCACTGGCTCCGCTTGCCCTCCGGCTTGCGGTCGACGTTCTCGACCCGTGCCGTGCGCGGCCACCAGCGCGGCAGGTTGTAGGGATCTGAGATCAGCTTCCAAACGTCGCCCACCGGGGCCGAGATCGTGCGTCGGCGGGTCACGCGGGGCACAGGTCGGAAAACCGCTCAGTCGCCGGCCAGCCGGCGCAGGTCGCGCACCAGCAGCAGATGCTTGAGGTGGCTGACGGTCGCGGCCAGACTCTCCAGACTCTCCAGCGCCTCTTTACGTCGCTCCGGGTTGCGCGAGCGCAGCGACGGTCCCAGCAGGGCTTCCAGCAGGTTCGCCTCGCGGTCGGCCGAGGAGCGGAAGACACGCAGGTTGCGCGCCCCGACTCCCACTCTGGAGAGCTCATTGGCGGCGCGGACGATCTCGCGGTCGGTCTCGTCGTAGACCGTTCTGCCGTCGCGCTTCTCAGGCTGCACGATGCCGAAGTTCTCGAGCTCGGCGATCAGCTCCGAGCGGGCGCCGGTCTCCTCTATGACCTCATCGAGGGTGAGGTAGGCGCTCGAGGTGTTGACGAGGATCGCCCGCCGCACCGCCCCGGCGGCGGGACGGCGGTCGCCGCCGCCGCCGAGATCGATGTCGCCGCCCGCGGCCAGCTCCTGCCGGATCACCCGCAGCGGCAGGAACTCGTCGCGCTGCAGGCGCAGGATCGTCCGCAACCGCTCCACGTCCGACTGGCTGTAGAGGCGGTACCCGCCCTGCGTGCGGCGCGGCGTCAGCAGCTTCTGATCCTCGAGGTAGCGAATCTTCGAGATAGAGATGTCGTCGAACTCGTTCTGCAGGATCTTGCAGACGGCGCCGATCGTCAGCGCCTTGCGCGGGCGCGAGTCGCGCTGGCGGACCTGTTGCTCGGAAACTGCCATCGGGCTCCCCTACTTCTCCAGGTAGCTCAGCTTGTACTTGCCGACCTGAATCTCGTCGCCATCGCTGAGCCGGTGCGACTCGATCCGCCGGCGATTGACGTAAGTGCCATTGAGCGAGCCGAGGTCGTCGATGTAGAGCCCGTCGCGGCGACGCACCAGCAGCGCGTGGTTGCGCGAGACGGTGACGTCGTCGAGGAAGACACCGGCGTCGGGGCTGCGCCCGATGCTTACCCGGTCCTCGGTGATCGTGAAGCTCTCCCCCGCCCTGCCCCCGCCGGCCCGGATCACCAGGGCGGCGCCGCTGCGCTCGACCGCCTGGTCGATGTCGATCGGCTGCATCTCGCCGGTGTCGTCGACCGTGTAGGTCATCGTCGTCGGCTCGTCGTCCCCGTCTTTGGGTCCACCGAGGTAGGCACCGCACTTCTGGCAGTAGTTAGCCCCCTCGGGGTTGACGAAGCCGCACTCCGGACAGTGGGTGGCCATCGATCTCTCCTCCGGCCTCAGGCGGCCGGCTCGTCCTCCGGCGGGCTCTGCGCCTTGCCGGCGAGGATGTCGGTGAGCTGCGCTACGTCGTCACCTGAGATCAGCGAGTCGCCGCTTTCGCGCTTTTGGCGCAGGCGGTTGACCAGCTCGGCGCGCAGGATGTCGATCTTGCCGTGCAGGACGCGTCGCTTGTAGGAGATCTCATTCTCCTCCGTGGTCAGCTTGTCAATCAGGTCCTTCAGCTCTTCGTCGCTGAGCGAACCGAGATCGGGAAAGGTGTCCTCCATCTCGCTCCTTGATCGGGAGACCTTCGCCTCCGTTGGCCGCAGAGAATCGGATTATAGGTAGCTGGGCCAAAGGTTCAACTGCAGGTTGAAGGTTATGGAGCCTGGGAGCGGGCTTGCGCCGAGCTCTCGCGCACCGCGCGCACCCCGGTTCTGGCATAGAGCACGGTGGCGAGGATCGCCAGCGCGACCCCGACGATCAGCAGCGCCGCCGGCACCCAGCCGGCGAAGACGAGGGCGAAGAAGATGCCGCCCATGATCGGGAAGACCGAAATCCGGCCGGGCCAGTTGACGGCGATCTCGACCCCGTGCCGCAGCCCGTACTGGGCGAGCAGCAGCATCGCCAGCTCGCGGGCGACAAGCAGCGCCAGGGCCCAGCGGGGCAGCAGCTCGAAGTGCCAGCAGACGA
Organism: Solirubrobacterales bacterium; assembly: GCA_044867645.1. Lineage (GTDB taxonomy): Bacteria > Actinomycetota > Thermoleophilia > Solirubrobacterales > 70-9 > VRUE01. The sequence continues at coordinate 29,390 of JBIOVI010000061.1, read as the reverse complement.
CGGCCCCGGAGAGGATGGTCAGCCGATCGATCAGCGGGTCGAGCATCGCGCCGAGGCGGCTGTACTGGCCGGTGACCCGAGCCAGGAAGCCGTCGAGGTAGTCGCCGGCGGCGATCAGCCAAAAGATCGCCGCCGAGGCGACGCTGCGGCCGTCGCCGGAGTCAAATGCGAGGTAGAGGAAGACCGGGATTCCCGCCAACCGCAGGTAGCCGATCAGGTTCGGCAGCGTCCAGGGATTGAGCGGCTGGCCCTCCTGCGTCTGCTCTGGCGGCGGGCCGCTGCGGTCGAGCCCAAAGAGGCGGCGGATGCGACCGCGCCCAAATGGGGCGGCTTCAGCCATTCGCACCCCGGAGAAGCGCCAGCGCCTGTTTGCTGGCTTCTTCCACCGGCAGCTCGTGCTCCTCGCCGCCCGAGCGCTTGCTGGCCTCGACCACGCCCTTGGCGAGCCCGCGCCGCCCGACCACGACGCGCAACGGGCAGCCGAGCAGCTCGGCGTCGGTCAGCTTCTCACCCGGTCCGGCATCGCGGTCGTCATAGAGGACCTCCGCCCCACTCGCTTGCAGTTCCTTGTAGAGGCTGTCTGCTGCCTCGCGCTCCGGCTCGCCGGGCTTGGCCAGCGAGACGAGCTGGACCTGCCAGGGGGCGAGGTTGGCCGGCCAGACGATCCCCCGTTCGTCGGCGCCCTGCTCGATCGCGGCGGCGACGATCCGCGCTGGGCCGATCCCGTAGCTGCCCATCGCGATCGGGCGTTCGGTTCCGTCCTCGTCGAGGTAGGTAGCGCCGAGCGGCTCCGAGTAGCGGGTACCGAGCTTGAAGATGTTGCCGACCTCGATCGCCGGCTCGATCTCGATCGTGCCACCGCCAGGTGCGGTATCGCCGGCCTCGACCGTGCGCACGTCCATCTCGTAGGCCTCGAAGTCACGGGAGGGATCGATGCCACGGAGGTGAGCGTTCGGCTTGTTGGCACCGGAGACGTAGGAATTGCCGGTGAGCGCCGCGTCCCTGATGATCGGCAGCCCGCTGTCGACCGGGCCGAGGTAGCCGACGGGACCGAGCTGCGCCTCGATCTCCTCGCTGCTCGCTTGACGGAAGTCGGTCCTCATCCCATTGCGCAGCTTGATCTCGTTGAGCCGGTGGTCGCCGCGGAGCAGCACGAGGACCATCCCGCGGCCCTCGACCATGATCGGCAGGGTCTTGATGAAGGCACCGTGTGGGAGTCCAAGGCGGTCCGCCACCTCTTCGACCTTGGTCAAGCCGGGCGTATCGATCTTCTCGGGAGCGTCCAGCGGCGCCGGCAGCTCGACCGCCTGCGCCTCGGCCGAAGCGATCTCCACGTTCGCGGCGTACCCGGTCGCCAGCGCCACCTCGTTCTCGCCCGCCGGGCAGGGCGCCATGTACTCGTGGGCTCCCGAGCCGCCCATCATCCCGACGTCGGACTCGACCCGGTACCAGCGCAGCCCACAGCGGTCGAAGATCCGCTCGTAGGCTTCGCCCTGCAACTCGTAGGAGCGCGCCAGGCCCTCCTCGTCGCGATCGAAGGAGTAGGCGTCCTTCATCGTGAACTCGCGGGTGCGCAGGACACCGGCCCGGGGGCGCGGCTCGTCGCGCTCCTTGGTCTGGATATGGAAGAGCATCAGCGGCAGGTCGCGGTAGGAGCGCACCTCGCGCGCCACGTGGTAGGTCACGCACTCCTCGTGCGTCATCGCGAGCACCATCGGCGCCCCCTTGCGATCCTCGAGCTTGAACAGCTCGTCGATCCCGTAGCGGCCCGTCGTCTTCCACGGCTCGGCCGGCTGCAGCACAGGCATCAGCATCTCCTGGCAGCCGATGCCCTCCATCTCCTCACGAATCACAGCCTCCACCTTGCGGTGCACCCGCCAGCCGGCGGGCAGATAGGTCCAGAGTCCTGCGCCAAGCTGCCGGATTAGCCCGGCCCGAACCATGAGTTTGTGCGAGACGGCCTCCGCATCCGCCGGGGGGTCCTTGAGCGTAGGGAGGAACGTCTGGCTGAGCCGACTCACGCAGGAAACTTATCCACTAGTCGGGCGGGTGGCGTGGGGACGTGGGTGTCCGACCGAGTGAGGTCGGACACCGACTCCCCGCGACAGGACCCGCCCGCTTAGGGGCTAGGCCCTCGTAAACCGGCGCCCAGCCGTAGGAGAATCCTCCTCGTCGAGCAACACCCGATCGGACTCGCCCTTCGCCGCCGCTTCGTGCTCCATCTTCGCGATCTTCTCGGGGGTCAGTTCGCCGGCGTTTTCCTCCTCGATCTTCGCCAGCCAAGCGGCGCCCTCGCGAGCCTCGTCCTCGTCGACCTCGACCTCGCCGCGGTCGAGCGACTTGTCGATCTCTTCGAACAGGGTGTTCACCAAATCCGCCTGCGGCACCTTTCGCAGCGGCTTGCCGTGGGCGAAGATCAGGCCCTCGTTCTTGGCTCCGGCGATGCCGAAATCGGCGTGGCTGGCCTCGCCGATGCCGTTGACAGCACAGCCCAGCACGGCCACCTCGACCGGCTCGGCGTAGCTTTCCAGCCGCTGCTCGATTTCCGCGACGACCGAGTCCATGTCGAACTGGAGGCGGCCGCAGGTCGGGCAGGCGATCAGCACTGGGCCGCGCTCGCGCAGCTGCAAAGCTTTGAGGATCTCCCAAGCGACCTTGACCTCCTCCTCGGCGTGGAAGGTCGAGAGGCTGATCCGGATCGTGTCGCCGATCCCGTCGGCAAGCAGCGTGCCGAGGCCGACCGAAGATTTCAGCGAGCCGGACCATTTGGTCCCCGCCTCGGTGATGCCCAGGTGCAGCGGGTAGGGGATCTTCTCCGAAAGTAGGCGGTTGGCGGCGATCGTGTTGGGGACGTTGGTCGACTTGATCGAGACCTTGAAGTCCTCGAAGTCGAGGCCCTCCATCAGCTCGACGAACTCGACCGCGGCCGCGACCAGCGCCTCGACCGGCGCCTCGCGCTCGAGCTCGTGCAGGTGTTTGGGCAGCGAGCCCGAGTTGACGCCGATCCGCATCGGTACCCCAGCGGCGGTCGCCCGCTCAGCGACTTCAGCGACCTTCTCGCGACCACCGATGTTGCCGGGGTTGAGCCGGATGCAATGGGCGCCCGCGTCGATCGCCTTCAGCGCCAGCGTGTGGTTGAAGTGGATGTCGGCGATCACCGGGATCGGCGACTCCTTGACGATCGTCTTCAGCGCCTCGACGTCCTCGTCGCGTGGCACCGCGACTCGGACGATGTCCGCGCCAGCGTCGGCGACTTTGCGGATCTGCTCCATCGTCGCCGCCAGGTTGGCGGTCTCGGTCTTGGTCATCGTTTGCACGGCGACCGGCGCACCGCCGCCGATCGGCACGCCGCCGACGAATATCTGCCGTTTTGAAGCCATATGAGGAGCGTACCGGGGCGGCTCGTCGATCCGACTTGAACCCGAGCGGTTGTCCGTCCGTATGCAGAAACGCATGGGTACCGGAGGTCGCCGAGGGGAGGGCGCGCCCCGTCTGGGGGGGCGATTTCGCCTTGCGCTGACGCTTGCCGCCGCTTGCCTGCTTGCGATCGTGCCGACCGCGCGGGCGACGTTCCACGAAATCTTGATCAGCGAGGTCTACCCAGGGTCGGCGGCGCAGCCCCAGTCGAGCTACGTCGAGCTGCAGATGTATGCCGGGGGTCAGCACCTCGTCGGCGGTCACTCGGTGACCCTCTACGACGCGAGCGGTGGCCTTGTTGGCACCTTCACCTTCGGCTCCAGCCTTCCCGGGCCGAGCAGCAATCAACAGACGATTCTCGTCGGCGACAGCGGGGTGCAGGCAGCTCTCGGGGTGACCCCCGACCTCGTCGACTCTGCCTTCAACGTCCCGGCATCCGGGGGGGCCGCCTGCTGGACGGGGCTCGATTGCGTGGCATGGGGGGACTTCTCCGAGTCCACCACCCCCGCTTCGGGCACGCCGGTCGACAGCGCGGGAATTCCCAACGGAATGGCCATCAGGCGCTCGATCTCAAAAGGAAGCTGCTCGAACCTCCTCGACCTCGCCGACGACACGAACGACAGCGCCGTCGACTTCGCCGACGCGACGCCGTCGCCGCTGAGCTACGCGACCAAACCTTCCCCGATGTCCTGTACGCCGCCGCCACCACTGCCGACCGCCGCGATCGACACCAAACCGCCGCTTGCGACGAACTCCACCAGCGCCACCTTCAGCTTCCACTCAAACCCGGCTGGGGCGGAATTCGAATGCAAACTGGACAGCGCCGCCTTTGCCGACTGCGACTCCGGAACGATCGCCTACCCGGGTCCCCTGTCCGAGACCAGCCACACCTTCCAGGTGCGCGCCTCGAACGTCAACGGAACCGGGGCCCCGACGAGCTACACCTGGACCGTCGACCTCACCGCGCCGGCAGCGAGCATCACCAGCCACCCGCTCGACCCCAGCCCCGGCGGGACCGCCTCGTTCAAATACAGCTCCAATGAGAGCGGCTCGAAATTCGAATGCAGGTTGATGCCGGTAGAGGTCGGCTTCACCGCCTGCAACAGCCAGCCGAAGGTCTACTCCAAACTCGCCGACGGCGACTATGAATTCCTGGTGCGAGCGATCGATCTGGCGGGGAACGTGCAGGCGTCTCCGACCGCCTTCTCCTGGACGGTCGACAACTCGCTTGCCGATACGACCCCGCCGGAGACGTCGATCGGCACGAAGCCCCCCGACCCCAGCGGCAGCTCGAGCGCAACCTTCACCTACTCCTCGACCGAGCCCGGATCGAGCTTCGAATGCAAGCTGGACGGAGCGGCGTTCGCGGGCTGCTCCCCCGGTGGGATCACCTATACGGGCCTTGGCGAAGGTCAGCACACCTTCCAGGTGCGAGCAATCGACACCAGCAACAATCCCGACCCCACCCCCGCCGGCTACAGCTTCAACGTCGTGCTGTCCGGTGCGTTCGTCCCTGGACCCGGGCCATCGAGCCCGCCAGTACCCGGCCCGGCCCCGTCATCGCCCCGGCCGGCTGGAGCGCCCCAGACGATCCTGAGCTTCAAGCCGCCGGCGACGACCCGCGATCGCACTCCGACTTTCAAATTTCGCTCGAGCAGCGCCGGATCGGTGTTCGAATGCAAGCTAGACGGCGCCAGGTTTAAGCCGTGCCGTTCACCCTTCACGCCGAAATCGCTCTCGTCCGGTCGCCACACGCTCAAAGTCCGCGCGGTGCTGGCCGGGGTGCCGGATTCGACGCCCGCCACCTGCGTTTTCAAGGTAGTGAAGCGTTAATGGCCCACCTCGGTCGACGCGGAGCCAGTACGGCAGGGCTGGTCCTGGCGCTCTTGACGCTCGGCGTCCAACCCGCCTTCGCGACGTTCCACGACGTGCTGATCCGCGAGGTGTACGCGGGCTCGAGCGGACAACCCGACTCCAGGTATGTAGAGCTGCAGATGTTCGAGCAGGGCCAGAACTTCGTCGCCGGGCACTCGATCGACTTCTTCGACGCCACTGGCGCCTCGGTCGACAGCGTGCCCTTCCCGAGCGAAGTCCCCGGTGGCGCCGACCAGAGCACGCTCCTTGCGGCGACGCCAGCGGCTGAGGCCGAGTTCGGTATTGCCGCGGATGTTGGGTTTGCCCCGGGCCTGCTGAGTCCCGCCGGCGGTGCGGTTTGCTGGGAATCGCTCGACTGCGTCGCCTGGGGGAGCTTCGCCGGACCGACCCCATCCCCCGTCGGCCAGCCAGCCGTGCCAGCCGGGATTCCGGCTGGAATGGCGCTCAGGCGTACGATCGCGCCGGGCTGCCCGACGTTGCTCGAGTCGAGCGATGACCACAACAACAGCGCCGCCGACTTCTCAGTCGTCTTTCCCGGTCCCCGGCCGAACTCGGTAAAACCGTCCGAGCACGCCTGTGAATCGAGTGCGGGTGGTGCTGGCGCCGGTGGCAAAGTCGGCTCCGGCCCTCAGTCCCAGTCCGGCCGTCCCCCGCGGACCACGCTCGAGCGCAAGCCAGCAAAGAGGACCCGCGATCGAACCCCGACCTTTCGCTTCGACTCCAACGAGGCGAAAGCTCGCTTCGAGTGCAAGCTGGACGGCGGACGGTTCAAATCCTGCCGCTCGCCCTTCACCACTCGCCGCCTGCAACTCGGTAGGCACAGCTTCAAAGTTCGCGCCCGCGATTCGTCGGGTAAGGCCGACCCCTCCCCTGCCGCCTACAGTTTTAAAGTGATTCCCAGAGACGTTAGTCGCGAGAAATAGGCGGCCTAGAGCTTCTCGCGTCGGCGCAGCTCGCGGCGGTCGAACACATGAAGCGCCACCACCGCTAGTACAAGTCCCAGCAACGCGACGATGCCTTCGCTTCCGGGTTGTGTCGAAGCAAGAGCATTCCAGCGATCGTCGGCGTCAGGGCGATCACAAGGCTGATCCAGATGTTGCGATAACTGAGATCCCTCATATCGACGCAGCGTAAACGATGCATAGGTCTCAGCGGACGTTGAAGCCTTCGCCGGTGAGGCGGCCGATGTCGTTGCTGAGGCCGAGGAAGACGAGCATGATCACCAGCACGAAGCCGACCGCGCCGGCGCGTTCCATGACACGGAAGGGAACCGGCTTGCCGCGGACTTTCTCGACCAGGCTCCAGAAGATGTGCCCCCCGTCCAGCGGCAGGAAGGGGAAGAGGTTGATCAGGCCGAGCGAGAGGCTGACCACGGCGAGCAGGATCAGCGCCTCGGTCGTGCCGAGCTTCTCGATCGTCTGATGGGCGACGTCGCTGGTCCCGACCACGCCGGACACTTCTTTGCGGTGTTCGGCGTCGAGGAGGTTGGCGAAGACGGTGAAGGTCTTGTGAGTGACCAGCCACATGAACCCGGTCGAGCGGTCGAGGGCGCCGCCGACCCCCAAGTCCGCGGGGGTCTCGCCATAGGAGAAGCCGAGTCTCATTCGCCCCACCGAGGAGTCGTATTCGGGACGGGCGACGATGGTGGAAACCGTGCCGTCGCGCTTTACCCGCAAGACCACCGGCGTCGTCGCTCGACAGCCATCGATTTGCTTGCCGGCGCATTCGTGCGAAGCGACCTCTTCGGCGAAGTTGGTCAGCCGGGTTTCGAGATCCGCGCTCGGGTAGCTCTTTCCGTCGACCGCGACGATGCGATCCCCGGGTTTGAGCGAAACGGCCGCGGGGCTCTTGGGGACGATTTCGCCGACCGTCTGCGTGACCTCGTTGGCGTTTAGCGAGACGGCAAACAGAATCAGGAAAGCGAGCACGATGTTCACCGCTGGGCCCGCGCCGATCACCACGATCCGTTTCCAGACGGGCTGTTCGTAGTAGCCACGGTGCTCCTCCCCGGGCGGCAGCTTGTCGTCCGGGTTCATGCCGCTGATCTTCACGTAGCCGCCGGCGGGGATCGCGGCTATCCCATACTCGGTCTCTCCTCGTTTGATCGAGACCAGCTTCGGCCCGAAGAAGAGGAAGAACTTCTCCACCCGCATTCCGGTCGCCTTGGCAGCGAAGAAGTGGCCCGCCTCGTGGAGGATGATCAGCGCCGAGAAGCCGAGGAAGATAAAGAGCCAGCTCATACCTTCGCCAAACCCCCGACCTGCTCTTCGGTGCGGCGGCGGGCCTCTTCGTCGATGGCGAATAGATCCTCGAAGTGGGTGACCGGGAGCGCCGGCATCTGCTCCAGCACTCGTCCGATCGCCGCCGCGATCGCGGTGAAGGCGATGCGGCCGTCGAGGAAGGCGGCGACGGCGACCTCGTCGGCGGCGTTGAGCACGCAGGGGGCGGTCCCGCCCTCCCGTCCGGCGTCGAGGGCGAGGCGCAGGCAGGCGAAGGTGTCCAGATCGGGTGGCTCGAAGCTCAGCTCGCCCACCTCTGCGAGGTCGAGTCGTGGCACGTCGACGTCGGCACGCTCGGGGTGGTGCAACGCATAGGAGATCGGCACCCGCATGTCGGGATAGCCGAGGTGGGCGAGCGTGGAGCCGTCGTTGAGGTCGATCAGCGAGTGCACGATCGACTGCGGGTGGACCACCACGGCGATCCGCTCGTAGGGCACGCCAAAGAGGTGATGGGCCTCGATCGCCTCGAATCCCTTGTTCATCAGAGTCGCTGAGTCGATCGTTATCCGTCCTCCCATCCTCCAGGTGGGATGCGCGAGAGCGTCCTCGACGCTGACGTCCGAGAGATCGGTGCGGCCGCGGAAGGGACCTCCCGAGGCGGTCAGGACCAGTCGCTCAACCGTCCCCGGGGCCTCCGCCCCGATCAACTGGAACAGCGCCGAGTGCTCGGAGTCGACGGGCAGCAACCTCGCCCCGGTCGCTTCGGCCAGTGCCGTCGTCAGCTCGCCGCCGATCACGAGGCTCTCCTTGTTGGCGAGGGCGACGTCGATCCCCTCGCTGAGCGCGACCACGGTTGGGCCGAGGCCCGCCGCGCCGACCATCCCGTTGAGGACCAGATCGGCGCCGGAGGAGGCGATCAGCTCGCGGACGCCGGACTCGCCGTCCAGCACACGGCCGTCCCAGGCCGAGCGCGCTTTCTCGGCCGCACCGGAGTCGGCCAGCGCCACGGCAGGCACGCCGTGTTGACGCGCCTGCTCCAGTAGTTGCTCCCAGCTCGATCCAGCCGCCAGGCCGACGACCTGGAGCTCCTCCGAGGCAGCGACGATCTGCAGCGCCTGGGTGCCGATCGAGCCGGTGCTGCCGAGGATGACTAGCCTCTTCATCTACAGCAGTCTAGGAGGCTCAGTAGACCAGCTGGAGCGAGAGGTAGTAGCCGACGACGATCGTGAAGAAGACGGCGTCGAGGCGGTCGAGCAGGCCGCCGTGCGGGCCGAAGAGCTTGCCGGTGTCCTTTTTTCCGAGGTCCCGCTTCACCATCGAGGCGAAGAGATCGCCGACCGGGCCGATCGCCGCCACCGCGGCGCCGATGATCAGGGCATCGACCCCGGAAAGCCAGTCTTGATAGAGGCCGGCAAACCAGAAGCCCATCGTGCCGATCAGGAAACCGCCGATCAGGCCCTCGATCGTCTTGTTCGGCGAGAGGTCGGGAGCGATCCGGTGCGAGCCGAACATGCGGCCAGTGGCATAGGCGCCGGTGTCGGTGGCGAAGGTGCCGACCAGGACGTCGACCAGCAGGGCTGCTCCGTGATCCGGCAGGTCACGCAGGAGCACCGCGTGGACCAGGGGCAAGCCGATCCAGACCGCACCGAGCACGGTCACCCCCATCGAGACGACGACGCCCTCGAGCGGCCTGCGCCGCGCCCCGAAGACGAAGAGCAGCGGGAAGGATGCGGTGGCGACGAGAAGGACATTGAAGGCGGTGCCGAAGTGGGCGGCGACGATCATTGCCACCAGGGCGATGTAGGCAGCCGCTTGGACCGGTCGCAGCGGCGCGGTCATCAGGAAGTACTCACGTAGGCAGAGCAGCCCGATCGCGACCATCGCGGCGGCGAAGACGATGTCGCCGAGCACGACGATCGCAATCGCAAAGGCGATCCAAGGGATCGCGACCAGGATTCGCCGCGCCGTCTCGCCGGTTAGTACGGCGCTGCGCCGTCGTCGGGGTTGACGGGGCGGCCGCTCGGGCGGCGGCGGCTCCTCCGCGAACATCTCGTCGTCGAACAGGTCGCGGACCATTAGGTCCTCGCCCCGAAACGCCTGCGTCGCGCCTCGAACTCGCGCAGCGACTCTTCGAAGGCCTCGCGGCCGAAGTCCGGCCACAGCTCGTCGCGGAAGACCAGCTCCGAGTAGGCGCACTGCCAGAGCAGGTAGTTGGAGAGTCGCTGCTCGCCGCTGGTTCGGATCAAGAGGTCGGGCTCATGCATCTCGGGCGCGTAGAGGTGTTCGCGGAACTCCTCCTCGGAGCTCCCCTCAAAAGCTCGTGCCGCATCGACGATCTCCGCTCGCCCGCCGTAGTTGAAGGCGACGAAGAGGGCGATCCGGTCATTCGCCGCGGTGGTCTCCTCGGCCCATTCCATTTTCTTGACCAGGTCCTTCGCCACGCCCTCGCGCCGCCCGAGGAACCGCATCCGCACGCCTTCGGCGTCGAGCTCGGGGGTCTCGGCGTCGATCCGCTCGCCGAACATCCTCATCAGCCCCTCCACCTCCTCGGCCGGGCGCGTCCAGTTCTCGGTCGAGAACGAGAACACCGTCAGCTCCTCGACTCCCAGCTCGACCGCGTCCCGCAGTCGCGCCTTGACGGTGTCGGCACCGGCCCTGTGTCCGTCGACGACCGGCAGGCCTCGCTGCTGCGCCCAGCGGCCATTGCCGTCGGTGATGATCGCGACGTACCGCGCGGAGGTGCTCACACCTCCAGGATCTCCTCTTCCTTTCCCTCGAGGAGCGCGTCGATCTCGGCGATCGCCTCGTCGGTCTGCTTCTGCAGCGCGGCCTCGGCCCGGCGCTCGTCGTCCTCTCCCGCTTCCCCCTCTTTCTTCAGCTCGCGCAGGTCCTGCATCGTGTCGCGACGAATGTTGCGGACCGCGACCCGTCCCTCCTCGGCGACGCCATGGACGACTTTGACCATCTCGCGGCGACGCTCCTCGGTCAGCTCGGGAATCTGGAGCCGGATCACGTTGCCGTCGTTGCTGGGCGTCAGGCCGACGTCGGAATCCTGGATCGCCTTCTCGATCTCGCCGATAGAGCCCTTGTCGAAGGGGGTCACGGTAAGCAGGCGGGCGTCGGAGGTGGCGACGTTGGCGAGCTGCTTGAGCGGCGTCGGCGAGCCGTAGTAGTCGACCGTGATCCGATCAAGCAGGTGCGGCGAGGCGCGGCCGGTGCGCACCGTGGCCAGCTCGCCACGACTCGACTCGACCGACTTCTGCATCCGGTCTTCGGCGTCCTTGAGCAGCTCGTCGATCAGCTCCACTGGGTCCTCTCTCGGATCATCCGGCGGTGGCGCTGGAGACCAGCGTGCCCACCCTCTCGCCGCCGACGATCCTATCTATGTTGCTCTCGTCGCCCATGTTGAAGACGTAGATCGGCAGGTCGTTGTCCATGCACAGCGAGAGCGCGGTCGAGTCCATCACCTTCAGCCCCCGCTCGATCGCCTCGCGGTGACCGATCTCGGGGATGAACTTCGCCTCGGGGTTGGTCGCGGGATCCGAGTCGTAGACGCCTTCGACCCCGTTCTTCGCCATCAGGATCGTCTCCGCGTGAATCTCCAGGGCGCGCAGCGCCGCGGCCGTGTCCGTGGTGAAAAACGGGTTGCCGGTGCCGGCGGCAAAGATCACCACCCTCCCCTTCTCCAGGTGCCGCATCGCGCGGCGCCGAATGTAGGGCTCGGCGACCTCCTTGACATCGATCGCCGACATCACTCGAGTGTGCTCGCCGATCTTCTCCAGCGCGTCCTGGAGGGTGAGCGCGTTGAGCACGGTCGCCAGCATCCCCATGTAGTCGCCGGTGGCCCGGTCCATCCCGGCGGCGGCGGCCTGCAGGCCGCGGTAGATGTTGCCGGCGCCGACCACGATCGCCACCTCCACCCCCCGCTCGCGCACGGCGCCGACCTGGCGGGCGATCCGCTCGACCTCGACGGCGTCGGTGCCGTGCTCGAGCTGACCCATAAGTGCCTCCCCCGAGAGCTTCAGGAGGATGCGGCTGAATTTCGGCTCGGCGTCCATCGGTCGGGCTCGCTCGTCGGGAGCCTATCCCCGCGGAGGAGTCGCGGCCAAGCTCAGTCGCCTACGCGGAAGTAGGCGAAACGCGCGACTCGGATGTTCTCGCCGGTCTTCGCGGCCAGCTCCTGGCGCAGCTCCTCGATCGACTTGGAGTCGTGCTTCTCGGCGTTGACGTGGGATTGGTCGAGCAGCGCCACCTCTTTCGCCCACTTGGAGAGCTGGCCTTCGACGATCTTCTCCACCACGTTGTCCGGTTTGCCGTCCTCGCGTGCCTTCTCCTCGAATACCCGCTTCTCCGCCTCGCGCTCCTCCGTCGGGATCTCCTCGGAGGAGACGTACTTGGGCGCGGTCGCGGCGACGTGCAGCGCCACCTCGTAGGCAAAGGCCTTGAAGTCCTCGTTGCGGGCGACGAAGTCGGTCTCGCACTGGACTTCCACCATCGCCCCGACCTTGTCGTTGGCGTGGATGTAGGAGGAGACGACCCCCTCGCTGGTGCCGCGGCCCTCGCGCTTCGCCGCCGAGGCCTGACCCTTGACGCGAAGGATCTCGATCGCCCGGTCGACGTCCCCCTCGGATTCCGAGAGGGCGGCTTTGCAGTCCATCATCGCCGCCCCCGTCCGATCCCGCAGCGCCTTCACATCGGCAGCGGAAACGCTCATTTGCCGCCCTCCTCTTTCGCCTCATCGGCCGGGTCATCCGCAGCTTTCTCGGTCGCTGGGGCAGTGGTCTCCTCGGCCGGAGCCTCTTTCTCGGCTGGGGCGTTTTCAGCTTTGGCACTTGGCGCCTCTCCCGCGGGTGGCGTCGAGGGTTGTCCCTCCGGCGGGTGAGCCGGAGGGCTGCCCCCGGCGACAGGACCCGCGGGCTGAGGGGCTTGAGCGGGCGGGGCTTTAGCCGCAGCTTCCGCCGCCGCGATTTCGGCCGCTTTCTTGTCGGCCTCCAGTTTTTCCTGCCGGAGTTTCTCTTCCTCCTCCCGCTTCTTCCGCTCTTCTTCCTCTTTTTTGCGCCGTTCCATTTCCTCCGCGAGGCGGCGCTCCTCCTGGACCCGCCAGGTGCCGGCGCCCTCCTCGACCGCAGCGCCGATCGTGCCGATCACGAGTTGGCAAGAGCGGATCGCGTCGTCGTTGCCGGGAACCACGTAGTCGATCTGGGTCGGGTCGCAGTTGGTGTCGACCAGGCCGATGATCGGGATCCGCAGGCGAACCGCCTCGCGAACCGCGATCTCCTCGGTTTTCAGGTCGGTGACGAAGACCGCGTCGGGAAGGCGGTCCATATCCCGGACGCCACCCAGGTTGTACTCGAGCTTCGCCAGCTCGGCCTGCATGCCCATCCGCTCCTTGGTCGGCAGCAGCTCGAGTTTGCCCTCCTCGCGCCAGGAGGTCAGCTCGTGCAGGCGGGAGATCCGTGCCGAGATCGTGTTGAAGTTGGTCAGCAGCCCCCCCAGCCAGCGCTGGTTCACGTAGGGCATCTTGCAGCGGGTGGCCCATTCCTCGATCGGGCCGCGCGCCTGCTTCTTGGTGCCGACGAATAGCACCGTGCCGCCCCCGCTCGCCAGCTCGCCGGCGAATCGTCGCGCGTTCTCGAGCAGTGCCTCGGTTTGGACCAGGTCGACGATGTGGATCCCGTCCAGCTCGCCGAATATGTAGCGGCGCATGTTCGGGTTCCAGCGCCGCGTTTGGTGGCCGAAGTGGACCCCGGCCTCCAGCAGCTCTTTGAGGCCTGCCTCTGGCATGACGACATCTCCTTGATTTTGGCGTGAAGCCCCGCCGTCCTAGCCGGGGACTCGGCCTCGTGGCCGGTCAGGATCCGGGGTGGCTCCGACGGGGGTCGGTTTGAACGGAGGAATTGTAGTGTGGAGTGCCGGTTTAGGCGGCGCGGGCGGCATCGAGCGCCGCTTGTAGGTCGGTCGGCAGCTCGGAGCGGAAGCTCATCGCCACGCCGCTGGCCGGATGGGCAAAGGCAAGCCTGTGGGCATGCAGAAATTGCCGGCTTAGCTCGTACTTTTCCGGTCCGCCGTAGGTCGGGTCGCCAAGCAGCGGATGGCCGATCGCCGCGAAATGGGCGCGGATCTGATGGGTGCGCCCGGTCTCGAGGCGAGCCTCCAGGTAGGTCTCGGCGCTGAGCAGCTCCAGCACCTCGAAATGGGTACGAGCCTGTCGCGAGGCGGCACCGGAGACGGCCATCCGGTGGCGCTGTCGCGAGGCGCGGCCGATCGGCGCGTCGATCGTCCCCGTCCGGGACCCAAGGCGGCCCTCCGCCATGGCCAGGTAGACGCGCTCGACCTCACGTCGCTGAACCTGCCGCTGGAGGGCGGCGTGGGTCCGATCGTCGCGGGCAACGACCAGCAGCCCGCTGGTCTCCTTGTCGAGGCGGTGGACGATGCCGGGGCGCTCCGGGTCGGCTCCTCCGCCCAGGATCTTCCCCAGCTCGTCGACCATCGTGGTGCCGCTGTGCGAGGGCGCCGGGTGGACGACCAGGCCGGCGGGCTTGTCGACCACGGCGAGCACCTCGTCGAGGTGGACGATGCGTAGTTCCTCACCCACGGGTGTCCATCTCGCGCATGTAGCTGAGGGCCAGGACGATCACGCCGAGGGTGATCGCGACGTCGGCCAGGTTGAAAGGAGGCCAGCTGAGCAAATCGACGTAGTCGGTGACGGCACCCGCGCGCACCCGGTCGGCGAGATTGCCTAGGGCACCACCGGCGAGGAGACCGACCGCGATCCACATCCCCGGTCGGCACGGATTGCGCGCGAAGAGAACGCCGACGAAGAGCAGCGCGACCAAGGTGAGCGCGATCAGCACCGCGCCGCCGCCGCTGGCGAGGCCGAAGGCAACGCCCCGGTTGTGAGCGAGGGTGAGGCCGAGCGGGCCGACGATCTCGACGTGCTCGCCCGGGACCAGATGGGCCTCGACGAGCGCCTTTGCACCCTGATCGAGGACGACGACGAGTCCGCAGAGCACGCCGGCCAGGCGCCAGGGGCGATCGGATCCGTTGCTCACCCTGAGATCAGGCCAACGAGCAGGCCGCGCACGATGAAAAGCAGGATGACTCCGAGGATCGGGCTGAGATCGAGCGCAAAGCCACCGCCGCCGAGCGGTGGGAGCAGGCGCCGGAAGAGGTTGAGATACGGATCGGTCGTCTCGGTGATGAAGTCGAGCGTGGCGCGCAGCCAGCGGTTGTACGGCATGCGCGGGATCCAGGAGCTGAGCACGTTGAGGAAGATCAGGATGATGTAGACGAGGAAGAGCGCGCCGACGTAGTCGGCGACGTCGTTGCGGGAAATCGCAAGCAGCATCACCCCCGCATCCGATCCAAAGAGGCCCGTACGGCAGCCTGGAAGGCAGCGCGAGCGCCTTCGCGGTCGAGTGCGTCCAACCCGGCTTCGGTGCTGCCCCCCGGCGAGGTGACGGAGACTCGAACGTCGGCTGGGCGACGGATGCGCATCAGCGATCCAGCGCCTGCGGCGGTCTCGACGACCAGTTTTTCGACCAGATCCTGGTCCAAGCCCTCGCCGATGCCCGCCGCGGCGAGGGCCTCCGCCACCAATGCAAAATACGCCGGTGAGCAGGCCATCAACGCGGTGGCGATGTCGAATTGCGAGTCGGGCAGTTCAACGACAGACCCGAGAACGCTCAGCTTCTCTCGGATCTCTGAACTGAACTCCCCCGCAATGCAAAGCACACCGCCACCCACCTCCACTGCGACGTTGGGCATTACCCGACCGACCTCGGCGTTGGGGAATGCAGCTTGTACCTTCTCCAAGGGGGTGGCCCCCAAGATCGAGATGACCGATTCTGCGCCTACCAGTTCACCGGCTGCCCGCTGAAGGGCATCCGGCTTAACCGCAAGGAGCACGACATCGGCTCGTTCCGCTAGTTGCCCGTTGGACTCGACAGCTTCGCCGCCAAGGTCCCCGGCCAGCTTGCGAGCCCTCGCGGAGTCCGGATCGAAGAACAGCATCTGCTCCCACTGCCCGGCCCAGCCCCTGGCAATGGCCGCAGCCATGTTCCCAGCTCCACAGAAGCCAACGATCACGCTGCGCAGCCTAGTAGCGGCTGACCAGGAGGGTCGGGTGCCCCTCTAAGCGGCTTGTACTTTTTCGGTGTCGCGTTGGCGGACGCCGCTGGCGCTTCACCGAAAAAGTTGAGCGTGAGGGGCACCCGACCCTCCCATATGCAGCTGCTGCTCAGCTAGCTCATCAGCCTCCCAGCGTCTCGAACAGATCCGTGTGGTCGTTGGTCCCAAGCACGTCGAGCGAGCCCGGGCCGCTGCCCCAGACAGGGACCGCCGCGCCGGTGTGTTGCTGACTCGGCGGCACTGCGACCGGGGGCGCGCCGGGGGCGTTGCCGTATCCCGCCGTCCCGTAGGTCAGGCTCATGGTCTGCCCGTCCTTGGTCAGCAGGTTGGTCGAGTAACCGGTCGGCAGGCCCGTTCCCGCGGCGTCCTCGGAGACGATCTGGCTCGTGTGAGAGTGATCCGCGGTGACGACGACCAGCGTGTCGGGGTGCCACCTCTGGTAGTCGAGGGCGACGCCGATCGCTTCGTCGAAGGCGACCGTCTCGCCGATTTGGCCACAGGCATTGGTGGCGTGGTCCTGCTTGTCGATCGAGGCGCCCTCGACCTGAAGGAAGAAGCCCTTCTTGTTGTCGAGCAGGTCGATCGCCTTGTCCGTCATCGCGGCGAGGCTCGGCTCGTTGGCCGGTCGCCGGTTCTCGCTGCAGGCGGTCGGGGCGTTGCCCTTGCCTAGCGATGCGGCGGGCCCGCTCCACTCCAGCGACATGTTGCCGCTGCTGAACAGTCCGAGCAGCGGTTTTTTGTTGCTGGTGACGGCGTTCAGGCCGGCGGCGTCGGTGACGTACTGGTAGCCCTTGGCCTGAGCCGACTGGACGACCGTTTTGCCGGTGTCGGGACCGCCGGCGATCGTCTGCTCGAAGCGCCCGCGACCGCCGCCGAGGAGCACGTCCACTTTGTGGTCGACCTCCTGCTCCGCTATCGAGCCGAGACCGCCGGCGGCCTTGGTCTCCAGCGGGCACGCCCCCATGTTCGCCGGGCCCTGACAGCCGCGCAGCGAGATGTGCGAGGCGAGCACCGCCGGGGTGGCGTCGGTGATCTCGGCGGTCGATACGTTGCCGACCTTCATTCCCTTTTTCTGGGCGATCTCAAGCACCGTCTTCAGAGTTGCGCCGGGGACGCTGATGTCGCTGCTCGGCCCCTGGGAGATCCGCTCGTCGAGGGTCTTCTGACCCGTCGCCCACATCGTCCCGGTCGAGGCCGAGTCGGGGTCGTAGTCCGGCAGGTACGGCGGTGCGGCGGCCGGCTTCACCGACCAGGTCGTGTCGAAGCCGGTGAACGGCATCCGGTCCACGTTGAGCTCGTTCTCGACGCCCTGGTAGTAGCGGGCGGCGGTGATCTCCTGGGTTCCCATCCCGTCCCCGAGCAGGAAGATCACGTTCTTCGGGCTACGGTCGTAGAGGGCCGCGGCGAGCGCCTGCTCGGTCGCGTCCCGGTGGTGGTGGGAGAAGAAACCCGTGGCGACGGCGGTGCCGGCGCCGATAGCTGCGACGGACATTGCCGCGGCGAGCGCCGCGGCGAGACGTCTGCGCTTCATCTTGTCTCCTTGATTGCGGTTTGACGAGTCAGCCGCAACGTAGGAGCGGGGTTACAGCGCGATGTGGCGAGGCAGTTGCTGGCGGGTGACGATTCCGTGGCAGCGACGTTGACGCGACGTGAAGATCGCGTGACCCAGCTGTGAACTGCGGCCGGGGCGCGGCGACTAGGACTGGTTGAAGAAGCCTTTGTCGAGCAGCCGCGCCTTCTCCTCGGCGGAGACCTCGACGTTGCGCGGCGTGAGCAGGAAGATCTTCTCGGCGATCCGCTGCATGCCGCCATCCAGCGCGTAGGTGAGGCCGGAGCAGAAGTCGATCATCCGCTTAGAGAGCTCGTGATCGGTCGTCTGCAGGTTGAGGATGACCGGAACCGAGCGCTTGAACTGATCGGCGACCTGTTGGGCGTCGTTGAAGTTGCGGGGAATGACGAGGTGGACTTTGACGTCGGAGTCCTCGCCCACCGGTCGCAGCGTGCGGGTGCGGGAGGCGGAGATGGGCTCGTCGTCGGCGAAGATGTCGTCGATCTCGTCGCGACGGGAGCGGCGCGAGGTCGGCAGTCGCCTCACCTGGCCGGACTCGCGGCGCACATCGAAGTCCTCATCGTCAGCGTCTACGAAGTCGTCCTCGTACTCGGGACCGTGCTCATGCTCTTCGGCCAGCCCGAAATAGACCAGCGCTCTATGCCACGTGTCACGTAGTGCCATGCTCGGATCATTCGGCTTGGACGGACCGATTCCTCCACTGATTATGGCCTCTCCGGCGGCTGGCGTGGGGACGAGGGTGTCCGCCGGGCGAGGCGGGCGCCCTCTCCCCGCGACAGGACCGGCCGGCCGAGGGCCTATATGTAGAGAGCCGTTCCCAGCCGGATTATCGTCGCCCCCTCCTCGACGGCTACCGGCCAGTCCTGCGAGGTGCCCATCGAGAGTCGGCTCAACCCGTGAGCAGCCGCCAGCTCGGCCAGAGAGGCGAAATGGGGTCGCGAGTCCTCGGGGTCGAGGCTGAACGGGGGCATCGTCATCAGGCCGGAGACCCGGACCGGGCAGCGCTCGAGGAAGCGACCTAGATCCTCCGGCGCGACGCCGCCCTTGCCCTCCTCGCCGGCAACGTTGACCTCGACCAGGACCTCGACGTCTGGACTGCCGTGGCGGCCCAGTTGCTCGAGCGCCGAATTCGTCGCGACGGAATGGATCAGGCGGCAGAACGGCAGGACGAGCTTCACCTTGCGGCTCTGCAGGTTGCCGATGAAGTCCCACTGGAAGGCGTCGCCCCAGCGCGCGTGCTTGGCGGCCAGATCCTGCTGGCGGTTCTCACCGACCAGCTCGACCCCCGCCTCGGCGAGGGCCTCCATCTCCTCCAGCGGCACATACTTGCTGGCGGCGAGGATCTCGACCCCCTCCCCCGCCCGCTCTCGCACTCGCTCCAGATTGGCAGCGATCCTGCTGGGGTCGAGGCCGTGAATGAGGCCCGGCATCCTCAGCCCGCTCCGCGCTCGGCGTCTTCGAGCCAGACCAGGCCCGCCTGGCGACCGCTGCGGCCCGAATCGCGACGGTGCGAAAAGAACCGGTCTCGCTCGCAGCTCGTGCAGAGACCTGCTGCCTCGATGCGCTCGAGGCCGGCTTCGCGCAGCAAGCAGCGCGAGACCTCGGGCAGGTCAAGGGTCTCGCCGGCGGCGATGTCGCCACCCAGCCCACTGAAGGCAGCGAGAACCTCCTCCCCAACTTGGTAGCAGCACGGCCCGATTCCGGGACCAATTGCCGCGTCGGTCGCGCCCACCGCGGCGGCCCCGCGGGCGACGATGCCCGCGGCGAGCCCGCGCCAGCCGCAATGCAGCATCGCCGCCCCGCCCGGTCCCGCGAGGGCCACCGGCAGGCAGTCGGCGGTGAAGACGAGGGCGGCTAGCCCCGGCTGGGTGACGACATGACCGTCGACCGCGGGGATGCCGTCGCCGGGCCCCGCGAACCAGTTCGGTTTCTGCGGTCCGCCATGGATCGCGAGCTCGGCGCCATGCACCTGGCGACCGACCGCGATTTGCTCTGGATCGCGGCCCAGGGCGATCGCGAGCCGGCGGCGGTTCTCGAGCACGGCGTCGCGCTCGTCGTCGGTGAGGATGCCGAGGTTGAGGCTGTCGAAGGGCGCTTTGCTGATCCCTCCGGCTCGGGTCGAGAAGGCGACCCGAGCGCCGGGCAGGCGGGCTTCGAGCCACTCGACCCCGTCGGCCTCGCGCCACTCCATCAGCCGGTCGTATCCCGCGCCGCGGCGAGGGCAGCGGCGAGCTCCTCGTCCCGCCCGGAGATTTCGCCATCCAGCTTGCCGCGCAGGGCCGCGGCCAGGCCGCGGCCGATGTCCGGTCCCTCCGGCACTCCGGCAACGATCAGATCGTCGCCGTCGATCTCGAGGGAGACCGGCTGCCACTCGAGCAGGTAGCGGTCGAGCCACTCGGCGCCGAGACTACGTGCCAGGGCCAGCTCAACCGGGTCGCGCATACTCGCCACGGCTACCGCTTGCGAGGGACGCTCCGGGTCGGCGGCGACGAGCTCCTCCTCCCTGCCAGCCGGACCGAGCGCCGCCGCGAGCAGGGTCCGGTCACGGGGCGCGAAGCCCTGCCAGGGCGGTGCCGCGAGCAATTTCGCCGCGCGTGCCGCGAGTTCGCCCCCGCCCGGTCGCAACCTAACCAGGCCCCATTCGTCGAGGAGCTGGAAGCCACGTGCGGCCTCGGGCTCGGCGGCGAGCTGCAAGAGCTCCGCTCGGCGTCGCTCGGTGGAGACCGTGTCGAGGTCGGCTTCGCCGATCAACGCCGCGGTGCCGGCCTCCAGTCGAAAGCCGAAGCGTGCCGCATAGCGGGCCGCGCGCAAGGCGCGAGTCGGATCGTCCTCGAAGGAGCGCGGGTGCAGCACCCGCAGCAGCCCTGCCTCCAGGTCGGCACGGCCCTCGTGAGGGTCGATCAGCTCGGGCTCGCCACGCAGCGGCACCGCCATTGCGTTGATCGTGAAGTCGCGGCGCCGAAGGTCCGTCTCGACGTCGGCGGCCGGCTCGACATCGGGCAGCGCGCCGGGGTGCGCGTAGGTCTCAGCCCTCGCCGTCGCTATGTCGATCTCGTGGCCATCGAGCCGCGCCTTTGCGGTGGCGAATTGCTCGTGCTCGGTCACCTCCGCTCCCAGCTGCTTGGCGAGAGTGGCGGCGTCACCGAGCACGACCAGGTCGAGATCGGCGCGGTCGCGGCCGAGCAGCAGGTCACGTACTGCCCCGCCAACGACGTAGACCGGGGCTTCGGTCGCCACACGCACGGCGTCGAGCTCCGGATAAGCGCTGCGTAGTGCCCCTACGGGGTCCTCGATGGGATCCATGGGCAAGAGTCTGTCCGAAAACCCTTGCGGTTTGTCAAGGTTTTACTCAGGCGCGATCGCATCTATGGGACGGACGGGGATGCCCGCCCCTGCCAAGTGGCGCTTTGCGTCGCGCACTCGGAAGGTCCCGTAGTGGAAGATCGAGGCGCAGAGGACGGCGTCGGCGCGCCCCTCGGCGATTGCCTCGCTGAGGTGCTCGAGCGTGCCCGCACCGCCCGAGGCGATGACCGGCACTGGGACTGCCTCCGCGACGGCGCGGGTCAACTCGATGTCGTAGCCGTCGTTCGTGCCGTCGCGATCCATGCTGGTCAGCAGCACCTCCCCCGCCCCGCGCTCGACCGCCTCTTCGGCCCACGAAACGGCATCGCGTTCCTCGACCCGCTTGCGGCCGCCGTTGACAAAGACATCCCACCGCGGAGCCGCCCCCGGACGCGGGAGCCCAGTCGCGTCCATATCCGATTCCCGCGGCTGGGTGGGAGCAGAGGAGGCGGCGTCGATTGCCAAAACCACGCACTGGGCGCCGAAGTGGTCGCCGAGCTCGGTCAACAGCTCGGGACGGGCCAGCGCGGAGGAGTTCACCGAGACCTTGTCTGCACCGGCGTCGAGCACCGCCTGGGCGTCCTGCACCGAGCGGATGCCGCCGCCGATCGTGAAGGGGATGAAGACGTTGTCGGCGGTGCGGCGGGCCAGCTCGACGATCGTCTCGCGCTTTTCGTGCGAGGCGGTGATGTCGAGGAAGACCAGCTCGTCCGCGCCCTCGGCGTCGTAGCGCTCGGCCAGCTCGACCGGATCGCCTGCGTCGCGCAGGCCGACGAAGTTGGTGCCCTTGACGACGCGGCCGGCGTCGACGTCGAGGCAGGGGATGACGCGTTTGAGGACCATGGGACAAGCGTAGACATGGGAGGTGCGGAGCGCCGGCCTCTACCGGCGTAGCGCGGCGATGGCCTCTGCAACGGTGAATTTCCGCTCGTAGAGGGCGCGGCCGACGATCACTCCCTCTAGGTTGGGTGGCGCGTCATGTGCCAGCGATTCGAGGTGGGCTAGGTTGCCCACGCCGCCCGAGGCGACGACCTCGGCCTCCGTCGCCGCGGCGATCCGCGAAAGCTCGTCGAGGTTCGGACCCTCCATGGTCCCGTCCACTTCGATGGCGGTGCAGAGAAAGCGCGCCACACCGCGCTCGCCGAGCGCCGCGACGGTCTCGACCACTCCCTCCTCACCTGCTTCGGTCCATCCCTCCACGGCAACCAGGCCTGCGCGTGCATCGACGGAAACCACGATGCGATCTCCGTGTGCCTCGATCGTCGCGTCGAGGAACTCGGGGTCCTTCAATGCGGCCGTCCCGATCACGACTCGCTTAGCGCCCGCGTTGAGCACTGAGGCGACCGCCCCTGAATCCCGCAGCCCGCCGCCGACCTGGATCGGACACTCGACGGCCGCCGCGATTCGCCGCACCGCGTCGAGGTTTCGTGGCTCACCCGCCTTTGCTCCGTCGAGATCGACCACGTGCAGGAACTCCGCGCCTTCGCCGGCCCAACGCACCGCCGCGTCGACCGGGTCGGCGTCGTAGGCGGTCTCGCGCTCGTAGTCGCCCTGCAGCAGTCGCACGGCCTGGCCGCCGCGGATGTCGATTGCCGGGTAGAGGATCACGGCCGTCAGCCGGCGGATGCCGGCACGGCGGAGCAGACCCCAGCGAAGTTGGAGAGCAGGCGCAGGCCCGCCGTGCTCGACTTCTCGGGGTGGAACTGGACGCCGAAGACGTTGTCGCGCTCCGCTGCGCAGGCAAAGCGGGCGCCGTAGGCGGCGCTCCCAAGGAGGTCGTCTCCCTGCGGGGTGGGCGCGAAGGAGTGGACGAGGTAGAACGGGGTCTCGCTCTCGATTCCCTCGGTGAGGCGCGATTGCTTCTCCCAGCGCACCGGCGACCACCCGATGTGAGGGATCTTGAGGCCCGGAGCGTCCAGCTCGGCGACCGTGCCGGAGAGCAAGCCGAGCCCGGCAGCTCCGCCCAGCTCGGTGGTCGAGTCGAAGAGGAGCTGCAGGCCGAGGCAGATGCCGAGGATCGGCACGCCGGCGTCGCTGCGCTCGGCGATCAGCTCGTCAAGCCCCAGTTCGCGTACCCGCTCCATCGCCTTTGGGAAGGCTCCGACGCCGGGCAGGATCAGCCCGTCCGCGCCGCGAACGTCGCCGGGGTCGTTGGTGATCGTCGCCGTCGCGCCGATGTGCTCCAGCGCCTTCTCCACCGAACGCAGGTTTCCGACCCCGTAGTCGAGGATTGCGATGCGGGCGCTCATTCGCTCAGGGTTCCCTTGGTCGAGGGCACGCCGCGCTCCTCCGGGTCGACCGAGACGGCGACCCGCAGCGCGCGCGCGAAGGCCTTGAAGCAGGCCTCGATCATGTGGTGCGCGTTGGTGCCGTAGCGGACCGACACGTGCAGGGTCAGCTTTGCCCCGTTGGCGACGGCGCGGAAGAACTCCTCGGTGAGCTCGGTGTCGAAGCCGGCGATTGAGGTTGCTGGCAGGTCCGCCTCGAAGACGCATAGCGGCCGCCCGGAGATGTCGATCGCGCACTCTGCCAGCGACTCGTCCATCGGCACCAGCGCCGAGCCGTAGCGGCGGATGCCGGAGCGGTCGCCCAGCGCCTCGTCGAGCGCTTGGCCGAGCACGATGCCGACGTCCTCGACGGTGTGGTGGGCGCCGGTCTCGAGGTCGCCGCTTGCCTCGACCGTCAGCCCCAACTTGCCGTGGCGCGCGAGCAAGTCGAGCATGTGGTCGAGGAAGCCGACGCCGCTCGCGGCGCTCGCCTCCCCCCCGTCGAGGTCGAGCGAGAGCTTGATCTGCGTCTCGGCGGTGCTGCGCTCTTTGCTTGCGGTTCGGGTCATGGCTAAGTCCCTTCGGCCCTAATCATCGCTGACTCGCCGTGCACGGAGAATCCCTCGGCGCGGGCGAGGGTGTTGACGTGCGGCGCCAAGGCTGCTGCTGCTGCGGGGGGAATCTCGACGTTGGAGATCCGGCGGCGGAAGGTGCCGGGCCCGAGCGGGCTTGAGAAGCGCCCGCTGGAGCCGGTCGGAAGCACGTGGTTGGAGCCGGCGACGTAGTCGCCGAAGGCGGTGGCGCCGTAGCGGCCGACGAAGACGCAGCCGGCGGTGGTGATCTGCTCGGCGAGCAGCGCCGCATCCTCCTCCATCAGCTCGAGGTGCTCCGGGGCAAACGCATTGGCGAGGTCGATCGCATCGCCGAGGTCGGGCACCTGCACCAGCGCCAGCGGCGCGTTCTCGACGGAGCGCCGCGAGGCCGCGATGCGCTCGGCGGCAACGGCGATCGCCTCGAGGACATGCTCCTCGACGGCGACAACGACCAGCGGGCTCTCCGGGCCGTGCTCGGCCTGGGAGCAGAGGTCGAGCGCGGCCCACTCGGGGTCGGTGTCGTGCCCGGCGATCAGCATCAACTCGGAGGGGCCAGCGTAGGAGTCGATTCCGACCACGCCGATGACCGCACGCTTCGCCTCCTGGACCCATGCGTTACCCGGGCCGACGATGACATCGACCGGATCGATCGTGTCGGTTCCGAAGGCGAGGGCGAAGATCGCATGCGCACCCCCGACCGCGTATATGTCATCCACCTCACACAGCGCCGCAGCCGCCAGCACCGACTCGGACGGGCGCCCATCGCTCCCAGGCGGCGAGACGAGCGCGATTTGCTCGACCCCCGCGACGCGGGCCGGGATGGCGCACATGAGAACGCTCGACGGATAGGCCGCGCGGCCCCCCGGCGCGTAGATGCCGGCAGAGCTAACCGGCACCTCGCGAACTCTCACGGAGTGGCCCTGGGGCAGCTCGACCAAGCGCGTGTCGTCGTTGACCTGCGCCTCGGCGACGGCGGTTATGTTCGCCGCGGCGACCTCCATCGCTTTGCGCAGCGACGGTTCGATTTGCTTCAACGCGGCATCGGCCTCCTCGCGACCGATGCGCAGCGATTCCGATCCTTGGTCGACGCCGTCGAATCGCGCGGTAAGCGCGCGCAGGGCGGCGTCGCGATCCTCGATGACCTGTTGGCCTATCTCGCGGACGCTCCTGGCGATCTCATCCGGCTCCATCTCGGAATCCCAGCCGTGGATCGCCTTCGCCGTCCTCCTCGCCCCCTCCCACTCGAACCGCCGCACCTTCATCGCGCCGTCGCCTCCCTCAGCTTCGCGGTCAGCCCGTCGATCTCCGCCGCCCGCAGCTTGTGGGCGACGCGGTTGGCGACGAAGCGCGCCGTGCACTCGACGATCTCCTCGCGCACCTCGAGGTCGTTCTCCTCCAGGGTGCGGCCGGTGGCGACGAGGTCGACGATGCCATCGGCGAGCCCGATCAGCGGCGCCAGCTCGACCGAGCCCTTGACCTCGATCACCTCCACCTGGCGTCCGGTCGCCTCGAAGTGGCGCTCGGCGACCCGCGGGTACTTGGTCGCGATCCGCATCATCCCGAGGCGTCGCTGCGACTCGCCGAGCCGCTCGTCGCCCTTGCGACCGGCAAGCACCATGCGGCAGCGGCCGTAACCGAGGTCGACCAGCTCGTAGACCATCCGGTCGGACTGCTCGAGCAACACGTCCTTGCCGGTGATGCCGACATCGGCCGCGCCGGCCTCGACGTAGGTGGGCACATCGGAAGGCCGCATCGTCACCAGGCTGATCTCCTTTCCCGGAAAGATCAGAGCGCGGGACTCACTCCGGGCATCGGCGGTGTCGATACCTGCTGCGTCAAGGATGTCGAGGGTGCCATCGAGCAGGGCGCCGCGGGGTACCGCCAGCTTCAGCGGCCCGTCCGGCTTGGCCTGGCTCGTGCCGGCGACTTCGACGCTCATGCCCCGGCCCCTCTTCGCGACTCCTCCTCCATCTGGGCGACGTGGACGCGCTCCAGGTAAAGGGCAAAGCCCGCCGCGGGTAGGTCGATGCCAAAGCGCTTCAGTAGGCCGTCGTAGCGGCCACCGCCGCCGAGGACGTGCCCCAGGGCGGGGTCGTAGACCTCGAGGATCGCGCCGCTGTAGTAGCCGAGGTCGCGCAGCAGGCCGAGATCGACCTGAACCCGCCCCGCGACGCCACGCTCTTCCAGTGCCTCAAAGGTCTCGCCGATCCGTGCCGTGGCCCGCTCGACCGCGGCGCCACCCAGGCCACGAGCCTCGTCGAGGACATCGCGACCCCCGCGTAGCTGTGAGAGGGCGACACAGGTAGCGACCTGTTCCTCATCGATTCCGGCTTGGGAGAGCTCGTCCTCGAGGCCGACTAGGTCATGTGTCGCCAGGCGTCCGAGGATCGCGTCGCGCGCCTCATCCTCGATCCCTAGCTCGGCCAGCAGCTGGCGGAAAAGGTCGGCATCGCCGAGGCCGATCACGGCGCGATTGAGGCCCGCTGCATCGAGCGCCGCCTCCAGCACCTCGACCACCTCAACCGTGCCGGCGGGTGCCGGGGCGCCGATCAGCTCGACCCCCGCCTGTGCGAACTCGCGCATCTGGCCGCGCTGGGGACGTACCGCCCGGAAGGCGTTGGCCAGGTAGCAGAGGCGCAATGGGGGCTCGCTGCCGGCATAGCGCGAGGCGACCAGCCGAGCGATGGGCACGGTCATGTCGGAACGCAGCGCGAGCAGGTCACCACGCTCGTCGAAGAAACGGTAAGCGGAGTCGGCGGTGCGTCCGTCACCGCGCGCCAGCACCTCGTCGTACTCGATCGCGGGCGTGGCCACCTCGCCGTAGCCACGGCTCTCGAACACGTCGATCAGCGCGAGGTGAAGGCTGCGCAGCTCGCGCATCTCGTCGGGCAGGATGTCCCGAGTGCCGGGGGGAATCGGATGAATCATCCGACGGACCTTACGAGAGCGGCGAGGGAAAGCCTGCTAAGCCGGGATCTCCGCAGAGACCCGTTCAATCCGAGCGCCGAGGCCGCGCAGGCGCTCCTCGATCGCCTCGTAGCCACGATCGATCTGGCGGATGTTGCCGATCTCGGAGGTGCCGTCGGCCGCCAGGGCGGCGATGAGCATCGCCATCCCGGCCCTGATGTCGGGGCTCTCGACCCTTTCGCCGTGAAGACGGCTCGGACCGCTGACGATCGCCCTGTGGGGATCGCACAGCGTGATCCGAGCGCCCATCGCGACCAGCTTGTCGACGAAGAAGAGGCGATTCTCGAACATCTTCTCGAAGATCAGGATCTCGCCGTCGGCTTGGGTGGCGAGGGCGAGGGCGATCGAGGTGAGGTCCGCCGGGAAGGCCGGCCAGGGCCCGTCCTCGATCTTCGGAATCGCATCGCCGATGTCGGACTTGATCCGCAGGCGCTGCTCCGGCGGCACCACCACGTCGTCGCCGTCGATCGTCGATTCCAGGCCGAGGCGGCGGAACTGGCGGCGAACCATGACCAGATCGCCGGGCACGGCGTCGCAGATGCGCAGCTCGCCGCCGGTCGCTGCGGCCAGGGCCATGAAGCTGCCGACCTCGATGTGGTCGGGCGAGATCGTGTGCTCGGCCCCGCCCAGGCGGTCGCGCCCGTTGACGGTCATCACGTTGGAGCCGATCCCGGTGACCTCGGCCCCCATGCTGCTCAGGAGGCGTGCCAGGTCCTGGACGTGGGGCTCGCTGGCCGCGTTGGAAATCTCGGTCTGCCCCGGGGTCAGCGCTGCCGCCATCAGCGCGTTCTCCGTACCCATGACCGATGGCTCATCCATGAAGATCGCGCAGGGCCGCAAGCCCCCGGTCGGTGCGGTCAGCTCGATCCAGCGGTCGCCCTCGATCCGCGCACCCAGGTCGGCGAAGGCGTCGAGGTGCGCATCGAGCCGCCGCCGGCCGATGAAATCGCCGCCGGGCGGCGGCATTCGCGCCTCGCCGAACCGCGCTAGCAGCGGACCGGCAAGCAGGAACGAGGCGCGGATCTTGTTGGAGTGCTCCTCATCCACGGTCACGTCGGAGACCCCTGCGGCACATAGGCGCAGGCTGTTATCGGCCACCCACGACGCCTTCACACCGAGCCCCTCCAGGAGTGCGATCTGCGCTTCGGTGTCGCGGATTCGCGGTACCCGATGGAGAAGCAGCTCCTCCTCGGTGAGAAGGCAGGCGGCGAGAATCGGCAGCGCGGCGTTCTTGTTGCCGGCGGCGGTCAGCTCGCCCGAGAGGGGCATGCCCCCGTGGATGACGAATTTCTCCATCGGTTCCGGCTAGGGTACCTCCGCAATGGGACGGGGCTGGAAGATCTTGATCGGGGTCGTGGCCGTTCTGGCGATCCTGATTGGGGTCAACGCCGTGGTCGTCAGCGACGAAACCAAGTCGGCCGAGGTGAACGAGCCCAGTGGTCGGATACTGAAGCTCCCGGGCGGGGAAATGCAGGTCGTCGAACACGGGCCACGCAGCGCCCCGCCGATCGTCCTGGTCCACTGCTTCACCTGCGCAATCGACTGGTGGGACGGGATGATTCCGCTACTCGATCGCACGCATCGTGTGATTGCGGTCGACTTGCGCGGGCATGGCGGCTCGGAAAAGCCGACTTCGGGCTACTCGATACCCGACCAGGCAGACCTCGTCGCTCAGGGGCTGGCACAACTTGGCGTGAGCGATGCGGAGGTTGTCGGTCATTCGCTGGGCGGTGGCGTCGTCGTTGCTCTCGCCGAACGGTCGCCGCGGTTGGTCGATCGGATCGTCATCGTCGACACCGGGCCCACGCATGAAAAAGGCGATCTGGGTCTGCTGGCAAAGCTTGTCTTCGTCCCGGCGATCGGGGAGGCACTGTGGCGGACCAAGCCCGATTTCGCGACGCGCAAGGGTCTCGAGGTTGCTTTCGCGCCCGGCTTCGACGTGCCGGACGCTTTCGTCGAAGACGTAAATGAGATGACCTACAGCGCTTATAACCGCTCGGCCCGGGACTCGGAGGACTACGCCGAAGAAGAGGGCCTCGACGAGCGGGTCGCGGCAAGCGGCAAGCCCCTCCTGGTGATCATGGGCGCCGAGGAGCAGATAATCGATGACCCCGCCGAGCGGCTGGCCGAATACCGCGCCACTGTGCCGGGGGTGCAGACCAAGCTGATCCAGGGTGCCGGTCACTCTCCCAACGTCGAGAAACCGGCGCGGACTGCGGCGCTGGTGCTTGCTTTCGGTGACGTTAAAACCCCTGCAAAACGGGTAAAAGTAAGCAATGCCACGCAAGACCGCTTGCAGAAATCCGATGCCGTCCGAAGACAACCGTAAATTCGAACCTATGTTCGATACAAGGAAGAACTTCAGCAGCCAGCTGGCTGACACCGCGGATCTGGTGATCGACTTCGCAACCCTCGGCGAGTACGGGCTGGAGCCCGTCGACAGGCCGGCGGTGCCCTGCGAGGGTCGCCGGCGTCCCGGCGCTCTGCGCAGCACCGGCTCGTGGAGCTCGGCAGTGGATCGCTTCGCCGCGCACTCCTAGAACGACAAAGGGCCGCCCAGCGGGCGGCCCTGAGTCAGAAGAACCGGCGGCGACCTACTCTCCCAGGGGGTTGCCCCCCAAGTACCATCGGCGCTGAAAGGCTTAACTGCTCTGTTCGGAATGGGAAGAGGTGTTTCCCTTTCGCTATGCGCCACCGGAAATTTGCGAGACCGGGCCCGGTGGAGCTTGAAAACTGCACAAGGCCATAGGTAAGAAATTAAATATCCGTCAAGCCCTCGACCCATTAG
Organism: Solirubrobacterales bacterium; assembly: GCA_044867645.1. Lineage (GTDB taxonomy): Bacteria > Actinomycetota > Thermoleophilia > Solirubrobacterales > 70-9 > VRUE01. The sequence goes on along the minus strand of JBIOVI010000061.1, from coordinate 222 downwards.
TACCGGTCGGCTGAGTGCATCGCTGCACTTGCACCGCCGGCCTATCAACCTGGTGGTCTACCAGGGGTCTTACTCCCTCAAGGGGATGGGAGAGCTCATCTCGAGGACGGCTTCCCGCTTAGATGCCTTCAGCGGTTATCCGTTCCGTGCGTAGCTAACCTGCGGTGCCCTTGGCAGGACAACAGATACACCAGCGGCACGTTCATCCCGGTCCTCTCGTAC
>JBIOVI010000060.1:0-55661 GCA_044867645.1 Solirubrobacterales bacterium | reverse complement strand
TGGAGAGAGGTCCATATGGACCTCTCTCCACCGGCACGTGGTTGCTGCCGGCGCTGGTCTTCGTCGTCGGCGCCGCCAGCCTCGGCGCCGAGATCGCCGCCGCGCGGCTGCTGGCGCCCTACTTTGGCGCCTCGACGATCGTCTGGGCGAACACGATCGGCGTCGTCCTGGTGGCGCTCTCGCTCGGCTACTGGCTCGGCGGTCGCTACGCCGATCGCCACCCCCATATGCGCGGCCTCTGCCTGCTCGTCCTCGCCGCCGCGGTGCTGATCGCCGTCGTCCCTTTCGCCGCCCGTCCCTTCCTCGGCTTCTCGGTCGACGCCTTCGACACGGTCTCCGTCGGCGGCTTCGCCGGCTCCCTGTTCGGGGTTCTCGTGTTGGTCGCGGTCCCCGTCACGCTGCTCGGCGCCGCCTCGCCCTGGGCGGTCCGCCTCGCGGTCTCCGACCCGAAGCGGTCCGGTGAGGTTGTGGGCAGGCTCTACGCGATCTCCACCGCCGGCTCGCTGTTCGGGACGATGGCGGCGGCCCTGCTCCTGATCCCGCTGCTGGGGACCCAGCGGACCTTCCTCGTCTTCGCCCTGGCCCTGGCCCTGGTCGCCGCGGTGGGCCTCGGCTGGCGCTTCACTCTGGTGCCCGCCGCCGTCGCCCTGGTCATCGCGGCGCCGGTAGGGACGATCAAGGCTGCCGACACCGGCACGGTGTTGTACGAGGCCGAGACGACGCACCAATACGCGCGCGTGGTCGAACGCCCCGACGGTACTCGCGTGCTGGAGTTGAACGAGGGCCAGGCCGTCCACTCGCTATACCGCCCCGGCAGCTACCTGACCGGCGATTACTGGGACGGGCACCTCTACCTGTCGTTCGCCGCCCGGCCGGCGCCGCCGCGCCGCATCGCGATTCTCGGCAACGCGGGAGGCACGGTCGCCCGCGCCTTCGGTCACTTCTTTCCCCGCACCACGGTCGATGCGGTCGAGATCGATGGCGAGCTGACCGAGCTGGGTCGGCGCTTTCTCGACCTGCGCAACCCGCGCATGGAGGTCTTCGCCGAGGACGCTCGCCCCTGGCTCGAGCGCTCGCCGGGCGGTTACGACGCGATCATGGTCGATGCCTATCGCCAGCCCTACATTCCCTTCTACCTTGCGACCCGCGAGTTCTTCGAGCTGGCCCGGACGCGCCTCGCGCCGGGCGGCGTGGCGATCGTCAACGTCGGCCATCCCGAGGGCAGCGAGGAGCTCGAGCGGGTGCTAGGAAGCACGATGGCGGCGGCTTTCCCGCGCGTCCTCCGCTATCCGATCGAGCCAACCAACACGCTGCTGGTGGCAAGCGACGGACCGCTCGCCGCCGCCCGCCTGCGCGGCAACCTCGGCGCGCTCCCGAAGGCGCTGCGGGCGCCGGCCCATCTCGCCGTGACCCGGCTCGCTCCACGCCTCCCCGGCGGCGAGGTCTACACCGACGATCGCGCTCCGGTCGAGTGGCTGGTCGACTCGTCCCTGCTGGAATACGCGAATGGCGAGTAGTCGCAACCGCGATCCCCTCGGCCGGGCCAAGGCGTGGCTGGTGACCGGCCCGCTCGGCCGCGGTCTGGCCTTTGCGATCGACTTCGCGGTGGCGGTCCGGCGCGGGCTGCTGCGGCGCTCGCGATAGGGTCCCCCGCTCGATGCAGCCCACCGTCTCAGAGCTTCCCGGCTCGCGCGTCAAGGTCGAGGTCGAGGTTCCAGCCGGCGACGTGGATCGCGCCGTCAACCGCGCCGCCCGCGCTTTGGCCCGCGATATGCGGATGCCGGGATTCCGCAAGGGCAAAGCCCCGCCCTCGTTGGTGATCCAGCGCGTCGGCTTCTCCGCCGTGCTGGATGAGGCGATCCGCGAGGCGCTGCCCGAGTGGTACGAACGAGCCCTGCTCGGCTCCGGCATCGCGCCGGTCGGCGATCCCAGCGTCGAGATCGTTTCGACGCCCGAGGCGGAGGGTGAGCCGCTCGCCTTCAAGTTTGAGATCGGGGTCCGGCCCAAGGCCAAGCTCGGCGAGTACCGGGGCCTCGAGGTGGGCCGCGCCGAGCCCGAGCCGTCCGAGGAGATCGTCGACCGTGAGATCGAGCGCGTCCGCGAAGGCTTCGCCAGGCTCGAGCCGGTCGAGCGGCCAGCGACCGGCGGCGACGTGCTGCTGATCGATTTCGAGGGACTCCTCGACGGCAAGGCCTTCGAGGGTGGCAAGGCAAGCGACTACCTGCTGGAGCTGGGCAGCGGCCAGCTGATCGAGGGCTTCGAGGAGCAGCTGACAGGGGCGAGCGCCGGCGACAAGCGGGAGGTCGAGGTCACCTTTCCCGACGACTACCAGGCGGAGCAGCTGGCCGGCCAGGACGCGGTTTTCACGGTCGAGGTCAAGGAGGTGCGGGAAAAGGTGCTTCCCGACCTCGACGACGACTTTGCCTCCGAGGCCTCGGAGTTCGACACCCTGGACGAGCTTCGCGGCGACATCGGCAAACGGCTCTCCGAGGCCCTCGACCAGCGGGCGGAGCAGGACTTCCGCGTGGCCGCCGTGGATGCGGCCGCCGCTACCGCGACGGTGGAGTTACCGGACGCGCTTGCCACCGCTCGCGCCGAGGAGCATTGGCAGCGGGTGGAGCGACAGCTTGCCGCGCGCGGGATGAGCCCCGAGTCCTACCTGCAGATGCAAGGCAAAACCCGCGAGCAGGCGATCGACGAGTCGAGGCCGGACGCCGAGGCGGAGCTGAAGCGCGAGGCTGTCCTCGCGGCGATTGCCGAGGCGGAGGAGATCGAGGTCTCCGAGGAGGAGATGGTGGAGGCGCTCGCCCACACCGCCGAACACGAGCGGACCAGCCCAGAGAAGCTGCTGAAGCGACTGCGCGAGAACGGCCGCGACGCGATGATCCGCGAGGACATCCGCATCCGCAAGGCGATCGACCTGGTCGCCGAGTCGGCGAAGCCGATCCCGGCCGAGCAGGCCGAGGCCCGCGAGAAGATCTGGACTCCCGATAAGGAGAAAGAAGAGGCGGGCTCCCTCTGGACGCCAGGGGACGATTCCTAGCCGTTCGTTTGAGCTACGGCTTGCAGGGCTTGGCAATGTCGGCGGTCTAACCGATATTGGGTAGCGCCGATGGCGGCGCTTGAGAATTCACAGCAGACAGGTCGGGCGGGATTCCGCCCGGTCGAGCTTGTTACCGAGCGGCAACGGTCCGCCGTGGTTGTCGCCGCGGTCCTCTTTGCCGCGATCTTCGTCGCCCGCGAGACGGTCGGCGCGCTCGGCGACGCGATCAGCTTTCTCTACGTCATTCCGGTCGTGCTGATCGCGACTTCGCGCGGGACCCGAGCCGGCATGCTGGCGGGCGCCGTCGCATTTGCTCTGTCCTCGGCCGGCACCCTGATGATGGACCTGCCGGTGACCCCGCTCGGATACGTGAACCGGGCGGTCGTGTACCTGTTCGTCGGTGGCTTGACCGGGCGCTTCGCGACGACACTGCGTGACCTGGAGGCCGAGAGCGCTCGCCACTTCGACCTCTCGTTGGACATGATCTCCATTGCCGGTTTCGATGGCTGTTTCAAGCGCGTCAATCCGGCGTTCGAGCGGACTCTCGGATATCGGCCCCAAGAGCTCATCGGACACCCCTTCCTGGAGTTCGTCCACCCCGACGACCGAGAGAAAACCGAACACGAGGCGGCGTCGCTTGCGGACGGAGCCAAGACCGTGCAGTTCCAGAATCGCTACCTCGCCAAGAACGGCGAGGTGCACTGGCTGGAGTGGACCTCGATACCGCTGCAGGACGAAGGGCTGATCTATGGCGTCGCTCGCGATATCACCGATCGCAAAGCGCTCGAGCAGGAGCTGGAGCGGCTCTCCCAGCACGATCCGCTGACCGGGCTCTTCAACAGGCGCCGCTTCGAGGAGGAACTGCGGCGCCAGCTCGCCTACACCAGGCGCTACGGCAATGGCGGGGCGTTGCTCGTGATCGACCTCGATCGCTTCAAGCAGATCAACGATGAGCTGGGCCACGCGGCCGGCGATCGAGCGCTTTGCGAGGTGGCGCGCGTGCTCAGCGAGAACCTGCGAGCGAGCGACACCGCCGCCCGCAGCGTCGATTCGGGCGCGGTGGTGGCGAGGTTCGGCGGCGACGAGTTCGTGGTCCTGCTTCCCGAGGCTGACGCGGTCGGCGCCTCGGCGGCGGCGGAGCGGCTGGTCACCGCGCTGCGCGACTCCCCGCTGGAGATCGACGGTCAGCCGGTGGAACTGCAGGTCAGCGTTGGGATCGCGCTCTTCGACGAGTACGGCCGTCCGGGAGAGCAAGACTTGCTTGCGGCGGCCGACCGGGCGATGTATGTGGCCAAGGCGGGCGGCGGGGGCGGCGCGAATCTTGCAGTCTCGCCCGCCTGAGCGACGCTCGGCTGGGTCCGGCAGCGGCCTTCTATAGAGTGCGAATCGATGAGCCCTCTGGTTCCGATGGTGGTCGAGCAGACCTCGCGCGGCGAGCGTTCCTTCGACATCTACTCGCGCCTGCTGAACGAGCGGATCGTCTTCCTCGGGACCCCCGTCACGGAGGACATCGCCAACCTGATCGTCGCCCAGCTGCTGCACCTCGAGTCCGAGGACCCGGACAAGGACATCAGCATCTACATCAACTCGCCCGGCGGCTCGGTCTACGCGGGCCTGGCGATCTACGACACGATGCAGTTCATCAAACCCGAAGTGCAGACGATCTGCGTCGGCATCGCGATGAGCATGGGCGCCCTGCTGCTGGCCGGCGGCGCCGACGGCAAGCGGATGTCGCTGCCCAACTCCAAGATCCTCATCCACCAGGTCTCCTCCAGCTTCCAGGGCCAGGCGACGGACATCGAGATCCACGCCAAAGAGATCATCGACGTGCGTAAACGTCTCGACGAGATCCTCGCCAAGCACACCAAGCAGCCCCTCGAGAAGGTCGCCAACGACACCGACCGCGACTACTTCATGAGCGCGGAGGAGGCGAAGGAGTACGGCGTCGTCGATCGCGTCATCGAGCACCACTGAAGCGCCCGCACCTTCTCGCGCTCGTCCTCCTCGCCGCAATACCTGGATCTGCCGCGGTCGCCAGTAGTGGCGGCGCTTCCTTCCGCGGCCACGTCTTCCCGGTGCGTGGGCCGCACTGGACGCGCGGCCCGATCGGCGAGTTCGGTGCGCCGCGCAGCGGCGGCCGCAGCCACGAAGGCTTCGACGTCGTTTCCGCCTGTGGAGCGCCGCTGGTCGCCGCGGTCACGGGCCGGGTGTTGCGCGCCGGCTTCGACCCGGTCCTCTACGGCAACTACCTCTTGTTCCACGGCCAGGGCGAGACCCGCAGCTACTTCTATGCCCACTTGATCCGGTCGGCAGCCGTCCACCGCGGCGACCGCGTCTGGGCCGGCGAGAGAGTCGGCGCCGTCGGCAAAACCGGTAACGCCCGCACCGTCGGCTGCCACCTCCACTTCGAGATCCACTCCCACGGCCACGCAATCGACCCCGCGCCGGCCCTGACTCGCTGGGATCGCTAGTCCGGGCCCTGAGCAACGGCTCGCCCGGCGGCGGGACGAGAGGCGAGACTGCATTCAGCGTCGATATGCGACGCCAAATGCAGTCTCGGCGGTGAGCGGGGCCGATTACAGCCCCAGCTCGTACTCGACCCACTCGCTGCGCTCGGCGCCGGTCGAGGCGTAGAGGCGCTGGGCGGTGACGTTGTCGGGGCGGGTGGACCACTCGAGATGATGGGCGCCACGCTTCTTTGCAACCTCGGCGCTTGCCTCGATCAGAGCCCGCCCGATTCCCTCGCCGCGCACGGCTTCATCCACATAGAGGTCGTTCAGTAGCACCGTCTCCACAGCCCTCGTCGAGGAGAAGTGCCAGTAGAGGCAGGCGTAGCCGATCAGCTTCCTGGCACGATCGTCCCCGGGGGATTCGCTGTCCCGCCACGCTCCGATCAGTATCCCGTCGTCGCTCGGGGCGATGAAGCGACGGAAAAACTCCCGGTTACGCTCAGTGCAGATGTCGTTGTTCCCATAGAAGCCCTGGTAGGCGGCGATCATCGGCAGCAGCTCCTCGTACTGCGACTCGGCGATCGGCTCGATTTGAAGCTTTGCGGGCATTCGTCCGCAACCTACCGCGCTGCCGTGCTCGACCCGTGCTCGCGCAAGGCTTCGCCCGCAGGAAGGGACCGCGGGCGTCCCGAAGTAAACGACGGAACCGACAAGACCGGGTTGCGGCCCCCTCTAAGCTTTTGGGACGCGACGCCGGTAGGTAGCCCACCGCCCTGCTAGGAGGAGATCCCACTGGCCCGTCCCACCGATTCGAACGAGCAGCTCCTCTGCAGCTTCTGCGGCAAGTCGCAGCGCCAGGTCAAAAAGCTCATCGCCGGCCCCGGCGTCTACATCTGCGACGAGTGCATCGACCTCTGCAACGAGATCATCGACGAGGAGCTGACCCCTCCCTCGGGCGGAGTCGAACTCGAGAACCTGCCCAAACCCCGCGAGATCCACGAGGTCCTGCAGGAGTACGTGGTCGGCCAGGAGGCTGCCAAGCGCGCCCTCTCGGTCGCCGTCTACAACCACTACAAGCGGGTCCAGATGGCCTCCCAGGGAGAGGACCCCGAGGTCGAGCTGCAGAAGTCGAACATCCTCTTGCTCGGCCCAACCGGCTGCGGCAAGACGCTGCTCGCGCAGACCCTGGCGCGGATCCTCAACGTGCCCTTCGCGATCGCCGACGCCACCGCCCTGACCGAGGCCGGATACGTCGGCGAGGACGTCGAGAACATCCTCCTCAAGCTGATCCAGGCCGCCGACTATGACCTCAAGAAGGCCGAGACCGGGATCATCTACATCGACGAGATCGACAAGATCGCGCGCAAAGCCGACAACCCGTCGATCACCCGCGACGTCTCCGGCGAAGGCGTACAGCAGGCGCTGCTCAAGATCCTCGAGGGGACGACAGCCTCAGTGCCGCCGCAGGGAGGGCGCAAGCACCCCCACCAAGAGTTTCTGACGATCGACACCACAAACATTCTCTTCGTCTGCGGCGGCTCGTTCGCCGAGCTCGACAAGGTGATCGAGCGGCGGGTCGGCGACCGTGGGGTCGGCTTCGGAGCCGCGATCTCCTCGCGCGAGAAGAAAGACAAAGGCGAGTGGTTCGAGCAGGTCCTACCCGAGGACCTGATCGAATACGGGCTGATCCCGGAGTTCATCGGGCGGCTCCCCGTGGTGGCCGCGATCCACCAGCTCACCCGCGACGACCTGATCACGATCCTGACCGAACCGCGGCATGCGCTGACCCGCCAGTTCCAGCGCTTCTTCGAGTTCGACGACATCGAGCTGGTCTTCTCCGAGGACAGCCTCGAGGCGATCGCGGACAAAGCGCTGGAGCGCGAGACCGGCGCCCGCGGCCTGCGCTCGATCCTCGAGGAGACCCTGCTCGACGTCCAGTTCGAGCTGCCCTCCCGCCGCGACGTCACCAAGTGCGTGGTGACGAAGGAGACGATCGTCCAGGGTCGCCGGCCGACCCTGGTCACCGAGGCGGCGCATCAGGACATCGGCGCGGCGGACGAGGACCTGGGCGAGGAAACCGCGTAGCCCTGGAGGGGTCAGGTACCCCTCCCCACGGCCCCTGTTGCCGACCCGACTCCGCGGCCCGCGCAATGTCTCCTCCGCGTGAGCTTGCGGCGATCTAGACTCGGCGGCCGATGACCGACCAGCGACTGGACACCCTCAAAGAGAAGACCCGTTACGAATCTGCCGAGGTCGAGGCGCGGGTTTTCGCTGCGTGGATTGAGGGGGGTTACTTTCACCCCGAGGCGGAGGGGACCGCGGCTGAGAATTTCTCGGTTGCTATTCCGCCGCCCAACGTGACCGGGGCGCTGCACATGGGGCACGCCCTGAACGGCTCGATGCAGGATGCGCTGGTGCGCATGAACCGGATGCGGGGTCGCAATACGCTCTGGACCCTCGGCACCGACCACGCCGGCATCGCCACTCAGGCCGTGGTCGAGAAAGAGCTGCGCGAGGAAGGGACGTCACGCCAGGAGATCGGCCGCGAGGCCTTCGTCGAGCGCGTCTGGGCCTGGAAAGAGGAGTACGGCTCGCGCATCGTCGAGCAGTACAAGCGCCTGGGGGCCTCTCTGGACTACGAGCGCGAGCGCTTCACCCTCGACGACGGCTATGTGCGCGCGGTCCATCGCGTCTTCAAGCGGCTCTACGACAAGGGCTACATCTACCGCGACAACTACATGGTCAACTGGGACCCCGGTTCGCACTCGGCGATCTCCGACCTCGAGGTCGAGAACCTCGAGGTCGAGGACACGCTCTACTCGATCGACTACCCGGTCGAGGGCTCCGACCGGGTGCTGACCGTGGCGACGGTGCGGCCGGAGACGATGCTCGCCGACACCGCTGTCGCGGTCAATCCGGGTGACGAGCGCTACGCGGACCTGGTCGGCGAGCACTGCATCCTGCCGCTGGTGGGGCGGCGCCTGCCGATCGTTGCCGACGAGCACGTCGACCCCGAGTTCGGCACCGGCGCGCTGAAGATCACCCCGGGCCACGACCCCAACGACTTCGAGATCGGCCGCAAGCACGGGCTCGAGGAGATCGGCGTGATCGGGCCCGAAGGGCGCATGACCGAGGAGGCGGGCGAGCGCTTCGCCGGTCTCACCGCGGCCGAGGCGCAGGAGGCGGTCGTCGCGGCGCTGCGCGCCGAGGGGCGGCTGCGCGCCGAGGAGCCCTACGTCCACTCGGTGCCCTTCTCGCATCGCTCGGGCGAGCGAATCGAGCCGCTGATCTCGCTGCAGTGGTTCTGTCGCATGGACGAGCTGGCGCAGCCGGCGATCGAGGTGGTCGAGCGCGACGAGGTGCGGATAACGCCGCCGCAGTGGAAGCGCGTCTACCTCGACTGGATGAACGAGATCCGTCCCTGGTGCATCTCCCGTCAGCTCTGGTGGGGACACCAGATCCCGGTCTGGTACTGCGATGCCTGCGGGGAGACGGTCGTCGCCGAGGAGACCCCCGAACAGTGCCCGGCTTGCGGCGGCCCGTTGCGCCAGGAGGAGGACGTGCTCGACACCTGGTTCAGCGCGGCGCTCTGGCCCTTCACGACGCTCGGCTGGCCCGAGGAGACCCCCGAGCTCCGGGCCTTCTACCCGACCGGCTTCCTCACCACGGCTCGCGAGATCCTCTTCCTCTGGGTGGCGCGGATGATCATGTCCGGGATCGAGTTCGCCGGCGACGTTCCCTTCCGCGACGTCTACGTGCACTCGGTGATCCAGGCCCGCGACGGGCGGCGGATGTCGAAGAGCCTCGGTACGGGTATCGACCCGCTCGAGGAGATCGACCGCCACGGTGCCGACGCGCTGCGCTTCGGCCTGCTGGCGATGTCGTCGACCCAGGACGTGCGCTTCTCCGACGCGAAGGTCCAGCAGGGCGCCGACCTGGCCAACAAGCTCTGGAACGCCTCGCGACTGATCTTGCTGAATTGCAAATTCGAGCAAGATCAGTCGCACAACGATGCGCCGCAGGGCCAAGTTCCTGCGACGGCGGGAGACAGGCCGATTGAGGACCGCTGGATCCTCTCGCGCCTGGAGGCGACGATCGCCTCGGTCACCGCGAAGCTCGAGGAATATGACTTCGCCCACGCTTCCCAGGAGGCCTACGCGTTCTTCTGGTCGGAGCTCTGCGACTGGTACCTGGAGATCGTCAAGCCGCGGCTCTACGACGGCGAGCCGGAGGTGTCGGCGACCCTGCTCTGGGTGCTGGAGCGGCTGCTTGCCCTGCTGCACCCGATCATGCCCTTCGTGACCGAGGAGATTTGGTCCTACCACCCATCGCGGCGAGGACACCTGGTCATCCATCCCTTCCCGGAGGCCGATGAGTCGCTGCGCGACGCCGAGGCCGAGGCAGAGGTGCAGACCGGGATCGAGCTGACCAGGCGGCTGCGCGCCTGGCGCGACCTGGTCGAGGCGCCGGCGGCGAGCGTGCTCCCCGCCCGCACCGAGGGGGTCGAGCCGCGCGAGTTCGTCGGCCGCCTCGCTCGCTTCGCCTTCGGCGAGGATGGTGGAGATCCGGTCGCGGCTGTTGGCCCGGTCAAGATCCTTTCCTCGGCCGAGATCGACGCCGATGCAGTCGCCACCAGGCTCGAAGCGCGGCGCGACGAGCTGCGCTCCGAGGTGGCGCGGGCGGAAGGCAAGCTGGGCAACGAGAAGTTCGTCGCCAGGGCGCCCGGCGAGGTCGTCGAGGAGGAGCGGCAGAAGCTCGAGCGCTACCGGGCCGAGCTGGAGGAGCTCTCCGAATAGATCCGAGGGACCCTGAGGACTATCTCGAATCGCTCCAGCCGATCGGCTGGAGGCTGGGGCTGGAGCGGATGAGGGCGCTGTGCATCCTGCTCGGCCTCCCACAGCATCGCTTCGCTTCGATTCACGTCGTCGGCACCAATGGCAAGTCGTCGGTGGCAAGGATGATCGCCGCGCTGCTCGAAGCGCACGGAACCTCTGCCGGCGCCTTCCTCTCCCCGCATGCAGGGCGCTGGTCGGAACAGATCCTCGTGCGTGGCGACGAACTCGAAGTCACCGAGTTCGCGGTTGCGGTGGAGCGTGCGGCGGCGAGCGCCGAAGTGGTCAACCGGGGGCTGGAAGGGGGGGAGGCAGTTACCCGCTTCGAGCTGGCGACCGCCGCCGCCTTCATCGCCTTTGCTCGGGCCGGGGTGGAGGCCGCCGTGATCGAGGCGGGGCTCGGTGGGAGGGATGACGCCACCAACACGATCCCCTCGCGCATAGTCGTGTTGACCTCGGTCGGCCTCGACCATATGCAGTGGCTGGGAAGCACCGAGGAGGAGATTGCCGCTGAGAAGCTGGCCGTGCTGCGCGATCACTCGACCCTCGTCTTGGGCAGGGTGAGCCCGGCGGTCGCGGCGCTGGCGGAGCGAACCGCTCGCGAGCGCGGCGCGGAGCCGATCGTCGCGCCCGAAGACCCGGGACCGGCGGTGCGGCTGCGGGCCGCGGGCCGTTTCCAGCGGCGCAACTTCGCCCTCGCCTGCGCCGCTGCCGAGGCCTTCCTCGGCGAGCTGGAGCCGGCGCAGGTTGCCGCGGTCGCGGCCGATCTCCGGCTTCCGGGCAGACTCGAGCGCGTCGCCGAGGATCCTCCGGTTTTCCTCGACGCGGCACATAACCCAGAGGGGGCCGCGGCGCTCGCCGAGTCCTTGCCAGAGGTCGCCGCCGGTCGTCCGCTGGTTGCCTGTCTGGCGGTGCTTGCCGACAAGGATGCCGCCGCGATCGTCGGCGCCCTCGCCCCCATCTTGACCAGCGTTGTCTGTACTGAGCTGCCCCGATCCGCCCTTGGCGCTCGCGGCGCGCCGGGCGTGGCTTCGCACCCGGCAGCGGAGCTGGCCGGCATCTGCCACGCCGCCGGCCTCGCGGCAGAGAGCGAAGGCGACTTCGCCGTCGCGGTGCGGAGGGCCCGCGATCTGGCGGCGGCGGTTCGCGGCACGCTGGTGGTGACCGGGTCGCAGTACGCGCTGGCATCGGCCCGCACCGCCTTCGATGGCCAGGGACTGTGCGAGGATTGAGAGGTGGATCGCGGCGCCGGTTCTGAACTGCTCTCGATGATGGCTCTGGTTGCCGCGGTCGTCGCGGCGGTGATCCTGCTCTTCTTCGGTCTCGGCTATCTGTTCGGCAGTCTCTTCCTCTAAGGCCTCGACAGGGTTCGCAATGCGGGCGGCGAAGTAGACTCACCGCGCTCCCCGGCGGGCACCCAGCCATGGCTATAGCGATCTTCGGCATCAGCAACAACGGCCTCAGCCTGGTCGTCAACCTGCTCATCCTGATGCTGGTCGTCGTCTGGCTGGCCTTGATCGTCTACACGTACCTAGACGCGAAGCGCCGCATCTCCGATCCGTTTCTGGTCGGCTGTGCGACCCTCGCTTCGTTCATCCCCTATATCGGCACCGCCGTTTACGCGATCGTGCGTCCGCCAGAGTTTCTCGAGGACGCTCACGAGCGCGAGCTAGAGATAAAAGCGGCCGAGTTGAGAGTGCGCCAGCTGACAGAGGCCTCCTGCCCCGGCTGTGGATATCCGATTGAGAAGAACTTCCTGCGCTGCCCGGATTGCCAGCGCCGCCTCAAGGATCCGTGTCCGAATTGCAGCAAGCCGGTCGATCCTCGCTGGGCGCTCTGCCCCTACTGCGAAGAGGCCCTGGCGCAGCCCCAGCTTCAGCGCCGGCAGCCCCGCTCCAGCGAGGGTCGCCGGTCCTCTGGCGGAGACAGGCCGCGTGCATCCAAAGCCGATCGCAAAGCGCCCAAACGCGAACCGGAGCGCGCCAAATCGTCCGAGCAGGCTGCCAAGAGAGAGCCCGCTGCCGCCAAGAAAGAGCCACGGCGCGAGACGCCCCAAGAGTCTTCAAGAGCAAACCCACCGCAAAGGAGCCCCAGCCGTGAGCCGGACCCTGATCCTCGTCAAGCCTGACGCGTTCGAGCGCGCCCTCAGTGGCGAGGTAATTGCCCGTTTCGAGCGTAAGGGCCTGCGAATCGCGGCGCTAAAGACGATGATTGCGAGCGAGGAGATCGCCAACGAGCATTACGCCGAGCACAGCGAGAAGCCCTTCTTCGGCGAGCTGGTCGAGTTCATCACCGGCGGCACTCTCGTGGCGATGATCCTCGAGGGCACCGAAGCGGTTGCGGCAGCGCGCCAGACGATTGGCGCGACCAACCCCGTCGAGGCGGCCCCGGGCTCGATTCGGGGCGACTACGCGCTCGAGGTCACCTTCAACATGGTCCACGGCTCCGACTCGGACGAGTCGGCGGAGCGTGAGATCGGCATCTGGTTTCCAGAGCTTGGCTAGCAGCCGGGGCGCGGGCAGGGGGTTCCGCTTAACTTTTTCGGTGGGGCCGTCCTGGTCTGGCTGTGAATCGCGGCAGCGAAAAAGTACAAGACGCTCCACCCCCTATCCACGCCCCGGCTGAGAACCGAAGCCCTTGCAAGTCACGCTGGCATCCGGATCGCCGCAGAGAAGCGAGATCCTTCGCAAGCTCGGCGTCGAGTTCGAGGTCGTGGTCCCTGGCGTCGATGAGCTGGCTGGCGGCGATCCGGAGCTCGAGGTCGTCGAGAACGCCCGACGAAAGGCAGCTGCAGTCGCGGGGGCTCCTCGGGCGGGTGGCGTGGAGAGGGGGTCTTCGCCCGCAGCTTGCGAGGACGAGGATCCCCCTCTCCACGACAGGACCCGCCCGCCGGGACCCGTGCGCTGGGTGCTCGCGTGTGACACCGACGTCATCCTCGATGGCAAGGCGCTTGGGAAGCCCGCTGACGAGAGGGAGGCGCGCGAGTACCTGGACCGGATGTCGGGGCGGCCGCACGTGGTGATGAGCGGGCTGGTGGTTCTCGCCGATGGCGCGGAGCGGAGTGGTTTGGAACGGACGACCGTTGTCTTCAAGCAACTGGACGAGGTGGCGAAGGAGCGCTATGTGCGATTCGGCGAGTGGCGTGGGCGGTCGGGGGGTTACGCGATTCAGACGCTCGGCTCAACCCTGGTCGAGCGGATCGAGGGCAGCGTCTCCAACGTCGTCGGTCTGCCCGTCGGCCTGCTCGCCGAGCTGGCACCCGAACTGCTCGAGCGGGGTAGCCCCTAGGAATTGTTTGAAGCATTGTGGCCCTTGGAGGGGCCACAATGCTTCAGGCAATTCAGGCGCGTTGGGAATCGGTGATCTAGCCGCGCAGGGCGAGCGCCTCCTCGATGTTGTCGAACAAGACGTCGACCATTTCGGGGTCGAAATGGGTGCCGCGCTCGCGCACCATCGTCTTCGTTGCCTCCTCGACGCTGAGCGCCGGTCGGTGGGGGCGATCGCTGAGCAGCGCGTCGAAGACGTCGGCGACGGCGACGATCCTGCCCTCGATCGGGATTTCATCCCCCCGCAGTCCCTGCGGATAACCGCTGCCGTCAAACCGCTCGTGGTGGGTGAGCGCGATTCTCGCGGCCATCTTCAACAGGTCGCTCTCAGAGCCGGAGAGGATCTCGTGACCGGCACGGGTGTGTGACTCCATCCTTTCGCGCTCGCTTTCCGTCAGCCCTCCTCGCCTGCGAAGGACACCATCGGGAATGGCGATCTTGCCGATGTCGTGCATCGGCGCCGCCGTGCGCAACAGCAGAACCTGCCTACGATCGAGACCGAGTTTGGCGCCCAGTAGAACCGCGATCGAGGCCATCCGTCCGATGTGGCGGCCGGTTTCCGGGTCGTGCATCTCGAAGACCCGAACAAGGCGCTCGATTGCCTCCTGCTGTGAAGCCCGCAATTCCTCGATCGCACGTCGCTGCAAGTCGATTAGCTCGTGGCGGAGCGCCTCGGCCCTTTCCTCCTCGCCGCCTAAGAGCGCTCGCTGGCGGGTGCGCTCCGCGGTTTCGAGTCGGTGATGGCGCAATGCGTTCGCGGCGGCGACCCGCAGCTGTCCCGGCCAGAACGGCTTTACTAGGTATCCCTCGACACAGAGGCGGAAGGCGTTCTCGGCTATCTCCGGCTTGTCGACTCCCGCGACCATGACGATCGCGGTCTCCGGGTGGTCCCGTGCGATCTCGTCGACCAGGATCAAGCCAGCCTCCTCCGGCATTTGGACATCGCAGAGCGCCAGCTGGAAGGGCCGTCCGGCGAGCTTCTCGCGCGCCGCCGCGACGCTGGCGGCCAGCTCGCATTCGTATTCTTCCCCTAGCGCGCGCTCGACCAGGTGCAGCACCTCGGGCCGGTTGTCGGTGGCGAGGACCCGGACCGGTGAATACCGCTCGCCGACGATTTGCCCGACGGTCGAGGCGCCTCTATCTGATCTGGTTGCATCTGGTTTTCTTGGCACCGGCGGCATCCGTCGGTCGGGCGGACCATTTGCTCCAGCACTGCTGATTATAAGTTTCAATGCGGTAGAACGTCAATGAGAAGCCAGTGATTCAGGGTCGGCTGCGGTCATCTGGGATGATTGCGCCGGCATTTCCGCCGTACCGCACACATGGGCGTTCTCAACTATCTGACTGGACTCGGTGGCCGCGACATGGCGGTCGACCTTGGTACCGCCAACACCTTGGTCTACGTGCGCGGTCGTGGCATCGTGCTCTCGGAGCCCTCGGTGGTTGCGATCGACTCTCGCAACGGCCAGGTTCACGCCGTCGGAGTCGAGGCAAAGCGAATGCTGGGTCGGACGCCGGGGACGATCACCGCGATCCGTCCGCTCAAGGACGGGGTGATCGCCGACTTCGACGTCACCGAACAGATGCTGCGTCACTTCATCAAACAGGTTCATTCCAATCGCTTCGCCCATCCGCGGGTCGTCGTTTGCGTGCCCTCGGGAGTCACCGGCGTGGAGAAGAGAGCGGTCGAGGAGGCCTGCCTCTCCGCCGGCGCCCGCAAGGCCTATCTGATCGAGGAGCCGATGGCGGCGGCGATCGGCGCCGGCCTGCCGGTAGCCGAGCCGACCGGGTCGTTGATCGTCGACGTCGGTGGCGGCACCACCGAGGTGGCGGTCATCTCGCTCGGTGGGATCGTCGTCTCGCAGTCGATCAGAGTGGGGGGCGACGAGCTCGACGAGGCGATAGTCAACCACTGCAAACACCACTACAAATTGGCGATCGGCACGCAGACGGCCGAGGAGGTCAAGCTCGAGGCTGGCTCGGCCTCGTCGCTCTCGGAGGAGGTCGAGGTGGAGATTCGCGGCCGTGATCTCGTCTCCGGCCTGCCGAAAACGATCACGCTCGGCTCGGCCGAGGTGCGTGAGGCTCTCGATGAGACGATCAGCCACATCGTCGACGCGGTCAAAGACACGCTCGACCGCACCCCGCCGGAGCTGGCGGGGGACATAATGGACCGCGGTATCACCCTTGCGGGCGGAGGTGCGCTCTTGCAAGGACTCGAACAGCGCCTCCGCGACGAGTGCCAGATGCCCTGCCAACTGGCAGAGTCGCCGTTGACGTGTGTGGCGGTCGGCTCTGGAATCTCACTCGAGGAGTTCGAGACGATCCACCGCGCCAGCAAGATGAACTCGGGAGCGACGCGCGTTGCCTAGACGTCGTTCGAACAAAGCGCCAAACTTAGGTCTTCTCTGTGTATCGCAAACAAGTACGCCGCCGTAGAGCGGTCCTTACTCTCTTAATCATCGGCTCCTTCCTGCTGCTGACGATCACCTACGGGCAGAGCTCGGGTGGTGTGCAGCGGAGCGTCAGCACGGTTTTTAGTCCGTTGCAGACGGTTGCCGACCGCGCCCTGAAGCCCGCGCGCGATCTGGTCGGCTGGTTCGACGAGACCTTCGACGCGAAGGGCGAAAACGGCCGCCTCCAGGCGGAGCTGGTGAAGACGCGCCGGCTGGCGGTGGCGGGGCAGGAGGCGTTGCAGGAAAACGTCCAGCTGCGCAAGCTGGTCGAGCTGGATCGTGGTCCGGCGCTGGCCGAATCGCCATACAAACCGGTGACCGGCCGGGTGATTGCCCGCTCGCCGACCGTCTGGCATTCGGCGGTGACGATCGACCTCGGCTCGAGCGACGGTGTTCATGTCGACGACCCGGTGATCAGCGGCGACGGGCTGGTCGGCCGGATTGCCTCGACCCAGGGGGGGTCCGCCCAGGTGACCTTGATCACCGATCACGCCAGCGCCGTCTCGGCGAAGGTGGTGCCTGGCGGGGTGCAGGGAGTAATGAGGCCCGAGGTCGGCGACCCCGAAGACCTGATCCTCGACTTCATCGACTCGACCAAGGACGTGCGCCGGGGGCAGGCGGTCGTCACCTCCGGCTGGCGTGCTCAGGGACTCGCCTCCCTCTTCCCGCCCGGCCTGCCGATCGGCGAAGTCACCAGCGCCCCGATCGTCGAGCAGGAGGCCAGCCAGCAGGTTCACCTGCGCCCCTACGCCGACATCGCCGACCTCGACCTCGTCCAGGTGCTCACCGGGGGAACGCGCGGATGATCGTCACCCCGAAGATCTTCGCCCGCCTTACCGCGATCGCAATCCTCGCCGTGCTCCTGCAGCTCTCATTCTTCTCTCGCGTCGAGGTCTTCCACACCAGCGCCGACATCCTCCCCGCCGTCGTCGTCGCGCTCGGCCTGCTCGGTGGCAGCATGACCGGCGTCGTGGCGGGGTTCTCGATCGGCTTTCTGGTCGACTGCCTTCTGGTCGCTCCGCTCGGCGGTTCCTCGCTGGTCCTGCTCAGCATTGGCTACCTGGCCGGTCTCTTCCGCGAGCGGTTCGACATTCACAGCTCGCTCGTCCCGCCGCTGCTCTGCATGGGCCTGACCTTGCTCGCCGAGCTGGGCTATGCCGCGATGCAGGTGATGCTGGGAGTCGACGCCCCGGTCAGCGTCTTGATCGTCCGCGACATGCTCTTGAAGAGCATCTATGCCTTCTTCCTGGCCTGGCCGATCTACTTCGGATTGCGGCGAGCGCTGCGCCCGGCGCTGGTCGAGGAGCCGAGGGTCGGCCGCCGCCGCCAGCCGACGGTGCTGGGAGCATAGGAGGTCCGGATGTACAGGCGCTCCGATGAGCTCGGTCCCCAGATGAGCAACCGGCTGGCGCTGCGCATCGCCATCTTCGGCGGCCTGGCGCTGGTCCTCTTTGGGGTTCTCTTCTTCCGCCTCTGGTTCCTGCAGGTGCTGAACGGCGACAGGTACTTGGCGGAGGCGAACAACAACCGCACCCGCGAGTTCAGGGTCAGCGCTCCCCGCGGCGAGGTCCTCGCGCGCAACGGCGAGGTGCTCGTCTCCAATCGCACCAGCCTCGCTCTCCAGGTCAATCCCCGCAAGCTGCCCGAGCGGCTGCGAGAGCGACGGACCGAGCTGGCACAGCTGGCCGAGCTGACCCACAGCTCCCTTCGCCGTGTACGCAAAACGATGCATGAACAGCTGAAGTTGGCGCCGAGCGCCCCTGTGACTCTGCGCCGCGACGTCGGCAACTACCTCGTCTTCTACCTGCAGGAGAACCAGGACCGGTTCCCCGGAGTGACCGTCGAACGGGTCTTCGTGCGCCGCTATCCGCATGGCACTCTCGCCGCGCACATCCTCGGCAACGTCGGCGAGGTCAGCGAAGAACAGCTGAAGGAACGGCGCTACCGCGGTTTGCAGCCCGGCGACGAGATCGGCCAGGATGGGGTCGAGTACCGCTACGACCGCTTCCTTCACGGTCGCCCCGGCCTGACCCGGATCCAGGTAGACGCCCTCGGCCAGCCCACTCGCAACGGCCAGCTCGTCTCGACGCCGCCAGTTCCCGGCGACAACCTGAAGCTGACGATCGATCCCGACGTACAGGCCGCCGGAGAGGCGGCGCTCGCCGCCCGCGGACTGCGGGGTGGGTTCGTGACGATGGACGTCAACAACGGCGAAATCCTCGGATTGGGCTCCTTCCCGACCTTCGACCCGTCGGTTTTCACCCGGCCGATGACCCAGGCGCAGGTCGATGCGCTCTACCGCGATCCGATCGCAGCGCCGCTCACGGACCGCGCCATCGCCGGTCTGTACCCCACGGGATCGACCTTCAAGCCCATCACCGCCATCGCGGCGCTGGAAGGCGGCAACCTGACGCCATCCGAAGTGATCTACGACCCCGGCCAGCTGGTTGTCGGCGGCCAGGTCTTCACCAACGCGGGAGAAGCGGCCAACGGGTCCGTCAGCCTCGTATCGGCGCTGGAAGTGTCCTCCGACGTGTTCTTTTACACCCTGGGTCTGCGCATGTGGGATACCGGTGAGCTTCAGCATTGGGGGCATGTGCTTGGCATCGGCAGACCGACGGGCATCGATCTCCCGGGTGCCGCCGAAGGCCTGCTCCCGAGCCAGCGCTGGCGCAATCGGCTCTACAAGGAAGGCGAAACCGAACGGCCGTGGTCCGCCGGCGACAATGTGCAGCTCGCTACGGGGCAGGGCGATCTCCAGACCAACCCGCTGCAGATGGCCGTCGCCTACGCGGCGATTGCCAACGGTGGCACGATCGTAACGCCCCACCTTGGGCTGGAGATCGACGATGCAGCGGGCCGGGTACTCGAGGAATTCGATCCCACCCCCCGTCGCCATGTGCACATCGACCCGGGATACCGGGCGGCGATCCTCGAAGGGCTGCACGACGCGGCGCAGAACGGGGGCGGGACGTCGTTCGACGTCTTCGGAAGCTTTCCCATCCCGGTGGCGGGTAAGACCGGCACCGCCCAGCGTCCGCCGTACGCGGACCAGTCGTGGTACGGGGTGCTCGCTCCCTATCCGAATCCGCGTATCGTCACCTTCGTGACCATGGAGGAAGGCGGCTTCGGCGCCGAATCGGCGGCCCCTGCGGCGAGAGCGATCCTCGAAGCCTATTTCGAGAATCGGCCTTCGCAAGACGCCGGCCCCGAAGAAGGGTCCGGCTGATGTACGCAACTCGCACCCGGCGCGCGCGTCCCGAGCCCTTTGCAATGCGGCCTGGGATCGCCGAGCGGCTAGGCCTGCCCTATATGGATGCCGCGCTCGGCCTCTCGGCGCTGGCCCTGGTGGCCTTCAGCGTCTTCACCCTGGGCCAGGCGACGCAACACGACGTGCCCGGCGACCCCGGCTACTTCGTCGATCGGCAGACGATCTATGCCGCGATCGGGCTGATCGGCATGTACCTGCTGGCGAGGATCGACTACTCGCGCTTCCGCGAGCTGCGGGTGGGCATCTACACCTTCCTCTGCGTCAGCGTCTCGCTCGTCTTCGTCTTCGGCTTCGCGGCGCGCGGTTCGCGGCGCGCCTTCGACCTTCCCTTCTTCAGCTTCCAGCCATCGGAGCTGGGCAAGCTCCTGCTCGTACTGGCGCTTGCCGGCTTTGTCATCGATGGCGCCCGGCGGGGCTCGGAGCGGCAGCGCACGGTGCGCTACCTCTGCCTCGGCCTCGCCCCGGCTGCGCTCGTATTCCTGCAGCCCGACCTCGGCACCTCTCTGGTGTACGGGGCCATCACCCTCGCCGTGATGTACGTGGGGGGCGTCCGCTGGACGCACTTCGCGGTGATCGGCGCGGCGCTTACTGCCCTGGTCGCGATCGTCCTCGTGGTTGCTCCCGCAGTCGGGACGCCACTCCTGAAGGGCTATCAGCAGGAGAGACTTACCTCCTTCCTGGATCCCAGCGGGGACCCCAGCGACGCGGGCTACCAACAGAATCAGGCCAAGATCGCCGAGGGTGCCGGTCAGTTGACCGGGCGCGGCGATCGGGCCACCCAAACGCGGCTCGATTTCGTCCCTGAGCGGCACACCGACTTCATCTTCGCGGTGATCGGTGAGCGCTATGGATTCATGGGAGCCGCATTCGTCCTATCCCTTTACGCCCTGCTGATCTGGCGGGCGCTGCGGATCGTGACGCTTTCGAAGAACTCGTACGGGACCCTTGTGGCGGGCGGCATTGCCGCCATGCTGCTTTTCCAGGTCTTCGTCAACGTGGGGATGAACCTCGGGATCATGCCGATCACCGGGATTCCCCTGCCACTGTTGAGCTACGGGGGGTCGTCGGTATTGGCGACTTTCCTCGCGGTCGGAGTGCTTCAGAGCATTCACGTGCAAGCGCGTCTCAGCCAGAGAGGCAGGTTCGCCTGGTGACCCCTCGAAAGAGCCCGGGCCATGCGTACCAACCTGAACTGAGCTAAATCAATGAAGAAAACCATCCTGGTGTCCGCCGATCGCGGCGAGACCCGTGTCGCCGTTCTCGAGTCGAAAACGAAAGGCGGCAAAGCCAATGTGGCGGAGCTCTACATAGAGCGCCGCGGCCGGCGATCGATCGTCGGCAACATCTACAAGGGGAAGGTCGACAACGTCCTTCCCGGAATGGAGGCCGCTTTCGTCGACATCGGCCTCGAGCGCAACGGATTCCTGCACGTCGACGAGATCGTCCTGCCGAACGGCGAGCAGGCGCCGAAGCGTGGCCGCGGCAGCGGTCGCCGCATCAGCGAGTTGATCAAATCCGGGCAGGAGATCCTCGTGCAGGTCGTCAAGGATCCGCTCAAGTCGAAGGGTGCACGACTTTCGATGAACCTCTCGATCGCCGGCCGCTACCTGGTCTACGCGCCGCAGGGTGGCGGGGTCGGCGTCAGTCGCCGCCTCTCCGAATCGGAGCGCGACCGGCTGCGCAAGATGGTCGATCGCACCTACAAGGGCCCCGGTGGGTTGATAGTTCGCACCGCCGCCCACGGCGCCAAAAAATCGGACTTCGTGCGGGAGATCGGTTACCTGCACAAGCTCTACGACGTGCTGGAGCGGCGAGCCGAGAAGACCAAGGGCTTGGGCCTCGTCTTCCAGGAGGCCGACCTGCCGGTGCGGGTCCTGCGCGACGTGTTCCTGAGCGATTTCGAAAAAGCGGTGATCGACTCGCCCAAGCAGCTCGAGCGGGTGACCGGCTTCTTCCAGCGCACGGCGCCGGAGCTGGTCGACAAAGTCGAGTTGTACGAGGGAACGAAGCCGCTGCTGGAGAAATGGGGCGTCGACAAGGAGATCGAGTCCACCCTCGTGCGTCGGGTCGACCTGCCCTCGGGTGGCTATCTGATCATCGACTACACCGAGGCGCTGACCGTGATCGACGTCAACAGCGGCTCTTTTACGGGTCGCGGCAAAGGCGGGCTGGAGGAGACGATCACCAAAGTCAACACCGAGGCAGCCGACGAGGCCGTGAGGCAACTGCGCTTGCGCGACATCGGCGGCATCATCGTGATCGACTTCATCGACATGGCGCGGGCCAAAAACCGCGACAAAGTCCTGAAGACGCTGCGCAAAGCGCTCGACGCCGACAAGTCGAAGAGCTACGTGGTCGAGGTCTCACCGCTCGGCCTGGTCGAGATGACTCGCCAGAACATCACCGACGGCGTGCGGGAGATCCTCACCGCGCCATGCCCCACATGCGCCGGGGAGGGGGTCGTCCTCTCCGCCGAGACGGTGGCGCTGGAGGGCCTGCGCAAGATGCGCGAGATCGCTGCCGGCGAGGGCGAGGCCTTCCTGCTGCGGGTCAACCCGAAGGTCGCGGCGGAGCTGATCGAGCCCGACAGCGGCCTGGCCGAGCTCGAGGAGGAAACCGGAAAGCAGTTCCATTTCGAGGGCGGCGAAGCGCTCGCGATCGAGACCTTCGAGTTGGTCGAGGCCGGCAGCCGTGCCGAGATAGAGGAGCGGGCGCTGCCGTTCAAGGTGGGGGAGGAGGTCCTGGTGAAGATCGAGGAGCCCCACATGTACAACGCGGACGACGCGGTCGCCCGGATCGACTCCTACATCGTCAGCGTTAGCGGCGCCGGCCCGTTCGTCGGCGAGCGAAAGCTGGTTCGGATCGAGCGGGTCGAGCGGGCGGCCGCGGTGGCCTCGCTGCTGGGCGACGCGGCAAGCAATGGCGCGAACGGCGGCGAGCCGGACGCGTCCGGGTCCGAGGCTCTAGAATCCGCCGCCTCGCGCAGTAGCCGTCGTGGCCGCAGGGGTGGTCAGGGTCGGTCGCGCTCCACCTCACAGAGCGGCAAGGACGAATGAGCACGTACGCAGTCATAGAGAGCGGCGGCAAGCAGTACAAGGTCGAGAAGGGCACCTCGCTGCTCGTCGACCGGCTTGGTGCCAAAGAGGGCGACAAGGTGGCTCTGCGGGCTGTGATGTTCCGCGACGAGAAGGTCGTCGCCGAGCCCAAAGAGCTGGAGAAGGTGAAGGTCGAGGCGACCGTCGCGGAGCATCTGCGCGGGCCGAAGATCAAAGTCTTCAAATACAAGCCGAAGAAGGGCTACCGCCGCCGCGCCGGCCATCGCTCCGAGCTGACCAGGCTCGAGGTAACCGAGCTCAAGCTGGGAACCCGCAAAGCGACGGCGAAAGCCGAGCCAAAAGCGAAACCGGCGAAAGAGGACGAGGCAAAGGCAGTGGAGAAAAAACCAGCCGCCAAAGCGAAAGCCAAAGCCAAACCGAAAGCGGCTGCTAAAAAACCTGCCGAGAAAAAACCGGCGGAGAAGAAATCCGCCGCCAAAAAGGACTCCGACGATGGCTCATAAGAAAGGACTCGGCTCCAGCCGCAACGGGCGCGAATCCAACCCCAACATGCTCGGGGTAAAGGTGTTCGCTGGCCAGAAGGTCTCCGGCGGCGAGATCATCGTGCGCCAGCGCGGCACCCGGTTCTGGCCCGGTGACGGAACCGGCCTCGGTCGCGATCACACGATCTTCGCGACGCAGGCCGGGACGGTGCAGTTCAAGCCGTCGCGCAAGGGCCGCACGATCTCGGTTCTGTCGGACTCGTAGCGCTAAGGAGGACGCGGGACACTCCCGCTGGAACCCGCGTCGAATCCTTTTGCGAGGGCTCTTGCCTCGCCGGCTCACAAGTTCCCGCAGGAGTGTCCCGCGTCCTCCTCACCGAATCCGGCAGAACCTCGAGCGCGAGCTTCTGGTGGGACAAGGGCCACAAACAGAAGAGAGGCGGCCCTTTGCGCCTCCCCTCCATCTTCAAGTGGGGTTGCCGTCGAGGAGTCCCACCTCACGTGACAGAAAGTTACATAAAGAAGGCGGCCCCGAAGGGTCGCCTTCTTTGAACCGGGGTGCCGCCGGATGAATCCGGGACCCTGAAATGACGTGGCTGCAGTGTAGCGCCCCCAGTAGAACACAAGACGAACCAGGCGGCGCGGATCGAAGGTACGAGTCGGACGCTGTAGTTATACGCTCGGTGCACTGTTGCCCCAAGAAAGTTGCGTGCAATCGCCGTCCTCTCCAGCCTGGCCCTGCTCGTTGCGCTGCCCGCCGGCTGCGCCGCGAACGACGACCTGACCCTGGCCGACGCGCAAGCGTTCGATGCCTACCGTCTCTATTACTCGGGCCCGGAAGCGGCCGGTCTCCCGCTCGAAGCCGTAACTCAGGGCTGGGCGACCAATCGACATGCACGCCAACAGGGCAGGCGAGCGATCTACTGGACTTTCATCTACGGTGACTGCACCCCTCCGCCGAGCGAGGGCGGCTGTGCCCCGCCCCTCGAGGTCCAGGTCTGGAGCGCCTGCGTATGATCGTTCGGCTCGATCAAGCGCCACCTGTACGAGTTCCGGGGGGCGAAAGCGACCGGGGGCGGCGGCCGCTACGCCGCTACGAAGTCTCGCCCATGGAAATCTTCACCGGCCGCACCACGATCATCGTCTTCGGCAACGAAAAGCCGCTGATCAAGACCGCCGCCCGCGAGCTGCGCGAGGTGCACCGGGCCCAGGCGGCACCCGTCTCCTTCCTCCCGCGCAAGGCTCCCTCAAGGAAAAGCTGCCCTGCCAGCGCAAGCGGCGGTGACGCGTTCCGCCTACGGGGGGTTCAACCACCGCAAGACCACAGAGGCGACAACGCCCCCAGCGGGAGTCGAACCCGCCAGCCCCGATTCGTCATTTCAGGGTCCGCATCCGGCGGTGGGGGCGCGCCGCGCAGGGCGGCAGCCGGAATGTATTGGCTGTATTCGTGTACGTGGCCGGCCGACAGCAGAAATGACAGTCGCGGCGCAGAATTGTTGAAGCTCCGCGACGATTACGCTCCTTTCGCGATGTACGACAAGGCGAAAATCTGGGTTGAAGGCGGTGCCGGGGGGAACGGGTGCATGAGCTTTCGGCGCGAGGCGCATGTGCCCAGAGGCGGGCCCGATGGCGGTGACGGCGGCCATGGTGGGGATGTGGTGCTCGTTTGCGATGCGTCGCGCAGGGATCTGGGCGCGCTGCGCGGCAGCAAGCACTTCAGGGCCGAGGGCGGGAAGCATGGAGAAGGGTCGAACCGGCATGGGGCTCGGGGAGAGGATCTGGAGATCCTGGTGCCTGCCGGGACCCAGGCCGAAGCGGTGGATGGCAGCCTGATCGATCTGGTCGAGGCTGGGCAGCGTGCGACGGTGGCCCACGGTGGACGTGGCGGGCACGGGAACAAACGCTTCACCAGCTCGACGCGGCAGGCGCCACGATTCGCGGAGAAGGGGACCGGCGGCGAGGAGGGGTGGATCGAGGTGCGGCTGAAGCTGCTTGCCGACGTCGGTTTGGTTGGGTTGCCCAACGCCGGCAAGTCGTCGCTGCTAGCGCGGCTGACGCGAGCCACCCCCAAGGTCGGCGACTACCCGTTCACGACGCTCTCTCCCGTGCTGGGCACGATCGAAGGGGAGGATCGGCAGGCGGTCGTCGCCGACATCCCCGGCTTGATCGAGGGCGCCGCCGACGGTGCCGGCCTCGGGCACGAGTTCCTCGCCCACGTCGAGCGCTGCGCGATGCTGGTGCACCTTGTCGACCTGGCCCCCGCCGAGGGGGAGCCGGTGTCGAACTACGAGGCGGTGAGGGGCGAGCTGGCCGCTTATGGCGCGGGTCTGGAGAGCCTGCCGGAGGTCGTCGTTCTGTCGAAGCGGGATCTGCTTCCAGCCGAGCAGGTGAGGGAGGCGGAATCCGAATGGCGGCAACGACTCGGTGAGCGGGTGGCGGGCGTGATGGCAGTGTCGGCGGCCACGGGAGAGGGCCTCGAGGAGCTGATCCAGACGATCCTCGCCGAGCTTCCCGACAGCGCGCCTGCTCGCCCGGAGCGTCAGGAGGTGGGGGCTTCCGCGTTCGAGGCCGAGCACCGGGTCTATCGCCCGGTCGGCGAGGGGGGCTACTCGGTCGAGCGCGAGTCCGACGGTGGCTTCCGCGTCCTCGGCCGCGGCGTCGAGCTGCTCTTCGAGCGCCACGACCTCGGCAACGAGGAGGCGCTCGCCTACTTGGAGCAGCGCCTCAACGAGATCGGCGTCGTCGCGGCGCTGAAGGCCGCCGGCTTCGAGGCGGGCGACGACGTCCGCGTCGGCGAGCACGAGCTCGAGCTGTACCCCTGAGGCCGCTCCCAGCGCGCGAGCCGTTGCGGGAGGCTCTCGAGCGCGGCGACCGGCGCTCACCGTCACCGCGAAGACTGTCGAGACGCACATGCGGCACGTCTTCCAGAAGCTCGGCGTCGAACGGCGTACGAGCTGCCCAACGCTCTCGGGTAGCGTCCGCCCGACACCGCGACGGAGGAGACGCATTGAGCTCGACGCAACAGCAGAAAGCAGCCGACTTCCGCGCTCTGCACGAGGGGGAGGCGTTCGTCATCCCCAACCCCTGGGACGCCGGCTCGGCGCGGGTGATGGAGGCGCTTGGGTTCAAGGCGCTGGCGACGACCAGCGCGGGCTTCGCCTTCACCCTGGGACGCCTGGACGGCGGGGTCGCGCTCGACGAGCTGGCCGGGCACGTCCGAGCGCTGGTCCAAGCGAGCGATCTCCCCATCTCCGTCGACCTCGAGAACGGTTTCGGCTCCGACCCCGAGGACGCGGCAGCCGCAATCGCTCGCGCGGCCGAGGCCGGCGCGGTCGGCGGCTCGATCGAGGACTACGGCCCGCAGGACGGGATCTACGACTTCGACCATGCGGTCGAGCGGGTGACTGCGGCTGTCGAGGCGGCCCGAAGCCTGGATTTCCCCTTCGCGTTCACCGCGCGCGCCGAGAACCACATACGCGGCAATCCCGACCTCGACGACACGATCGCCCGCCTGCAGGCCTACGAGAAGGCCGGCGCCGACGTCCTCTACGCCCCGGGCTTGGGTAGCCCCGAGGAAATCCGGGCGGTGTGCGAGGCCACGACCCGGCCGGTCAACGTGCTCGCCCTGCCGCACCTCTCGGTCGGCGAGATCGCCGCCGCGGGCGGGCGCCGGATCAGCGTCGGCAGCCTCCTGGCCTGGGTCGCGGTCGATGCGATGGCCAATGCGGCGACCCAGATCCGCGACGGGGGCGATCTCTCCGGCCTGAAGGTCTCCGGCCGGATCGGGGAGTGGCTCGGCGGTTGAGGCTCAGGCGGCGGGCGCCGGTGCCGCGGGCCGCTCATACACTTGCCCGATGACCCTCGTGGTAAAGCTCGGCTCCTCGATCGTCGCCGCCGACGACGGTCAGTTGCGCGTCGACGTGCTCGACTCCGTCTGCGAGCAGGTGGCGGCGCTGGAGCAGAACGGCGAGCGGGTCGTGATGGTGACCTCGGGCGCGATCGCCAGGGGGATGCGGTTGATGGAGCTGCCGGTGCGGCCACGCGCGATGGACGAGCTGCAGGCCGCCTCGGCGATCGGCCAGGGCGACCTCTTCCGCGCGTACGAGACGCGGCTCGCCGGGCACGGCACCCGTGCCGCCCAGGTGCTGCTGACCGCCGCCGACGTCGCCGCTCGCACCAACTACCTCAACGCGCGCCAGACGCTGCGGCGGCTGGTCGAGTGGGGAGTGGTTCCGGTCGTTAACGAGAACGACACGACCGCCACCGACGAGATCACCTTCGGCGACAACGACTTCCTCGCCGCCCAGGTTGCGATCCTGCTCGAGGCCCGTCTGCTGGTGCTGCTCTCCGACGTGGACGGCTTGCACCGGTCGGACCCCCGCGCCGACCCGGGCGCCAAGCTGATCGCCGCGGTCGACGACTTCGCCGAGCTGGACGAGATGGAGATCGGCGACCGCACCTCCGCCTTCGGCTCGGGCGGCATGCGCAGCAAGGTCGCCGCCGCCGAGATGGCGGCGGAGTCGGGCATCGCGGCGGTGATCTGCAACGGCACCGTCCCGGGCACCCTCACCGCGGCGGCGACCGGAGGCGCGGTGGGGACCCGCTTCGGGGCTCGTTCGGGCAAGGCATCCAGCTTCAAGCTGTGGCTCAAGTACGCCAAGCCGGCAAAGGGTCGGCTTACCGTCGACGACGGCGCGGCCCGTGTCCTGCGGGAGAGCGGTTCGAGCCTGCTGCCGGTCGGCGTCGTCGCGGTCGAGGGCAGCTTCGAGGCCGGCGACGCGGTCGAGGTCGCTGTCGACGGCACGGCGATCGGCAAGGGGATAGTCGACTACTCGGCCACGGAGCTCACCCAGGTGACGGGGCTGAAGAGCGCCGAGGTGCGCGAGCGCCTCCCGCACGCGGCCGACGAGGTGATCCACCGCGACCGCTTCGTGCTGGTTTAGTAACCCCACGCACTCAAACGTGTGTGCGGCAAGATAGGCCGCATGGCGGGAGTGGCGATTGTCGTATTCAGCGATCTGGTGAACTCCACCGCATTGCTGGCGTCGCTCGGAGACGATCGGATGGATCTCCTGCGGCGGGCGCACCTGGCGGACGTGAACGCCGCTGTCGACGCCGCCGGGGGACGGGTGGTGAAGACTCTCGGCGACGGCGCCATGGCCAGCTTCGAGAGCGCCCTCGCCGCGCTGCGGGCGGCGGCTGGGATCCAGCAGTCGGCCGAGCGCTTTGGACGCCGCCCACGGGGGGATCGGGATCGCCGCACGGGTGGGTGTTTCGGCGGGTGAGCCGATCGTCGATGGCGACGATCTGCATGGGATGACCGTGGTGATAGCGAGCCGGCTCTCAGCGGCGGCGGCGACCGGTGAGGTGCTCGTCCAGGACCTGGTGCGAGGTCTGGTGGAGTCGAGAGACGGCGTGACGATGGACGCGGTTCGCGAGTACGACCTCAAGGGCGTCCCGGCTCCGGTGCGGGCCTCGGCGCTGCTGTGGCGCGAGCTCGCCGAGGGGAGGGAGGCGATCGGAGCCGACGGAGGTGTCGCGGTGTCCCCGGCCTCACCCGGATCGCCGGCCGAGAAGGCAGATCCGATAACCCCACCCGAGATCGGGTTGCCGCAGATGCTCGCCGCCTATTCGGAGGAGCCGCTGATCGGGCGGGATCGAGAGATCGAGATGCTGCGCGAGGCGACCGCGCCCCGCGAGCGCCGGCGGGCGGTGGTGATACTGGGAGAACCGGGGATCGGCAAGACCCGGCATGCTGCCGCCGCGGCGACCGAGGCCCACGCTCGTGGTGCGGTCGTGGTCCTGGCCCGCTGCCCGCCGGAGGCGGTCGTTCCCTTCGAGCCCTGGGTGCGGGCGATCGGTGAGCTGGCGCGCGGTGGCGACGGGGAGTGGTGCGAGAGCCTGGCCAAGGAGGCTGGGTCGGAGCTGGCGTCGCTGGTGCCGGAGCTGAGCGAGCACTCCGGTTTCGCCGAGCGGGGCGCCGCCGACAAGATGGTGGCCGCCGAGGGCGCCCGCTACCGCCTGCTGCGTGGCATCGGTGCGGTGCTCGAACGCGCCGCGAACGGGGCTCCCCTCCACGTCGTCCTCGACGACGCCCACTGGTGCGACCCCGCCTCCGCACAGGCGCTCGCGCATCTGCTCGACAGCGTCGCGGCGCCGCTGGTCCTGGTTGTGACGGCGCGCGATCGTGAGATGGGCCGCCGTCACCCCGTCTCACGCGTGCTCTCCGATCTGCGACGCACCGATGATCTCGAGGAGCTGCGGCTCGCCGGGCTCGACGCCTCGGGCATGGTCGCCCTGATCGATGCCAAGGTGGGACGGGCGATCGCGCCCGGGCTGGCGGCGCGGCTGCTGGCGCGCACCGCGGGCAACCCATTCTTCGCCGGCGAGCTGGCCCGCGACCTCGACGGGCGGGGCGCGTTGGCCGAGGGTGAGGAGCTCGAGAGTGCCCCGGTGCCCGACGCGGTCGCCGACCTGGTCGAGGAGCGCTTGGCCCGGCTCGACCCCGGCACCGAGCGTTTCCTCGCCGCGGTCGCCGCAATCGGGCCCTCGGCACCGGTCGCCCTTGCGGCCAAAGCGGTCGGGCTCTCCCGCGATGAAGCCGAGCGTGCGGTGCAAGAGGCGCTCTCGGAGCGGTTGGTCGACGACGTCGTGGCGCCGCAGCCGACGATCGCCTTTCCGCACGCCCTCGTCCGCGAGGCGCTGATCGCCGGCACCGGCGACGCCGCCCGCGCCCGCCTCCACCTGGCGATCGCCAGAGCCTTGGAGGTAGACCCCGAGGCCGAGCCAGCCGAGCTGGCGCGTCACTTTGGGCTCGCGGTCGAGCTGGCCGGCGCCGAGCCGGCGATCGACGCCTACCGCACCGCCGCCACCGTCGCCGCCGAAGGGCACGATCACGAGCAGGCCGCAGCACACCTGCAGAGCGCGCTCGCCCTGCTGCCGGGGGATGAGCCGGCGGCGCGGGCCAGCTCCCTGCTCGAGCTCGGCGAACAGGAGCTGCTCTGCGCCGACCTGGTTCGCGCGCGCAAGTCGTTCAGCGGCGCGATAGAGACGGCGCGGGCGAGCGGCGACGCGGTCACGCTCTCCCGCGCTGCCCTCGGCTTCGCCGGCGGCGACGTCGGCTTCGGCTTCGAGCTGGGCACCGACGACCCGGCCACGGTCGAGCAGCTGCGCGAGGGCTTGACGATGCTCGGCGAGAGCGAACCCCGCCTCGCGCTCCAGATGACCTTCCGCCTCGCCTACTTGCTGGTCTTCACCGACGACGAGCGTGTCTTCGCCGAGCTCGAGCAGCGAGCCGCTGCCCTGGCCGAGCGCGTCGGCGACGCCGAAGCGAGGCTCCTCGGCCGCTTCACCCGCCTCATCCTGCGGTTCGCCCATGCGCCCGAGGTGCCGCCGCGATTGGCGTGGTTCGACGAGGAGGTCAGCGCCCTGCTCGAGCTGGGCGAGGAATGCGAGCGCGAAGACCTGCTGTTCCGGGTCGTCTTGATAGCTGCGTCCACCGAGTACTCGATGGGCCGCATTCGCGAGTGCGAGGAGGCGGTCGAGCGGGCAGCGGAGATCGCCGGGCGCCTCGCCACCCCACGCTTCACCTGGGAGGTGGACCTGGCTCGCAGCATGCGCCAGACGGAGCGGGGCAACCGCGATGCGGCCGACGTGCTGCGCCGGCGAGCCGTCTCGGTCATCCGTCGCCTCCGCCCCGACATGCACATCGGCGTGGGGCTGTTCGGATTGATGCTCGAGGAGTGGTATTTCGACGCCGATGTGCCGGCGAACCTGGAGGTCTACGAAGCGATGGAGGAGGCGATTTCACGCGGGTTCATCTCGGCGACCGTTGCGATTGCCGCCGCATATGCGGGCGACCTCGAGAAGGCACGACAGCGGCTGCGGACCTTGCTCGGTGACGACGACCTGCGGGCGCTGCGCCACCCGGACGGGCAGATGCCGCTCGCCCTCGCCCTGCTCGCCTTCACCGCGACCGCAATCGGGGACCGGGAGGCGGGGGAGCGCTTGCGCCCCCTCTTCGAGCCGCTGCGCTCGATTCTGATCGTGGCAACGCCGGCGCTCTGTTGGGGCATGGTGCCCGAGTGGCACATCGGCCGTCTCGAGCTCCTCGCCGGGCGACCGGACGCGGCGGTCGGGGAGCTGCGGTCCGCGCTGGAGCGGGCGGATGGGGTGGGGGCGGGCTGGGGAAGGGCCTGCATCCGGGTCGACCTCGCGATCGCGTTGCACCGGCGCGGCCGAGCGGATGACGCCGCCGAGGCAGAGTCGGTGCTGGCGGAGGGAGAAGAGCTGGCCGAGCGCTACGGCGTCGCCTGGGCAAGCGAGCAAGCGGCCAAGGCGCGGGCCGAGCTCGAGGGCCGTGCTCCATCCCTGCCGCAGCCCAGCGTGGGGCGTACCAGGCCGCTGCGTGCCCTCGCCACGCGGGGTGGACGGCGGGCGCTGACCGCAATGGTCCAAGGCCTCGACGATGCCGAGCTAGAGCGTCGCTTTGCTGAGCCGCGGCGCCAGCGGGCTCTGGTGCGGGCGATGGCGCGTGGTTTTCAGCCAGCCAAGGCCGCTGGGTTCTCGGGAACGATCGCCTTCGAGCTGGAACCGCTTGCGATCGAGCCGCCCCGCGACGCGCCTTGGCGCTGGGCGATCGAGATCGACGCGGAGCGAGGCCGGGCGCGCCTGCTCGAGCCGGCGCCGCTCGAGGCCGCGGTCACGATCCACTTCGGTCTCGCCGACTGGGTGCGGGTCGCCGCCGGAATCCAGGATCCGCTCAGCGTGATGGTGACCGGCCGTTGCAGCGTCGAGGGAGACGTGCGGTTGGCGATCCGCCTGGAAGGGATGTTCGGCGCCTCGTGATGGCTGTTGCACCCAGCTACCCTTAGCGGTCGATGGCTGTGACGACGACCACCGTTGCGGAAACATGCGGCGCGGCGCGGCGCGCGGCACGGGTCCTTGGCGCCGCTTCCACCGAAGCCAAGAATCTGGCGCTGGAGGCGACCGCGCGGCTGCTCGGGGAGCGAGTCGCAGAGGTGCTGGAGGCGAACGCCGCCGACCTCGCGGACGAGCGAGCGGACGGGCTGACCCCGGCGCTTCGTGACAGGTTGGCATTGACCGTGGAACGGGTGGCGGCGATGGCGGAGGGCGTGAGGGCGGTTGCCGCTCTCGACGACCCGGTTGGCGAGGTGCTCGACCGTAAGACCCTGGAGAGCGGCCTCGACCTGACCAAGGTGCGAGTCCCGCTCGGGGTCGTGGCGGTCGTCTACGAGGCGCGTCCCAACGTGACGATCGACTGCGCGGCGCTGACGATCAAGAGCGGCAACGCGATCGTCCTGCGCGGCTCCCACTACGCCGAGCGCACCAACGGGGCGCTGGCGGCGATCGTGCGCGAGGCGCTCGCCGAGGCTGGCCTGCCGCAGGACGCAACGCTGCTGCTGACCGGCGGCGGTCACGAGGATCTGGCCGAGCTGGCGACCCAGGAGGACTCGGTCGACCTACTGATCCCGCGTGGGGGGGAAGGGCTGAAGAGAGCGCTCAAGGACGTCGCAACCGTGCCGGTGATCTACGCCGCCGCGGGCAACTGCCACGTCTACGTCCACGCCGACGCCGATCTCGAGATGGCACGGCGGATCGCGTTCAACGCGAAGACCCAGCGGCCCGGCGTCTGCAACGCCGCCGAGACTCTCTTGGTCGACGCGGCTGTCGCGGCGGAGTTCTTGCCGCCGGCTCTCGCCGAGCTGCACGACGCCGGCGTGGAGCTGGTCGGCGACGAGCGCGCCCGAGCGGATGCCGGCGGCATTGAGGTTGGGATCGCCAGCGAGGAGGACTGGGGCACCGAGTACCTCGACCTGAAGCTCGCGGTCGCCGTCGTCGACTCGCTCGAGGACGCGGTCGATCACGTCAACCGCTACGGGACCCGCCACTCGGAGGCGATCGTCACCCGCTCCGAGGAGGCCGCCGCGCGCTTCACCCAGGGGGTCGACGCCGCGGTCGTCTACGCCAATGCCTCGACCCGCTATACGGACGGCTTCGAGTTCGGGATGGGGGCGGAGATCGGCAACTCGACCCAGAAGCTGCACGCGCGCGGTCCGATCGGCCTGCGCGAGCTGACCACCTACAAGTACGTCGTCCGCGGCGACGGCCAAGTGCGTGGCTGAGCGCCCCGCGGCCGGCATCGGTGTCCTCGGCTCGGCGTTCAACCCGCCCCACCTGGGCCATCTCGCGCTTGCCCAGGAGGCGCTCTGGCAGCTCGGCCTCGAGGAAGTCGTGCTGGTGCCGACCGGGGAGGCGCCGCACAAGCGGATCCACGACGACCCCGGCCGCGAGTTGCGGCTGGCGATGACCAGGCTCGCCGCCGCCGACGACCCCCGCTTCGCGGTCTCCACCCTCGAGGTCGAGCGCGACGGGCCGTCCTACACGTTTGAGACCTTGGAGCTGCTTGCGAGCGAAAGAGGAGAACCGGATCTGGTGTTCGTGATGGGGGCGGACGCCGCTGTCGGGCTCGAGAGCTGGCGCGAGCCGGAGCGGGTGGTGGAGCTGGCCCGGTTAGCCGTGGCCCGCCGGGCGGGCATCTCCGACGCCGACGTCGGGGCGGTGATGCGCAGTCTCGGCGCCGAGGGCCGGGCGACGATGCTGGAGATGCCGCAGTTCGGCGTCTCCTCGTCCGCGGTACGGGAGCGGGCAGCCGCGGGCAGGCCGCTGCGCTACCTGGTGCCCGAGCCGGTGGCGCGGTTCATCGAGGAGAAGGGGATCTACGCGTGAGCGACCTGGGCTCGGAGGCCTTGGCGCAGCGGCTGGCCGAGCTGGCCGACTCGAAAGGGGCGACCGAGATCGTCACCCTCGACATGCGCAAGCTCGTCTCCTACACCGACTTCCTGACGATCTGCACCGCGCGCAACGAGCGACAGGCGCAGGCGATCGTCGATGAGGTGAAGCTGCGCCTCAAGCAGGAGCACGGGCTGCTACCCGGTGGGATCGAGGGAGAGGGGGCCGCAGGCTGGATCGTCCTCGACTATCTCGCCGCCGTGCTGCATGTCTTCACCGCCGAGGAAAGACAGCGCTACCAGCTCGAGGACCTCTGGCGGGAGGCGCCGCGACTCGAGTTGCAGCCATCGCAGGATGGCGTCCGAGGGCACCTCTACGGTGCCGCGCATGGCTAGCTTCAAGCGGGCCCTTTTCGGTTACCGCCGCGAGGAAGTTGACGCTGCGCTGTCGGCACGCGACGCGGCAATAGAAGCCGTCGAGCGTCACGCGTCTTCCGCGGAGGCCGAGCTCGCCTCGTTGTCGGGGATGGTGATCGAGCGCGAGCGCGAGATCCGCACTCTCGGTGAGCGCCTGCGCGAAGCGAACGAGCGCCACGATCGCAGCATCGCTTCGCTCCACTCGATTTCCGAGCGGCTGGAGGAGATCCAGGCGCAGGCACGTGGGCAAGCGACCCGGATCCGGATGAAGGCGCTGCACGAGGCGGTCGAGGTCAGCCGGCGCACGCAGGAGCTCGCCGAGGCCCAGGGCGGCTCGGCGAGTGGAGCGACGACGGGTGGGGGTGAGGCCGAGGCCGCCCTCGGAGAGCTCTTCGAGGGACTGATCAAGATGGAGATCGGGCCGCTCGGCGACTTCTCGCAGCTGGTCGGCTTCGAAAACGCGATCGGCAGGCTCGGTGCCTCGGAGATCTCGGTCGAGCGCTTCTCCGAGGGACGGGCGACGCTCTCGATGCACCTCGACGAGCCGGTCGAGCTGCTGCGCGAGCTGGAAGAGAACGCGCCCTTCGACTTCAGCATCCGCCGCACCGGTGCCGACGACCTGATCCTCGACATCGACGACGATCAGGGCCCCGAGCAGCGCGCCGCTTAGCACCTCAGCGCCGGGTTCCGAACCTCTAAACTCAAACCCTTCGCGGGGCTGTAGCTCAGCTGGAAGAGCGACGCGCTGGCAGCGCGTAGGTCACGGGTTCGAGTCCCGTCAGCTCCATCGCCTCCCTTCCTAGCGGTCAGCGCGCCAACCGATCGCTCGTCGCACGAGGCTCGGCGCTCTTCTTGCCGCACCGGTGGCTGCACGATCGGAGAGACGGCGCTCACGGGTGTCTGGCACAAGCCGGTTGCTTTCTGGTCCTTCAATCTCCTCCACGGCGAACAGACGCCACTCGCCGGGCACACCCTTCAGCTCTTGGGCTCCGCGGTCGCTGAACGAGATGCCCGACCCCACGACGAGGTCCTTGACGGTGCTTGAGACAACCACCTCGTTCGCGTCGGCAAGCGCACCGATCCGGGCGCCGATGTTGACGGCCATGCCCCCTATGTCATCGCCGACCAGCTCGCACTCGCCGGTGTGCAGGCCCGCCCGCAGCTCGATGTCAAGGGCTCGCACCTTGTTTGCGATCGCCCGAGCGCAGCGGATCCCGCGCGCCGGGCCGTCGAAGGTGGCCAGAAAGCCATCGCCCATCGTCTTCACCTCGCGGCCTCGGTGGCGCTCCAGCTCGGCGCGCATGAGCTCGTCGTGGCGACCCAGTAGCTCGCGCCAGCGCGCATCTCCCAGCGCCGCGGCTCGCTCCGTGGAAGCGACGATGTCGGTGAACATCACGGTCGTGAGGATGCGATCTGAAGGGGGCGTGTGGCGGGCGCCGGTCAGAAACTCCTCGATCTCCTCTGCGTAGCCATCGCCGTCGCCGTAGAAGGGGATGTGGTCCATCCCCGGTAGTACGACCAGCCGCGCACCCGGGATGTGCTCGGCCATGTAGCGCGCGCACTCGACGGGGACGACCTCTTCGGCGCGGTGGAGCACCAGCGTCGGCATGCGGACGTTCGGCAGCAGGTCCCTGACGTCGATCTCGACAGCCATGTCGATCGCCGTTTGCGCCATCTGTGGACTGGCGGCCGAGCGTTCGAGTATGCCGTGGCCAATCCGATCGGTCTCCCTGTCGGCGCTCGGGGCGAGCAGCCTGAGCGTGCGCCCCTCACCCCAGTGCTCGGCCGCAGCCCGCGCGTTCTGGATCATCTCGACCCAGCGCTGCCCGCCCGGGTTGTCGTCGGGGTCGAGAGTTCCCGTAGGAGTGGTGCCGCAGAGGATCAGAGCCTGCGTGCGCTCGGGATACGTGGCGGCGAACAGCACGCTCATCGGCCCGCCCTCCGAGAGTCCGAACAGCGCGGCGCGCTCCGAGCCGGCGGCGTCCATCACCGCGCGCACGTCGTCCATGCGATCCTCGAGCGGCGCCGGGGCGGCGACCGGGTCGGAGAGCCCCGTGCCGCGCTTGTCGAACATGATCAATCGTGAGAACGAGGCGAGCTTGTCGAGGAAGCGCGCGACCCGCGGCTCCGCCCACTGCAGGTCCAAGTGCGAGACGAAGCCCGGCACGAAGACGAGGTCGAACGGACCGTCGCCGATGACCTGGTAGGCGATATTGACCCCGCCGCTCTGCGCATAGCGCGTCTCCGGAGGCATCGGAAGCCCCTCAGGTTACTCCGGCGCGCAATAGGTACCATGGCGGTTCCCCGGGTTCGAGAGTGCGGCGGCGGAGCGGATGCTCCATCGGCGCCGCTCATCCACCGTCGTGGCTCGCCCCCTGCCGTAGCAGCTCGACCAGGAGCTCGACGAAGTCGCCATAGAGATCCTGTCGAACGCTGTCGGGGCTGACCAGCGCTTCCACTGCCAGCCCGATGCCGAGTGCGCGCAGGACCAGGGCGAGGTCGTCGGGCGGCAGCGCCAGCTCGATTCCCGCCTCCTCCTGGTAGCCGGCGATGTAGCGGGAGACCGCCTCGCGGAGCGCCGCGGAGCGGGTACCGAAACGGCCGGCCAGCTCGGGGTCGCGGCCGGCGTGGGCGATGAACTCCATGTGCAGGACGAACGACTCGCGGTCGGCGGCGAAGCGCTCCATCCACTGGTCGGCGAGGGCCCGGGCCCGCGTCTCCAGCGGCGCGTCGTCAACGGCCGCGGGCTGGGTCGCCGCCAGCTCCCGGGCGCGCTCCGCCATGTACTCCTCGAAGACGGCGAGGAAGAGGTCGGCCTTGCCTTCGAAGTTGGAGTAGACGGCCCCGTGCGAGTAGCCGGCCTCCTCGGCGATCTCCTCGACCGAGGCGCCGTCGTAGCCGCGCCGGGCGAAGACCCCGGCCGCCGTCGCGAGCAGCTCGGCGCGGGTGCGTGCCTGCTTCTGGGCGCGAGTCTCGCGTTTTGGCTTTCCGGTCATTCAGATTGCGTTCACAACTCGAATGATGATACTAATTTAAGAATGAGGAACGCGACGCCCTTGCCACGTCTGTTCGTCGCTGCCAGCAGCGGGCGGCGACTCTGGGCACTGGCGGCGGTGACGCTCCTCTGTGGCGCGGCGATGCTGCCCGCGATGCGGACGATGGCCGATCACGGCGCCTCGTTGATTGCCTTCGAGTCGGCGGGCAGCGTCTCCCGCAGCCAGGAAATTTTCGACGAGTGGGGCGGGGCGGGGGAAACGGCAGCCTGGTGGCAGCTGGCGCTCGACATCCCCTTCCTGGTCGGTTACGGATTGTTTCTGGCCGGCGCCTGCGCTGCCGTAGCTCGCCGGGCGCGGCAAGCCGGCAAACCACGGCTAGAACGGGTCGCCGCGACGATCGCCTGGCTCGGCCCTTTGGCGGCGGGCGCGGACTTCCTGCAGAACGTCTCCCTCGCCTTGGTTCTCACCGGTTACGAAACGCAGCCCTGGCCACGAATCTCCGCCGTGGCGGGTCCTCTGACTACGGGCCTTGGCGCCGTTGCCGCGATCTTTGCGCTCTGCGGCGTGTTTGCGACGCGCAAACGAGTGGCCTCGGACTCACTGGATCCCGCCGCGAGGCCGAATGAGTGACGATCCGGTCCAGACCCTCGCCGGCTGGCTCGACGAGGCACGCGAAACCCAGATGCCCACGCCCGCGGCGATGACGCTGATCACGGTGGGCGCCGAGGGACGACCGTCGGGGCGCGTCGTCTCCCTCAAGCGGTTGGAGGCGGATGGGCTCATCTTCACGACCGGGCTCTGGACCCGCAAGGCGGATGAGTTGCGGGCCAATCCACAGGTGGCTGCCGTCTTCCACTGGCCTGCGCTGGGCCGTCAGGCCCGCGTCGAGGGCGACGCCGAGCTCGCCGAGCGCGAGCTCGCCGAAGAGCTCTTTGCGGCGCGCCCGCGGGGTCACCAGCTGCAGACGCTGGTCTCCCGGCAGGGCGAGGAGATCGACGATCTCGGCCCGTTGCGCGCTCGCCACGCGGCCCTGGTGAAGGAGACCGGCGAGCGTCCGCTGCCGTGCCCGGAGGACTGGGGCGCCATCCGCATTCGGCCGGTCAGGATCGAGTTCTGGCAGGAGGGCGAGGACCGCCTGCACGAGCGGCTCGCCTACGAGCTCGGCGAGGACGGTTGGCGCTGCCGGCGGTTGGCGCCCTGAGGCGGGGGCTCGGTGGTTTCAGCGAGGAAGGCTTTGAGGCGGCGGTCGTAGAGGCTGGGGTTGACGTTCCAGGACTCGACGTGCCCGGCCTCCGGCACGCGGTGATAGGCGACCCAGCGGGGCAGCTCGGCGGCGAACTCGTCGCTGGTCGAGATCGGCACGACCTTGTCGTCGTCGCCGTGGAAGAGCAGGATCGGCAGCTGGAAGTCCTCCGGGTGGCGGACCGCATCGAGGCTGTCCCAGTCGGCGTCGATGCGGGCGCCGATTGCCCACTCGACCGGCAGGGCGGCGAAAGACGGGAACCCCATCTCGGTCGCGTTGAACTCGAGGATCTCTTGCCAGTCGAGGGCGGGGGCGTCGAGGACGAGGGCGTTGACGCGCGCTGCCAGCGATGAGCGCTCCATGAACTGGGCGACGATGGCGCCGCCCATCGAGTAGCCGACCAGGATCAGGCGCCGGGCCCCGTGAGCTAGTGCGTAGCGGGCAGCCGCTGCAAGGTCACGCCACTCGGTCAGGCCCATATGGTGGAAGTCGTCGGGGCTGGGCGGCGCGCCGAGATCCTCGCGGTAGGTGATCAGCAGCGCCGGCAGCCCGGCGCGGTGCAGGGCTGGCACCATCCGCAATCCCACCTGTGGGGTGCCGTTGATCCCGTGCACGAGGATCGCCCAGGTGTCGGATCGGCCGGGGACGAGCCAGGCCGGCATCGGGCCCAGCTCGCCTTGGACGTGCACGTCGGCGAATGGCAGGCCGAGCCCCTGCCCTGGGTCGCCGGTGTAGACGTTGGCGTCGATCGCCGTCTTCATTTCCGGCGCGAGATAGCCGTGGACCGAGCGCAACCTTCGAGTTACGGTGTCCTCGTCGCTGCCGGAGATGGCGCCGAACACCGCGTGGCCACCGGGCCAGTCGAGCCCGTAAACCCCCGGCCGCTCCGTGTTTTCGTCGCGTGAGAGGACGATCTGCCCGCGTGGCAGCGCTTCCACCGTTATGTCCTCGGGCCAAGTCGAGTGGTCTGGGACGAGCACGGCGGAGGAGAAGTGCCAGCTGACCGCGGCGAGAATGCCCAGCGACGCGACTGCCACCACGGCCGCGCCCGCCAGCCATCGCCACCGGCGGCGAGCCCAGCTCACGTTCCCCGGTTCGCCCGGGCCGACCCCGTCCACGTCCCCAGCCTACTTCGAGGAAGGTGGGCTCGCGTCCGGTTCAACCGTCGCCCACCGGTTGCCGATGATTGGTCGATGAACGTGGCGAACGAGCACGTGTTCTCGCACGGCATGCAGGACACGCGCGAGACCTTCCATGCCTGGAACGGGCACCCCTGGGAGGTCCTGCGCGGCTGGCTGGCGCTAGCGGTGGCGATCGCGTTTGCCCTCTTGGGGGCGGTCTGGGTTGTCGCCGGATTGCTGACGCCGGACGTCACGCCGATCCACATGCCGGGACTTACCGAGCGGACCGACCCCGGCGATCTGCTGCCGATCCTCTGGCGCAACTCGCTCGTGCTCGCCCTCCATGCCACCGCCTGCGTCGCCGGCTTCATCGCCGGTGCATCGATGCCCATCGCCGCCGCCCAGCGCAGCGGCCTCTCGCGCTGGATCCACGTCAAGGCGGGCCAGTTCGCGATCCTCTTCGTCGCCGCGGTGACCCTCTTCTCGCTCCTCACCCAGGCCCTCTACCTCGGCTTCCAGGGCTCGACGATCGCCTTCCAGCTGCAGATCTCCCACGCGGCTCTAATCCTCAGCGTGTTGCCGCATGCGCTACCGGAGCTGACCGCGCTCTTCCTGCCGCTGGCCGCCTGGCTGATCGCCAGCCATCGCGGCGAGTGGAACCAGCTGCTGGCAGCGACCTTCATTACGGTCGCCCTCGCGATCCCCACCCTAGTCGTCGCAGCCACGATCGAGGTCTATCTCTGGCCCCGCGTCCTCGAGTCGATCTCGCCAGTGTTCTGAGCACGCCGCCCAGTACGCTCGGCGGCCGTGGATCAGCTCGTCCAGATCGTCGGCGCCCTCCTAATCCTCGTCGCCTTCACCGCCGCGCAGCTCGGCGCGATGGATCCGCACTCGCGGCGCTACCTCGTCCTCAACTTCGTCGGCTCGCTGATCCTCGCCGTCCTCGCCTGGCGCGAACGCCAGTGGGGCTTTCTCCTGCTCGAGACGGTCTGGGCAGCCGTCTCCCTCTGGGGTTTGATCCAGCTCCGCCGCACCCGCCCGCTTTCGGCCAAGAGTTGAACCGGAAGCCCGCCCGACTAGCCTTCGGCCATGCCCGCCCGGCAGCGAATCCGCCTTGTCCACTGGAAGGAGGACGAGGTGCCCGAGCGCGCCGCTCGGCTCGAGGCGGAGGGATACGAGGTCGAGGGCGAGCCCCCTGGTACGAGCATCGGCATCAAGCGGCTGAGCGAAGACCCTCCCACGGCTTTCGTCATCGATCTCGGCAGGCTGCCGTCGCACGGGCGCGAGGTCGCCTACGCGCTGCGCCAGTCGAAGGCGCTGCGCGCCATCCCGATCGTCTTCGTCGACGGGGCTGAGAAGAAAGTGGAGGCGATCCGGGGGCAGCTCCCCGACGCCACCTATACGACCTGGGACGACGTCGGCGGCGCGCTCGCCGAGGCGATTGCCAGCCCGCCCTCCGACCCGGTCGTCCCGGTCTCCGACTCCGGCCCCAACTCGGGTCGGCCACTGGCCCAGAAGCTGGGCGTCAAGGAGGGCATGACGATCGCCCTGCTCGACCCTCCGGACGGGATCGAGGGGACGCTCGGCGCCCTTCCTGCCGGCGTTGTGCTGCGCAACCGCGGCCGTCGCCAGATGACCATCTGGTTCGTCACCGACAGACGGGAGCTCGAGCGCCGCTTCGACGCCGTCGCCCGGTCCGTCGGAGAGGGCACCCTTTGGATGGCCTGGCCGAAGGGCTCCTCGGGCGTCGAGACCGATCTGAGCGAGAACGCGATTCGCGACGTCGCCCTAGTTGCCGGCATGGTCGACACCAAGGTCTGCGCGATCGACGAGACCTGGTCCGGCCTGCGCCTCACGCGGTGCCGCTCATAAGATCGCTCACCATGGCCGGCTACGACCCGAAGGCGATCGAGGCGAAGTGGCAGCGACTCTGGGCCGAGGAGCGGACCTGGGAGGTCGCCAATCCCGGGCAGCCCGGCTACGAGGAGGAGAAGCCGAAGTCCTACGTGCTGGAGATGCTTCCCTACCCCTCCGGCGAGCCCCATGTGGGGCATCTCAAGTGCTACGCGGTTGGGGACGCGATCGCCCACTTCCGCCGCCGCCACGGCTTTGAGGTGATCCACCCGATGGGCTACGACGCCTTCGGCCTGCCGGCCGAGAACAACGCGATCAAGACCGGCGAGCCGCCGCGCGAGGCTACCGAGCGCTCGATCGAGTCCTTCCGTCGCCAGTTCCGCGAGTGGGGGATCTCGATCGACTGGTCCCGTGAGCTCGGCACCCACACGCCCGAGTACTACCGCTGGACCCAGTGGATCTTCCTGCGCCTCTTCGAGCGCGGTCTCGCCTACCGCGAGGAGGCTCCGGTTCAATGGTGTCCGGTGGACGCCACCGTGCTCGCCAACGAGCAGGTCGTCGACGGTCGCTGCGAGCGCTGCGGCACGCCGGTCGAACAGCGCCGCCTCGAGCAGTGGTTCTTCAAGATCACCGAGTACGCCGAGCGGTTGCTCGCCGACTTCGACCTGCTCGACTCCTGGCCCGAGCACGTGGTCACGATGCAG
Source organism: Solirubrobacterales bacterium (assembly GCA_044867645.1). Lineage (GTDB taxonomy): Bacteria > Actinomycetota > Thermoleophilia > Solirubrobacterales > 70-9 > VRUE01. Next base: position 13,659 of record JBIOVI010000060.1, on the reverse strand, counting down.
CGCAACTGGATCGGCCGCTCCGAGGGCGCCGAGGTCACCTTCCGCTGCGAGGAGCTAGGTCTCGACTTCCCGGTTTTCACCACCCGGCCCGACACCCTCTTTGGCGCGACCTTCTTCGTCCTCGCCCCCGAGCACCCCGAGCTGCAGCGCCTCGTCGCCGGCACGCCGGCCGAGGAGGAGGTTCGCGAGTACGTCAACCGGGTCGCCCGCGAGTCGGTCGAGGATCGCGGCGACGAGGACCGCCCCAAGACCGGCGTCCCGCTCGGCCGTAGCGTCGTCAACCCGGTCAACGGCGAGGAGATCCCGATGTTCGTCGCCGACTACGTGTTGATGGAGTACGGCACCGGGGCGATCATGGCCGTGCCCGCCCACGACACGCGGGACTACGAGTTCGCCAAGGCCTTCGACCTGCCGGTCAGGCGGGTAATCGAGGGCTCCGACCCCGAGATCGCCCGCGACGACGACGGGCTCCCCTACCCGGGCGACGGGCCGATGACCGGGTCGGGCCGCTTCGACGGCAAGCACAACCGCGAGGCCTACGAGGAGATTGTCGCCTGGCTCGCCTCCGAGGGGCGTGGGGAATCCGCTGTCAACTACCGCCTGCGCGACTGGCTCGTCTCCCGCCAGCGCTACTGGGGTGCGCCGATCCCGATCGTCTACTGCGAGCAGTGCGGGATCGTCCCGGTGCCCGACGAGCAGCTCCCGGTCGAGCTCCCCGAAGTCGACGACTACGCGCCCCAGGGCCGCAGCCCGCTTGCCGCCGCGGAGGACTGGGTCGCCACCGAGTGCCCGCGCTGTGGGGGTCCCGCCCGGCGCGAGACCGACACGATGGACACCTTCGTCGACTCCTCCTGGTACTTCATCCGCTACCTCGACCCGCGCAACGAGGGGGCCGCCTGGGATCGCGCCACCGCCGACCACTGGCTCCCCGTCGACCAGTACATCGGCGGGGTCGAGCACGCGATCCTGCACCTGATGTACGCGCGCTTCTTCACCAAGGCGCTCGCCGACCTCGACCAGCTCTCCGTGCAGGAGCCGTTCGCCAACCTCTTCACCCAGGGGATGATCACCCGCGACGGCGCCAAGATGTCGAAGTCGAAGGGGAACACGGTCAGCCCGGCCGACTACGTCGAACGCTACGGAGCCGACACCGCCCGCACCTACGTCTGCTTCATGGGTCCGCCAGAGCGGGGTGGCGACTGGTCCGATGAGGGCGTCGAGGGAGTCAACCGGTTCCTGTCTCGCCTCTGGCGCCTCTGCGAGGAGGTCGGAGCGAGCGAGGCCGACGGCGATGAGGAGGCGGCCGCGACGGAGGGCGATGCCCGCGAGCTGCTCGCCAAGGCGCATTGGGCGATCGACAAGGTAACGCGGGATTTCGAGCGCGGGTTCCAGTTCAACACGGCGATCGCGGCGGCGATGGAGCTGGTAAACGAGGCCTATCGGGTCAAAGACGGTCTCTACGGGGATGCCGCGGGCGTAGCGGCACTGCGTTTCGCCACCGCCACCGCCGCCTCGCTGATCTTTCCCTTTGCACCCCATCTCGGCGCCGAGGTCTGGGAGAGGCTGCGGGGCGGTCGCGTCTGGGAGGAGCCCTGGCCTGAGGCAGACGCGGAGCTGCTGACCAGCGACACCGTGACCCTCGTGGTCCAGGTCAACGGCAAGCTGCGCGACCGGGTCGAGGCCGCGGCCGATGCGCCGGAGGCGGAGCTGCTGGCTCTGGCCAGGGCGAGCGAGAAGGTGCGCCGTCACCTCGACGGGAAGCAGATCGTCAAGGAGATCGTGGTGCCGGGCAAGCTCGTGAACCTGGTGGTTCGCTGAGTTATCACGGCTCAGCGTCTCTTATCTGGTACAAAGCGGCCCGCATGCTGGTAAGGCGCCTTTCAGATGCCTCCGCCGAGGAATGGCACCGGCTCCGTTACCACGCCCTCATGGACGCCGGCGAACTCGGCGCGCGCAACATGTCGGTGACTTGGCTCGAGATCCCAGCGGGTGCCGAGCAAACCTTGCGATCCGACGAGGGGGGCGAGCAGGTCTACATCGTCGTGCGAGGTGCCGGCACGATGTCGGTGGCCGGCGATACCCAGGAGGTCGCTGAGGGGGTCCTGATCCTCGTCCCGCCCGCCACCGACCACTCGATCGCCAACCACGGTGAGGCGGTGCTGACCTGTGTCTCCGTGCAATCGCCCCCGGTCGCGGCGACCGAGCTGTACAGCGACCAGCTCGCCGAGGTCAGCGGTTACGACGACGAAGATCTGTAGCGGAATTGTTTGATTGCGCGCGCCACGCGCGCGTCTGGGCTAGCCACGCTGCGGCCCATGCCCGAGCTGTCGCGGTCCCAGGTGCTGGCTTACGGCGCTGTTGCCGTTGCGCTGCTGCTGGTCGGGGCGCGGGCGATCCGGGCTGAGGGCGGCGAGGCCCCGGCATCTGCCGCGGCTGCCGTGTCGAACGCCTCCAGCGGTATCGGTCTCAGCGACGGTGGCTCGGATTTGGTCGTCGACGTCGCCGGGGCGGTGGCGCGCCCGGGTGTGTACCGACTGCCCGCCGGCACCCGGGTCGTCGATGCGATCGGGCGGGCCGGTGGTCCGGCGCACGGCGCCCTGCTGGAACGGATCAACCGAGCCGCGCGACTCGCCGATGGGCAGCAGGTGGTGGTTCCCAAGCGAGGTCCGGCTGGGACGATGGCCGCGGCTGGAACGGGTGTCGAAGACGGCCCGATCGGTCTCGGCAGCGCCACCATCGAGCAGCTCGACACGATCGACGGGATCGGTCCGGTAACCGCGGCGAAGATCGTCGAATACCGCGACCAGCACGGCGGTCTTGCCTCGGTCGATCAGCTCGACGCCGTCAGCGGCATCGGTCCGGCGACGATGGAATCGCTGCGCGCGAGGCTGCAGCCCTAGTGCTGCCCCGATGCAGGCCCGGCGCATCGCTCTGCCGCTTCTGGTCGTGGTAGCGGCGGTCGGCCTGGCGCTTGCCCACAAGGACGAGGTCCGCGCCCGCGCCGAGGCGGCCCTAGGCAGGGGGATGCCGGAGCGCGAGGCGACGCTCGCGCGTGGCTTCGTCCTCGGCGAGGACGAGCGTCTCGACTCGCGCACGGTCGACGATTTTCGCCGGTCTGGACTTAGTCACCTGCTTGCTGTCAGCGGTCAGAACGTGGCGCTGCTTGCCCTGCTGGCGATGCCTGTTCTGGCGATGCTGGGGATGCCGCTGCGCACCCGGCTCGTCTGGGTGCTCGGTCTCATCGTCGTCTACGTGCCTCTGGCTGGAGCCGGCCCGTCAATCCTGCGGGCGGGCATCATGGGCGCGCTGAGCGTGCTGGCGACCCTGAGCGGGCGCCGTGCTTCGCGCTTCTACGCCCTGCTCGTCGCGGCTGTCGTAACGCTCGCCTTTGGGCCCGGGATCGCCGCCGACGTCGGTTGGCAGCTCAGCTTCGCCGCTGTTCTCGGGATTCTTCTGCTCGCCGCGCCGTTGCGAGGTGCGATCGAGAATCGCGTTGGTTCGTACGGCTTGCGCCGCCTGGCCGCCGAGGGAGCGGCGTTGACGATCGCCGCGACCGTCGCCACGGCGCCGTTGATCGCCTTTCATTTCGGCGCGATCTCGACCACGGCTCTGCTCGCCAACCTGCTGGCGCTGCCGGCGGTGGCGCCAGCGATGTGGCTGGGGATGCTTGTCGCCGCTGCCGGTCAGGTGCCAGGCCTCCCGGTCGAGGCGCTCAACGCGGTCAACGCGTTGTTGCTCGCCTACATCGCTCAGATCGCGGCCTGGTGCGGGCGACCCGGCTGGGCCTATTTGCACCTGCGACCGAACGTCGGCAGCCTGCTCGGCTCCTACGCCATGATCGCCTTGGCGATCGTGATCGCCCTGCGTCTGGGTCGTCGCCGACGCATCGCCGTGCTGCGCGGACGCCGCGCCACTATCGGGCCGAAAGTTTCTCGGCGCGGGGGTTCCACCAAGCCCCCAGGGCGAGCGCTAGCCGCCTCAATGCTCGCGCTCATTCTCGTGTTGGCGGCGTTGGTCTGGGCGGCAACAGGCGGTGGGGCTCAGGCGCAACGTCCGCTCCAAGGCCTGCGCGTCTCCGTGCTCGACATCGGCCAGGGCGATGCGATCCTGCTGCAGCCGGCCGGTGCGCCGGCCATCCTCGTCGATGGCGGCCCGGCGGACGACGGAATCGAGTCCGAGCTACGTGCTGCCGGCGTCGACCGGCTCGGCGCCGCGATCGTCACCCACGACCAATCCGACCACGCCGGCGGAGTACGCGACCTGCTCGGCGCGATGCCGATCGGGCGAGTCCTGTTCGGACTGCTGGACCGCTCAACTCTCGCTCAGGCCCGTGCCGCCGGGGCCGCGACGCAACAGCTGGTCCGGGGAGAGGAGCTGCGCTCCGGTCGCTTGCGGCTCGAGGTGCTCTGGCCGCCGGCCGAGCTGCTCGCCGGCCCACACCTGGCCCAAGACCCAAACGCTCTGGCGCTGGTGATGCTCGCCCGCTGGCGCAGCTTCTCGATGCTCCTCAGCGCGGATGCCGAGGCCGAGGCCATGCCGCTCGATCCGGGGCCGATCGACGTGCTCAAGATCGCCCACCACGGCAGCGCGGATGCCGGACTCGCCGACCTGCTGGACCAGACGCGGCCCCGGCTCGCCCTGATCTCGGTCGGCGAGGACAATCCCTTTGGCCACCCGACCCGCGTAACCCTTGCGACCCTCGCTGCCCATGGCGTCCCCACCCTGCGCACCGACCGCGACGGGACGATCGTGCTCGACGTCGGCCAGGAATCGATTCGCGTCGGCCATGATTGATGGGTCTCTCGCAGCTCTTGCCCTTGGGCTGCCCTCGCCTGCGCTCAACGAATCTACGAATCGATATTGGGGCTTTCGCAGCTTGCCCCTGTCGCCTCCGCCGTCGCGGTCGATGGACCTACGGTGCTCAATAGAGAGGGACAACAGCGATCGCGACGTGCCACGGGACTGAGCATCCTTGGCGATGGACTTCTGGAGAGGGCGCGCAGCACATCGCTGGCGCTGCTAGGGCTGACTGCCGCGGTCGGCCTCGGGATGGTCGCCCTGGCGCTCAACCAGGAGTGGCCACTTGTTGCCGGTGGACCGATTCCCGGCATCGAGCCCAAGCGCGAGGCTGTCGGCGACGCGACGGTCGCGCCCGGAGCAATCGCGAACGATGGCGAGAAGGCTCTTGACAGAAGCGCAGGCCAGCGAGGTTCGAAGGCCGCGGGCAAGGAGCGACTCGGTGCGGGCGGGACGACGGCGCCGGGAGGCTCGCAAACGCCTGGATCGAAAGCCCTCGTCGTCTCGGGCTCAACCCCCGCAAGCTCTCCCGCCGGCTCTCCCACCGCTGCGGCTCCCGAGCCAGCGCCACCGGCTCAGCAACCGGCCTCCGTGCCCGCCGCCGCACCGACTTCGTCTTCAAGCTCGCCTGCCAGCCCAGCGCCCCAATCCACGCCGCAGCCATCCACGCCACCGGGGGCTGTGCTCGCTTCCCACGACAACGGCAAGCGTGACCACGATCGTCACTCTGGGCGCGAGGCGAGCCGGGGCCATCGAAAGCCCCACGGCGGTGGCCATTCGTCGAGCAGAGGCGACTCCGACATGTCTCGATCGGACCATGCGTCGCATGGAGACGACTCCGGCGCGCCCAGAGACGACTCCACCTCGCCCAGGGACGATTCGGAGGCACCTCGGTCGGCGACGCGGCAGAGCCCTGCGCCGACCCCATCTCCCACGCCGCCCCGCGAGTCCGAAGGCGGCGAAGAGCCGGTGGTTGGCGGACGGGACTCGGACAGCGGCCAGTCGCATGGCGTGACTAGTAGCCGCGGCGGCAGCGCGCGTGCCTACGGACGCGACGGCGGCCACGGCAGTCGCTAGCGCGGACCCTGGCCGGAAGGGGATCTAGACTCGGCTCATGGCCGAGGAGATGCGCTCGCTCTACCTGATCGCCGGCACCGACGGGGCGAAGATCGACGCGACCCGATCGCGGTTGCGCGCCCGGGCTGAGCGCGACGGGGGCACCGCTTCGCTGCGGATCTTCGAGCCGAGCGAGGGCCGCGGCGCCCCCGATCACGAGGCGTTGCTCGGGGCGATCCCGGCGATGTCGCTGACCGAGTCGCGCCGCTACCTGCTGGCGGACGGGGTGGAGCAGTGGCGCGACCGGCAGCTGGAAGCGGTGGTCGCGGCGCTCGGTGAGCTACCCCCCGACCTGTCGCTGGTGTTGATAGCCCGCGCCAAAGCACCGGCGAAGCTGGTCCGCGCGGTGAAGGCCGCGCAGGGGGAGATCCACGAGTTCGAGGCGCCGAAGGCGAAAGACATGCCACGGGCGCTGGTCGGCGACGCGAAGCGGATCGGCTTTCGCCTCGACCCGGCTGCCGCTCGCATGCTGGTCGACAGGATGGGCGCGAATCCCAAACGGCTTCATCACGAGCTGGAGCGTCTCGCGCTCTGGGCTGGGGACGGGGGGGAGGTCGGCGCGGCCGATCTCGACGCGATGGTCGCCGACACTTCCGAGGCCGCGGTCTGGGCACTTTCCGATGCCTTGCTCGAAAGGGATGCCGCGAGCGCGCTGGGGATCGCCGAGCGGCTGATCTCGCAGGGAGAGAACGTCACCGGGCTGATCTATGGCCTGGCGTCGCGGCTGCGCAAAGCCTGCGCGGCGGCGGCGATGCTGGAGGAGGGAGTGCCGCAGAAGCAGGTCGAGTCGGGCCTGGGGATGCATCCCTACGCGGCGAAGCAGCTGGTGCGCAGGGTGCAGCAGGTCGAAGCCGCTGAGTTGCGAAAAGCGATCGTCGCGCTGGCCGACCTCGAGGTCTGGTGTCGCGGTGGCGCCGACTATGGCGACGAGTTGGCCCTTACGCTGGCGCTGCGGGCGGCGGCGGGCGCCGCAGCCTGACTACTTGGCGACGCCGGCGACGATGCGGGCCGCTTTGGCCTTCTTGCGGGCCGCGGTGTTCTTGTGAAGGGCGCCCTTCTGCGCGGCCTTGTCGATCCGCGAAACCAGGGCGCGGTGCTCGGACTCGACGGCCGTAGAGTCACCGCCCTCGACGGCGCTTTCCAGGCGCTTGAAATAGGTCTTGACCGTGCTCGTCAGGAGCCGGTTCTCGATCCGCTCGCGCTCGCTGCGTAGGATCCGCTTCTTCTGTGAGGCTATGTTCGCCATGAGTCGTGTGCCTGGTGCGGGCGTCGAGCCGGCTCCGGGCGGCCGCCGACTATAGCGACTGAGACCCAGCTTGGAGATACCCAAAGCACCTGAGGGAGACGATCGGGAGGAGGAGGCGGTCGCCTCCGACGCCGCGCTGAGAACCGCGGAGGCGTTCGATCCCGGCGAGGACACGACCGGCGAGCCGGCCCCCGGGCAGCAGGCCGGCCGAATCGCCCGCTCGACCGCCTTCTTCTCGGTCGCAACCGCGGCCTCGCGGATCGCCGGTCTCGGCCGCGAGATCGTCGCCGCCGGCTACTACGGCGTGAGCGGACCGATGTCGGCCTTCACGATCGCCTTCCAGGTCCCCAACCTGGTCCGTGCCCTCTTCGCCGACGCGGCGCTGCAGCCCGCCTTCGTCCCGATCTTCACCGAGCAGCTGGAGAAGAAGAACTACCGCGAGGCGTTCCGGCTGGCGTCGACCTTGCTGCTGCTGGTCACCCTCGTGCTGGGGGCGATCACGGCGCTCTTCGTGCTGCTCGCGCCCGTGGTGATCCCGCTCTTCGCTCCCGGCTTCGAGGGGGAGATCCTCGACCTCACGGTCACCCTCTCCCAGATCCTCTTTCCGATCCTGATCTTGCTCGGCATGAGCGGCGTCGTGGTCGGGATCCTCAACAGCTACGACCGCTTCGGTGCCTTCGCGATCTCGCCTCTGTTCTGGAACCTGACGATCATCGCGGTGCTGGTCTTCCTGATCCCCCTCTTTCACGGTCAGGACCGGATCTACGCCTACGCGATCGGCATCCTCGTCGGCACCCTGGTCCAGCTCCTCATCCCCACCTTCGACCTGCGCAACACGCCGTTCAAGTTCGGCTGGAGCTTCGATTGGCGCAACCGCGACGTTCGCCGCGTCCTGCTGCTGATGCTGCCGGTGACGATCAGCCTCGGGTTGATCAACTTCAACCTCCTGATCAACAGCCTCTTCGGCAGCCTCGTTAGCGACCAGGCGCCGGCGGCGATCGACAAGGCGTTTCGGATCTACCAGTTGCCCCAGGGCGTCTTCTCGGTTGCGATCGCCACCGTCCTCTTCCCGACCCTTGCCCGCTTCGCCGCGCGCGGCGAGCACGACAACCTGCGGGCGACGATGGCCAACGGGATGCGGCAGATCCTCTTCGTCCTCTTGCCGGCCGCCGCCGCCGTTCTCGTCCTCTCCGAGCCGATGATCCGCCTCGTCTACCAGCGTGGTGAGTTCACCCCAGAGCAGACGACCCTGGTCGCCACGGCGCTCTTCTGGTTCGCCTTCTCGCTGCCGACCAACGGTCTCTTCCTGCTCCTCACCCGTACCTTCTTCAGCCTCCAGCGACCCTGGGTGCCGACCGGGATTGCCGCCGGCAACCTGGTCGTCACGGCGCTCGGGGCGCTCGCTCTCTACCACCTCGGAGTCGGGGGCATCGTCGCCTCCACGGCGATCGCCACGACGGCGACCGTGGTTGCCCAGTGTGCGATCCTGCGCCGCCTCCTCGGTGGGTTGGAGCTGGGCAGCCTCCTCGACGCCGGCATTCGTATCTCGCTGGCCTCCGCCGCGCTCGCCGCCGTCAGCTTCGGCGTCTGGGACCTGCTGGACGGCGCCCTGGGACGCGGCCTTCTCGGTCAGATCGTCTCGCTCGGCACTGCGCTGGCGCTCGGAGGCGTCGTCTACGTGGCCGCCGCCAAGCTGCTGCGAGTCGCCGAGCTGGAGCAGATCTCGCGTCTGCTGCGCCGCCGTTAGATGCTCGACCTGCCTCGCTATCTGCTGGGTGTCGCCGAGATAGCCCTGCTCGCCGGCTTCGCCACGCTGGGCGGATCGGTGCTGCGCGCTCGCTTGCTTCCAGGTTTTTCGGGTGCCCCAGCTCACCTCGCAACGAGCGTGGTCTCACTGGCTCTTCTGATCTGGGTTGCCCAGCTTCTCGGGAGTCTCGGTCTATTCGACGCAGTGCCGTACCTGGTGGCAATCGTTTTGATCGGATCGGGAGTTTGGATTGGGCTAGGAGGGGGGTGGGGGGGTCCGTCCCGCGCAGCGGCCTCCTGTTTTTCGCCCCGCTGGCGGTCACGGACAACCGCAAACTCACCAGGCGAAAAACCCAGCAAGCGGGAGGGACCCCCCCGGCACCCTCCACCACCGCTTGCCTCAAATCCCATCGCCACAATGATCGCTCTCGTCATCGCCACGGCGGCAGTCGTCAAGTTCGGAATCGATGTCCAATCGAAGCTGGGAACTGGGATGACCGGATTCGATTCCACCTGGTACCACGGTCCGTTCGCGGCGGGGTTCTTCCAAAGCGGGAACACGTGGGATCTGCACTTCATCGCGCCGCAGTTCCTGGCCTGGTTCTACCCAGCCAATGCCGAAATCTTCCATGCCATCGGCATGCTGGCGTTTGGGCGCGACCTGCTGTCGCCGCTACTGAACCTCGGTTGGTTCGTTGGGTGTCTGGTGGCGTGTTGGTGTATCGGCAGGCCATACCGGGTCGCGCCGTGGTCGCTGGCGCTCGGTGCGATTGCGTTGAGCTTGCCGGTGCTCTCGGACCAGGCTGGGGAGGCGCGCAACGACATCGTCGGGATCTTCTTCCTGCTCGCCGCCGTGGCGATCGCGCTCAACGCTCGGTGGGGGGACTCGACTGGGGCCGCAGACCCGTCCGTTCGCACTTATGACCGCATACCGACCATAAGTGCGAACGCGGTGGCGGTAATCGGGCTCGCAGCTGGATTAGCTGTAGGTACCAAGCTCAACTTCCTCCTACCTGCTGCAGTTCTCGTCCTCGGGCTCGCGTTCGTCGCGTCAGCGGGGGCGCGGTTGCGCTCGCTCGCTGTGGGGACGCTCGCGGCTCTCGTGGGGGGCGGCTACTGGTACCTGCGCAACCTCGTCCATACCGGCAACCCACTGCCCTGGTTCGACCAGCTGGGGCCGATATCGCTGCCCGCTCCCGACCAGGCGCTCGGCGGGCGGGAAGGTCACAGCGTGCTCGGCTACCTCACCGACGGCGCCGTGTGGTCGGACTGGTTCCTACCGGGATTGCACGACGCGCTGACCTTCCTCTGGCCACTGCTCCTGGTGGCCGCGCTCGGCGGCCTGCTGCTCTGCCTCGTCCCTCGGCCCGGCGCCGATCGGACGCTTGCGATCTGTGGCCTGACTGGGCTCGCCGCGGCGCTCGCCTGGCTGATCGCTCCCACCTCCGCCTCCGGCCCCGAGGGAATTGCGCGTGGCTTCGAGTCGGGCTTGCGCTACCTCGCCCCAGCTCTCGTCCTCGGCATGGCCTTGCTACCAGCAGTCCCGATGCCCCGGCTACGTGAAGCCGGCATGGGATATCCCCCGAGCGGGCGGATACTCAAAGTGCCGGTCTCATTAGACCGGCACTTGTCCGAGCGGGGGATACCCCATGCCGTCATTGCCACCGTGGTCTTGCTCGTCCTCGCCGCGATCGCGATCGGCTATCCCGTCCAGCGCCACTACTTCGAGAATCGCTACGCGAACCCAACCTTTGCCGCGCCGGGCCTCAACGCCGCCTTCAAATGGGCGGACTCCATCTCCGATTCCCGCATAGCAACGACCAGCACCCGCCAGTACCCCCTCTTCGGCACCGACCTCTCCAACCACGTCCAGTACGTAGGCGAAGAGCGTCCCCACGGCGGCTTCGTCGCCCCGACCGCCTGCGCCCAATGGCGCCGCCTCCTAAACGCCGGCACCTACGACTACGCGGTCACGACCCGCGACCGCGTAGAACCCAACAAGCCCCCGTACCCACCAGCGACTCGCTGGACCGAAGGCCCGGAAGCGATACCGATCTTGCGCACGCCGCCGACGGTTGTCTTCAAGCTGAAGGGTTCCCTGGATCCATCAGCGTGTCGTCAGCTCGGAGGCGCATAGGGACCAGGCGGCCCTGGTCTCTAGCTTTCAAGCTGAGGAAAGCGGCTGCGATCCAGCGGTGTCCCGTTGACCGCGCCTCTCCGGCGGGTGGCGCGGTGGCGGGGTCCCCCATGGCGGAGGGCGCGCGAAGCGCATCCGAGCACATGGGGGAGGCCGCCGCGACAGGACCCGCCGGCCACGTGCCTGGTCAGCCATACTGGCCCGCCGATGGATCACATCAGGAATTTTTCGATCATCGCCCACATCGACCACGGCAAGTCGACCCTGGCCGACCGCATCCTGGAGCTCACCGGCGCCGTCGACCCGGAGAAAATGCAGGCACAGATGCTCGACTCGATGGACCTCGAGCGGGAGCGCGGGATCACGATCAAGGCCCAGGCGGTGCGGGTCGAGTACCGGGCCTCGGACGGGCAGACCTACCACCTGCACCTGATCGACACCCCCGGCCACGTCGACTTCTCCTACGAGGTCTCGCGCAGTCTTGCCGCCTGCGAGGGCGCGCTGCTGGTCGTCGACGCGGCGCAGGGCGTCGAGGCGCAGACCGTCGCCAACACCTACCTGGCGATCGAGAACGGGCTGGAGCTGATCCCGGTGATCAACAAGGTCGACCTGCCCGGTGCCGAGCCCGACCGGGTGGCCGGGGAGATCGCCGACCTGATCGGCGGCGACCCCTCCGAAGCGCTGCGGATCTCGGCTAAGACCGGGGAGGGCGTGCTCGAGGTGCTCGAGGCGATCGTCGCTCGCGTGCCGGCGCCGAAGGGCGAGCCGGAGGCCCCGACCCGGGCGCTGATCTTCGATTCGGAGTTCGACCAGTACCGCGGCGTGATTGCTTACGTGCGGATGGTCGACGGCTCCTTCCGCAAGCACGAGCGGATCGTGGCGATGCAGAACGGCACGGAAGCCGACATCGACGACATCGGCTTCTTCCGGCCGGCGATGACCGGCGTGCAACGGATGGATGCGGGCGACGTCGGCTACCTGATCACCGGCATCAAGGACGTCGCCAAGCTGCGGGTCGGCGACACGCTGACGACCCTCGAGCGACCAGCCGCCGAGCCCCTCGAGGGCTACCGCGAGGTCAGGCCGATGGTCTTTTGCGGTCTCTTCCCGATCGACACCGATCGCTTTGAAGACTTGCGCGACGCGCTCGAGAAGCTGGCGCTCAACGATGCCGCGCTGTCCTGGGAGCCGGAGACCTCCGAGGCGCTCGGATTCGGCTTCCGCTGCGGTTTCCTCGGCCTGCTCCACATGGAGATCGTGCGCGAGCGGTTGGAGCGCGAGTACGGGCTCGACCTGCTGTCGACGACCCCGAACGTGCGCTACGAGGTCCACCTGACCAACGGCGAGCGAAGGGAGGTCCGCAGTCCGACCGAGCTGCCCGACGCCGGCACGATCGAGGCAATCGAAGAGCCCTACATCCGCGCCACGATCATCGCTCCGTCCGAGCAGGTCGGCGCCGTGATGGAGCTCTGCCAGGCTCGCCGCGGCACCCACGTCGACATGCACTATCTGAGCCCGCAGCGGGTGCAGATCCGCTACGACATGCCGCTGGGCGAGATCGTCCTCGACTTCTTCGACCTGCTCAAGTCATCCACCCGCGGTTACGCCTCGCTCGACTACGAGCCGATTGGCAACCGCGCCTCCGACTTGGTCAAAGTCGACATCCTGCTCGCCGGCGACAAGGTCGATGCGCTCTCGATCATCGTCCATCGCGACTTTTCCTACGAGCAGGGCAAGCGCTTGGTCGAGCGGCTGCGCAAGACGATCCCGCGCCAGCTTTTCGACGTGCCCGTTCAGGCCGCGATCGGCTCCAACATTCTCGCCCGCGAGACGGTCAAGGCGTTGCGCAAGGACGTCACGGCGAACCTCTATGGCGGCGACGTCACCCGCAAGAACAAGCTGCTGAAGAAGCAGAAAGCGGGCAAGAAACGGATGAAGGCGGTGGGCCGGGTGGAAGTGCCACAGGAGGCCTTCCTCGCCGTGCTCGAGATCGACGAGTAGGAAAACGCAGCTGCGCGGCAGGGCCGCTGGCTGCACGGCCAGTTAGAGTGCCCCGCCATGGCTCTCAAGACTGACGCAGTAGGCAAGGAATGGCCCGGCACCACCTACCAGGTGGGGCGGGAGAAGATCAAGGAGTACGCGAACGCTCTGGGGATCGACAACCCGGTCCACCACGACGTCGAGGCGGCGCGCGCGGCGGGTTTCCGCGACGTGGTCGCACCGCCGATGTTCGCGGTCGTCTACAGCAGCCCGGCGCTCGGGCCGGCGATCCTCGACCCCGAAGTCGAGATGAACTTCGCGGCGATGGTCCACGGCGGCCAGGAGTTCGCCTGGGACGAGCCGGCCTGCTCCGGCGACGAGATCACGACGAGCACCAAGTGCCTCTCGATCGAGGAGCGCGACGGCAAGGGCTTCTACGCGTTCGAGACCAACTCCGTCAACCAAGACGGCGCCCAGGTCGCCCGCGGCACCTGGACGCTGATCGTCAGGGGGGTTTGAAATGGCTTTGAACGCAGGCGACCAGATCCCGGAGCTGAAGGTCACCCCGGACAAGTACCTGCCGCACCGCTACGCGGGCGCCTCGGGCGACTTCAACCCGATCCACATCGACGACGAG
>JBIOVI010000059.1:0-61837 GCA_044867645.1 Solirubrobacterales bacterium | reverse complement strand
GATCGCCGCCTCGGGGCCGCCAACCTTGGAGAGCTTGATCCCGGTGAGCGAGCAGGCTTGCAGCGCCTTCGCCCGCTCGGCATCGGCCCTGGTCTCGACGCTCTCGTCGCCGGCGATCGGGATCGAGGTCGATGCTGCCACGTCCGCCGCCTCCTCCAACGTCGCCACGGGCTGCTCGGCGAGCTCGACCTCGAGCGGCTCGAGCGCCTTCAACATGCGCTTGGCGGTGTTGACGTCCCAGGCGGCATTGGCGTCGACGCGGATCCTCGCTCGCGGTCCGACAGCTTCGCGTACGGCGAAGACCTGACCGAAGTCGTCGCCCGTCCCGAGCTTCAGCTTGAAGGTCTCGAAACCGTCCGCGGCCCAGCGGGACGCCTCGGCCGCGACCGCCGTCGGCTCCCCGGCGACAAGGGTCGCGTTGCACTCGACCCCCTCGGCGTCGACCTGAGCCGCCGAGCCTTCCGCCGCGGCCCTGCGGCCACGCAGGTCGAGCAGCGCGGTGAGCGCCGCACAGCGGGCGGGTGCAGAGAGGCCCAGCGCATCTCCCTGCAGCGTCGCCTCGTCGAGCGAGCCCCGATCCCCCAGCCGTTCCAGTTCAGCGGCCACATGGGCGAGCCCCCGGCCACCCCGCAGCGAGAGCGGCACGGCTTCGCCCAGCCCCATCAGTCCGTCGTCCGAGCGCAGCCGCAGCAGCACCATCTCGCGACGCTCCAGTCGCCCCCGTGCCGTCACATACGGCTCGCGGAAAGGCAGCGCGTACGGAACGACCTCGACCTCGGCGATCTTCATACCCGTAGGTCTACGTGAACTGCATCAAATTCTCCACCTGCCAGATTGAGAATTTGATGCAGTTCGCTCTAGCTGGCCAGCAACAGTCCCACCGAGACGAGCAGGCTGAAGACAGCGAGCAGGGCGCCGGTGGCGGCGAGCGCCCCGTTGAGCGAGGGACCGTCGGTGCGATTGGTCATCGCCCGCATCGGCCCGATCGCCATCGGTAGCGCCAGCAGGCCGATCAGTGGCAGCCAGCTGCCCCCTCCGGCTGCAAGCGCGATCGGCAGCACGACGAAGGCGCCGAGCACGAGCGAGCGGTAGAGCACTACCGCGTTGTGGCGGCCCATTCGCACCGCCAGGGTCATCTTGCCGGCCCGCCGGTCGGTCTCGATGTCGCGCACATTGTTGACGACGAGGATCGCGGTGGAGAGAAAGCCGACCGCGATCGAGAGTCCCAGGGGCAGCGCGTCGAGCTGCTCGAGCTGCACGTAGTAGGAGCCGTTGACGGCGACCAGGCCGAAGAAGAGGAAGACGAAGACCTCGCCGAGGCCGGCGTAGCCATAGGGACGGGGGCCACCGGTGTAGAGGACGCCGGCGGCGATCGAGAGCGCGCCGATCAGCAGGATCACGATGCCGGCGACGACGGTCAGGTAGATCCCGCAGGCGATCGCCACCGCGAAGGCGATCCAGGTCGCGTTGAGCACCCGCCGCGGCGTCACCAACCCCGCCGAGGTCACCCGCACCGGCCCCAAGCGATCAGCCGTATCGGCCCCCCGCCGCGCATCGGAATAGTCATTCGCCAGGTTCGTCCCAATCTGAATGAAGATCGACCCCACGAGGGCCGCCAGGAACGCCCCGACCCTCGGAAGCTCCCCAGCCCATTCGACCGCCGCCGCCGTCCCGACGAGCACAGGAGCTATCGCGGCCGGAAGGGTCCGCGGCCTCGCTGCCATAACCCAGATCCTCATCGTGTCTCCTCCGTCAGCCGTTGTGATGTCTCGCGCGGGTGGCATGGGGCAGGGGGGTCGAGGACAGCCCGTGGACTGCCCGCAGGCCCCCCTGCCCCGGGACAGGACCCGCGCGCCGCCCGCTAATCGTTCTCAGCCTTGGGCTCGCCGCCCTCGGGCTGATCGTCCTGCGGCTCACCCTCGTCCTTCTTCGCACCAACCCCCACCTTCTCGGGCTCGGGCTTGGACTTCTTCGGCCGCGCCGGCTTCTTCGGCTTGACGATCGTCAAGCTGAGCGGGCGGTCCTCCTCGTCACCGGAGGGATCGCGCTTGACCATCACGGTCGAGCCCGCGGGCATCTGGCCCTGGCGCAGCACTTCGTCGGCGAGCGGATCCTCGATGTAGCGCTGGATCGCACGCCGCAGCGGGCGAGCGCCCATCGAGGGGTCCCAGCCTTTGTCGACCAGCAGGTCCTTGGCCTCGTCGGTCAGATCCAGCTGCAGGTCGTGTTCGGCGACCTGGACGCGGACCCGGTTGATCATCAGGTCGATGATCTCCTTGACCTCTTCCTTGGCCAGCTTGTGGAAGACGATCACCTCGTCGATCCGGTTGAGGAACTCGGGCCGGAAGACCTTCTTCAGGTCGCTCATGATCCGGCCCTTCATCGCGTCGTAGGACATCCCGGTCTCGTCGTCGACGGTGAAGCCGATCGAGGTGTTCTTGGCGATCTCCGAGGCGCCGATGTTCGAGGTCATGATCACGATCGCGTTGCGGAAGTCGACCGTGCGGCCCTGGGCGTCGGTGAGGCGCCCGTCCTCGAGGATCTGCAGGAGGATGTTGAAGACGTCCGGGTGGGCCTTCTCGATCTCGTCGAGCAGCAGCACGCTGTAGGGCTTGCGCCGCACGGCCTCGGTCAGCTGACCGCCCTCGTCGTAGCCGATGTAGCCCGGCGGCGAGCCGACCAGGCGGCTGACCGCGTGCTTCTCCATGTACTCGGACATGTCGATCCGCACCAGCGCCTCCTCGTCGCCGAACAGGAACTCGGCGAGGGTGCGCGCCAGCTCGGTCTTGCCAACCCCGGAGGGGCCGAGGAAGATGAACGAGCCGGACGGGCGCTTGGGGTCCTTGATTCCGGCGCGGGAGCGGCGGATCGCTTTGGAGACGGCGGTGATCGCGACCTCCTGGCCGATCACCCGCTTGTGCAGCTCCTCCTCCATGCGGATCAGCTTCTTGGTCTCGGCCTCGGTCAGTTTGAAGACCGGGATCCCGGTCCACATCGAGACGATGTCGGCAATCTCCTCTTCGCCGACGTCGGGTCGCTCGGCGGAGTCGCCCTCCGACCACTCGTCTTCGAGCTGGCGCTTGCGGGTGGTCAGCTGACGCTCGGTGTCGCGCAGGTTGGCCGCCTTCTCGAACTCCTGCGCCTCGATCGCGGCCTCCTTTTCGCGCCGCGTCTTTTCGACTTCGTCCTCGAGGTCGCGGTAGACCGGTGGCGCGCTCATCGACTTGATCCGCATCCGCGACGCGGCCTCGTCGATCAGGTCGATCGCCTTGTCGGGCAGGAAGCGGTCGGAGATGTAGCGGTCGGCCAGCTCGGCGGCGGCGGCGAGAGCGTCATCGGTGATGTTGACGCGGTGATGCTGCTCGTAGCGCTCGCGCAGGCCCTCGAGGATCTTCACCGTGTCCTCGACCGAGGGTTGGTCGACCTTGATCTGGGCGAAGCGCCGCTCCAGCGCCGAGTCGCGCTCCAAATACTTGCGGTACTCGTCGAGGGTCGTCGCGCCGATCGTCTGCAGCTCGCCGCGGGCCAGCGCCGGCTTCAGGATCGAAGCGGCGTCGATCGCGCCCTCGGCGGCGCCCGCTCCGACCAGGTTGTGGAGCTCGTCGATGAAGAGGATGATGTCGCCGCGCTGGGTGATCTCTTTCATCACCTTCTTCAGGCGCTCCTCGAACTCGCCGCGGTACTTGGAGCCCGCGACCAGCGCCGCGAGGTCGAGCGTGTAGATCTGCTTGTTGCGCAGCAGCTCCGGCACCTCGCCGTTGTTGATCCGCGCCGCCAGGCCCTCGACCACCGCGGTCTTGCCGACCCCCGGCTCGCCCAGCAGCACCGGGTTGTTCTTGGTGCGGCGGGAGAGGATCTGCATGATCCGCTCGATCTCGGTTTCGCGCCCGATCACCGGGTCGAGCTTGCCCTCCTCGGCTAGCTTGGTCAGGTTGCGGCCGAACTGGTCGAGCAGTTTCGAAGACTTTTTGCCGCTGCCCTCGCCCTGACCGCCCCCGCCGCTGCCCTGGCGGCGACCGCCGGGACCGGACAGCATCCGGATCACCTCGTTGCGGATCTTGTCGGAGTCGGCGTCGAAGTCGAGCAGGATCCGAGCCGCGACGCCCTCGTTCTCACGCACCAGACCGAGCAGGATGTGCTCGGTGCCGATGTAGTTGTGGCCGAGCGAGAGCGCCTCGCGCAACGCCAGCTCAAGCACCTTCTTGGCGCGCGGGGTGAACGGGATCTGACCGGAGGTGACCTCCTCGCCCGAGCCGACGATCCGCACGACCTGTGAGCGCACCCGCTCGGTCGTGATGTCGAGAGACTCGAGGACGCGAGCCGCCAGGCCCTCCTCCTCGCGCAGCAGGCCGAGCAGGATGTGCTCGGTGCCGATGTAGTTGTGTTTCAGCGTGCGAGCCTCTTCCTGCGCCAGGACCACTACTTGTCGAGCTCGCTCAGTGAATCTCTCGAACAAAGGCTTCCTCTCTTGACCTTCGATAGGTCAAACGCGATTTGCGGTCGGAAGTACCGGAGACGCCCTTCGACTATCGGGAGGCGTCCATGTGCCCGTCAAACGATACCGAGAGTCCCCACCCGGCCCTGGGACCCCTATTGCCGCTCCTAGCGGCTTTTTCAGCGCCAATCGGGGCGCTTCAGGAGCGCATCGCGGGGAAAAGCACGATCTCGCGCAGGCTGCGAGCCCCAGTCAGGATCATCGCGAGGCGGTCGACACCGAGGCCGACGCCTCCGGTCGGCGGCATCCCCTGCTCCAGCGCCTCGACGAACGCCTCGTCGTAGGGCTGGGCCTCTTCGTCGCCGCGCTCCAGCTCAGTGGCTTGCTGCTCGAAGCGACGGCGCTGCTCGTCCGGGTCGTTCAGCTCGCTGAACGAGTTGGCGATCTCGATCCCGCCGATGAACGCCTCCCAGCGCTCGACCAGCCCGGGCTCGGAACGGTGCGCCTTGGCGAACGGCGAGAGCTCCACCGGGTAATCGGTGACGAAGGTGGGTTGGACGAGCCCAGGCTCCACCGCCTTGGCGAGCAGGCCGTCGACCAGCTTGCCCCAGCCCTCGGCCGGGTCCGCCTCACCGTCCATCGCCGCGGCGAGCGCCTCACGGGTCGGGTGCTCCGCGATATCGATGCCGGCCCGGTCGCGGACAGCCTCGCGCAAGGTCACCCGCTTCCAGGGCGGCGCCAGGTCGATCTCGACACCGTCGCGCTCGACCACGGTCGTGCCCAGGACCCGCTCCGCGATCTCCGCGACCAGCAGCTCCAAATCGTGGGCGGTCTTGCCGTAGTCGGCATAGGCCTCGTACCACTCGAGCATGGTGAACTCGGGGTTGTGCTTGTGCGAGACCCCCTCGTTGCGGAAGTCCTTGCCCAGCTCATAGACGCGGTCGATGCCACCGACCACCAGCCGCTTCAAGTAGAGCTCGGTCGCGATCCGCAGATAGAAATCGCGGTCCAGAGCATTGTGGTGAGTGACGAAGGGCCGCGCCAGGGCACCTCCGTAGAGCGGCTGCAGTACCGGGGTCTCAGCCTCGACGAAACCGTGCTCGTCGAGCCAGCGGCGAATCTCGACGATCGACCGCGCGCGGATCGCGAAGGCGCGGCGGCTCTCCTCGTTGGCCAGCAGGTCGAGCTCGCGACGGCGGTAACGCGTTTCGACGTCCTCGAGACCGTGGAACTTGTCCGGTGGCGGTCGCAGGCTCTTGGAGAGCAGGCGCCAGTGGTCGATCCCCAGCGACAGCTCGCCGCCGCGCCGCGTCGCCAGCGCCGTGCCCTCGGCGCCGATGAAGTCGCCGAGATCGAGGTCGACCAGTAGGTCGAAGGCCTCAGCGCCGAGCTGGTCGGCGGTCGCGTGGAGCTGGATCTGCCCGCTGCCGTCGCGGAGATCGAGAAACGCGGCTTTGCCATGACCGCGGCGGGCGACGATCCGCCCCGCTACCCGGTGACGCGAGTCCGTCTCCATTCCCGCCGCCAACCCCTCGTGGGCAGCGCGCACCTCGGCGATCTCCTCACGTTCCTCAAACGAATGCGGAAAAGGGTCGACGCCTGCGCTTCTCAGGCGTTCCAGCTTTTCGCGCCGATCGCGAAGTACGTCGGAGAGCTCTCGCTCCTCTGGCTCGCTCATCGACGCGAGCCTATTCGACCGCTAAGCGCTCTCTATTTTGGTGATTTTGAGTTTCTTCTTCGGCCCGCGTGGCACCTCGACGGTAACCACGTCGTTGCGCTTGTGACCGATCAGCGCTTTGCCGATCGGCGACTCGTTAGAGAGCTTGTGCTCGGCGGGGTTCGCCTCGGTCGAGCCAACGATCTGGAACTTCTGCGAGTCGCCGGTCTTCTGATCTTTGACATGGACGACCGAGCCGAAGCTGACCTCGTCGGTGTCGACGTCCTTCTCGTCGATCACGGTGGCGCGGCGCAGCCGCTCTTCGAGCTGAGCGATCCGCCCCTCCAGCAAGGCCTGCTCGTTCTTGGCGTCGTCGTACTCGGCGTTCTCGGAGATGTCGCCGAACTCGCGGGCCTCCTTAATCCGTTCAGCGACCTCGCGCCGTTTGGTGGTCGAGAGGAACTCGATCTCCTCTTTGAGCTTCTCGAGTCCTTCCGGGGTGATTACGGCTTGACGAGTCACTTTGCGCTGACCTCGCTTTTGCTTGCTGGGAATGTTGGAATAGGCCCTGAGACCAAAAACGCCCGGGTGCAGCGGCTTTTGCCACGCCACACCTGGGCCCGAAGTCGCGGGATTATAGCGAGGGCTGCAGGCGGGCACTCAGGGTAATTTGGGCGGCGACCAGCTCCCTGGCGCGGGGCAGGTCGGCGCTCCGCTGCAGCTCCTCCGCGACCTCGGTGGAAGCGCCGAGTGCATCGACATACCAAGGGTAGAACTTGCGCAGACGTCGAGCCGCCCGCTCGGACCCGAGATGCTCCTCGGCGCGATCGATCGTCCAGAGCAGCTCGGCGACAACCTCCTCGCGTGAGGGCGGCTCGGTACGGCGCCCGGTCAGCTCCTCGAACAGCCACGGATTGCCGAGCGAGCCGCGCGCCAGCATCACCGCGTCGGCACCGGACTCCCCGTAAGCGCGATGCACCGCCTCGGCACTCTCGAGGCCGCCGGAGACGATCACCGGAACCTCGATCCGCTCGACCAGCTTGCGCGTAAGCGCATAGTCCGGGCTGCCCTTGTGTTTGACGGTGGCAGCGCGGGGATGGAAGCCGATCGCCGCCGCGCCCCCCTCTTCGGCGAGGCGGATGGCGAGGTCGAAGCCGGAGCGATCCCCGGGACGCAACCCGGAACGAAGCTTCACCGTGACCGGTAGGCCGCTGCCCTCGGCGGCGCCCCGAACCAGGGCAAGCGCCAGCTCGGGATCGGCGAGCAGCTCCACACCGGCTCCCGACTTCCGCACCTTGCGCACCGGACAGCCCATGTTGATGTCGATTAGATCGGCGCCCGACTCGGCGGCAACGGCGGCGCCGGAGCGCATCACCTCGGGGTCGTGCCCGAACAGCTGCACCGAGACCGGGTGCTCGTCGGGGTGAATGCGCATCAGCTCGCGCAAGGTGCGCTCGTTGCGATGGTGCAGCCCAAAGCTGGAGATCATCTCCGAGACCGCGAGGCCGGCCCCGTGCCGCTTCGCCTGCAGGCGGACGAACCAATTGCCGATCCCGGCGAGCGGCGCGAGCAACACCCGGTTGGCGAGGCGGACTCCTCCAATTTCAAACGGAGCCGTCAATGGTGGCTGCGCCATCCCCGGACGCGAGAGCGAGGGCCTGTCCATATCTGATTCCTCAGGCCTTCGCGGGAGAGGAGATGGCGCTTTTTTAGGTGTTTCGCGCATAGATGAGACGCAGACCCTTCAAGGTAAGCATCTCGTCGACCTCGTCGATCGTCTCGGTGAAGGGCACGATCGCCCCGGCGAGGCCTCCGGTCGCCAATAACCCGACATCCCCCAGTTCTTCCTCGATGCGGCGGACCACCCCGTCGATCAGGCCGGCAAAGCCGAAGACGACCCCGGACTGGATCGCGGCGCGGCTGGAGCGACCGATCGCCGTCTCCGGCTCCTCGAGATCGATGCGGGGGATCCGGGCAGCCCGTTCGACCAAGGCGGTCAGCGATATCTCAAGCCCCGGGGCGATTGCCCCACCAAGGTATTCCCCAGCCTCCGAGACCGCGTCGAAGTTGATCCCGGTGCCGAAGTCGACGACGACGCAGGCGCCCTTGAAGCGCTCGTAGGCAGCAACGGCGTTGACGAGCCGGTCGGCGCCCACCTCCAACGGGTTGTCGATCCTGATTGGCATCCCGGTCTTCACACCCGGTCCGATCTCCAGGCAGGTGGCGTTCATGTAGCGCTCGGCCAGCTGTTCGTATTGGGTGCCGAGCGGCGGCACGACGGAGGAGACGCAGACGGCGTCGAGGTCTCCGAGGCCCATCTGGCTGAGCGCGAGCATGCCGGCGATCCGCTCCGCCAGCTCGTCGCCGGTCGCCCCGGCGCGGGTCTGGAAACGCCAGTGCTCGACCAGCCGCTCGCCATCGAAGGCACCGAGGTGGGTCTGGGTGTTGCCGACGTCGATCGCGAGCAGCACGCCGCGAGTCTATGATGGCGCGACCAGTGAACGTCCGGCTCTACACGATCCCGGGCTCCCACCCGGGAGTGGCGGCGCAGCTGATGCTCAAGCACAAGGGCATCGAGTTCAAGCGCACCGATCTCTTCCCGGTCATCTCGAAGCTTGTCGTGCGCGGCCTCGGGTTCCCCCGCCAGACGGTGCCGGCGATGAAGATCGACGGCCGCCGAGTGCAGGGCTCGCGCGCGATCGCCCGCGAGCTGGAGCAGGTGCGGCCCGAGCCCGCCCTCTTCCCGACCGACCCCGAGAAGCTCGCCGCGATCGAGGAGGCGGAGCGCTTTGGCGACGAGGAGCTCCAGCACCCGATTCGCCAGCTGATCTGGTGGGCGCTGAAGAAGGATAAGGCACCCCTGCGCAGCTTTTCCGAGGGCGCCAAGCTCGGGATCCCGATCGGCCTCGCGCTACGTACCGCCGCCCCGATCGTCGCCCTCTCCGCCCACTTCAACGAGGCCAGCGACGAAAACGTCCGCGCCGACCTCGCCGCTCTGGGCGGACTGCTCGACCGGGTCGACAAGCTGATCGCCGCGGGGACGATCGACGGGGACGAGCTGAACGCCGCCGACTTCCAGATCGCACCCAGCGTCCGCCTCGCGATGACCTTCCAGGATCTGCGGCCGATAATCGAAGCCCGTCCGGCGGGCCGTCTCGCCAAGCGCGTCCAGCCCGAGATCTCCGGCGACATCCCGCCGATCCTGCCGCCGGCTTGGCTGCAGCCGCTGCGTAGTGAGACGGCTGCTGCTTAGGGCCTATCCGGTAGGGGTTCCACTTAACTTTTTCTGAAGACAGTCGACGGCTGTCCGCAAGTGTCGCCGCAGAAAAAGTACAAGACGTTCCACCCCTACCGGATAGGCCCTAGACGAGGTCGCCGACCCGCTCCGCCCGCTGGCCTGGACCCAGGGCCGCGAGGGCATCGGCGAGGCGGGTGCCGTCGGGAAGCTCCAGGTTGGGGTCGAGCTCGAGCAGCGGGGCGAGGACGAAGCGGCGCGAGGTCACCTCGGGGTGCGGGAGGGTCAGGCGCTCGGTGGAGAGCTGTAGGTCGCCGAGTAGGAGCAGATCGACGTCTAGCGGGCGGGCACTGTGCCGTGGGGCGTCGAGAGTGCGGCCGCGCTCGACCTCGATCGCCTTGCAGAGATCGAGCAGCGCTTCCGGCTCCAGCTCGGTGCGAATGCGGATCGCCGCGTTGAGGAAGTCGGGCTGGTCGAGCACCTCTCCCACGGGCTCGGTCTCATAGGCGGAGGAGATCGCCTCGACCTCGACCCCGCGCTCGTCCAGCATCTCGATCGCCGCCCGCAGGTGCCCAGCGCGGTCGCCGACGTTGGAGCCCAGGCCCAGGTAGCCGGTCCGCATCAGGACGTGCCGGTGATTAGAGGTCCATATGGGTGCTTGATCACCGGCACGTCTGATCAGGACTCCTCGCCGTTGTCTTCTTCCCCCTCCTCGCCCCGCTCCTGCGTCACCTCTACGCCAACCTCCTGAATCGCCAGCGGCAGCGGCGGCTCTGGCTTCGCGGCCCGCACTCGCACCGAATCGCAGCCATAGCGCTCGAGCAGGCGCTCGCCAACCACCTGGGCCAACCGCTCCAGCGTCCGGTAGCTGCGCTCGGTGGCAGCGAGGGCGACGATGTCGCAGACGTCTCCGTAGTCGACCGTGTCCTCGATCCGGTCGGTAAGCACGGCGTCGCAGTCGGGCACGTCAAAGGACACGTCGAACTCGAGCCGTTGGCCGATCTCGCGCTCGGCGTCGCTGACGCCATGGTGGGTGTAGATCGAGATGCCGCGCAGGTCGACCTCAACCCGCGACTCGATCCCGTTTCCACTGGGCTCGTCCACGCGGTGAACCTAGCCTATGGACGGGCTCGGCATCGGTGTGAGATCGTGGGCGCGCGATGGAACAGGTACTGATCGAGAGTCGTTTTCGAGGGCCGTCGGACAGCGGCAACGGCGGCTACTCCTGCGGAGCGCTAGCGCACTTCGTCGAGCCCCGCTCGGCTGAGGTGACGCTACGCCTGCCGCCCCCGCTCGACCGCCCACTTAGCGTCGAAAAGGTCGACGGCGACACCGCGACGATGCTCGACGGCGATGCCGTGATCGCGGAGGGGCGCGCGATCGACGCGATCGAGCTCGAGCTGCCGAGCCCGGTCGGCATCGAGGAGGCGGCCGCCGCACGCGAGGCGTCTCCCATGCGACACAACCACCCTTACCCTGGCTGCTTCGTCTGCGGTTCCGAGCGCCAGCCCGGCGACGGCCTCGGTGTCACCTGCGGTCCTACCGACGGCGGCGTCGTGGCCTCGCCCTGGGCGGTCGACGACACCGTTGCGAGCGGCGACGGCGAGGTCTCCCCGGAGATCGTCTGGGCGGTGCTCGATTGCCCCGGAGGCATCGCCGGCATGCTGATGCCTGACCTAGGAGTGAGCATGCTCGGCCGTCTCGCCGCCCGCATATACGGTCGGATCGAGCCCGGAATGAACTGCGTTGCGGTCGGATGGCCGATCGACCGCGACGGGCGCAAGTTCTACGCCGGCTCGGCGATCTTCTCCGCGGACGGTGAGCCCCTCGCCCACGCCCAGGCGACCTGGATCGAGCTGAAGCGCTGAGCACACCGGCGCCTTGATTCGAGGCCGCTCAGTCCGGCTGCGGGTCACCGACGATCGCATCGGTGACCTTCATCGCCTGCGCGGCCTCGGCCACATCGTGAATGCGAACGACGTCGGCACCCTCGGCAACAGCTAGGACCGAGGAGGCAACGGTGCCGCCGAGGCGGTTGCCCACCTTCGAGCCGTCGATCTTGCCGAGGAAGCCCTTGCGGGAGGTGCTCACGACCAGCGGGCGGCCGAGCTCGCGCAGCTCGCCGAGGCGACGAAGCAGCTCGAGGTTGTGGTCGAGCGTCTTGCCGAAGCCGATTCCCGGGTCCAGCCAAATCCGCTCCTCCGCAACCCCCGCGACGATCGCCGCTTCGAGCCGCTCCGCGAGGAACGCCTTGACCTCGGCGACGACGTCTTCGTAGGAGGGGTTCTCTTGCATCGTGCGCGGGTTGCCGCGCATGTGCATCAGCACCATCCCGGCGCCCCGCTCCGCGCACAGCCCCCCGATCTCCGGATCCCGCCGCATCGCGGTGACGTCGTTGACGATCGAGGCCCCGGCATCCAGCGCGGCCTTGGCGACGGCCAGCTTCGAAGTATCGATCGAGACGGTCGCCGTTCCCGCCAACCCAGCAACCACCGGCTCGACCCGAGACAGCTCCTCCTCCTCACTCACCTCTTCGGCCCCAGGCCGAGTCGATTCCCCCCCGATATCGAGAAGATCTGCTCCGTCCCGAACCAGCTTCCGACCGTGCGCGATCGCAGCTTCGGGATCGATGAAACGCCCCCCATCGGAGAACGAATCGGGAGTCACGTTGACGACGCCCATGAGCCGAGGGGCCGCGGGATGCCTCTCGAACGGGCGGATACTCAAAACGCCGGGCTAATCTGCCCGGCGTTTGTCCGGGCGAGAGGCACCCCGCGGCCCCTTAGCTTGCGTCTCCGCCGGCGAACCCGGGGCGGGGCCTTGGGGACGGCCGCGCCCCCTCGCGCTGCGCCCGTTCGGGCTCCGGCGCCGGCTCGGCCGGCTGCGCCGGCTCCTCGTCGTCGGCGAAGACCTCGTCTTCGGACTTGCCTTCGAGTAGGGCGATGAACTGCTCGGCGTCGATCGTCTCCCGCTCCAGCAGGATCTCCGAGATCCGCTCGAGCTCGGAGCGCTTCTCGTTGAGCAGGTCCTTGGCGGTCTGGTGCGCAGCCTCGACGATTCGGCGGATCTCGTCGTCGATCTCGCGCGCGATCTCGTCCGAGTAGTCGGGCTCGGAGGAGAACTCGCGGCCGAGGAAGGGCTGGCCGCGGTCGTGGCCGAACACCCGCGGACCGAGCCGCTCCGACATCCCGAACCGCATCACCATCTGCTTCGCCGTCTCGGTCACCTTCTCGAGATCATTGGAAGCACCCGTGGTGATCTCGCCGAAGACGATCTCCTCGGCGGCGCGCCCGCCCAGGGTCATCGCCATCGTGTCGGTCAGCTCAGCACGGCTGGTCAGGAACTTGTCTTCGGTCGGCAAGCTGATCGTGTAGCCGAGCGCCTGACCGCGGCTGATGATCGAGATCTTGTGAACCGGATCGCAGTTGGGCAGCAGGTGGCCGACGATCGCGTGCCCGAGCTCGTGGTAGGCGGTGATCGTGCGCTCCTTCTCGCTCATCACCCGGGTCTTCTTCTCCGGGCCGGCGATCACCCGCATGATCCCCTCCTCCAGCTCGTGCATGGAGATCTCGCGGCGGCCCTGGCGGGCGGTCAGCAGCGCCGCCTCGTTGATCAGATTGGCCAGGTCGGCACCGGTGAAGCCCGGGGTCTGCCCTGCCAACGCGTCGAGATCGATCGCCTTGGCGAGCGGCTTGCCGCGGGTATGCACCTCGAGGATCTTCTTGCGGCCCTTGCGATCCGGCCGGTCGACGACGACCTGGCGGTCGAAGCGGCCGGGCCGCAGCAGCGCCGGATCGAGAATGTCGGGCCGGTTGGTGGCGGCGATCAGGATGATGTTGTCTTTCATCTCGAAGCCGTCCATCTCGACCAGTAGCTGATTGAGGGTCTGCTCGCGCTCGTCGTGACCGCCGCCCATACCGGCGCCGCGATGGCGGCCGACGGCGTCGATCTCGTCCATGAAGATGATGCAGGGCGAGTTCTGTTTGGCCTGCTCGAAGAGGTCACGGACTCGGCTGGCGCCGACCCCGACGAACATCTCGACGAAGTCCGAGCCGGAAATCGAGAAGAAGGGCACGCCGGCCTCGCCGGCGACCGCGCGGGCCAGCAACGTCTTGCCGGTTCCGGGCGGCCCGTAGAGCAGGACGCCCTTCGGGATGCGGGCACCGAGCGCCTGGAATTTCTTCGGGTTCTCGAGGAACTCCTTGATCTCGTGCAGCTCCTGCACCGCCTCGTCGACCCCGGCAACGTCGCGGAAGGTGATTTTCGGCGCGTCGACCGACATCCGCTTCGCTTTCGATTTGCCGAAGTTCATTACGCGAGAGCCGCCGCCCTGCATCTGGTTCATCAGGAAAATCCAGAAGCCGAAGAAGAGGATGAAGGGCAGGATGTAGGTGAGCAGCGAGAGCAGGCTCGAGCCGCCCTGGCCCTTGACAGTCGTCTTGACGTCGTTCTGATTGAGCAGGTTGATCAGGCTCTGCTCGGTGTCCAGTGGGTAGCCGGTCGAGAAGCTCTCGCCGTTTTCCCCCTTCTCCTTGACGTCGAGCGTGTTGTCCTTGGTGTTGATCGTCACCTCTTCGACCCGGCCGCTGGCGATCAAACCCCCCTGCGCTTTCGAACCGATCAGTTCGTTGTAGGAGGGAGCCTCCGTGCTCGGCCCAGGGCTGATCACCCGCTGGGCGACGAAGGCGAGGATCACCACCAGCAGGATCGGAAACGCTGCGCTTTTGAAGAAACGCCTCACAGGGAAATTCAGCGTACCAGGGCGATTTCCGCGCCCGGCCGCCTAGTCGTCCAATGCAGCGACGTAGTCGAGGTTGCGGTAATGCTGTGCGTGATCGAGCCCGTAGCCGATCGCGAAGCGGTTGGGAATGCGAAAGCCGACGTAGCGCGGCTCGAGATCGACCCGGAGGCGGTCCGGCTTGGTAAGCAGCGCACAGGCCTCCAGCGAGGCCGGCCCGCGGGCGTTGAGGTTGCGCATCAGATAGTGGAGCGTCAAACCCGAGTCGATGATGTCCTCCACGATCAAGACGTGGCGGCCCTCGATCGGAGCATCGAGATCCTTGAGGATCCGCACGACCCCCGACGAATCGGTCTGGGAGCCGTAGCTCGAGACGGCCATGAAGTCGATCTCGCAGGGAACCGTCAGATGGCGCATCAGGTCGGCGAGGAAGATCACGGCGCCCTTCAGCACCCCGATCATGAACAGGTCGCGCCCCTCGTAGTCCTTGCTGATCTGCTCGCCCAGCTCGGCAACCCGCCGCTGCAGATCCTCGCCGGAAACCAGGGTCTCGCCGATCGCGGACTCACTCATCGAATGCTCACCGGCGGCAGTCTAGGGGGACGTGCCGGGACTTAGCGGTCCATATAGGTGCACAACTCCCGGCACGTCTGCGATCTAGCGCTCGGCGCGCAGGACACCGCGCTCGGCGATCGCGCGGACGCCGCTGCCCAGGTCCAGCATCGCGGTTCCGGTGCGCCGTAGCGCCGCCACCTCGTCGGCGTGGCGGGCGGCGCCGGCGACCGGCCGGCCGGCAGCGCGATCGGCGAGCTGCTGGACGACGAGGCGACGCAGCGCCGGCGGCAGCTCGGCGAGGCGATCCAGCTCGATCGTGCCGCGGGGGGACCCGTTCGAGCCATCGAGCTCGGCGGCAACCAAGGCATCCAGCACCTCGGCCTCGTCGCGCAACAGCTCCGCCGTGCGCAAGACGTTCTGCGCGGCGGCCGGATGCACCTCGGCCAGCGCCCGAGCGAGACCATGGCGAACGCGGTTGCGGGCGTATGCAGGTTCGGCATTGCTCGGGTCATCGCGCCAAGTCAAACCCCGCTCTTCGCAGTAGGCGGTCGTCTGCTCACGATCGAAGGGAAGCAACGGCCGCACCAGCTTGCCGTCGCGAGGGCGCATCCCAAGCAGGGCGCGGCGGCTGGGCGATGACGCAAGCCGGTAGAGGATCGTCTCGACCTGGTCGTCGGCAGTGTGCCCAGTGGCGATCAGGGCATCCGCCCCCTCGGCCAGGCGCGCCGCGGCGGCGTAGCGCGTGTCGCGGGCCCATGCCTGCAGGTTGCCCGGGCCCTCGGGGCGGCGCGGTCGCTCGACTTCGAGGCTGACCCCAAGCCGCTCGCAGAGCGAGGCGCAGTGCGCCTCGTCCGCATCCGAGTCGTCGCGCAGCCCGTAGTTGACGTGCAGCGCGGTTACCTGACCGGCGCCGAGCAGGCGCACGGAGAGGTCGAGCAGGCAGACCGAGTCGCGGCCCCCCGAAAGCATCGCGACCAAAGGATTCTCCGGCGGCAATAGGCCACCCTCACGCACTGCTTCAATCATCGCCTTGTTGTCCATGAGAGCCCGTCCCGGCAGGGGTGGAGCGTCTTGTACTTTTTCGTCGACGGCTTCGGGCGACAGCCCAACCGCGATCCACCGAAAAAGTTAAGCGGAACCCCTGCCGGGACGGGCTCGGCGTACGAGAAAAAGGGGCGTTCCCACCGGGAAGCCCTTCAGCGCTACCTCGCCGATCGCCTCGCAGGTCAGGCCACGATCCCGAAGGGACTCGGTGACCTGGTCGGTCACGAGGACCTCGCCGGCCTGGGCCCTGCCGACGACACGATGGACGAGGTTGACGTGGGTGCCGAAGTAATCGCCGTCGCGGTAGACGGCTTTCGCGTAGTGGATCCCCACCCTTGGCTGGGGGCGCTCCGGAAAGCGGTCGAGCAGACCCA
This sequence comes from Solirubrobacterales bacterium, assembly GCA_044867645.1. Classification (GTDB taxonomy): domain Bacteria; phylum Actinomycetota; class Thermoleophilia; order Solirubrobacterales; family 70-9; genus VRUE01. The sequence goes on along the minus strand of JBIOVI010000059.1, from coordinate 45,799 downwards.
CCGCCCACTCCGTAAGCGAGCCCGGCTCCGGCGAGACGACCATCACCTCGTCGCCGATCGTCTTTACGATCGTCGCGTCCAGCGGCAGCGTCGCCTCGACCGTTTCGACGAAGTTCTCGACCACATCGAGGGCCTCCAGGTCGCCTTCCTCCTCGGTGTAGCGGGTGAAGCCGGTCAGGTCGATGAAGCAGAGGGTCACCGGCACCTGTCCTAGGTCGGAGGCGACCGCGTCCAGGTCGGTCTCCATGTGCCCCACCACGTCCTGTTCGGTGAAATAGCGCAGATAGCGGGTGTGCAGGTAGTCGGTCAGCGGCGCGGCCAGCGGCAGGATGTCAGCCGCCAGACCGCCCATCTCCTCGGCGATCTCCAGCTCCGGGACGGCGTCGCGGATCATCGGCTCGTGGACGTAGAGATGAAAGAGCCGCACCTCGGCATCGGCGATCCGCCGCATCGACTGCACGTAGACCCGGACCAGCTGCAGGAAGGCAACGAGCGGGAAGCCGGCGGCAAGCACGCGCGCGCAGTGGCGCAGCGCTTTGACGTCCTCGGGGCTGAGCAGGCGCTCGCGGTCGAGGGGCGTGCCGAGGATGACCAGGATGCGCTCGATCAGCTCCGGCTCGAGCCCGGTCTCGGCCGCGACCTGCTCCACCGAGACCTGCACTTCGGCGGCGGGCAGGAGCTCTTCGACGAAGCCGAAGGCGAGCCTGCCCTCACGACCCGCCCGCTTCAGTTCCTCCAGCGAGTGCCCGCGCTCCCGCATCCTTGCCACAACACGCGCCTGCGCCGCCGCCGCAGCGGTCCAACGTCCCCGCCGCACCGGCACGATCCTCTCCGCCGCCCAGCGCTTCAGCGTGCTCGCAGGAACCCCAGCTCGTCGCGAAGCCTCGCTCAGCGTGATGCGTTCGTCACCTGCCATCAACCGATGAGGCTAGTCGGGTGGGTGGCGTGGCGGGAGGGTTCTCGCCCGCAGCTTGCGAGGACGAGAACCCTCCCGGCGCGACAGGACCCGCCCGCCACAAACGTCAACGGTTGATGACTAGGTGGGAATCTCCGCCTCCTCGTGAGCCTGCAGGACGGGCTCCCCGCCCTCGCCAGTGCGGATGCGAATTGCCTCCTCGACCGGCAGGACGAAGATCTTGCCGTCTCCCACCTCGCCGGTGCGAGCGTGTTTGAGGATCGTCTCAACGACCAGTGGCTTGTCTTTGTCCTCGACCACCACCTCCAGCTTCAGCTTCGGCCGGACGCTGATAGTCAGGGTCGAGCCGCGGTACCGCTCGACAATTCCCTTCTGGCGACCAGAGCCCTTGGCCTCACTGATCGACAGCGAGGGGAACCCCTTGTCGAGCAGCTCGGCCCGGATCGGCTCGAACGCCTCGTGGCGGATGAACGCCTCTATCTTCTTCATGCGCTCAAACCTCCTGGTGTGACTCGGTCGCGGTCATTTGGCTGACAGTCGCCGCGGCGGGCGCCCCTACTGGGGGCGGCGGTGCGCCGCCGAGCTGCAGCCCGGTCGAGTACTCCGGCTGGGGGATGAACTGCTCCGGGTACCCGTACATCCCGTGCTCGGAGATGTCGAGGCCCGCGTCCTCCTCCTCGGCGCTGACCCGCAACCCGATCGTGTGCTTGATCAGGAAGAAGATCCCGTAGGAGACGACGAACACGCAGCCGAACGCAACCCCGACGCCGAGCGCCTGGGCGCCGAGCTGGTGGAACGAGCCGCTGTACCAGAGCCCAGGATCGCCGACTTCGTTGAATTCGGCGAGGCGCGGCGAGGTGAAGATCCCGCAGGAGAGGGTTCCCCAGATACCCGCCAGGCCGTGGGCGGAGGTCGCGCCGACCGGGTCGTCGATGATCTTCTCGATCGCCAGCACCCCGTAGACGACGACCACCCCGGCGATCGCACCGATGATCGGCGCCGCCCAGTACTCGACGTAGCCGGAGGGCGCGGTGATCGCGACCAGGCCGGCGATCGCACCGTTGCCGGCCATGCCGATGTCGATCGTCCTCGTCCTCAGGTACATGATCGCCACCGCGGCGACGACACCGGCTGCCGCAGCGAGGTTGGTCACCACGACCACTTCGGCGAAGCGGCCGCCGATCGCACCCAGGGTCGAGCCCGGGTTGAAACCGAACCAGCCGAGCCAGAGGATCAGCACGCCGAGGCCGACCAGCGGCATCGAGTGCCCTGGGATCGCCCGCGGTTTGCCGTCCTTCGTGTACTTACCGATCCGTGGGCCGAGCAGCAGCAGCGCCGCGAAGGCCCCGGTCGCTCCGATCAGGTGGACCACGGTGGAGCCGGCGAAGTCCTGCATGCCGACGTTCACCTGCAGCCAGCCGCCACCGAAGATCCAGTGGCTCAGCACCGGGTACAGAACCGAGCTGAAGATGATCGCGTAGATGACGTAGGCGCCGAACTTGATCCGCTCCAGGGTGGCGCCCCAGACGATCGCCAGCGAGACCGCGCAGAACACGAACTGGAAGAACATGAACGCGGCCGGGCTGATCGAATACGTTTCGACGAAGGGGATGCTTTTGCCGGCTTCTTCGATCGAGGAGCCGACGTTGAGGAAGAACCCGTGGGTCCCGGCAATCTCGCCGAGCCCGCCGAAGGCGAGCGCGAAGCCCACCGCCCAGTAACAGAGCGATGCGATCGAGAAGTTGACGAGGACCTTCGCGACCCCCGCGCCAGCATTCTTCGCTCGCGAGAACCCGACCTCCAGCAACAGGAAGCCGGCCTGCATGAACATCACGAGCACGCCGGCGACGATCACCCACATCGCGTTGATGCTCGCCTCGGGCGTTTCCAGGATCGGCGTTTCAGCGCCGAAGGCAACACCCGGCAGGACGAGCGAGGCAATCGCGGCCACCGGGCCTGCGATCAAGAGCCTCTTTTTCATTCCGATTCCCTCCTAGCCCACCGGAGCTCGCTCCGGTGGTCGCGGTTTGGGAGCCCCCCATCGAGGCTCATTGGCGATTGCCGCCAAGGTATGAAGGGACGGTTCGGCTGTGTTTGGACAGCTGGAGCAAATCCCGGCGGCAGGATTCTCACGAGTGGACGAGTGGCACTAGGCTCGCCGGGCATGCCGACCCGACTCCGACCCAACGCGCCACTGGCCACCGACGCGATCTTGGTCGGCGACCCTGGTCGCTCCTTGCTCCTCGCCCAGGAGTTGCTCGCGCAGCCGAAGATGAGCAACCACGCTCGCGGGCTGTGGGGCTACTCGGGACGCACCGCCTCCGGCGGAGAGCTGACGATTCAGGCGACGGGCATGGGAGGCCCCAGCGCGGCGCTCGTGCTGGAGGACCTGGCCAAGCTGGGTGTGAAGCGCGCGGTGCGGGTCGGCACCTGCACGGGCTTCGGCCCCAGAGCCCAGTCAGGGGAGCTGCTGCTGGCGACCGAGGCGGTCGGCGTCGGGGGCAGCGCCGTCTCCTTCGGCATTGGAGAGGGCGAAACGGCGCTTCCAGACCCAACCCTGCTCGAGCGCCTCCGCGACGAGCTCTCCGGCGACGCGCGTTCGGTGGCGGTTGCCAGTCTCGACACGATGTCGACCGGCGAGACCGGAGTGCCCGGCGTCGGCGCGGTCGACATGCAAACCCTGGCCGTGCTCGCCCGAGCGCGCCAGCTGGGGATCGCCGCCGCGGCGGTGCTGATCGTCAGCGAGCGAGAGGAGGGCGGCGAGCGCCTCGGCGATGAGGCGTTGGCAGCGAGCGCGATTCGAGCTGGACGAGCAGCCGCCGCCATTCTAACCCTCAAGTAGAGGGTTAGCTTTAGTCTTCGGAGCCCGTTTTGGCGCCCTCGCCACGGCGCTCCGCCGCCAATTGCCGCCGCAGTCCACCGACCTCGCGAGAAACCCGGTCTATCTCGTCCTCCACCTCTTCCAACCGCTGCGAAACGGAACGTAAGCGACGCTCGAGGCGCTCGAGATCGCCGGCCGAGGGCAGATTGAGAGCCGCCATCGCGGCGTGCTGAGCCTCCAGCGCCTTCTCGCGAGCGCCAAAAGCGGCGGCCATCGCGTTCTCCAGCACCTGGCTGTCGAGCAGCGCCTGGGCAAGCTCGCCGATCGCCTGCTCGCTGCGAGCCCTCAGGCCGTCCTGATCCTCATGCTCAGCGGTCATCGAGGACACCTTAGAGACTTGGCGACGATCGCAAGGAGCGCACTGAAACAGGTTCTTAACGAGCGCATCCGGGCGGGCTGAAATCCTGCCCCTCGATGGGCATGGGAAAGCCATTGATTAAGGGCATGTTGGGGGGCGCCTCGCTGCGTTGCGTGCCTCCGCCCGAGCCAGTAGCGTGAGCGTGCTCGATGCTTGGGGAGAGGAATCACGGGTAGCGCCCGTGGCTGCAGGGGAACCGAGGCGCCGTCGCATGAGACAAAAGCTCGCACTGACCATCGCCCTGGCCGGTTTCGCGGTCGTCACCGCGCTCGGTGTGGGCATGGCGGGTGCCGACCCGTCAGCGGAGCTCGGCAACGGGCACACCGCCAACGGAACGCTGGTTCTCCCCTCTGGGGAAACGACCTGCGCCAACGCCGCCGACGATGACGGCGACGGCCTGGTCGACCTCGAAGACCCCGATTGCGAATCGGCCCTCGACACGACCGAGGCGCCGGAAGCGCCACAGCCGGCTCCCGAGAACCCGGAGCCGTCTGGCGACGTCGCGCCCACGGACGAAGGCCAACCTTCTAAACCCGGCAAGGTTCAGTCCGGCGCGGCCATCGACGCCAGCGAAGCGGGGGACGGCGGCGGCTTGAAGCACAACGAGACGATCGACGCCCCCGGCACGACCGGCAGCGGAGCGATCACCGCTCCCAGCGCGACCGCCGGAGACCAGCCCGCCAAGGAGGGTCAGAACGGCGGCTCCCAGTTCGGCCAGGGCGGTACCCCCACCACCGCCAACCCGACGACGACCATCGCCCCCTTCGGGCCGGCGCCGATCGGCGTCCCCAACTTCGTCATCGACTCCTTCGAGATCCCCCCCTTCCTGCTGCCGATCTACCAGGCCTGCGGAACCGAGTACGGAATCCCCTGGGAGGTCCTGGCTTCGATCAACAAAATCGAGACCGCCTTCGGCACCAACCTCAACGTCTCCAGTGCCGGCGCGATGGGCTGGATGCAGTTCATCCCCTCCTCCTGGGAGATGTACGGAGTCGATGCCAACGGCGACGGGCGCAAAGACCCATACAACCCCGTCGACGCCATCTGCGCCGCTGCCAACTACCTCAAGGCAGCCGGTGGCTCCGAGGACCTCTACGGCGCGATCTTCGCCTACAACCATGCCGATTGGTACGTACAGGAGGTGCTGCTCTACGCACGGGCCTACGGCAAGCTGCCGACCGACCTGGTCGGCTCGCTGACCGGCCTGACCGAGGGCGCCCACTTCCCGGTTGCCGCCGACGCCCGCTACGCCGACGACATCTCAACCCGGGCGGCGCTCAGCAAAGCGACGCCGCAGGCGCGTGACGAATACGGCAACGCGGCCGAGGTGATCTCCTCCTCCCCAACCCGGCGCGGGATCAACATCTTCGCCCGCGAGGGCGCACCGGTGGTCGCCGTCAACGACGGGACGATCGTGAAGATGGGCAATGCGGAGAAGCTGGGCCGCTACGTGATCCTGCGCGACGCCTACGGCAACCGCTACATCTACGCCAAGCTCGGTACGATCGTCCGCAACCACCGCAAAGTGGTGATGCCGACCGGCAAGGAGAAGCGGATACCGGTCGACAGCCAGAACATCCGTCCCCGGCTCTACGCACTGCCCGACCGGGTCGAGAGCCGCGACCGGGTCGAGGCGAGCAAGCACGTCGACAGCGCCGCCGCAAAGGGCGCCGACGGAAGCCTCGAGGTCGGGTCGAAGGTAATCGCCGGCACGGTGCTGGCGCGGATCGGCTCCGGCGAAGGCGGCATCGATCCCCACATCAACTTCGCCATCCGTCCGGCCGGTAAGGGCGCGCCGAGGATCGACCCGAAGCCGATCCTCGACGGCTGGAAGCTGCTCGAGGCGACGGCGATCTACCGGGCCAAGGGAAAGAATCCGCTCACGGCGCAGCTGAGCGGGGCCGGCGTGCTGCTGCTCTCCAAGGAGGCGCTGACGCGCCGGGTCCTCGCCGACGAGCACCTCGAAATCTACGAGTGCGGCCGCACCGACATCGCCACCGGCCAGATCGACCGCCGGGTGCTGGCGATGCTGGAGTACCTGGTCTCGAAAGGCTTCGAGATGACGGTCACCTCGCTGAAATGCGGGCACAGCATCATGAGCGCCTCGGGCTATGTCTCCGAGCACTCGACCGGCGACGCTGTCGACATCCCCGTCATCAACGGCGTGCCCGTGACCGGTCACCAGGGCCCAGGCACGCTCACCGACGAGTTGATTAGGACGGTGCTGCAACTGCAGGGGACGATGCACCCGCACCAGGTGATCTCACTCGAGGACCTCCCTGGGGAAACCAGCTTTGCCCTGGCGGACCACTACGACCATGTCCACGTCGGGTACCAACCGGAAGCGGGCTTGTTCGGCTCGGAGGCCGAAGCCCTGCTGAAACCGAAGCAATGGCTGCGCTTGACCAACCGGCTCGAGGGGATCGACAACCCGAGCGTGCCGACCGGGCCCTCGAAGTTCTCGCTGCCGGACAAGCAAAAGGGCCAGTCCGGCAGCGGCGGCACTGACGGCGGCGACTGACCCTCCGCGGGGGGCGCCCTCGTCCGATCGGGGAGAATCCCGGCTTCTGGGCCAGCTCTTCGGATTCGTGCAGTTCGAGTTCGCCGGCACGCTTGACGTGCCTGACGGTCGCTACCTGGTGCGCGAGGAGGGCAGCGAGCGGGTGCTTGTCGTGGAAACGATTGGCGCACCGCCGCCACCACGGCGTCGGCGACGAATGAAGGACGCGGAGTCCTCAGACGATCCTGGTTCTTTGCCCCTCGCCCGCATCACCGCAGTGCGCGCGCACGAGCCTTTCGACTCCAGCGAGGAGGCGGGCGAGTGGCTGGCAAGCGCGCTGTCTTCCGAGGAGTCGACCGACGCCATCGTCGCCGCGGCCATCGGGCTGCTAAACCGGGCGTTGCACGCGCAGGCGGTGGCAAGCGCGGATCCACTCGGCGCCGAGCTGAGCGTCGAGCGCGCCATCACCGTGCGACTCGGCTACGGCAGCGGCAAGGAGGTCGCCGCCGGTCGCTTCACCGCCGCCCGTGAGGTCGACATGCGCGCCGGTGGCTCCCGCCGCCGCCAACGTGACGAAGAGCTGCGTCCGCAGCAGCGGCTCGCCGCCGTGCTCGGCGAGCGCGAGCGCCTCGACGCCTGCGAGACGCTGCTCCTACGCGCCCGCGCCGACCTCAACGCCGACCGCCACCGCGAGGCTGCACTACAGCTCCGCGTCGGCTTGGAGGCGATGCTGATCGAGCTGGATGGCGCCCTTGCCGACCCCGGCCACGAGGAGGACATGAACCAGCTACAGGCCCGCCGCGGCGAGGCAGGTGAGGCAGCTAACGCAGCATTGCACGGCGATCTCTCAATTGACGACGAGCGCAACGTCTCCGACCTATTAGCGCTCTGCGAGCGCATCGTCCGTCGACGGCGGCTATTGAGGGGCTGACACGGGCAGCCCCTAAAGCGCAAGTCGTCGAGCAACGACGTCGTCCAGCAACGACTCGGCGATGTGATGCGCTTCCTCCAATGCAATCCCCTCGAGCGAGGGGATGCCGATCACGGTCAGGCCGGCGGAGCGGGCGGCGGCGACTCCGGTCGGCGAGTCCTCGAGGGCGACGACGTCGGGGCCGGGTTCGAGACCGAGGCGGTGACACGCCTCCAGATAGGGATGGGGGGAAGGCTTAGGCGCTGCGACTTCGTGAGCGCTGAGGACGACGTCGAAGCTGTCCTCGAAGCCGACGATCTCCAGCGAGCGCTCGACGAATGCGAGTGGCGAGTTGGAGACAAGGCCGATCGGGGTCCCCCGCTCCTTCAGCGCGTGCAGCAGCTCGCGCGCTCCGATCATCGCCTCCACCCCATGCTCGAGCTCGGCGATCACCAGCTCGTTCAGCTCCTCGATCAGGGCATGAGCCCGACCGGGCTCCTCCAGCCGCCGCTCGAGGATGCCACCCGCGATCTCAGCGGAGGTCCCGACGAGCTCGCGCTTGTTCGCCGGGGTGAAATCGAGCCCGCGCCGCTCGAACAGGTCGCGCTCGGCCCGCGTCCAGACCGACTCGGTATCGAGCAGGAGCCCGTCGTTGTCGAAGATCACCGCCGCGGGTGCGGTGGGTGGCCCGCCTACGAGATCCGCCATCGCTAGCCGAGCGCCGCCAGGACGGCGCCCAGCTCCTGGTCGACCTCGCCGCCGAGCTTCAGCACGGCGGCATCGTCGTAGGGCGTGGCGCTCTGGGTGACGATCGCCAGCTGCCCACCGCAGGCCAGCGTCACCTCCGGCAGGCCGGCAACCGGATGGACGACCAGCGAGCTGCCGATGCAGAGCATCAGATCGGCTCGTGCCGCCAGCTCCTGCGCCTGCCTCATCGCTGCCTCCGGCAGCATCTCGCCGAAAAGGACCACGTCCGGCTTCACCGCTCCGCCGCATGACGTGCACTCGGCGACACCGTCCTCGCCGAACAGCGCATCGACCTCCGCGATGCCGTAGGAGGCGTCGCAGCGCCGACAGGTCGAGGTGTCGATCGAGCCGTGCACCTCAACGACGTTCTGAGAACCGGCGGCGCGGTGGAGACGGTCGATGTTCTGGGTGATCACGCCCTCCAGCAGATCCCGGCGCTCGAGCTCCGCCAGCGCCTCGTGCGCCCCGCTGGGCCGTTTGTCGCCGAGCGAGTGGAAACGCGGCCGGTAATAGGACCAAAAGCGGGCCGGATCGTGTTCGAACACGTCGATGTGGGCGACCTCCATCGGGTCGACGTTCTCCCACAACCCCGTCTCGGGAGTGCGGAAGTCGGGGATCCCAGACGGCACCGAGACCCCGGCGCCGGTCAGCGCAACCGTGCAACTCGACTCGCGGAGCAGCTCCGCAAGTCGGCTCACATCGCTCGCTGTGGCTGTTACTTGCCGCTCCACCGGGGAGTTCGCTTGCCCAGGAAGGCGCCGATGCCCTCCTTGGCGTCCTCGCTGCCGAAAGCGGTGGCGAAAGCCTGCTTCTCGGCCTCGATGCCCTCGTCGAGATCGCCCTTGTGCGACGCGCGCTTGATCTGCTCGCGCGCAACCGGTGCCTGACCGGCCAGCTTGCGGGCCCACATCAGCGCCGTCTCGAACAGCTCGTGGTCCGGAACGAGGCGGTTGAGGAGGCCGCAGTCGACCGCCTCCTCGGAGAGGATCGCCTCGCCGATCAGGTTCATCTCCAGCCCCTTATTGGGGCCGACCAGGCGCGGCAGGCGTTGGGTGCCGCCGAAGCCAGGGACGATCCCCAACTTGATCTCCGGCTGGCCGAATACGGCCGCCTCGGCGCCGATCCGCACGTCGCAGGCCATCGCCAGCTCGCAGCCGCCACCGAAGGCGATCGAGTTGACGGCGGCGATCGTCGCCACGCTGTCGGTGCCGAACTCGCGCAGCAGCGCGTGGGCCGTGTGGAGCAGCTCCTCGCCAGCGCCCTCGTCCATCTGCGTGAAGGCTTTGATGTCGGCGCCGGCCGAGAAGACGACCGGGATCGCGGAGGCGATCACCATCGCACCCACCTCGCCCGAGGCCTTCGCCTTCTCCCAGACCGCACCCAGGTCGCGGATCACATCGGGTGAGATCGCGTTCATCGGCGCGTTGGCTAGCCAGGCGATCGCAACGTCGCCACGGGTCTCCAGCTTGACCGTGTCTGCCTGCTCGCCCTCGTCGGGCTGCGGGTATGGGTAGAAGCCCTGCCCCGAGGCGAGGCCGAGCCGCCCTTGTGCGACCAGCCGCTTCAGCGTGACCGGCGGCGTAAAGCGCTCGCCGTAGCGCTCCTCGAGCTGCTCGATTTGCTCCAGCACCGTGTCGAGTCCCTCCAGGTCGGCTTTCCAAAAGGGCGGGAAGAGGCCTTTGCGGGGATCGAGGCCGGCGCCGGCCATCATCCCGAGATCGATGTCGCGGACAGAGCAGACCCCCTCCTCGACCAGCAGGCACGACTCGATCAGCGCCCGGCCGGTGAACATCGCGACCAGCTCCTCGGCATCGGGCTCGGCCTCGCCCGCAATCGTCTGCTCGCCATCCTTGAAGAAGCCCTCGCCGCCGCTCTTGGCGCCGAGCTTGCCCTCGGCCACCAGGCCCTGCAGGCCCTTGTGAATGTAGAAGCCCTCGCCGTAGGAGTCGGCGAGATGTTCGGCGACGTGGAGCACAGTGTCGAGCCCGAGCAGGTCGGAGAGGAAGAAGGGGCCCATCGGCGCGACTTTGGCGGCGGCGATCGCCTCGTCGATCGCCTTCAGGGAAAGGCCCCGCTCTTCTTGAGCGCGCCAGATCTCACCGATCGTCGCCATCAGGATCCGGTTGACGACGAAGCCGGGGACCTCGCCACAGACGATCGGCTGCTTCTTGATCGCTTGGGCGAAGTTGTAGGCAGCAGTGGCGGTCTCGCGTGAGCTGTCGTCGCCAACGACTACCTCGACCAGCGGCATCACCGAGGCGGGGTAGAAGAAGTGGAAGCCGATCACCTTGTCGGCCCGCAGCGTCGCTTCGCCGATCTCGGTGATCGAGAGCGAGGAGGTATTGGAGGCGAGGATCGCGTGGCCGGGCGTCGCGGCGTCGAGCTCGCGGAAGACCGCCTGCTTGATCTCCATCTTCTCGGGCACCGCCTCGACCACGAAGTCGACGTCGCCGAAGTCCTCGTAGCTGGTGGTGCCGGCGATCGACCCCATCACCTCGGCGAGGCGGGCATCGGCCTGCTCCTGGGTCAGCTTTTCTTTCTTGACCAAGCGGACGAGCTGACCCTCGGTGACAGCACGGGCTTTCTCCAGCGCCGCGTCGACGAACTCCTGGTCGATGTCCTTGACGACGACGGGGATGTCGGAGGCAGCGATCGCCTGCGCGATCTCGCCGCCCATAGTGCCGCCGCCGACGACTGCGGCCTTGGATACGAACATTCGGTCGATTCCTCCAGATCGGGGACCGGCGAAGGCTATCTGGGCAGCGGTGCCGGGCGCGTGCCAAGGGCCCTGGGGGTGGATGCCTGTCGCCTCAACACCAGCTCAAGCCGCGCCCCGGCAATGCCGATATTTGCCTTTCATGCCGAGGCGGGCCACCATCGTCGCTGCTGTCTGCGGGTGCCTGACGGCGATTGTCTTCCCCGCGGGCGCCAACGCCGCGACCCCACAGGCCCTGCTACTGCCGAGCGGTCGCGCCGTGGCTCCGCCGTCCTCCCCGCCCGCCGTAAAGGCGATGATCGCCGCCGCGAACCACATCCGCCACCGCCCCTACCGCTGGGGCGGTGGCCATCGCCACTGGAAGTCCCGCGGCTATGACTGCTCCGGATCGGTCAGCTACGTGATGCACGCCGCCGGGCTGCTCGACTGGGCGCTGGACTCGACCGGGTTCATGCGCTGGGGCGGCCACGGTCCCGGCCGCTGGGTGCGGATCTATGCCAACCACGATCACGTCTTCGCCGTGATCGCCGGCCTGCGCTGGGATACCTCCAACGAGGAAGGCGACGGCCACGGTCCGGGCTGGAGCGAAGAGATGCGCCCAACCGGCGGATTCCGGCTGCGTCACCCGCTGGGACTGCTGCAAAGCCTTCGTTGAAGCCTTTTGGGGCCTATGGGCTCCACAATGCTTCGCGCCCGCTCACTTGAGAAGCCTCCCGCGCGGACAAGGGTGCGGCGCGATCGTTGTACCGCGGTACAAAGGCATCTTCGTCTCTCTGCCATTAGGCTCTTTTGGCTCTTCCTTAGGAAGTTAGACCGGTAACCGAACGCGCCTGCTCACAGGGGCGCGCCGCAAGTGAGGGACTGACACAGCGATGACTCGTATCCGCCAGCAGAACGTGACCGCCGCGCAGTGGAGCTCCAATGGGCAGGCTCTCGGTGCGCTTGACCTGACCCAGCCCGAGAACGATCCCTTCGGCGCCAACGTCTTCTCGGTTGCGGTGCAGCGCGAAAGGCTGCCCGCCGACGTCTTCGAGAAGCTGCAGGCGACCCTGGCCGACGGCGAGGCGCTCGACCCGAGCCTCGCCGACGCAGTCGCCGAGGCGATGAAGGAGTGGGCGCTGGAGAATGGCGCCACCCATTTCACCCATATGTTCCAGCCGCTGACCGGCTCGACCGCGGAGAAGCACGACTCCTTCTTCGACCCGGGCGCCGAGGGAACGGTGCTGGCCGGCTTCTCCGGCAAGGAGCTGATCCAGGGCGAGCCCGACGCCTCCTCCTTCCCGACCGGCGGCGTCCGCGCCACCTTCGAGGCCCGCGGCTACACCGCCTGGGACCCGACCTCTCCCGCCTTCATCCTCGAGAACCCGAACGGGGCGCTGCTCTGCATCCCGACCGCGTTCGCCTCCTGGACCGGCGAGGCACTCGACGCGAAGATCCCGCTGCTGCGCTCGATGGACGCCCTCTCGCGCTCCGCGATCAAGGCGCTGCGGCTGCTCGGCGACGAAGACGCAAAGCGCGTCTTCACCACGGTCGGTGCCGAGCAGGAGTACTTCCTGATCGACGAGCAGTACTTCTTCGAGCGGCCCGACCTGATCTCCACCGGCCGCACCCTGTTCGGCGCCAAGCCGCCGAAGGGCCACGAGCTGGACGATCACTACTTTGGCTCGATCCCGGAGCGGGTGCTTGCCTGCATGCTGGAGGCCGAGCTGGAGATGCGCAAGCTCGGCATCCCGGTCAAGACTCGCCACAACGAGGTCGCGCCTGCGCAGTACGAGATCGCGCCGGTATTCGAGAACTCGAACGTCGGCTCCGACCACCAGCAGCTGATGATGCAGGTGCTGGAAAGCGTCGCGCGGCGCTACGGCCTCGTCTGCCTGCTGCACGAGAAGCCCTTTGCCGGCGTCAACGGCTCGGGCAAGCACAACAACTGGTCGATGGGGACCGACACGGGCACCAATCTGCTCGACCCGGGCGATACCCCCGCCGACAACATCCACTTCCTCTTCTTCTGCGCGGCGGTGATCCAGGCGGTCAACAAGCACCAGGGGCTGCTGCGGGCCTCGGTCGCCAACATCGGCCAGGACCACCGGCTCGGTGCCAACGAGGCGCCGCCGGCGATCATCTCGATCTTCCTCGGCGGCGAGCTGGAGAAGGTCTTCGAGGCGATCTCCAGCGGCGAAGGCGATCCGCACACCCCCGCCTCCTTCCTCGAGCTGGGGGCCACGGTGCTGCCGAAACTGCCGATGCACGGCGGCGACCGCAACCGCACCTCGCCCTTCGCCTTCACCGGCAACAAATTCGAGTTCCGGGCGCTGGGGTCGAGCATGTCGCTCGCCTTCCCCAACACGGTGCTCAACACGATCGTCGCCGAGGCGATCGACGAACTGGCCGACGAGCTGGAGGCGAAGACCTCCAGCGGCGGTGATGCCGCCGGTGCCGTGATCGAGATCGTCAAGGACTCCTACGCGGCCAACAAGCAGGTCTGTTTCGGCGGCGACAACTACGACGAGGCCTGGCACGCGGAAGCCGAGCAGCGTGGGCTGAAGAACCTGCGTACCACGCCGGACGCGCTGCCGGAGGTGCTGACCGACCAGACGGTTGCTGCCTTCGAGAACTACAACGTGCTCTCCAAGCGCGAGCTCGAGTCCCGCTACGAGGTCTGGATCGAGCAGTACTGGATCCGCGCCAACATCGAGGCGGAGACCACCTTCTCGATGGCTAAGACGATGATCCTGCCGGCGGCGCTGCGGCACCTGGCCCTGATCGGCGAGTCGGGCGTCTCGGCAATCGAGGCCGAGGTGCGCAACCTGGTCGACGAGCTGGTCGCCGCCCTGGGCGAGCTGGAGGCGGCGAACGCCGATCCGGGCGAGTTGGAGGGTATGGATATGGCGCTCCACGCCCGCGACAAGCAGATCGCCGCAATGGCCCAGGTTCGCGAGGCGGCCGACAAGCTGGAGAAGGTCGTCGCCGACGATCTCTGGCCGCTCCCCAAATACGAGGAGATGCTCTTCATCAAGTAGCGCGGCGGCGCTGGTGGGCCGCCGGCTACTTGATTTTGCTTGAGCTGGGTTGCTCTCGCTGACTCAACTTGCACTTGCGCAGATTGCGAAGACCTGCAGATCTATTGAGGTTCCACCGCCGCTGATTTCGTTGTTGAACAACTGCGCCGACCAACCCGTCCCGGCGCCGTTTGGGCCACTCAGCGAAACCGAGACGCTGCGCTGCTGACCGTTCTGGGTTTCGTTGGTGCCCAGGTTGGTCCCACCGCCGATCACCCGCTTACCGGTCGGACAGCTGACGGTTTTTACTTCGCTGAGACCGCGCATGCCGCCGCTGTTCTCGACGAACACTTCTTTGAACGTCTCGCTGACGACCTCATAGCCGGAAACCCCGGCCGCACCCGTCGCGCCTTTGGCTCCGGTATCCCCTTTCGGCCCCCTCGCGCCGTTCGCCCCTTTCTGCCCTTTCTGCCCCTGCGGGCCCCTCGGGCCCTGCGGCCCTTGCGGCAGTTTGCCGAACAATCGGCAGGTGACTTTTTTGCCGCTCAACACCCGCGTGGGGCACTTGACCTTGACTTTCGGTGCTTTCGAGGAAGTCGCGCCTCCGGCTGCAAGGGCAACGGCCGCGACTGCAAACACCGCGATCATCGCCACCGCACCGACAGCCGGCGCGCGGCTCGGCCTATGCTTGAACATGCTTCTCCTCCCTTGGTCGGGTTCGACTTGAGAGGGCTACTACCCGCTCCCCAACCGATCCCACCTCGGCGGATCGCAATCGTCGATCCGGCCATCCATCGCTGATCGACGGCGCTGGATCACACCTCACTCGCGGGGAAGCACCCGCATCTCCAGGCCGCCCCGCGGCGAAAGGGTGGGCATCTGCCGCACGGTCATCGTCCGACCGGGCAGGGCGTCGAGCCGCAACCGCTGCAACAACATCGTCGCGACCAGCTTCACCTCGGTCTGGCCGAAGCGCTTGCCGATGCAGATGCGCTGACCGCCGCCGAACGGCACATAGGCGCCACGCGGCAAAGCTGCCTTGCGCTCGCGCGTGAAGCGCTCGGGGATGAACGCCTCCGGCTCCGGGAAGACCTCGGGAATCCGGTGGCTGGCCCAGGAGCAGTAGTTGACGTAAGCGCCCTTCGGCACCGTATAGCCGCCGAACTCGAAGTCGCGGACCGCGCGACGGGGGCCGATCCAGGCGGGCGGGTAAAGCCGCAGCACCTCGTCGAGGACCATGTCCAGGTATGGCATCTCCTCCAACCGCTCGACCGTTGGAGCGTCGCCGCCGAGCACCCGGTCCTGCTCCTCGCAGAGCCGCTCCGTTACGTCTGGATGGCGAGCGAGCTCGTGCATCATGAAGGTCAGGGTCGAGGTCGAGGTGTCGTGGCCGGCGAACATCAGGGTCATCACCTGGTCGCGGACCTCGCGGTCGGTGAACGCCTCGCCCGCCTCGCCGCGGGCGCCGAGCAGGAGGCTGAGGATGTCCTGTCGCTCGTCGTCGGGGGCGGCGCGGCGGCGCCCGATCTCCGCGAAGACGATCTTGTCCAGCACCTCCCGCGAAGCGTTCAGCTTGCGCCAGGGCGAGCCCGGCCCGCGCAACAGCCGCAGCGGGTAGTCGATGCCGTAGAAGCCGAGTGCCCGCTCGAAGTGCTCGGCTGCGGTGGCGCCCGTGCCGGCCTGGTCGGGATCGAGCCCGAGCAGCGCGCGCATCGCGATCCGCATCGCCAGGTTGCGCATCCAGTCGTAGATGTCGACGACGGTGTCCGTCCTCAGGGTGCCGATCGCCGCTTCCGCCTCGGCGACCATCGCCTCGACCGACGCGGTCAGCTGCCTGCGGTGAAAGGCGGGCATCATGATCGCCCGCGCCCGGTCGTGGTAGTCGTCGTCGATCGTCAGCAGGCCGTCGCCGAGCAGCGGGATCAGGTCGCCGAAGCTCGACTCGCGCCAGTGGAAGTTCTCCGGGTGGGCGACCGTGACGAAGTTGTTGGCCTCGGGGCCCAACATGAAGACGACCCGGGTATGGAGCAGTCGCATGCTGAAGATCGGGCCGTGCTCTTCGTAGTTGGAGAGCAGCAGCGGCAGGGGGTCGTGGGCGATCTGGTGGGTGCGGGCGAGGCTGAAGTCGGCGGGTCCCGGCGGGTACTTGCCCCGTCCCCGCCACTCGGCGCGCAGATCGTCAGCCACTCTGCGCACCGGGTTGTCTGACATCTGGGGCGGCTTGGCGATGGGCACTGCGGTCTCGGCGGGCATCGCCCTGGATAGTAGTTGGCTGACTGGCCAGTTTGGCGACTGGGGGCGCGTTCCCTCGCGCGTAGCGTCAGTAAGCGCCCCGGTCGCTCAGCTCGACGCCGCGGCGAGCTGGCCGCAGGCGGCGTCGATATCGCGCCCCCGCGTGAGGCGGACGGTGGCGCCGAGCCGGTGCTCGGCGAGGATCGCCCGGAAACGCTCGATCCGCTCCGGCGATGAACCGTCGTATGCGCCGGTCGGGTTATAGGGGATCAGGTTGACCTTGTAGATGCGGCGATCGAGCAGGGCGGCGAGCTCGCGCGCATGCTCGGGCAGGTCGTTGACGCCGTCCAGCATCACGTACTCGACGAAGATCTTGCTGCGGCGGCGGGCGCGGTAGCGCTCGCAGGCGCCGAGCACCTCGGCCAGCGGGTAGCGATCGTTGACGGGCATCAGCTGCGAGCGCAAGCCATCGTTCGGCGCATGCAGCGAGAGGGCGAGGCTGACCGGCATCGTGCACTCGGCAAGCCGGTCGATGCCCGGCACCCAGCCGACCGTGGAGATCGCCGTATGGCGGTGGCTGACGCCGAGGTCGGGCAGTCGCTCGCAAGCACCGAGCACGGCGTCGAGGTTCATCGTCGGCTCCCCCATCCCCATAAAGACGACGTGATCGATCGCTTCAGTGCGGCGGAAGTGCAGCGCCTGGTCGAGGATCTCGTCGGTGCTGAGATTGCGACCGAACTTCATCTGGCCGGTGGCGCAGAAGCTGCAGGTCAGCGGGCAGCCCGACTGCGAGGAGAGACAGACCGAGCGGCGCCCGTCGCGGTAGCGCATCAACACCGCCTCGATCGGCCGGCTGTCGCCCGTGTGGAAGAGCGCCTTGACGGTGCCGTCGTCGGACTTGGCCTCGGCCTCGAGCGTCAGCGTCGAGAGGGGGACGCGCTCGTCGAGCCGCTCGCGCAGCGACGCGGGCAGGTTGGTCATCTCAGCGTAGGAGCGTGCCCCGCGCGCAACCCACTCCCACACCTGGGAGGCGCGGTAGGACGGCTCGCCGGCCTCGGCGAGCGTCTGCTGCAGGAGAACGCGATCCACCCGCCGAGCGTACCGAGCCACGACAGACGTGCCGGGAGTTAGGCACCCATATGGACGCCTAAGTCCCGGCACGTCTGTCGAACGTCAGGCCGTGGGCGGAGGCTGCTCCGGCGGAGACGGCTGCACGGGCTGCTGCTGATCCGAGGGCAGCGAAGGCGGCATCTCGCCCGCCGGGCTGGGGGGCAGCTCCTGGCCGGGCAGAGCCTCGGCCTCCTGGCGCCAGACGTCGTTGAGCGAGACCTGGATGTACGCCCAAAGAGCCGGGGCGATCAGGACGTAGAGGATGATCGCGATCCAGCCGTTGAGCGGCTCCTTGCCAGCCAAGCGCGAAGCGCCCATGACGCGCTTGGTCCCGCGCCAGTAGGTGATCAGCGCCGGGACGATGATCAACCCGCCAGGGAACAGCGCCAGCACCGAGTTGGTGGGGTTCTGTCCGAGGTCAAAGCCTTTTGCTTGACCGTAATCGCGCAGCTCTCGGTTGATCCGGTACCACCAGACGAGGTGGTAGACGCCAAGCGTGATGATCGGCAGCAGGGCGGCGGCCCATGGACTGCGGATCTTCACCTCGTCCTGGGTGCCGCGGATCTTCATCTCATAGGCCATACGGGCTCCGTTCTGTGGGAGGCAGGGGCATGACCGACCCTAGCTGACCGCCACCTGCCTGACCAGTGTTCGGCGTTCTACTGAGAAGCGAGGACTTCGGATGCGACCCGCTCGCTCGCCTGCAGGGCGCCCTCCATGTAGCCACTCCAGACGGTGGCCGTCTCGGTGCCCGCCCAGTGGACGTTGCCGGCGGGCTCACGCAACACCGAGCCGCACTCGGTCCAGCCACCCGGGCCAAAGTTCGAAGTCGGGCCACCGCCCGACCATTGCTCCTCCGTCCATGCCTGTTCCGCATACTCGAGCGGCTGCGAGGCGCGTGGCCCGAACAGCCGCTCGAAGCAGGCAAGCACAGTCGCCCGTCGCTCGGACGGCTCCAGGGTCGCCATCTGACGTGCCTCGGGACCGCCTACGAAGCCGAGAAGGACTCCCGCGGAGCCATCGCGGGGAGAGCTGTCGAAGGTGAGGGTGACCGGCCCAGCGTCGGTGACGGACTCGCCGCTCAGCCCATCGGCACGCCAGAACGGCTCCTCGTAGCGCGCCATGCACTTGGTCAAGGCCCCTGGCTTCAGCCGCTCGCCGAGCAGGCGGCGCCGCTCCGCAAGCCGGGGAGAGAACTCGATCTGCGCCGCCAGCGCAGGCGGTAAAGCGACGATCGCCCGCTCCGCCTCGACTTCGATCCCGGCAGCCTCGACCCGGACGGCGCCATCGCGCTGCTCGATCTGGCGCACGGGAGCGTCGAGGCGCAGCCGCTCGCCAAGTGCCGCGGCGAGCCCGAGCGGCAGCTTCTGGGCGCCACCGTCGAGGCGGTCCTGCTGAGCGCCGCCCTCGGTATCGATCAGCTTGTCGAAGCTGCCGGCGGCGCTGACATAGAAGAGGACATGCAGCATCGAGAGCTCGCCTGGCCAGGCGCCCCAGACGGTGCGCCCGGCAAGACCGATCAGCTCGCGGGCAATAGGGGTGCGCACATTGCGCTCGCACCACTGCGCGAGCGATTCCTTGTCGAGCTCGACCGCCCGCTCCGCTGCCCACGGTCGCTCCGCGCCGACCGACTGCGCCAGGCGATCGATGCGCCGGCGAGCGAGGAAGATGTCCCAGAGCACACGGGGACCCAAGCGCGGGATCGTGCCGCGGTAGCGGCGGCGCCTGCCGGCCACGTCGAGCAGGTTCCGTCCGGCTCCGTGCTGGGGAAAGATCTCAACCCCCAACTCGGCGGCGAGGCGCTGCACGCGGACATGATCCGAGCCGACCCACTGGCCGCCGAGGTCGACCGTCACCCCATCGCCCAATGTCGCGTTCAGCAGTCGCCCGCCGACCCGGTCGCGGGCCTCGAGCACGACCACCTCGCGCCCTGCGTCGGCGATCGCCCGCGCCGCGCTCAAGCCAGAGAGACCCGCCCCCACCACGACGACATCGGCAATTGACATAGACACAAAATAGAATGACCGCCGTGAGCGGCGCGGACTCCATCGAGAGCCTCACCGATGCGATCGGGCGCTACAACGACGCTTGGAACGAGCAGGATCTCGACGCGATCGTCGCGATGCACGCGCCCGACATGGTCTTCGCCAACCACACCGCCGGCGAGTCGGCAACGGGCGAGGAGGTGCGCGATCACATCGCCTCGATCTTCGCGACCTGGCCCGACCTGAAGTTCGAGACGCGACGGCTCTATGTGCGCGAAGGGTTCGTCGTGCAGGAGTGGACCGCGACGGCCACGCACTCCAACCCGATGCGGCGGGGCGATTTGGAGGCCGCGCCAACCGGGCGCACCGTCAGCTGGGACGGGATCGACTCGATTCCCTTCGAGAACGGCCTCGTGAAGCGCAAGGACGTCTACTCGGACTCGGTCTCGATCCTGCGCCAGGTCGGCCTGCTGGACTGAGCGTCAAACCCGTTGCGTGTGAGCTTGAGATCGCAATGCGATCCAAACCTCGCACTCAAAGGCCAGCAGCGTCAGCGAGCAGGTCGACCTGCATGGGATCGGCAGAGCTGGGGCAGAAGACCAGCTCGTCGCAGCCCAGCTCCTCGTAGGCGGCGACGTACCGGGCAACCGCCCCAGTGTCCTTCGCGGCGCTGTCGCCGATCATCCTGGCGATGTCCTCGCCGAGCCAGGCGTAGTAGTCCATCAGGCCCTCGCGCACGTCCTCCTCCGCGCGCTCGCCGAGCGAGAAGTAGGCGAGCGCCATGATGTGCGGCTCGCCTTCGCGGCCGGCCTCGCGCCAGGCCGCCCGCGCCTTCTTGGCTCCCTCGCGAGCCTGGTCCGGGCCCGACCCGGCGGCAATCCAGCCATCGCCGAGGCGCGCGGCGCGGGCGTAGGCAGGGTCGGCGTGGCCGCCGACGACCAGGCGGGGCGCACCCGCGATCGCCGGTCCGATCTCATCCTCGGCCCAGATCTCTTTCATCTCTTCCAGCATCGCGTCGAGGCGCTTGCCGCGGCCACGCAGCTCGACCCCGCTCGCTTCGTAGTCGTCGTCGCGGGCGCCAAGGCCGATGCCGAGGGTGAGGCGCCCGCTGGAGAGCGCGTTGACGCTGCGCGCCTGCTTGGCCAGCTCGACCGTGTTGGTGCGCAGCGGCGCCAGCAGGACGGTCGTGGAGAGACCGATCCGCTCGGTCACCGCGGCGGCCGCCGCCAGCGCGACCAGCGGCTCGTAGTTGTCGTAGACGACGCGATCGATCGTGCCCAGCGTGGAGAAGCCCCGGGCCTCGGCCCGTCGCGCCCACTCGGTCATCTGTGCGCCGGTGGCAGCGGGCACGGCGTTCGGAAGTGCAACCCCTACGTCCATCCTGCGCTCCTTACCTCGTTCGACGGGGCCAATCTAGCCGACGCGGCACGCCGGCCAGCCGCGTGCCTCAGCCGTAGCGCTCGCCGATGATCGCGCGCAGCTTGGCGCGATCGTGGCGGGCCTGGACCCTGCGCACGGTGCCGGAGCGGGAGCGCATCACCAGCGATTCGGTACTGGCGCCGGCGCCGCGGTAGCGGACCCCCTGCAGAACGTCGCCGTCGGTGACGCCGCTGGCGGAGAAGAAGACGTCGTCGCCGGAGCAGAGGTCGTCGGAGGTGAGAACCCGGTCAAGGTCGTAGCCGGCGTCGAGTGCCGCCTGGCGCTCGCCGTCGTCGCGGGGCCACAGCCTGCCGAGCAGCTGGCCGCCCATCGACTTCAGCGCCGCCGCCGAGAGGACGCCCTCGGGCGTGCCGCCGATCCCCCAGAGCAGGTCGACGGGCGAGCGGTCGCTGACCGCCAGGAGGGCCGCGGAGACGTCGCCGTCGGTGATCAGGCGGATGCGGCCGCCGGCCTCGCGCACCTCGCGCATCGCCTCCTCGTGGCGCGGGCGGTCGAGCATGACGACGGTGACGTCGCCGACGCTGCCCCCCTTGCGCTCGGCGATCAGCTTCAGCGTCTCCGGCAGGGGTCGGTCGAGATCGAGCAGGTCGGCGATCTCCTCGCCCCCGGCCATCTTTTCCATGTAGACGCAGGGGCCCGGGTCGAACATGGTGCCGCGCTCGGCGAGGGCGATCACCGCGAGGGCGCTTGGCATGCCCAGCGCGCAGAGCCGCGTGCCCTCGAGCGGGTCGACCGCGATGTCGACCACCGGCGGGCTGCCGTCGCCGATCTGCTCGCCGTTGTAGAGCATCGGTGCCTCGTCCTTCTCGCCCTCGCCGATCACCACGATGCCGTCCATGGAGACCGAATCGAGGACGAAGCGCATCGCGTCGACCGCGGCCTGGTCGGCTGCGATCTTGTCGCCGCGACCCACCCAGCGGGCGGCGGCCAGCGCCGCCGCCTCGGTCACCCGCACGAGCTCCAGGGCGAGGTTGCGGTCGGGCTTGGCGGGTGAAGTCTCCCCCATCGAGGGCCGGAGGCTATAGGGTCGCGCGATGGGACGCTGGGGATTGACGCTGCCGCTGCCAGGCACCCGGCTTGCCGATCACAAGGAGCTGGTGGTACGCGCCGAGGCGGCCGGCTACACCGATCTCTGGAGCGGCGAGACGAGCGGGCCGGACGGCTTCACGCCGCTCGCCCTGAGCGCCGCCTGGACCGAGCGGGCTCGGCTGGGCACCGGCATCGTCGGCGTCTTCCAGCGCGGCCCGGCCCTCCTTGCCCAGGAGGCAGCGGCGCTGGCCGATGCTTCCCAGGGACGTTTCGTGCTCGGCATCGGCTCCTCCTCGGATCGCATCGTCGAAGGCTGGAACGGGATCCCCTTCGAGCGGCCGCTGAGCAAGGTGCGGGAGACCCTCGAGTTCCTGCGCACGGCGCTCGACGGCGAGCGCACCGCGAGCGGCTTCAAGCTGGAAACGGCGCCCTCGCAGCGGGTGCCGATCGTGCTGGCGGCGCTGCGCGGCAAGATGCTGGATCTGGCTGTGGAGCGGGCGGAGGGCGCGTTCACCAACTTCCTACCGCTCGGCGGCGTGCCGAAGGTGACCGCGCAACTGCAGGGAGCGCCGGACGGGTTCGAGCTGCTCTGCCGCTTCTTCTGCCTGCCCGGCGAGCGCGAGGCGGTCGAGCCGCTGGCGCGCTTCATGTTCTCCTCCTACATCACCGTCCCCGTCTACGCGGCCTTTTACCGCTGGCTCGGTTACGGCGAGCAGATCGACGCGATGGTCGCGGCCTGGGAATCCGGCGACCGCCAGGGCGCGGCCGCGGCAGCCCCCTGGGAGCTGATCGAGGACACCTTCGTTTTCGGGACGCCCGAGCAGATGCGGGAGCGACTGGATGCTTTCGTCGCCGGCGGAATCACCCTGCCAGTCCTCACCCCGATCGTCCCGCCCGATGCGCTCGGCGAGACGATCGAGGCGCTGGCGCCCTAGTACTCGACCTCGGCGCCGAGCCCGAAGGAGCGGTCGGCGGCCAGTTCGACGATTTTGTCGACGACCGGCTCGTGCCAGCCTTCCTTTTTCGATCGCGTCGCGATCGTCTCTATCGCCGTGCCAACCCTTGTCGCGGTGACAGACGCCAGACCGCGCAGCACTTCGAAGTCGAACTCGCATTCTTCGCACACTTCGGCGAGTTCGAGCAGGTACGACGTTTCCTGGTACTCCTCGGAGATCGTCAGCCCGTGATGGATCGGGTCGTCGTAGACGACGGTCGAGGTGATGTCCGTAAGCGGCGCGATGCGCCACTTGTTCTCGGCTCCCATGAGCGTCTCTTTGTCGCGATCGATCAGCGCGAAGTTCCTGCCGTGAGCGTCGCCGTTGCCGAGCATGTAGTTGCAGAAGGCAACTGTGAGCAGGTTCACGACCTCGTCGGGCCGGCTTACCGCGTTCAGTAGCCCACAGGCTTCTGTCCAGCCGGGGGCTTCGCCCTCCTCGGTTTCCTCCTCCGCGAAGGGCGATATGCCGAGCGCCTGGCAGAAGGACTCGCAATGGAGCCGCTTGACGTCGAGTCCCTCGCCGACGACCCGGTCGTAGCGGGGCGAGACGAGGCAGCGCCGCCCGGCGATCTCCTCCACGGTCGCTTTGGCGACGGGAAGGCCCACCTGGCGGCAAACCGTCATGCAGAACATCTCGTTGGCGACGTATTCGGGGTATTCGCCGGTCTCCGGCTTGACCACGTGCGTGCTCGCAACGCCGGCCTCGGGCCAGCCCCAGCGACCGGCCGCCTCGTCGCGCACCAGGCTGAGCTTGTGGCGGAGCCCCGGCAACGTGAAGCGCATCCGCTGCTTGCAGTCCTCGGTGAAGAGGCGGGGCGGGGGCGGCTTCACCACTTCCGCCAGTTCGTCGTCGGTCAACCAGCGAACCGATCCGGGTTCGGCCGGCCGCGGCTTCTCCCCTTCGGGCAGGAAGGCAACCGCGCCAGGACAGTCCTGGCCCAGCTCGGTGAGGAGCAGGTAGCCATCGGCGGCATCGAGGTCCAGCTCCCGGCCCAGTCTTCCGCGGCGTGGGCCCTCGGGAAGCAGGCCCTCGATGTAGGCGCTGGTGGCCTCGGCGCTGTAGGGCTCGGGACGAGCTGGGAGCGAATTGCTGAGCAAAACCTTCCCCGGCCCAACCCTCTCGACCAGCTCGGGATCGTAGGCAAGTCTGTAGTCGTTGTCACCTGCGGGAAACAAGGTTCCGACGCGTTCCCCATACAGGTAGACGTCAAGGCTCAATTTGGTCCTCCTTGATCTTCCTCAGGGAATCCACAGGTCCAAGACTTTAAACCGAAGCTAAACTGAGCGCGTAATCCTCCGCGGAGTCGGTGAACCATCCGTCCGGTCGCAGTCCGGCTTCGCGATAGATGCCCTCGAGCTGCTCCCGGGTGAACTTGGTGGAGATCTCGGTGCGCATCTCCTCCCCGGCCATGAAGCGCACCGACAGGTCCAAGCCGTCGAGGCGCACGGTCTGGTCGCTCAACGAGCGGAGGCGGATGTCCATGCGGGCGGCGTCGGCGTCGTAGCGTGCCACGTGCTCGAAGCCGTCCAGATCGAAGTCGCCTCCCAGCTCGCGGTTCAGCACCTCCAGCACGTTCTTGTTGAATTCCGCCGTGACCCCCTCCGAGTCGTCGTATGCCGCCTCCAATCGGCTCGACTCCTTGACCAGGTCGGTGCCGAGGAGGATCTTGTCGCCTGGCTCGAGCAGCGCCGCGAGACGGGTCAGGAAGTCGCGGCGGGCATCCGGATAGAGATTGCCTATCGTCCCGCCGAGGAAGGCGACGAGCCGCCCGCCGCCGTTCGGGATCCGCTCCAGGTCGTGCTCGAAGTCGCAGATCAGGCCACGAATCGCCAGGCCCGGATACTCCTCGACCAGCGACTCCGCCGTTTCGCGAGTGATCTCCTCGGAGATGTCGACGGGGACATAGGTCGTGAGACATTCGGCCTCGCGCATGGCGCTCAGCAGGTGGCGGGTCTTGGCCGCGGAGCCGGAGCCCAGCTCGACCAGCATCTCCGGTTCGCCCGCGGCAGCAACGATCTCGGCGGAGCGCTGGGAGAGAATCTCCCGCTCGGCCCGGGTCGGGTAGTACTCCGGCAACCTGGTGATCCGCTCGAAGAGCTGCGAACCGCGCTCGTCGTAGAAGTATTTCGGCGCCAGCTCCTTGGGCTTGGCGGTGAGGCCGAGGCGAACCTCCCTCGCCATCGTCGCCCCGTCGGCGCGCAGATGGACCTCGATCTCTATCGCCTCGGCGGCGGCTCCCGGGGTCATCGTCTTGCGTCCCTGGCGCAACGAAAGCCGGCGAAGATCTGTCGCCGCTGGGGCAGGTCCCAGTTGCGAAAGCTGGGCCGCATGACGTTGCGATGGGTCGCCCACGAGCCACCGCGCAGCACTTTGTAGGTGTCGCCGAAGAAGGCCTCCGAGTACTCGCGGTAGGGAAACGCCTCGAAGCCGGGATAAGCAAGAAAGCTCGAGGACGTCCATTCCCAGACATGCCCGCGCATCTCCAGATCGGTGCAGGCGGCCTCCCACTCTTGCTCGCTGGGGAGCCGCTTGCCGGCCCAGCGGGCAAAGGCATCGGCCTCGTCCCAGGAGACGTGCACGACCGGGCGCGCGGAGTCGATCGGCTCACGGCGGCCCATCGCCGTGTGGAGCCATCCTCCCTCGCCGTCGCGCTCCCAGAACAGCGGCGGCTCGGCGCCAGTCTCCTCCATGTAGGCGAGATACGCACCATTGCTCACCGGAGTTCGATCGATCTCGAATGGGGCGAGCTCGACGCCGTGGCGGGGACGCTCGTTGTCGTAGGCGAAGCCGGTGGCCGCGGCACCGATCTCGTGCTGTCCCCCTTTGACGAGGATCGTTTCCGCATCGGATCGGATCTGCTCGCGGATGGAAACACCGTAGGTGCGTGGGGGCTCATAGCCGTCAACCATCTGGAGCAACTGCAGCATCGTCTCGTTGTGCTGGTGCTCGTGCGCGATCAGCATCTCGTAGACGAAGCCGTCGCGCAACAGGGGATCGGCGACATTGGAATTGACCTCAATTTCGTCGAGGACCTCCAGGGTGCGCTCCCGCACATCCGCTAGGTAAGCGCGTAGCTCGGCGTTACGAAGAATTGGCAACTCGCCACGGGTTTTGCGCGGATTCTCGATCGCGTCGTAGAAGCGGCCGAGCTCGCCGTGCAGTGGAGCGCGCTCGCCGATCGTCTGCACCAACCACAGCTCCTCGAAGTTGGCGATGTGGCCGAGGTCCCAGGCGAGCGGGCTGAGGATCGGCGAGTAGACCCGGTTTAGCTGCTCGTCGTCGAGCGGCTCGATCAGCTCGTAGGTGCGTTGGCGCGCCTCCGCGAGCCGGTCCGCGATCGCTTCCTTGGAGCTTGCCGTTGCCGTCACCTCGGTGGCGATTCGCAAACCCTAGCGAGGTCCGACCGTGGGATGGAAAAACCGCGGTGTAGGCTGCCGCGGTGATCGTCGAGGGAGCGGGAGCACTTGTAGCGGGCGGGGCCTCGGGCCTGGGCGAGGCGACCGTAAGGGCGCTGGCGAAGGCAGGGGCGAGCGTCGTCATCGCCGATCTCAACGCGGAGAAGGGCGAGGCGCTGGCGGACGAGCTGGGGCCGGCGACGAACTTCGTCGAAGCCGACGTGACTGACGAGGCGGCCATCTCGACGGCGGTTGAGCGAGCGGCGGAGATGGGCGTGGATGGCCTGCGAGTCTCGGTTTGCTGCGCTGGGATCGGTTGGGCCGAGCGGGTCGCCCACAAGGGAGGCCCCCACAACCTGGAGCTGTTCTCAAACGTAATCAAGGTCAACCTGATCGGCACCTTCAACGTGCTGCGCCTCGCCGCCGCCGCGATGAGCCAGAACGAGGTGAACGGGGAAGGCGAGCGCGGAGTCTGCGTCAACACCGCCTCGATCGCCGCCTTCGACGGGCAGATCGGGCAGATCGCCTACTCGGCATCGAAGGGCGGGATCGTCGGGATGACCCTTCCCGCCGCGCGCGATATGGCCTCGCGCGGGGTGCGCGTGGTGACGATCGCGCCCGGCCTCTTCGATACGCCGCTGCTTGCGGCGCTGCCGGAGGAGGCTCGGGAGTCGCTGGGAGCCGGCATTCCGTTTCCTTCTCGCCTCGGACGGCCCGAGGAGTACGCCCGGCTGGTCGGACAGATCGTCGCCAACCCGATGCTCAACGGCGAGACGATCCGTCTCGACGGTGCCCTGAGGATGCCGCCGAAGTAGCGGCCAGCCGTCTTCCGGGCTAAAGCGAATGCCGGTTCGGTCCTTGCCACCGCGCTGAGCGCTCGGGGCGGGAGCTCAATCGGTGCCCGCCGCCTCGGGGTCGCGCCAGACTCGCTTGCGCCAGGGCGGGCTGACGGCAAAGCGGTAAGCCGCGTCGTTCTCGGCCGCGACGGACTCCAGCGGCACCAGATGCACACGCCGGCCAGGCACGAGGCGATCGACGTGGGGAAAGCCAATCGCATTGCCGGCGTGGCTGCCACCGGAGACGAGCAGCAGGCGGGTCTCCGGGCCCCAGCCGTTTCGGGAGCGGGCACCGACAGCTTCGGCCACGTCCTTCAACGCATCGATCCCCGCATCCGAGCCCCAGTTGGCGACTCCCCGGTCGTGGTTGTAGCCACCGTGCGATGAGACCCGCTCGTCGATCCGGCCGTCCCTGCCGATGCGGATCTGGACTCCCTCCCAATCGTCGCGATGAAAACCAGCGCGCCCGGCGATCGGCACTCCGCGCAGGGTGGCGGAGTCGGCGTAGTAGGTCCAGTATTGGAGGTAGAGATTGCCGGCTCGGGGGCCAGAGCAGTCGGGATCGCCACCATTGCCTAACCCGGCCTCACCGTCGCCAACGTCTTCGCCCCCCTCGCCTATCGCCGCTTCGCCGTCGACGTCTTCGCCGGTCGACTCGTCGACTTCACTCGAATCCTCAGCCTCCCGGCAATCGATCACGTGCACAAAGGCGGTTACCGGAAGGCCAGAATCGGCGCGGTGAACCAGGCCACGCGCTGAGCCATCGCCACATGCGCTGCTACGGCAACGGCGGAAGTCGACCGGCAGCGCCCGCGAGCCGCTCTCAAACGCGATTGAGGGCATGTGCTCGCGGACCAGCTTGCCAATCTCCGCGCCATAGGCAGCAATCAGGGCTGGTTCGTCACCGCAGTTATCGGCGAACGTGGCGGCGCAGAGGATCCGCGAGGCCACCGCCCGCGCCAACGACACCCCCGGCACCCGCACCCCCGCCGCCAGAAGCCCCACAAGCAACAGCGCCACCACGGCAACGAGCCCCATCCACTCCACAGTCCCCTGCCCCCGCTCGCCCCGCCTCGGCTCAGACGTGCCGGTGATCGAGCACCCATGCGGACCTCTAATCACCGGCACGCCTCTTCGTCGCGGGAAGAGTGAGAAGGCGTCGAAGCTCGTCGGCTATGGCGGCTGGTTCATGTTCGAGCCGACGGTGGGTGAGACGAATGACGCGGTACCCAGCAGCCTGCCTGGCGGCGTCGCGCGCACGATCGCGCTCGAAAGCGGCGCGGTGACTATGGAAGGCGACGCTGTCCGCCTCAACGATGAGGCGCTGCCGGGGCCAGTAGGCGTCGACCTCGTGGCCGAGCACCTCAACGTTCGTTGCCGGCATAGGTAGGTCGTACATCCGACAGAGTGCGAGGACGCGATCCTCGAGGGGGGTTCGAGTCGTTTCTGGATGCCGTGCGTCTTCGATCAGGTGACGAATTGGGCGCAGCGCACGCCGACCGTGCCCACGAGCGCAGACCGCTTCGAGAGCGGGGATTTGCAGAAGGCGCAATCGATCAGCCTCCTCAAACACCTGCCCCAGCTTCGATTCATCAACGATCTCCGCAAGATCGAAGAGCGTGCGGGCGACAGTAGTTGTGGGGATAGCGCCAACTTCCGTGCGCTCCTCCCTCACCAGCCCACCCTCATGGACGACGATGCCTGGCCGACGCCGTCCCGTCGCCGACGTGACTTCCACCGGGGCGGTGGCGCTACCCATCAGCCCCCAGAGCGTTGCGGCACTTCTGTGGCTCAAAAGCGCTCCCTCCCCGCAGGCGAGAATCGCCGCCATCCACCGCCCCCGTCGATTCAACACTCCACCACTAAATGCGTAGACCCCGTGATGGACTAGGTGAAGTCGGCCCGCTTCGAGTCGACGCCCAATCGTCCGAACCCCCAGCCCCCCGGCGATGAGCTGTCGCCGGGAGAGCACGCCATGCTGACGTTCCGCCAGAGCCACAAGCGCTCGTTCGCGCTTCGCGAAGGCCTTACGCCGCGCCCCCTCCAGACGTGCCGGTGATCGAGCACCCATACGGACCTCTAATCACCGGCACGTCCAAACTCGCCCCCGACAGGAGCCGGGTTACCTTGGAGTTTGCGAGAGACGCAGGCGCTGCGGGTGCCGGCCGGCTAGAGGTTGCCGATCTCTGACGCGATGTCCGCCGCGGCCTGTTTGGCGTCGGCGAAGAGCATCGAGGTGTTCGGTTCGTAGAAGAGATCGTTGTCGATGCCGGCAAAGCCGGGGCTGAGCGAGCGCTTGATCACGATCACCTGCTGAGCCTCGTTGACCTCGATGATCGGCATGCCGGCAATCGGGCTGTCGGGATCGTTCTTCGCCGCCGGATTGGTGACATCGTTGGCGCCGACGATCACGGCCACGTCGGTGCGCGGCATCTCGGGGTTGATGTCCTCCATCTCACGCAGTTGCTCATAGGGGACGTCGGCCTCGGCGAGCAGCACGTTCATATGGCCGGGCATGCGACCCGCAACCGGATGGATCGCGTAGTTGACCGTGACCCCACGCTTCTCGAGCTCGTCGGCGACCTCCTTGATCGCGTGCTGGGCCTGGGCGACGGCGAGGCCGTAGCCGGGCACGATCACGACCGAGTCGGCGTAGGCGAGCTTGATCGCCGCGTCCTGAGCGCCAATGGCGGTATGGGGTCGCTCCTCGGTGGCCCCACCCGCGCCGCCGGCAGGGGCGCCGCCGAAGCCGGCGAAGAGGACGTTTCCCACGGAGCGGTTCATCGCCGTCGCCATCTCCATGGTGAGGATCGTTCCCGAGGAGCCGACGAGCGTCCCGGCGACGATCAGCGCCACGTTGTCGAGCGCGAAGCCCGCGGCGGCGGCGGAGAGGCCGGTGAAGGCGTTGAGCAGCGAGATCACGACGGGCATGTCGGCGCCGCCGATCGGCAGCACGACGAGGTTGCCGAGGATCCCGGCGGCGATCAGGATCGCGATGAAGATCGCCTGCGAGGGATCGCCGTTATTGACCGCGATGTTGACGCAGGCGGCGACGATGCCGAGCAGCAGGATCACGTTGATCACCTGCTGACCGGGGACGGCAAGCGGGCGGGTTGGGATCAGGTCCTGGAGCTTGGCGAAGGCGATGTTCGAGCCCCAGAAGGAGACCGAGCCGACCACGGCGGCGAAGAGGACCGGGATCAGCTCGTCGAGCGGGATCTCCTCGCCCAGCGAGATCCCGTGGCGGATCTCCGACCAGGCGATCAGCGCGACGGCGCCGCCGCCGACGCCGTTGTAAAGGGCGACCATCTGCGGCATCTCGGTCATCTGGACGCGGATCGAGGCGATCACACCTACCGCGGTCCCGATTCCCAGGCCGAGGACGATCAGCCCCCAGTTGCCGACCCCGTCGAGCAGCAGGGTGGTGACAACCGCGATCGCCATCCCGCCTGCGGCGATCAGGTTGCCCTGTTTCGCCGTGGTCGGATGGGTGCCGCGTTTTACCCCGATGATGAAGAGCGAGAAGGCGACGATGTAGAGCGCCGTGGCAGCGTCGCCACCCGGCTTCAGCACCGAATAAGGGAGAGAAAGAAGATCAGGCATACGTCATCCCTTATCCGACCCGTCCGCCCCCGGACGCGAAGCGGAGGAGGTGGACGGCTTTGATTTTTTGGAGAACATGCCGAGCATGCGGTCGGTGACCATGAAGCCGCCGACGATGTTGATCGTGCCGAAGGCGATCGCGATCGTGCCGATCGTGTACTCGACGCCGTCGTTGGCGAAGCCGACGACGATCAGCCCGCCCAGCATCACGATTCCGTGAATCGCGTTGGTCTGCGACATCAGCGGCGTGTGCAGCGTGGTCGGCACCTTCGAGATCACCTCGAAGCCGACGAAGGCGGCGAGCACGAAGATCGTGATCTCGGTGAACAGGCTCATTGCGCGGCCCTCTCGTTCTTGATCTCGCCGCCATGGGTGATGCAGGCGGCGGCGACGATGTCGTCCTCGAAATCGACGTTGAGCTTGCCCTCCCCGTCGATCAGCAGGCCGAGCAGGTTCTCCAGGTTCTTGGCGTAGAGCTGCGAGGCGGGGACCGGCATCTCGCTGGCGAGGTTGCGGGGGCCGACCACCTTGACGCCGCCCTCGACCACGGTCTGTCCGGCCTCGGTCAGCTCGCAGTTGCCGCCGCTCTCGGCGGCGAGGTCGACGATCACCGAGCCGGGCTGCATGCCCCGCACCGCGTCGGCGGTGACCAGCAGCGGCGCTGGGCGGCCCGGGATCGCGGCGGTGGTGACGATCACGTCCTGCTTGGCGGCGTTCTCGCCGATCGCCTCGACCACCTTGGCGTTCTCCTCGTCGGTGAGCGGGCGCGCGTAGCCACCCTCGCCTTCGGCGTCGGGGATGAAGTCGAGTTCGAGCGGGCGACCGCCGAGCGAAGCGATCTGCTCCCAGGCGGCACGGCGGATGTCGAAGCCGGTGACGATCGCGCCGAGACGCTTTGCCGTGGCGACCGCCTGCAGGCCGGCGACGCCAGCGCCCAGCACCAGCACCTTGGCCGGCGGGACGGTGCCGGCGGCGGTGGTCATCATGCCGAAGAAGCGACCGGACTCGCGGGCGGCGATCAGCATCGCCGCGTAGCCACCCGCGGCGGCCTGCGAAGAGAGCGCGTCCATCGCCTGGGCGCGCGTGGTGCGGGGGATCGCCTCCATCGCAAAGCTGGTCACCCCGGCGGCGGCCAGCGCTTTGTTGGTCTCTGCCGCGGTCCAAGGCGCGAGGTGGCCGACCAGAAGCTGGCTGGAGCTGAGGCGGCCGATCTGCTCGGTGGTAGGGGCGGCGACGCGAAGGACGACGTCGGCGCCCCAGGCAACGTCGGGATCGACGACGTTGGCGCCCGCCTCGTCGTACTGGGAGTCGGGGTGGCCGGCGGCATCGCCGGCGCCGCGCTCGACTACCACGTCGACATGCTCGTTCTTCTTCAGCGATTTGACGGCATCGGGCACGAGCGCGACCCGGCGCTCCCCCTCGGCGGTCTCTTTCGGCACTCCGATCTTCATAGCGCTGCGGCGGGGGAGCCTATGACAAGCGGCTAGGCGGGTGCCTCGACGCCCGCGAGGGACGCCAGCCGCTCCAGGGTGTGAAGCTGCTCTTTGCGCTCGACGTGGACCGGGGAGACGATCAGGCGGTCGATACCGGCAGCGCGGAAGCGCTCGATTCGCTCCGCCACCTCGGCCTCGCTGCCGACCAGCGAGGTCGCCTCGACGATCTCATCGGGCATCGCCTCGAAGGCGCCGCCGCGATCGCCGTCCTGGAAGCGGCGCTGCACCTCATCGGCGACGTCGCCGAAGCCGAAGCGGTGGGCGAGGTCGACGTAGAAGTTGGTCTTGCGGCTCCCCATCCCGCCGAAGTAGAGGACGAGGCCCGCCTTGACCACGTTCTTGGCTGCCTCCAGATCGCCGTCGATCGCGACCTGCAGCGAGGGAGAGACCTCGAGATCGGCACGTTGCCGCCCGCCCTTGGCAAAGCCCGCCTCGAGGTGCTCGCCCCAGGTCTGCTCGAAAGCGTCGACGCTGAAGAAGATCGGGATCCAGCCGTCGCAGATCTCCGCCGCCATCTCGACCGATTTGCGGCCGATCGCGCCGACGAAGACCGGTATCCGGTTGCGCAGGGGATGGAAGTTGAGCTTCAGCGCCTTACCCTCGCCGTCCGGCAACGGCAGCTGGTAATGCTCGCCCTGATGGTCGACCGGGCCCTCGCGGGCGACGATCTCGCGCACCACTTCGATGTACTCGCGGGTCCGTCCCCAGGGCTTTGCGTAGGGGACTCCGTACCAGCCTTCGGAGACCTGGGGACCAGAGGGCCCAAAGCCGAAGAGGAAGCGCCCACCGGACAGTTTGTCGATCGTCGCGCCGGCCATCGCGGCCGCGGCCGGCGGGCGCGCCGGCACCTGCATGATCGCCGCGCCGAGATTGATCGTCTTCGTCTGCGGGGCAAGCCAGGCAAGGACGCTGACGACATCGGAGCCGTAGGACTCCGCTGCCCAGACCGACTCGAAGCCGGCCTGCTCGGCCGCCTGCACGACCTCGAGAGCATCGTCTCCAGCGGGGCCTATGCCCCAATAACCGAGGTTCAGTCCGAGTTTCAAGGCCATCCGCCAGGAACCCTATTGAATGTCCCTTGATGGGCACCGCCGCAACCGATTCCGCGAGCGCCGCCGAACGCGGTCTGAGCAGCCCCGAGGCGGCAAAGCGCCTGCGTGAGCTGGGCGCACCCCCGGACACCTCCTCGCGCTCGGTCGCCAGCATCGTCGCCGGCAACGTCTTCACCCTGTTCAACGCGATCATCGGCGTCTTCTTCGTGTTGATCCTCTCGCTGGGGCTGCTCGCGGACGCCGTCTTCGGGGTGATCGCGATCGTCAACTCCTACATCGGCATCCGCCAGGAGCTAAAAGCGAAGCGGACTCTGGATGAGCTGGCGGTACTGGTCGCACCTCGCGCGAAGGTCGTTCGCGACGGGACCGTCGTCAGCCTGCTGGCGGAGGAGATCGTGCCTGGCGACGTAATCGCGGTCGAGCCCGGCGATCAGCTGGTTGCCGATGGCGTGGCGATCGCCAGCCGCGGCCTGACCCTCGACGAGTCGATGCTGACCGGCGAGGCCGACGGCGTGCGCAAGGACGTGGGCGAGCGGGTTCTGTCGGGCTCGTTCTGCATCGCTGGCTCGGGTCGCTACCAGGTCGACGCGGTGCGCGAGGGGAGCTACGCCGGCAAGCTGGCCGGCGAGGCGAAAGCCTTCCGCCACCCGCCCTCGCCCCTGCAGGGCGAGGTCAATCGCGTGATCGTCGCCTGCACCTGGGCGATGGCGCCGCTGGCGGCGCTGCTGCTGATCACCTTCCAGCTGCGCGGCACCGACCTGATCGAGGCCGCACAGACGGCGACCGCCGGCCTGGTGACCCTGATCCCCGAGGGGATGGTGTTGCTGATGAGCGTCACCTTCGCGGTCGCCGCGGTACGCCTGGCGCGCAAGGACACGCTGGTGCAGCAGATGAGCGCCACCGAGAGCCTCGCCGCCGTCGACACGATCTGCGTCGACAAGACCGGCACCTTGACCGATGGCCAGCTGCGCCTGCTCGGAATCCAGGTGGCCGATGGGATCGATCCGGATGAGGCGCAAGCAGCGCTGGGACGCTTTGCGGCAAGCGCCGGCGACCGTAACCGCACGCTGGAGACGGTCGCCGAGGCCTTTCCGGGAACGCCCGGCCGAATTGGCGGCGAAGTCCCCTTCTCCTCGAAGTGGAAGTGGAGCGGGCTGCGGCTGGCGGGTGTCAGCTATGTGCTCGGCGCACCCGACATCCTCGCCGCGAGCGGTGCGCTGGAGCTGCCTCCCGGCCTGACCCGAAAACTGGACGAGGAGACGGCAGCCGGCCGGCGCGTGGTCGCCTTCGCCCAGTCGAGCGAGGGGCTGCCCGACGATCCCGAGCACACGCCGCCTCCCCGCCTCACCCCAGTCGCGCTCGTCGTGCTCGAGGAGACGCTGCGCGCCGACGCCGCCGAGACGATCGCCTTCATCCGGGAGGAGAAGATCGACTTGAAGTTGATCTCCGGCGATGCGCGGGCGACCGTGACCGCGGTCGCCTACGCGGTCGGGGTGCCGACCGACGCCGGGGTGATCGAGGGCTCGGAACTACCGAGTGACCCCGAGGAGCTGGCTGCCGCGGCCCAGCGCAACACGATCTTCTGCCGGATCGCGCCGGAGCAGAAGAAGGCGCTGGTCGAGGCGCTGCGCGCGTCCGGCCGCTACACGGCGATGATCGGCGACGGCGTCAACGATGTGCCGGCGCTGAAGCAGGCGCGCCTCGCGGTGGCG
The DNA here is from genome assembly GCA_044867645.1 of Solirubrobacterales bacterium. GTDB lineage: Bacteria > Actinomycetota > Thermoleophilia > Solirubrobacterales > 70-9 > VRUE01. The sequence goes on along the minus strand of JBIOVI010000059.1, from coordinate 10,887 downwards.
ATGGGCTCGGGCGCACAGGTGACGAAGGGGATCGCCGACATCGTCCTGCTCGAGGACGAGTTCGCGCGACTCCCCGAGGCGGTGGCGGAGGGGCGACGGATCGCCCGCAACATCCACCGCCTCGGGCGCCTCTACCTGACCAAGAGCGTCTACGCGGCGGCGCTGATCCTGCTCGTCGCCGTGCCCGGGTTCGCCTTCCCCTTCCTCCCCCGTCACCTCACCCTGGCCGTCTTCCTGACGATCGGCATCCCCTCCTTCGTCCTCGCCCTGGCGCCCTCCGATGGGCCGCTCTACCGCGGGCGTCTGCTGCGGGCGCTGGCCGCCTTCGCGGTGCCGGCGGGACTGGCGACCGCGCTCGGCTCGATCCTCTGCTTCTTCCTCGTCGACACCGTCTTCGGCGGCTCGCTGGAGGCGGGCCGCACGGCGGCGACGACGACGCTGATCGTGTTGGGGCTCGCCTTCGTACTGCTGCTCGAGCGCGGCCCAGGCCGCGAGCACATCGCGATCCAGAGCTACATGCTGGCGATGGTGGCGGGGCTGGGAGCGCTCTTCGCGCTGATCCTGGCGGCGGCGCCGGTGCGCGACTTCTTCGAGATGACCCTGCTCACGGCGAGCGAGTGGTTCGTGGCGCTGCTCTGCTCGGCCATCGGCCTGACCATCGCCAGCCTGCTCTGGCGTCTCCCCCAGATCGAAGAGTTGGAAGTCGTCACCCCCGCGGAGGAAGCACGAACTGGGTGACGATCAGGTTGGCGGCGAGGCGGGGCTCCGCGCCCTCCCGGCGACGCTCGATTCTCACCTCGATCACGACCGTGCTCTTGCCGGTGTGGAGAGGCTCGGCGGCAGCGACGATCTCATCGCCATCGACGCCGGCGGCGAAGACGTTCAGCTTCAGCTCGATCGTCGTGAAGTTGTGGCCGGGCGGGATGACCCGGAAGGTCGCCCAGGCCGCGACGGTGTCGCCGAGCGCCGTCCAGACACCGCCGTGGACGAAGCCGCCCGGATGCAGGTGACGCCTGTCGACGACGATCCTGCCCCGCGAGTGCGAGTCCTCGATCTCGAGCGGCTCGATCCCGAGGTCGCCGGGGAAGCTGCCCGGCAGGAAGTTGCGCACGGACTCCGGCGTAATCAGGGAGCTGGGGTGCGGCGCATCGTCGCTCATCGCGGCGTTGAACTTACTTGACCAAGGGCCGGCAGAGAATTTGCACTGCGCGCAGCACGCGCAACATTCTGTCTGCAAGGCTGTCATCATGGAGGCGATGAGAAACGACTGGACCGACGACCGCCTGGATGCCTTCTCGCGGGAGACCTACCGGCGCTTCGACGAGGTGGATCGGCGCTTCGACGAGATGAATGGCCGCCTGGACCGACAGTTCGGCGAAGTGGATCGGCGGTTTGTGGAGATGAATAGCCGCCTGGACCGACAATTCGGCGAGGTCGACCGGCGAATTGACCACATCCAGTCCGAGATCGGGGGACTGCGTTCAGACCTGAATGGGAGATTGTCCGAGATGAATTCGAGATTCGATGGGCTACAGGACGCCGTGCTCTCGCTGCATCGCATGATGTTCCGAGCCTCCGTCGGCGTGATCCTTGCCCTCATCGCGATCCTCGCCACCCAGCTCTGAGCTCAGACGCTGAAGCCGCTGAGGCCCTCGTCGCCGAAGGGCTCGTCGCGCTCCCGCACCGCCTCCTTGAAGCCCGATTCGGCGGCGCGGCGGACGAAGCCATGGCCCTCCTCGGTGTGGCGGGCGACGCCGTCGAAGAAGGTGCCGAGCAACTGGGTCTGGTGCAGGCCCTGCGCGTAGAGCGACTGGTTGACCAGCATCTTCATCATCACCAGCTGGTTGATCGGCAGCCGCGCGACCCGCTCCAACAGCGCCTCGAAGCGCTCGTCGAGCTCCTCGGCCGGCGCCGCCTCGGTGGCCAGCCCCCACTCCGCTGCCTGCTCGCCGTTCAGCGAGTCGCCGGTCAGCAGCAGGCGCTTCGCCCGCATCGGGCCGACGCGTGACGCCCACAGCGCCGTCGTCGGCGAGCCCCAGACGCGGGCCGGCGGGTAGCCGATCTTGGCATCGGCAGCGACCGCCAGCAGGTCGGAGCAGAGCGCCATGTCGGTGCCGCCGGCGACGCAGTAGCCGTGGACCTTGCAGATCACCGGCTTCTCGGAGTGGAAGAGGCTCATGAAGCCGCGCACGTTGCGCCACATGAACTGGAAGTCGGTGACCGGGTCCCAGTTCGACTCGGGCACGTGGTTGGCGCCAATCGTCGCCGGGTCGACCGGTGAGCCGGGCGGCGCCTCGACTCCGCCGAGGCCGCTCATATCGCCCTCGGCCGAGGCGACCAGGTCGTAGCCCCCGCAGAAGCCGCTGCCGTTGCCGGCGAGGGCGATGACGTGGACGGCAGGATCGAGGTTGGCGCGCTCGACACAGGCCGCGATCTCGGCCGGCATCCGCGGCACGATCCCGTTGCCGCGCTCCGGCCGGTTGAGGGTGATGCGGGCGACCCGATCGCTGCTCTCATAGATCAGCGTCTCGAGTCGCATGCCCTACCTCAGTTCATTCTTTCGACCAACATCGCCTTGCCCTGACCGCCGGCGACGCACATCGTCTCGAGGCCGACCTGGTGGTCGTCGGTCTCCATCACGTTGAGCAGGGTGCCCATGATGCGGGCGCCGGTCATGCCGAAGGGATGGCCGAGGGCGATCGCACCCCCGTGCGTGTTGAGCTTCTCCAGGGGGATGTCGCACTCGTCCATGATCGGGATCACCTGGGCGGCGAAGGCCTCGTTCAGCTCGACCGTGCCGACGTCGTCGATCGTCATCTCGGCCCGGTCCAGCACCTTCTTGATCGCGCCGATCGGGGCGACCCCCATGTACTCGGGCTCGTTGCCGTAGGTCGCGGCGGTAATGATGCGGGCCCGCGGCGTCAGCCCCAGCTCCTTGGCCTTGGTGTCGCTCATCAGCAGCACCGCGGCGGCGCCGTCGTTGAGCGGGCAGGAGTTACCGGCGGTGACCCCGCCGCCGCCGAAGGACTCCTCCAGCTGGGAGAGCTTCTCCAGCGTCGAGGAGGCGCGCGGGCCGTCGTCCTTGGCGACCTCGGTGCCGTCGGGCAGCGTCACCGAGACGATCTCGCGGTCGAAGAAGCCGTCCTCCTGGGACTGCACCGCCAGTTCCTGAGAGCGCTGCGCGAACTTGTCCATGTCGGCGCGACTGACCTCGTATCGCTTCGCGACGTTGACCGCCGTCTCACCCATTTCGATGTAGGCGTTGGGCTGGCCGTCGTTGCCCTGCAGCTTCTCGTTCTGGTCGGCGGCGCCGGCGGGCTCGGTGCGCTCGTTGTAGCGACTCACCCACTCGACCCCGGCGGCGATGTAGACGTCGCCCTCACCGGCCTTGATCGCGTTGCCGGCGTGGCGGATCGCGTCGAGGCTGGAGGAGCAATAGCGCGAGACCGTGACCCCGTTGACCTCCTGCGGCAGCTTCTCGGAGAGCAGCGAGACGATGCGGCCGATGTTGAAGGCCTGCAGGCCCTGCGGCATGCCGCAGCCGCAGAAGAGGTCTTCGACGGAGGCGGGGTCGACCTCAGGGTTGCGCTCGAGCAACTGGTCGACGACGTAGGCGCCCATCTCATCGGGGCGCAGCTGGGCCAGCGAGCCCTTGAAGGCACGGCCGATCGGCGTGCGGATGGTGTCGACTATCACTGCCTCGGGCATGCGTGGCTCTCCTTGGGTTCCTCGGGATGGGAAGTGCGGACCGCAGAGTATTTGACCCGGCCCTCCGGCGCCGTTCTCGACTAACTTAAGGCGATGTCGCTGGACGGGTTGCGGGCCTGGATCGGAGAGGTCGAGCGCAAGCTCGGGATGCGGACCCGCGTCTTCCTCGTCCTAGCCGTGATCGCGATCGGTGCCGCCGGGGCCGCCATCTACCTGGCGGTGGATGCCCGCGACAACGCGGTCAGCGAGTCCGACGTGCAGGCGCTTCAAGAGCGGCTCGAAGCGCGGATCGGCGCGGGTAGCAGCGGTTCTGCAGTGACCGATCAAGCGCAGCTCGAAGCCGAACTGAAAGCGCTGCAGGCAGAAGTCGCGCAACTGAGCAGTGGCAGCGGCGGCGCGGCGCAGAGTGGCGGCGAGGGCAGTGCTGGGAACGGAGGTGGTAGCCCGAACGGCGGAGGATCCAGCGGAGAAAGCAGTGGCACGGGGGGCGCCTCCTCGCCAAGCCCGGGTAGCTCCTCCTCGGGCACGAGCGGCGACACGAGCGGCGGGGACACGAGTCGCGACCGCGTGTCGGAATCGATCGAACAGACGAAAAAGCAGAGCGAACAGGCCGACGAGGAACACGCCGGCCGGTAGCTCGCTTGTAGCGATACGCACTAGCATGCGTGCGCCACGTCCCCTCACTGCGTTACATTCGCCCGCAATCCACCTCGCGCACCAACGCGAGTCCTGCCCAGAGCGGCACGAAAGGAGACCCAATGCCTGAGGGTTACTGCGTGAAGGAGCGCAAGAAGGTCGAGATCAAGGATCCCAAACAGGTGACGATGAAAAACGGTCGCCCGGCGATCCAGGGCACCTGCCCCGACTGTGGCACCAAAATCTTCAAGATCGGCAAACTCGAATAGGCGGAGGGGCGGCGCCGTCGGGGGGCGCCGCTCTTACAACTGCGTCGCGATCAAGCCGATCAGCGCAGCGATCATGCCACCGCCGAGCTGGAACAGGACGCGGTGCAGTCCGTCGAGCCGGTCGTTGACGCGCTGAAGTCCTGCGTCAACCCGATCGAGACGACGGTCGACTTCATCGAACCGACGGTCGATCGAGTCGAACCGGTCCTGCAGGCGATCGTCTGTCCAAGTCACGCGGTACATGATTGCAGAACTGTAGACAGAACATGTCGCGCGAGTGGGGCGCGGATTCAAAATCTTCTGCCTACGCTTTGTGCCTGAACTGAACCGGAGAAACCGCATGCGCGTACGCCGGGATGTGCGCACCAACCAATCGAGGACCCGATCTGAATGCCACCCGGCGCGCTGAGCGATGAGCGCGGCGTGCGCGAGGCTTACGCCGCCCACGCGGGCGAGCTCTACGGATTCGCGATGCGCTCGCTGGGCGACTCCGGGCTGGCGGAGGAGGCCGTCCAGGAGACCTTCCTGCGTGCCTGGCGGGCGGGAGAGCGCTTCGACCCGCAGATCGGCTCGCTGCGCACCTGGCTGTTCGCGATCCTGCGCAACGTCGTGATCGACCTCGGTCGGGCTCGGGCGGCGCGCCCGGCGGTCGCCGAGGGCGGGATCGAGCCCGCGGTCGAGCCCTTCGACGAGGCGCTGCTCTCCTGGCAGGTCGAGGAGGCGATGCGCCGGATCGGCGACCAACACCGGCGCGTGTTGGTCGAGACCTATTACCGCGGACGCCCCTACACCGAGGTCGCCGAGGAGCTGGGCGTGCCGGAGGGCACCGTGAAGAGCCGCGTCTACTACGGCCTGCGAGCGCTGCGGGTCGCGCTGGAGGAAATCGGCTATGACGACTGACAGATGCCGCGAGTGGCGTGAGCTGCTCGGCGCCCACGCGCTGGGCCGGCTTCCAGATCAGGAACGAACGGCGCTCGAGGCCCACCTCGAAGGCTGCGGCGAGTGCCGCGCCGAGCTGGAGTCGCTTTCCGGCGTGGCGAGGCTGCTGCCGCTGGCCGACCCCGATTGCTTCGACGCGGCACCGCAACCGCCGGCGGCTCTGGGCGACCGGATCGCGGCGAGGATCCGCGGCGAGCGCCGCTCAGCTCGGCGTCGCCGCCTGCGAACCGGCCTCGCCCTGAGCGGCGTCACCGCGGCGGTGGCCGCGGCTGCGCTGGCGATCTTCGTCCTGCCCGGCGGAAGCCCCACGCCGGAGCAGCACGTGACCTTCCGCTCGTTGCCCGCGGGGATGAAGATCGGGGCGAAGCTGGTGCCCCACGCCTACGGCACCGAGATCCACATGTACGTGAAGGGGGCCCGTTCCGGCACGCTCTGCCGCGTCTTCCTGCGCGGCCCGGACGGGGCGCGGATGCCGGCGGGCTCCTTCCGCTACCGCTGGGGCGACGATGCCAACGCGGTCCTCAGCGCCGCCCTCGACCTCTCCCGCACCAGGGCGATCGACGTCCGGGTCGGCAACCGCACCTTCGTCGCCCCAGTCGCCCCAGCTACCTGAACTCGACCCCAAGACCGTCCGTATTGCGGATAACTGCCCTTGACTACGAGACCAGGAGGAAGCACGTGAGCAGATCGATAGGCGTGGTCGCGGTGGCGGCACTCGGCGTCGTGCTGGCAATGGCCGGCTGCGGCGGCAGCGATGACAACTCCGGCTCCGGCGGCGCCTACGGAGGCAAGGGCGGCAGCGCGACCCAGCCGGCCTCGACGACCTCGTCAGGGAGCGAGGGAGGCGGCGGCGCGGCGGTTGTCACCGTCGCGAGCAATCCGAAGCTCGGCGCGATCGTCGTCGACTCACGCGGCTTCACCCTCTATGACTTCCATAAGGACAAGGGCACGACGTCCTCCTGCTACGGCGGCTGCGCCGGCGTCTGGCCGCCGCTGACCACCGCTGGTGCCCCCCAGGCGAAGGGTGGCGCGGTCGCCTCGAAGCTCGGCACGACCGAACGCGAAGACGGCACCGTCCAGGTCACCTACGGCGGCCACCCCCTCTACACCTACACGGCCGACGCCAAACCGGGCGAAGCCAAGGGCAACGACATCGACTCCTTCGGCGCCGAGTGGTACGTGCTGCAGCCCAACGGCCAAGAGCCGGAGGACTGAGTCGGCTAGGACCGCTTGCGGAACGAGATCGTCGGCGAGACCTGCTCGCGTATCTCGGCCAGCAGCCGAGCCGAGATCTCCCCTGGCTCCTCGCCTGGCTGTGCCTGACCCCCGGCGGGCTCGAAGAAGCGGGTCCGCAGGCGGGGGCGCCGGGGAAATCCAGTGAGGTCGCTGGTGCCCTCGATCGCGACGCAGACGAGCTTCGCCTCGGGAACCTCGAGCGCCAGCCGGCCGACCCCACTGCGCGCCCGCAGCACCTTGCCGCGCGAACGGGTCCCTTCCGGAAAGACGCCGATGCAGGAACCCCGCCGCAGCTCCTCGATCGCCCGGGACAGAGCCCCCGCGTCGCCCGCCCCTCGCTCGATCGGGATCTGGCCCATGCCGTCCAGCACCGGGCTCAGGCCCCGCACGTCCCACAGCGTAGATTTGGCCAGCGCCTTAATCTGACGGCGCCGGATCGCCGCCACCCCGACCGCCACCGGATCCCAGTGGCTGTCGTGGTTGCCGACCACGAGCACCGGCCCATGTTCCGGCAGAGCCTCGAGTCCCTCAACGGTGAGGCGACCCCACGCCGCGACAACCGGCCTGGAGACGGCCATCGCGATCCTGTACATGCGGCTGGGCTCCTTCAAGGGAAGGGGAGTTCTACTCGACCCTCACGGAAAACGCCCCGGCCGGAGTCCCGGTCGGGGCGCTCGTACTCAATCCAGGGAGGGACCTACCTGTGGCGCTTGCGCTTGCCCCCGCAGTTCGCCTTCATCACGGGCCTGAAGTCATGCGGCACGCCGTTCTGCCCGGTGAACTGGGCGCTGGCCCTGTTCTTGCCGGCGCAGAGGTTTCTGCTGTTGACGACCAATCCCTTCTTGCCGCCCTGCATGGTGAGGATGAACTTGGAGACCGGGGCGTCGGGGACGCTTTCGAAGGAGCTTCTGATGCCGCCTTTGAAGGAGTCGATGCGGCCGACGATGTCGACGTCGACGAGGCCATGGAGCGCTGCGACCAGGTCGGGCAGTTTGTGGTTTGAGGAGCGCAGGTAGACGGGTCCTTCGACCGGTTCATCGAGCAAAGGCGTAAATGCCCTTGCGTAGCCGTACTGAGCCGCTTTCGGACAACCGCCGCCAGCTCCTCCGTTTGCCGCGTACTGCACCCTGGTGCAGATCGTGCGGATGTGGGCCTGATCGAGGAAAGCGGAGCTCGGCAGGGTGACGACGGCTGCGCCGATGTTGGCGTCTCCGGGCCTGGCGTTGACGACCGCTTTCAAGGCCGGGTGATCGCCTCGCTTGGTCCCTCCGTTCAGCTTCAAGCTGAGCTTCGGCTTGAAGCCAAGGCTGGCGCAGTTGGCGGCCTGGTAGCGGGTGGCTAGACCCACCGGGACGTCGTCGGCTGCGCTGAAGACGTCGAGGAAGCCGCCGAAGAGGGTCGCTTTGGCGCTTGATGGATCGCAGCTGGTCGGGTTGACGATGAACTCGTTGCGATCGACGTAGACCCTTAGGTCCCTGACCTTCAAGACGATCCCTTTGAGGATATGGGGGATCGGATCGGACGCCGCGCCGTCGACTTCTACTTCGGCGGTCACTGGGTTCAGGTCAAGCGCCTCCCTGACGACGACCGTTCCCGCGTCGAAGGGACCTGCCACGGCGGGGGTGATCGAGACCACCGACAAGGGATCGCCGTGGTAGGGGCCTGCCAGGTAGAGCTGGCCTTTGACATAGGTCAACGAGTCGCCCACTCCCGCTCCGGCGTAGGTGCGACCGATCTCGGAGTTAGCAGGGCAAGAGGGGCTCGCCTTCTCTTGGCGCCCGGTCTTGGCCCTCGCCGAGGCGATGTCGGCATCGGAGCATTTGCCCACCCCGGTCAGCTTGCCCAATACACCCGGAGGCAGGACCGAGGAGAACTTGGTCATGTCCTGCTCTCCGTCTGCGCGGGTCAGGCGCATGTTGAAGGGCGAGTAGGACTTGGCGTTGTTGTTGAGCGAGCCCGCGGTAAAGCCGGGTTTGAAGGGCAGCACACCTCCCGGAGGACAAGATCCGCCGTTCACCCCTTTGGTGATTTCGAAGTCGGCGGTCACCGTCTTCGGGCTGTTGGGAGCCGAGGCGGGATAGAACTTGGCCTCGGTCGTGTATTTGCCGCAGGCAGAGGGGCTGATCAGAGCAGCCCTCGCCCCTTCCTTGAAGTGGAAGTTGAAGTGGCTGAAGGGCAATTGCGGTATCCCTTCGAGGGTCGTCACCAATTGGCCCGTTTTCGGGTCGGCGATCACTTTCAGCGGCTTCCTGACCAAGATGCCGCGGAGCGCGTTGCGCAGCACCATGTAGATGGCGATGTCGGTGTCGAAGGGGTTCTCCGCACCGGGTTCACTCGTGGTTGGATCGTCCTGCTGGGCCAGATACACAGAGCCCTCGACCGACTCCTTGCCGAGCAGCGGCGTTTCCAGGTGAAGGGTGCCGATCTTCGAGTCGCCCGGACAGCCCTCGCCGTCGATCGAGAAGGTCTTCTCGTTCTCATACTGATCGGGCGTGCAGAAGCCGAGGCCTTCGCCGACCGAGGGGTTGATCGTCACGCCCTCGGGCAGCGTTACGACGACTTTCTGCGCCATCGATTCGGCGATCGCCGCGGGTTTCTCCAGGCCGTCGTTGGGGAAGTCGACGTCGATGTCGAACGCCGTGCCGGTCTCGCCCTGGTCGGTCGAGAGCTGGGTCTCGATCGCCGGGTTGAAGCTGAGCTTCTCGCAGCCGTTGACGCCGACCGGGTCCCCGGCCTCGGTCTGCGTTTCGGAGACGGCCGAGACGAAGTCGCCGCGGTGCTGCCAGGAGTCGGCGCTGAAAGTCGTCTTCAGCGGTCCCGAGCAGGCGCTCGGCATCGTCAAAAGGGCGGTATTGGTCGGGCCCACGGGGCAGGTTTTCCCGAACACCTGGAATTTCCCGCAATTGCCGCGCCTGAAGTCGTGGCTGGAGTCGGAGGGATCGCCCCAGAGGTCGATCGAGACGCCGGTCATGCCGCCGAAGCTAGGGGTGTCGAGCGTCTCGGAGCTGAGCCCGTAGTCGCCGTCGCTGCGGATCTTCGGCAGCAGGTGGATCGGGACGCCGATCCCGGCGGTGTTGAAGGCGAACTCGGCCGGGCGGCCCGCCGGCGGCACCATGTTGTAGAGGGGTTGGGTCCAGGACGGCGTCGCGTGAGGATTCGTGACCCGGAGGCTGACGTGAACGATGCCGATCGCCGAGGCCTCGGGGCATCCTTTGCCGATAGTCTGGATGTCGAGCTGGGCCTCGGTGCAGCGCACCGGCGTCGCTTCGGGGTTGACGACGATGCCGGCGGGCAGGTCGGCGACGATGCTCTTGGGGTTCTCGACCGGACTGCCTCCCTTGAGGACGTTGAACTGTGCGCCGATCCGCATCTGGTAGGGGTGGGAGCCGGCTCGGTCCTCCGGCGCGCCACCCGCGTCGAGCAGCGCGTTTTCGAAGTACTCGAGGCCGAAGGGCGGCAGCTCTGAGCTGACCGCGCTCGCCAGGCTGTCGGAGTCCGCGACGGCGCCGCCGCCCGAGATCGTCACCCGGTTGGTCACAACGGAGGGCGCATCGGGGGCGACGCTGACCGGGACGGTCATGTAAAGCCGCTCGCCCGGATTGACTTTGGTCGCGCCGCTGCAGCTGACCGCGACTTTGTCGCAGGTGAAGACTTCGTTGTTGAGGCCGTTGATTTCGCCGTCGTCGTACATGTGGAAAGCGACCCCGAAGGGCGGGGACTGGTTGAGGCTGAGCCCTTCTGGCAGCTCGTCGGTGATCGTGAAGGCGCCGAAGGTGGCTTTGGAGCCGATGTTGTTGACGGTGATCGCGTAGACGCTCTCGCCGCTGCTGTCGCCGGGGATCAGGTTGGTCGGCGTCAGGATCTGGGTGGAGATCTTCCAGGCTGGGCCCGGTGGCGCCGCTGCGGCCGTCGTCGGCAGGCCCGCCGCCGGCAGCGCGATCAGGGCCAGGGTGAGAACGGCGCGGGTCGATGCTCGCTTTGCCGAGATCACTTGGAACCTCCACGGTTGTTGTGACGTTTGTGCTGTTTGGCGGCTTTCAGGCAGCGGACCTTGCCGCCGCTTCTGACCTTGCGCTTGCCTTTCGGGCATTTGCGCGCT
>JBIOVI010000058.1:0-12172 GCA_044867645.1 Solirubrobacterales bacterium | reverse complement strand
CTCCCAGCCGAGGAACTGGGCGAGGTTGTAGGAGGCGGCGAAGCTGGAGTCGATCGCGGCGCCGCCGACGCAGAAGAGGATCCCCCCCAGCGCCAGGAGCAACCCCGTCTCCCCGAAGGCGCCCTGGGCGGGCAACGCGGCGGTGCCGAGGTCGGCGGGGTCGACCCCGACCGGGTGGAAGAGGAATCCGGAGACGACGACCAGCGTGCAGGCGAGCAGGCCGCCCAGGGCGTAGCCGACGATCGCGTTGAGGCGGTTCTCCCACAGGTTGGACTCGTCCCAGCGCTCCTCGACCGCGCCCGAGGAGTAGAAGTGGACCTCGTAGGGCATCAGCGCCGCGGCGAAGACACCGACGACGAAGTAGAGGTAGAGCCTGGAGTCGCTGAGCGAGGGGACGAAGCCCTGCGCGACCTCGCCCCACTCGGGCCCCTGGTGGATCGCGGTCGCGAGGAAGACCAGCATCAGCAGGCCGCAGTAGCCGAAGATCCGCTCGATCCCCCCGAAGGGGAGCAGGGCGACGACGATCACCAGCCCGATCGCGGCGAGGACGACGAAGAGGCTGAACTCGGCGTCGACGAGCAGCTGCAAGACGATCGCGAGGCCGCCGAGCTCGGCGGCGACGGTGAGCACGTTGACGAAGGTGCTGGCGACCAGCGCAACGAGGCCGAGCCCGAAACCCATCCGCATCCGGATCACGTCGAAGACCGGGCGGCCGGTGACCGCCGCGACCCGCCCGCACATCTCCGCGTAGACGGCGATCCCGATCGTGCCCAGGGCGACAGCCCAGAGCAGGTCGTAGCGGTAGAGCGCCCCAGCTTGGGTCGTGAAGACGATGTCGCCGATGTCGAGGAAGCCGCCGAGCGCGGCGATGATCCCCAGGGCGATTTTGAGGACCGACTTCACGCTTCCTCACCGGTCAGGGGTTCCACCAGCGCGTCCGCCTGGTCCTTCACTTCGCCCATGTGCCGCTCGACCAGGGCGCCGTGGTGCTCGTCGCCGGGGAAGGTCTCCAGTTCGGAGAAGAGCTCGGCCAGCTCGCCGGCGATCTGCACCGCGGCGTCGCGCTGCTCCTTCAGCTCGGGCGAGGGTTCGGCGTCGGCGAGCTTTTCGGCCTCGTGCTCGGCCTCGCCGCCGAGCGTCTTCGCCATCACCCGCGTGTAGGTGGACCTGGTCGCATCGCGAGCGACTCCGTCCGCGACCAGTTCCCCCTGGGCCGCCAGCGCGCTCAACGATTCGACCCCGCGATTCAGCTCGTCGCGGCTGAGGTCGCCACAACCCGAGGCGCAGATGAGAGAGACGCCGAGTGCCACCAGTGCTGCGATGACCCCTGGGCGGCGCCTCCTGGTCTGCATGGCCTAGCTACTGGTCACTACGACTCTTCGTAGGGATCTTTCTCTGCGGCCAGCTTCAGCGAGCCGTCCTTCACCTCGGCGAAGTGGCGCTCCTGGATCGGCAGCGCCCACTCGACCAACTCGGAGATCCCGCTCTCCTGCGCCGACTCGTTCAGCTTGCCGAGCACTGCCCAGTGCCCCACCTCGCCGGCCTCGGCCATCGTCAGGAACTCGAAGCCGTCGAGCCCGTCGGACTCGTCGCCTAGGTAGGTCGACATCATCTCGGTCGCCTCGCCTTTCGTTTCCTGGGCCTTTTCGAGAATGGCCGTCTTCTTGCCGTCGCGGGCATCGGCGACGTCCGTGCAGCGGCGCTCGGTCTCCTCGGCCTCGTCGCGCATTTTCTGCAGGGTGGCGACGATTCCCTCGTCCTCGACCATGTCCTCGACTTTTTCGGTGGCGCCCTGCGCAGCCTTGGCCAGGCCCAGAACCTCCGCGAGCTTCTCCTCCAGCGTCGTCAGCTCGGCCATTTTCTGTCCTCCTTTCAGTTGGGAAACAAGCGCTGGTCTTCTACCCAGGTTCATGAGGGGTCGAACCCGTCCCGTTTTCGCCCCTTCGCCGAGGGGTAAGCGACAGCCATGAACCCAGATCGAGTCGAGGACCCAATGACGCACCGACTGCTGGCGATAATCACCGACGATCCGCTCGGGCCGGAGCCACTCCGTGAGATTCACGGTGGCCCCCGCGATCAAGGCAACGAGGTGGACTTGCGGGTGATAGTCCCAGCGGTCGAGGCGAATGCCTTCCGACACACGCTGGGCGACATCGATGAGCCCAAGCGAGAAGCCGAGGCGCGACTCCGGCGCGTGCTCGAAGAGCTCCGCGCAAACGGCATCGAAGCCACGGGGGAGGTAGGCGATCCCGACCCGGTCCAAGCGGCCCAGGACGCCCTGCTGAAAGCGCCCGCCAACGAGATCATGATCTTCGAGCACGAGCAGGCACAGGCTCGCTGGTTCGAGGAAGGCCTGCTGGAAAAGGCCGAAGCCGGACTTGACCCACCCCTCCGCGTGATTGCTCTACGCAGCGACCGAACCGGCGAGGGGCACGTCGTCGGCATCGAGACCTCCGGTCCAGGGACCCGGGACCCAGCCGAGGGCCACGAGATCGGTTCCTCCTATCTGCCGGGCCTCTCGCGCGCCGATTTCGCCGGCATGGTTGCGGGCATCTTCGGCACCATCGTCGCTGCCATCCTTGCCGGTGCGGTCGCAGTCGACAAGGGCGAAGTGACCGGCCGCGCCGCCGCCGCGATCCTGATCGCAATCGGAATCGCTCTCGTCAACATGGCCCATGTCGTCGGACTGACCCTGATGGAGAGCGTCCGCTACCGGGGCGGCTTTGCCAAGCTCTTCCGCTACCTCTCGTTGATTGGCACCCCGCTCGCGGTCGTGGCCAATCTCGTACTGCTCGTGAGCTGAAGCGATGCTCCCAGGGAGCTACCCGCCTTCGGCGAACAGGATCGCGCCGGAACCCGTTTTGCTCGCGGTTCTCGGGGGTAGCTCGCTCACTACTGCAATCGAGTCAGGAGGCTAGAGATGGGCTCAGAGGAGACCGGCCACGTCACCGGCACCAAGGACAAGGACTACAACGTGATCTGGTTCACCGAGCAGTGTCTGAGCAACGTGCTGCGCCTGGAGACCTACATCGACGATGCCCACCGCGCGGGCGACTCCGCGCTGGCTGACTTCTTCCGCCGCGCTCAGGAGACGAGCCGCAAGGGTGCCGAGCAGGGCAAGGAGCTGCTCGCAAAGCGCCTCGGGGGGTAAGAGGCCAACGACGAATAGGGGAACAACATCATGGGAATTTCACTGGGTGGAATCCTCGTCATCGTCGGCATCGTCCTGATGTTCGTTTGGAGCTTCTGGGCCGGTTTGATCGTGGCGTTGATCGGCCTGATCGCTTTCGGCGGCTTCGCGCGCGGCAAGTGGTACTAGCGAGCGCTAGGAGAAAGCGGGAAGCACTTCGCGCTCGTAGAAGTCGAAGAACCCGTCTTGGTCGGGACCGATTTGATGGATGTAGACGTGGTCATAGCCGGCGTCGACGTACTCCTGAATCGCCGCCCGGTGGCGCTCGGAGTCCGGGCCGCAGACGATGCTCTCGGCGACATCCTCCTCGTCCACCGCTTCAGCCGCCTCTTCGAAATGCGCCGGCAGCGGCAGCTCTAGGAAGAAGCTGCCGCTGAGCGCGCTGTTGGGCCACTGCTTCAGCGCCAGCTTCTTCGCCGCCTCTTCGTCCTCGGCCCAACAGACGTGGAGTTGACCGTAGGTCGGCTTGCCTTCGCCGCCTTCGGAGCGGAACTGCCCGACCGACTCAGTGACCGGGGCGGTGCCCACCAGTCCGTCGCCGAGGCGCGCAGCAAGTTCGACCGAGCTTTTACCGGCCACCGCGACCAGCAGCGGGGGCGGCTCGTCGGGCAGCGAGTAGAGGCGGGCGTTCTCGACGGTGAAGTGCTCGCCGCGGTGGCTCGTCAGCTTGCCCTCCCAGAGCTTGCGGATCACCTCGATCGCCTCCTCGAGGCGATCCTGACGCTCAACCACGCCGGGCCAGCGATCGCCGAGGATGTGCTCGTTGAGGTTCTCGCCGGTGCCGACCCCGAGTGAGAATCGCCCTGGCAAGAGGCTGGCGGCGGTGGCAGCGGCCTGGGCGACGATCGCCGGGTGAATGCGGGTCGTTGGGCAGGTGACACCGGTCATCAACTCGATCCGCTCGGTGCGTTGCGAGATCGCTCCCAAAGTCCCCCAGACAAACGGGCTCTCCCCCTGCTCGTCGACCCAGGGGTGGAAGTGGTCGGAGACCGAAGCGAAGGTGAACCCCGCCTGCTCGGCGCGCTCGGCCTGCGCAATAAGAGAAGAAGCGTCGAACTCCTCGCTGGAGAGCGTGTAGCCGAGCTTGGTCACCTCCGGTCCTTACCCGCGCGTGGCTCACGCCCAAACGGGTACCCCCACCGCATGGCTTCCAAGAAACAGCGCGCCGCCGCTCGCCGCAACGTGAAGAAGGCGCAGGCCGGCGCCAAACGTAAGAAAACCCTGAAACATCTGTCGGGGAAAACGAAGACTGCACTCGGCAAAGAGGCGAACAAGGTCCGCAAGGGCGAAGCCAAGACGCGCAAGGAGTTGAACGAAGAGGCGGCGCGCCTGGAAATCCGCGGCCGTTCGAAGATGGGCAAGGACGAGTTGCGCGCAGCCATCGCCCGCGCGAGGTAGAGCCAGGTGCCCAGCAAGCCGGGCCGGGCGATGCAGCGGGTGCGGATCGGCTGTTCGGGCTGGAGCTATGGGGACTGGCGTGGCGGCCTCTACTCCAAGGGCCTGCCGCAGCGGCGCTGGCTGGAGCGCTACGCCGAGGTCTTCGACACGGTCGAGGTCAATGCGACCTTCTACCGCCTGCCGAAGCGCTCGACGGTCGAAGGCTGGGTCGAGCAGGTCCCTGGCGACTTCCTCTTCGCGGTGAAGGCGAGCCGCTACCTGACCCACATGAAGCGACTGCGCGAGATCGCCGACGCGGTCGCGCGCTTCTGGGAGCCGCTTGAGCCGTTGCGCCGCGGGCGCCGCCTGGGGCCGGTGCTTTGGCAGCTGCCGGAGAACTTCCACCGAGACGACGACCTGCTTGCCGCGGCGCTTGGCGAGCTGCCGCGCGCCCACCACTGCTTCGAGTTCCGGCACCCGAGCTGGTTCGCCGCGCCGGTGAGGGAACTGCTGGAGGAGCGTGGCGCCTCGCTCGCGATCGGCGACGACAAGCGCCGGCCGCTGTCCGAGGCTAAGCCGATCGGCGAGATCGCCTACCTGCGCCTGCACTACGGCCACCGCGGTCGCGGTGGCAACTATTCCGAAGCCGAGCTCGACGGTTGGCGACACCGGATCGCCGCCTGGCGTTCCCAGCGGCCTGTGTTCGTTTACCTCAACAACGACTGGAAGGGCTACGCGCCCGCCAATGCCCGCTACCTGCGGCGGGGCTTGTCGCCTGGTGGAGAGGGGTAGTCCGGGGGTATGGCCGCCGAGACGAGTACCGCAGCCGAGTTCGTGCCGGCCAGCCTCGTGGAAGACCTGCGCCTGCTCGCGGAGTCGGCAGCAAGGCAAAGGTGATTGCGACTCTGCGGTTCGGCTACCCGCGCTTTGGGGTAACAGGGAGCCCCGTACCCGATGAGAAAGGCTCAGCAATGGGAATTATCGACAAGATCACCGGCCGGGCGAAGAAGGCGGCCGGCGACCTCACTGACGACGCCTCCCTGCGTCGCCAGGGCAAACGCGAGGAGCGCAAGGGCGAGAAGAAGGACGAGCTGGATCAAGCTCAGGAGAAGGCCAACGAGAAGGCCGAGGAGGTCGCCGACCTCGAGCGCAAAACCTGAGCCCGGGGCGGCCCTCGATGTGCTCGTCCTGCCGAGCGCATTTGGTGCCCTTTTCACTCCACGAGGAGCATGGGCTAGCTCTTTCTTCGGCTAGCCCATCACCCGACACGGCACCGGGCTATGCGTGGGCTGACGTCGCCTCGCGCTGGCCCTCATGCACGCCCTCGGAGAACTCCTCGACAAGCTTCGCGTTGAAGGCGTCAAGGTCGTCTGGCTTGCGGCTGCTCACCAGCCCCTGGTCGACGTGGACTCCCTCATCGACCCATTCCGCCCCGGCGTTGCGCAGATCGGTCTGCAGGCTGGGCCAGGAGGTAAGCGTGCGGCCATCGACGACGCCGGCGTTGATCAGGGTCCAGGGCGCATGACAGATCGCTCCAACCGGCTTGCCGGCCTCGAAGAAGGCGCGGACGAACTGGACCGCGTCGGTGTCGGTGCGCAGCCGGTCGGGGTTGGCGACGCCTCCGGGCAGCACGAGCCCGTCGTAGGTGCCGGGGTCTGCATCGCCGACCGTCCTGTCCGGGGTGAAAGTGTCGCCCTTGTCCAGGTGGTTGAACGCCTGGATCGTGTCGCCTTCGGGCGCGAGCAGATCGACCTCGGCGCCCGCCTCGCGCAATGCCGCGAGCGGGCTGGTCAGCTCGACCTGCTCGACCCCCTCGTTGGCGACGAGGATCGCGATCCTCTTACCCTGCAACTGGTCTGACATCGCAACCTCCTTGGTCGAATTGAGCGGGGATGCCGCCGGCCCGGACGCCTCGCCGCCGAGGACGGTTGGTCTTCCAACCCGAGCGGGAACCGGCACTTGGCGTGCCGGTGAAAGCCGCTGGGACCCGGGCCGGCAGCCCACCTTGCTCTGCTACCCGCGGCGGCGTAAAGCAAGCTTCTCTGGTCCAACCTACGTCGCTCGCGAGAAACGCGAATAAGCGGCCCCGGCGACGCGGCCAGGGTGCCATAGAATTGCGCCGTGCCGTTCACTCTCAGGAACCTCAAGGAGGACCTGGAGGATCTCGGGTCCAAGTTCGACGGCGCGCCGGACCTGGAGTTCCGCATGGCGACCGAGGCGCTCGAGCTCGAGAAATCCGGCCTGAGCTACCAGCGCGTCCCACCCGGCTATCGCTTTCCGTACGGCCACACGCACAAGAAGCAGGAGGAGGTGTACGTGGTCCTGCGCGGGAGCGGCCGGATGAAGCTCGACGACGAGATCGTCGAGCTCAGGGAATGGGACGCGGTGCGCGTCCCGCCCGGTACGTGGCGAGGCTACGAGGCCGGGCCGAAGGGCCTCGAGATCCTCGTCATCGGCGCGCCCAATCTTGGCGAGGATCCGCGCGAAGACGTCGATGGCCAGCGCGACTGGTGGGCTGACTAGTGCCGATCCCTGGGCTGTGCCCCCGTCTCGATCTGCACGGAACCGTCTCAGACGACGAGATCTGGATACAGCGGGTACGCCGCCGTGAGCTCCTCTACGGCCGCACGCACCTCGTCGACCAACGCGTCCGGAAGCACCGGCTTCCCCCGGTCGTCCTCGATCGGCGCCACCGCCCCTAGGACGGCGGTGATCAGCCCGGCGATCTGGACCATCGCCTCCTCGCCGAGGCCGCGCGTGGTCAGGGCCGCGGTCCCGAGCCGGATGCCACTCGTGAACCACGGGCCGTTCGGGTCGTACGGCAAGACGTTGCGATTGAGCACGATGTTGCACTGGCGCAGCGCCTCCTCTGCTTGACGGCCGTTAAGGCCGTGCGGGCGCACGTCCACCAGCAGCAGATGGTTGTCGGTCCCGCCGGTCTGCAGCACCTCGCCGCCGGCCACGAGCGCCTCGGCCAGCGCGCGGGCGTTCGCGACGATCGCCGCTGCGTAGTCGCGGAACGATGGAGCGAGCGCTTCGTGGAACGCCACGGCCTTCGCCGCCATGACGTGGGCCAGCGGGCCACCGAGGATCATCGGGCACCCCCGATCGACGGCGTCCGCGAACTCGCTGGTGCACAGCACGAGACCGCCCCGGGGGCCGCGTAGCGTCTTGTGCGTCGTCGACGTGACGACATCGGCGTACGGAACAGGGTCGAACTCGTCTTGGAAGACGCCGCCGGCCACGAGACCCGCGAAGTGGGCCATGTCGACCATGAACACTGCGCCGACCTCGTCCGCGATCTCGCGAAAGCGGCGGAAGTCGATCTTGCGCGGGTAGGAGCTGTGGCCCGCGAGGATGAGCAGCGGGCGGGTTTCCAGCGCCAGCTCGCGCACCCGGTCGTAGTCGAGCAGGCCCGACTCCGGATCCACGCCGTATGGGACGACCTCGAAGAGTTTGGCGGACAGGTTGGCCCGCATGCCATGGGTCAGGTGGCCGCCGGAGGTCAACTCCATCGCGAGCATGCGCTGGTTGACGAGGCGCTGGCGCAGCGCCTCCCACTGCTCCGCCGACAGGAGCCGCGTGTCCCGCACCCCCTGTTCCTCGAGGAACGGCTTCTCGACGCGCTCGGCGAGGATCGCCGAGAAGGCGACGAGGTTGGCGTCGGCGCCGCTGTGCGGCTGCATGTACGCGTGGTCCGCCCCGAACAGCTCCTGAGCCAGCGACGCCGCGGCCCCCTCGACCGTGTCGACGTTCTCGCAGCCTGCGTACCAGCGCTTGCCCGTGGCGCCCTCGGCGTACTTGTCCGTCATCCACTGGCCCATTGCCAGCTGGACGGCCAGCGAGCTGTAGTTCTCGCTCGCGATCAACTTCAGCGCGTGTCGCTGGTCCTCGAGTTCGCTGCGGATCGCGGTAGCCACCTCCGGCGCCACGCCACCGACCACCTCGAGTGCGGCCTCAAAGGCCTTGTTGGCCAGCGATGTGTCACTGATGGTGTCAGGCGACATGGAGTTCATCCTACTCAGCGCTCTTTGATGGCTGCGAATGCTCCGGCCATGGAGGCGGAGGGATCGTCGTCCCGGATGTCCCCGAAGGTCGCGGGTTCGAATCCCGTCCCCGCTATGGCCTTATGGGAGACCGAGTTGGTCGCTTTGGCAACTTGGAAGGCACTCATATAAGCAAGCGCCTTCTGTCGTTCATTCGAGTTGAGAACGGGGATGGTGGTTTTGCGATAGTCGCCGCTGCCATTGGGATAATTCCCCGTCGGGGAGACGCGATCGAATCGCTGGCAGAACTCGATCCAAAACCTCGGGCAGATTTCGCTGGACATCGAAATCCCAAACCCTGAGGACCAACCAGCCCGTGGCTGCAAGTTTCGCATCGACGCGGCGGTCTCGGTCGACGTTGGACGCGATCTTTCGATCCCAATAGCTTCCAGAGCGACCGGGCTTGTGCCGGGACGGGTGACCGTGCCAGAAAGCGCCGTCTACAAAAATAGCGATCTTAAGACCGGGCCAAGCGAGGTCTGGAGTCCCGGCGGCGCCCTTGTAATGGTTCCGCCATCCGCGGACACCGGCCCGAAACAGAGCTTGTCGAAGGGCGAGCTCGGGCTTCGTGTTCTTGCCCTTGATGGCCGCCATTATTCGGCTTCGCTGCTCTTGCGTGCGCGTGTCCGTCACCTGAAAGGTCTGGTCCTCCGGCGTCCGAGAAGCAATCTAGTCTGCGACCGATCTTGACTGACCATAATCGGAAACGAGCTGGCCGACTGGCCGCGCGACGGCCCATCGCCATCGACCTTTTTGCTGGAGCCGGAGGGCTCTCGCTTGGTCTTGAGCAGGCTGGCTTCGATGTCGTTGCCGCCGTCGAGTATGACCCAGTGCATGCGGCGACGCACGAGTTCAATTTCCCCGCCACGAAGGTCTTGTGCGCCGACGTGGCCGCTCCACTCAAGCCGGAGGTGCTGAGGAGCGCTGTTCGCCAAGGGATCGATCGGCACGGCAGCGATCTGGACTCTTGGGATGGCGAAGTCGACCTCGTTGCGGGTGGGCCGCCCTGTCAGGGTTTTTCCTCTATTGGCAAGCGTTTGGTGGACGACAGCCGCAACCAGCTCGTATTTCATTTTTTCCGTCTCGTTTCGGCGCTTCGTCCTCGCTTTTTCGTCATGGAGAATGTGCCTGGGATGGCGCGAGGGGGTCACTCCAGCATCCTTAAGAATCTGATCGCCGAGTTTGAAGAGGCTGGTTACCGGTTTCCAGATGAGCAGGGATACAGAATCCTCAATGCCGCCGATTTCGGTGTTCCACAGGAACGCCACCGACTCTTCTTGATCGGAACGCGCGATGACCAGGAGATAATTGCGGAGCCTCCCTGCCCAACCGTCGTGCCTGTCCCGAAGCGCTCAGGGCCTGCGAGGCTCCTCCAAGCGGGCAAAGATCTTCCGAGAGGGCCGACGGTCGCTGACGCAATTGCTGATCTTCCCAACCTCAATCGCTTCCGCTCGCTGCTCGATTCCGATGAAGTTCGGCTTTCGATCGAGTCGCTAGTTGCGATGGAGGGGGGTGCTAGCGATTACGCCCGTCGGCTTCGTGGACTGGAAGAGGATGCCGAGGATCTCTCTCATCCTCGGCATTGGGATCCCTCGATCTTGACGGGATCCGTGCGAACGGAGCACACAGCCAAGTCGATAGCAAGATTCCGGACTACGAAGCCGGGCGAAACTGAGTCGGTGAGTCGCTTTTATAGGCTTGACCCCGACGGACTGTGCAACACGCTTAGGGCTGGCAGCGGTAGCGAGCGCGGAGCCTTTACGTCGCCGCGTCCCCTTCATCCCTGCTTTCCGCGCGTACTGTCGAATCGAGAGGCTGCGAGGCTCCACTCGTTTCCAGACTGGTTCCGGGTTCACACGACCAAGTGGCATGGCTTTCGTCAGATCGGCAACGCGGTGGCGCCGCTGGTCGGGCGGGCAATAGGTCGCCAAATAGCCCTGGCCCTCTCTGTCGCGCCCCCAAAACCCGCGGAGGCGATCTCGCTTGGTGAACTCAGCCTGATCGAATGCACCATGTCACAAGCGGCTACGCACTTTGAAGCGGATCGCGCACGCATTCCTGCGCCTCGCGTGCGTGGGGCCTCCGGCGAGCGATGGACCGGAAGACTCGTGGCCGCACGTCGCAAGATGGCCCTGGTGTGACACGCAAAACGAAAACGAATATCGCGAAAAAACCGAGCCGATACGCACGAATCATCGAGCGGGTGTTTCTCGATAACTATAAGGCCGGGGCAAAGTCCGTTCTCTTCACTCGCGCCGAAATCCAATCGGTTGCTAAAAAACTCAGGGTGAAACTTCCCAGCAATCTCGGGGATGTCCTGTATAGCTTTCGCTATCGCTACGAACTCCCGGCCAAGGTGCTCGAACGTCAGCCTAAGGGTCTCGACTGGGCGATCTTTCCTGCTAG
Source organism: Solirubrobacterales bacterium (assembly GCA_044867645.1). GTDB lineage: Bacteria > Actinomycetota > Thermoleophilia > Solirubrobacterales > 70-9 > VRUE01. Next base: position 1,153 of record JBIOVI010000058.1, on the reverse strand, counting down.
GTACCGACCGGCCGCCTATAAGTTCGTAGCTGTCCCATTCGCGACGATCAGCCCGACCCCAGGGGTTACGGTCACGAAGGTGCCGGATGCTACGCCGGGCCTTATCGATATGTACGCAATGGGCGACGAGCAGGCTCTTCTAGCCAAGCTACGCTATAACCGCCTGCTCGACATCTATTCAGGGGTTACCACCTATTCTCTCCAGTCACACCTACGGACGACGATTCCCGAGTCTCAAATCGAGACCGACGAGGTGTATGTAGGCGTAGATCGACACGGAGCGCACCATGTTTTCCCCGTACAGGCCAAGGGAGGGAAGGACTTCCTCAGCGTTGTACAGATATGGCAGGACTTCAAGATGTGCCAGGCGAAGTTCGGGGATCTAGTGGCTCGGCCGGTTGCTGCGCAGTTCATGGCCGACGATGTAATCGCGATCTTCTCCTTCGATTGGGACGGTGACTATGGCGTAACGATCACCTCAGGGTCGGAGCGTCACTACAAGCTGGTTCACCCGTCTTCCCTGAGTGCGGCCGAGCTGTCGGCCTACGCGGCGGCTGTTGCCTAACGCACTCGAGGAGATCCGCTAGGCGGCCGACGCCTGCAACCGCCGCCTCGCGGCCCCAGCCGCGGTCAAGACGCCGGGAGGTAGGTGAGGAGGACCACCCCGGAGTCGAACCGCTTTATGTCGTCGAGCTCCATCCGAACGGTTCCCCTGTCGCCGAGCACGTGGACGTTTCCCTCGCCCCAGACGAGCGGGTTCAGGTAGATCTCGTACTCGTCGATCAGGCCTCTCTCGGCGAGGGCGTAGGCGAACTCGCCGCTGCCATGCATGAACAGGTCGCCGTCGACCCCGTCCTTCAGCTTCGGGATCGAGTCCTCGAGGTCGCCCTCGAGCAGGGTCGCGTTCCATTCGAGATCGCCGGACAGGCTGTTTGACCCGACGTACTTCGGTATCGCGTTGACCATGTCCGCCCATTTGCCGGATTTGCTCGGCCAGTATCCCGCCAGGCCCTCGTAGGTCTTGCGGCCCAGCACCAGCCCGCTGGATGCCGCCTGGCGCTCGAACGAGTAGTCGGCGTGATCTCCGCCGGGCTGCACCCACTCCCCGACCGGGTCGATGACGCCGTCGAGGGTGGCCTGCGTTGTCGCGATC
>JBIOVI010000057.1:0-23699 GCA_044867645.1 Solirubrobacterales bacterium | reverse complement strand
TCCCTTTCGCGGTGCGCGAGCCCTCCGGCAGCTCGTAGACCTTGAGCCGGTAGACCTTGCCGCGGTTGGTGAAGAAGAGCAGGTAGTCGTGGGTCGAGCAGATGTGGAGGTGGGCGATGTAGTCGTCCTCCTTCATGTTCATCCCCATCACGCCGACGCCGCCGCGGTGCTGCTGGCGATAGGTGGCGAGCGGCAGCCGCTTGACGTAGCCCGAGGCCGTCAGGGAAATCACCATCTGCTGGTCGGCGATCATGTCCTCGATCCCGACGTCGCCCTCGAAGTGGGCGATTTCGGTGCGGCGCTCGTCGCCGTAGGACTCGACGATCTCCGCCAGCTCCTCCTTGACCAGGCCCAGCACTTTCGCCTCGTCGCCGAGGATGGCGCGCAGCTCGCCGATCCGCTCGAGCAGGTCGGCGTGCTCGGCCCGTACCTTGTCCGCCTCGAGCGCCGTCAGTCGCTGCAGTCGCATGTCGAGGATCGCCTGCGCCTGCTCGCGCGAGAGCTCGAACTCCGCAATCAGGCCGTCTCGCGCAGCGTCGGGGTCGGCCGAAGCGCGGATTAGTTTGATCGCCGCGTCGAGGTTGTCGAGCGCGATCAGCAGCCCCTCGAGGATGTGGGCACGGGCCTCGGCGCGGCGCAGTTCGTACTGGGTGCGCCGGGTTACCACCTCGCGCTGGTGCTGGACGTAGTACTCGACCAGCTCGCGCAGCCCCAGCGTCCGCGGCACGCCGTCGACCAGCGCGACCATGTTGATGCCGAAGCTGGTCTGCATCGCGGTTTTCTTGTAGAGGTTGTTGAGCACGACCTTGGCCGGATGGCCGCCGCGCTTCAGCTCGATCACGAGCCGCATTCCGGAGCGGTCGGACTCGTCGCGCAGGTCGGAGATCCCCTCCAGTTTCTTGTCGCGCACCAGGTCGGCGATCTTCGTGATCAGGCCGTTGTCGCCGCCCTTCTTGACCATGAAAGGCAGCTCGGTGACGACGATCGCGTCCTTACCGCCCTTGAGCGGCTCCACGTGGGCCCGGGCGCGGACCTTGGCGGTGCCGCGGCCGGAGGCGTAAGCATCGCGGATCCCCTCCAAACTCATGATCCCGCCGCCCGGGAAGTCCGGTCCCTTGACGTGCTCCATCAGCCCGGCCAGATCGATCGAGGGATCGTCGATGTAGGCGTTGACCGCTCCCGCTACCTCACGCAGATTGTGGGGCGGGATGTTGGTCGCCATCCCGACCGCGATGCCCGAAGCCCCGTTGACCAGCAGGTTCGGGAACCGTGCCGGCAGGATCAGCGGCTCCTGGGTCGATTCGTCGTAGTTCGGGCCGAAGTCGACAGTGTCGGCGTCGATGTCGCGCAGCAGCTCGGTAGCGAGCCGCCCCAGACGCGCCTCGGTGTACCTCATCGCCGCCGCCGGATCGTCGTCGATCGAGCCGAAGTTGCCCTGGCCGTCGATCAGGGTGTAGCGCAGGGAGAACTCCTGCGCCATCCGCACCAGCGTGTCGTAGATCGCCGAGTCGCCGTGCGGGTGGTACTTACCCATCACCTCGCCGACGATGAAGGCGCACTTGCGGTAGGGCCGGGTCGGTTGCAGGCCGATGTCGTGCATCGCGAAGAGGACGCGGCGGTGGACCGGCTTCAGCCCGTCGCGGACGTCCGGCAATGCCCGCCCTACGATCACGCTCATCGCGTAATCGAGGTAGGAGGAGCGCATCTCCTTCTCGAGCTCGCGCTCTTCGATCCTTCCGGTCAGCGCCTCCAGCGCCATCAGCGACCGCCCCTCTTAGACGTCAAGGAACTTGACCTCCTTGGCGTTCGACTCGATGAAGGCCCGGCGCGGGCCTACCTGATCCCCCATCAGCATCGAGAAGATCTGATCCGCCGCGGTCGCGTCGTCGAGCGTGACCCGCGCCAGGGTGCGCGAGGCCGGGTCCATCGTCGTCTCGCGCAGCTGGTCCGCGTTCATCTCACCGAGGCCCTTGAAGCGGGTCAGCTGCACTCCGTGGCGGGCCAGCTCGAGCACGGCGCCGCGCAGCGCCTGGAAGGAGAGCGCCTCGGAGCTGCGGCTGCCAAGGCGGACTTCGAAGGGTGGGCGGCCGACCTGCTTCAGCAGCTCGGCGTGCACCTCGGCGAACTTGCGGTAGTCGTGGTGGTCGAACAGCTCGCGGGGCAGGCGGTGGGTGCGGGCGAGGCCGCTCTTGCGTTCGATCGCCTTGACGACCAGGCCGGCCTCGGAGTCCGCGGCGATCTCGGTGTCGAACGGCTCGCCCTCCGCGGTTGCGGCGCTGAGGACCTTGCGGGCGTCGGCCAGGGTCGCCACTCCCTCGTCCAGAAGGCTCGACTCCTCGAGGAAGCGCACCGTCTCGTGGCCGAACTCCGCCTGCAGCGAGGAGCCCCAGCCCTCGTACTCTTTGGCGCGGCGGGTGTAGCTCTGCCAGCGGCCCTTGCCCAGCTTCGTCGCCTTGCCACTCGCGTCGGCGACCTCGATGTCCTCGAGCTTGTCGCGCAGCAGCAGCTCCTCCAGTTCGGACTCGCGCTCCAGGTAGGTCTCCTGGTTGCCCTGTTTGACCCGATAGAGAGGCGGTTTGGCGATGTAGACGTAGCCGGCGTCGATCAGCTCCGGCATCTGCCGGTAGAGGAAGGTGAGGACGAGGGTGCGGATGTGGGCGCCGTCGACGTCGGCGTCGGTCGCCATGACGATTTTGTGGTAGCGGGCGTCCTCCAGGTTGAACTCTTCGTGGACGCCGGTGCCGATCGCCGTGATCAGCGCCTGCACCTCGGTGTTGGCCAGCACCTTGTCGATGCGGCTCTTCTCGACGTTGATGATCTTGCCGCGCAGCGGCAGGACCGCCTGGGTCGAGCGGTCACGCGCCTGCTTCGCCGAGCCGCCCGCCGAGTCGCCCTCGACCACGAACAGCTCGGCGTCGCGCGGGTCCTTGACCGTGCAGTCGGCCAGCTTTCCCGGCAGGGTCGAGTTCTCCAGGGCCGACTTGCGGCGGGTCAGGTCGCGCGCTTTGCGGGCCGCGTCGCGGGCTCGCGAGGCGTCGATCGTCTTGATGATGATCCGCCGCGCATCCCCCGGGTTCTCCTCGAGGAACTCCGCCAGCTTGCGGTTGACGGTCTCCTCGACCAGGCCGCGAACCGGCGGATTGCCGAGTTTGGTCTTGGTCTGGCCCTCGAACTGCGGGTCGTGCAGCTTCACCGAGATCACCGCGGTCAGCCCCTCGCGCACGTCCTCGCCGCCGAGGTTGCCGTCTTTCTCTTTGAGCAGGCCTTTGCTGCGCGCATAGGCATTCAAGGTGCGGGTCAGCGCGGCGCGGAAGCCGGATAGGTGGGAGCCGCCCTCGTGGGTGTTGATGTTGTTGGCGAAGCTGAAGATCGATTCCTGGTAGGAGCTGTTCCACTGCATCGCCACCTCGACCTGGCCCTCGTCGCCCTGCTCGCTGTCGAAGAAGATCGTCTTGCGGTGCAGCGTGTCCTTGTTCTCATTGAGGTGGCGGACGAAGTCCTCGATCCCGCCCTCGTACTGGAAGGCGACGCTGTTGGTCTGACCGCGCTCGTCGACCAGTTCGATCTTCAGGCCGCGGGTAAGGAAGGCCGTCTCGCGTAGCCGCTCGGCGAGGGTCTGGAAGTCGAACTCGACCTCCTCGAAGATCTCCGGGTCGGGCTGGAAGGTCAGCGTCGTCCCGGTCTCCTTCGCCGCCGGCCCTTTGGCGAGCGGACCCTGCGGTTTGCCCCGCTCGTAGTCCTGATTCCAAACGTGGCCGTCGCGCCGGATCTCGAGGTGCAGCCGCGAGGAGAGCGCGTTGACGACCGAGACGCCGACTCCGTGCAGGCCGCCGGAGACTTTGTAGCCGCCGCCATCCCCGAACTTGCCGCCAGCGTGCAGGGTCGTCAGCACCACCTCGGCGGCCGGCCGTTTCTCTTTCTTGAGTTCTTCGACCGGGATGCCGCGGCCGTCGTCGCTGACGGTGCAGCTGTCATCGGGATGCAGGACGACACGGACAGCGCCGCAGTGGCCCGCGAGTGCCTCGTCGACCGAGTTGTCGACCACCTCGTAGACGAGATGGTGAAGACCGCGCGGTCCGGTCGAGCCGATGTACATGCCGGGCCGCTTGCGTACCGCTTCCAGGCCCTCGAGGACGGTGATGTCCTTGGCGCCGTAGGAGTCCTCTTTTTTCGCCTTGCCCCCGCCGGCGTCCTTTTCGGTCTTAGGCAACTGGTCCTTTCCCAATCTCACAGAAAACCCCGACTGCCTGACGCTTCCGGCGCGCCGGGTCGGGGCAGAATTCGAGTTGACATAAGGATACCAGTTCGGCCCCACCGAAACCCCGGCCCGTTAGATAAAAATCCCTGCAAATCATGCATAAATGTACGCTACCCGCGATCTTTCGCACGAAAGCGCAGCAGCTGCGGCGCTCGCTCGCCGAGTCGCTCCTGGAGTCGGCCGAGGAGTTGCTCCTGCATCAGGTCTAACTCCTCGGCCCAGACGGGATCCGAACAGGCGATTACCACTGCCCCTTCCCGTTCGGAGACAGGCTGTGCGACGGCGGCGATCCGCTCGCCGACCACCTCCCCCCATACCCCCTGCACCGCGGCGAGGCGCGTCTTTGGCGCGGCGCGGGCCAGTGCCGCACGCAGGGCGTCCCCGGCCTGGCGCGGCGCACGACGGCGACTCATGCCGCAGCGGCCTGGCTTGAGCCGAGCGGCATGCGCAACAGGCAGCGCAGCGCCTCCGGCGGGACCGACTCCTCCGCGGCGGCGGTAATGAGCGCTTGTCCTCCGCCCCGCAGGCGCTCGACCAGGCGCTGGCGGCGCTCGGGGTCGAGCTCGCTCATCACGTCGTCGAGCAGGAGCAAGGGCGCGACCCGGCGCGCCTCCTGCAGGGCCTCGCGCTCGGCGAAGAGCAGCGCCAGAAGGCTCGTCCGTTGCTGGCCCTGGGAGCCGTAGCGCCGCAGCGCTCGGCCCGACATAGAGATCTTGAGCTCGTCCAGATGTGGGCCCCATGAAGTGCGGCCAAGACGCAGATCCGCCTCCCGCCGCTGCTCGAGTCCGGTCCGTATCTCTTCGGCCGAACCCGCCGCACGAGGTGCGTACTCGATCGTCGCGCCCGGCAGCCCCAGCTCCGTTGCGGCTTGGGCGAACCGGCCCGCCAGCTCCTCGACCGCCTCGGAGCGGGCGGCGACCAACGGCGCCGCAACCTCGGCCAGCGCCGCATCCCAAACCTCCAGATCGCCTTGACGGTGTCCCGCGGCGACCCGCGCCAGCAACGCGTTGCGCTGAGCCAGCGCCTGCCCGTAGCGTTGCCGCAAACCGCCACGAGACGGCCAGCGGGCGGCGAGGTAGCGATCGAGGTGCGCCCTGCGCTCCGCCGGCGGCCCCTTGACGAGCGCCAGCCGGTCGGGTGAGAAGACAGCCACCGGAGGACGGTAACGGGCCAGGGTCGAGGCGTCGGCGGCGTCGCCGTCGAGCAGGTGCCGACGCCCCTCAGCGCGGCTGATCGCGGCGAGGAGCCGGTGCGCGACCCCATCCTCTCCGCACACGGTCGCCTCAGCGCGGGCGAGCTGGCCGCCGAAGGGGATCAGCTCGCGCCGATCCGAGGTGCGAAAGGAGCGCCCCACCAAGGCGAAGTAAAGGGCCTCGAGCAGGTTCGTCTTGCCGGCCCCGTTGGGACCGATCAGGCTGACGATCCCCTCGCCCAGCTCGACCCGCGCATCCTGCAGGCTTCGCAGCGGTCTCGCTTCGACGGCGGTGACCAGCACCGTCGAACCCGCTCAGACGTTGAGGCGGATCGGCATCACGAGGTAACGGAAGTCTTCGTTGTCGACCGGCTGCAGCAGCCCGGGGCGCAGCGGCGATATCAATCGCAGCATCACCTCGTCGCCCTCGACGCTCTCGATACCGTCGCGGAGGAACTCCGGGTTGAAGCCGATCTCCAGCGGCTCCCCGTCGAAGGCGGCCGGCATCGTCTCTTCGGCGTCCCCCACATCCGGAGTCGATGCCGAGACAGTCAGCTCGCCCTGCGAGAACGACAGCCGCAGCGGCGCGTTTCGCTGCGCCAGCTGACTCACCCGGCGTGCCACATCGAGGAACTCGGATCGCGGCAGGCGGACGTCGTGCTCGTAGGACTCAGGCAGGAGCTGTCGAAAGTTGGGGAACTGTCCGTCGATCAGCCTCGTATTGAGGAGGACCGGCCCTGCGCTGAAAACCGCCTGGTTGGGCAGCAGGCTGACCGCGACCTCGTCGATCCCATCGGCGGCGACAAGGCGGCCCAGCTCGCGCAGCGCCTTGGCCGGGATGTTGGCCTCGAGCTCGCCGCCGATCGTGCTCTCCAGCTCGGTTCTCTTGACCGCCAAGCGGTAGGAGTCGGTGGCGACCATGGTCATCTCCTGACCCGCGGCGCTCACCAGCACACCGGTGAGGACGGGCCGCATGTCGTCGCGCGAGGCAGCGCGGGCGACGAGGTCGACCGTCTCGGCCAGCGCGGCGGCGGGGATCTTCAACGGCTCGGTGCCCTCATCCGGCAGCTTCGGGAAATCCTCCGCCGAGAGAACGCGGAGGTGGAAGCTGGAGCCGCCGCTGCGGATCTCCACGTCCCGCTCCGCATCGCGCAACTCGATCTCGACGCTGGCGTCTCCGAGCGAGCGTGCCAACTCGGAGAGCAGCCGACCCGGCAGCAAAGCGGCGCCGTGATCGGCGACGTCGCCCTCCAGTGCCGTCCGCAGTCCCAGCTCGCCGTCGGTCGCCGCCAGCGTCACACCGCTCTCCGAAGTGGTTAGAAGGACCCCTGAGAGCGCTTGGGTCGCGGCGCGGGTGGAAACGGCTCGGGAGATGATCGAGAGCTTGGAGGCCAGCTCGTCTCGTTTGGTGGTCAGCTTCAAATGACTGGTGTCCTCTTAAGTTGGGTTAGTCCTTGTGGAAATCGCTATAGCCAGCGAAATTTGGCATGGCCATGGGATTTGCAGGCTGTGGAGGTCTCGGTGGAAGGCATTGATTCTTACAGCGCCGTCGGCTGTCAGGCCTACTCGGCGAGGGAGCTGTGGATTCCGGCTCGCAGCTCGCCGACGCGGTGGGCGAGGTCGGCGTCGGCGCTGAGGTTGGCCTCGACACGGCGCAGTGCGTTGAGGATCGTGGAGTGATCGCGACCGCCGTAAAGGCGGCCGATCTGGGGCAGGGAAAGGTCGGTCGTCTCGCGGGTGAGGAGGATCGCCACCTGTCTGGCGCGGAGGGGGACGGCGGCGCGGCTGGTTCCCACTAGCTCCGCTCGAGAGATCCCAAAGCCGTCGGCAACTTGCCGCTGGATTTCCTCGACCGCCGTCGGCTTACCCGACTGATGAGCTCGATTTGGGATCAGCTCGGCGATCAGCTCGGGGCTGAGCGGTTTGGCGGTGAGCGAGGCGTGGGCGATTACCTTGGTCAAGGCACCGTGAAGGCGGCGAATATTGGCGTCGATGCGCCGAGCGAGCTCCGAGAGGGCGTCGCGATCCTTTGAGTCCAGCCCAGCCTCGCGCGCCAGACGCTGGAGGACGGTAAGCCGGGTGGCGAGGTCGGGGGGCTCGACCGGGATCGTCAAGCCCCACTCGAAACGGTCGCGCAGCCGCGAAGCAAGGGTCGAGAGCTCGCTGGGCAGCCTGTCGGCGGAGAGGACCAGCTGGCTGCCGCCCTCGTAGAGGGCGTTGAAGGTATGGAAGAACTCCTCTTCGGTGTGCTGCTTTCCCTGCAGGAACTGCACGTCGTCGACGAGGAGCACGTCGAGATCGCGGTAGCGGCTCTTGAACCCCTCTGCGCCGCTCGCGCGCAAGGCGGCGACGAACTCGTTGGTGAAGCGCTCCGCGGTCGTGTAACGGACACTGAGACCTGGCGCGTTGCTGTGCAGGTAGTTGGCGATCGCGCCGAGCAGATGGGTCTTGCCCAAGCCCGGCGGCCCGTGAAGGAAAAGGGGGTTGTAGGCCTCCGACGGCGCCTCGGCGACCGCTAAGGCCGCGGCGTGAGCAAGCCGGTTCCCCTCCCCGATCACGAACCGCTCGAAGGTGTAGTTGGGATTGAGCTCGACCGCGCTTGCCCGCTCTTCCCCTTGGGGCGCCCCCTCGTCGCCAGTCGCGAAGCCGATCTCGCTCAAGGCGCTCGCCGATTCGGCGAGCGCTTCGCGAAGCAGTGAGGAGTAGCGACGCTCTACCCAGGAGCGGATTCCATCGGGCGCGGACAGATAAAGGGTCGTACCGCGCGTGCCGACGACGCGCAATGGCTCCAACCAGATCTTGAAGGTCGACTCGGGAACGGCCGCCCGCAGCCGTTGCTGGATGTCGGCCCAGAGGGGCTCGAGATTCTGTTCAGCCGGGTCATCGCGCACCGACGAGCGACCATAGCGGCGGCCGAGCGACCCGATCCGAAGCGGGTCGCAAATGCCGAAGAAAGATTCCAAGGAGAGCTGATGGCGACAGCGCCCAAGAATCCAGACCCGTCCGTATACTGCGACGGCCAATGAAGCGCACCTACCAGCCGAAGAAGCGTAAGCGGGCCAAGACCCACGGATTCCGGGCAAGGATGCGGACGCGTTCTGGACGCGCGATCTTGAAGCGCCGACGGGCCAAAGGCCGGAAACGCCTCACCCCCGGATGACGGTTCTCACAGTCGGGCTCGAGTGATGGCGGCGAAGCGACGCCGGCTTTCGCGGAGCGGAGAGTTCGACCGTGTCTACCGCGACGGCTCCTCCCATGCGACCCGCTATCTCGTTCTCTACAGCTTCCCGCGCCGCGACGAGGAAGAGCGCGACGTGAGGCTGGGCGTCTCGGTCAGTCGCAAGGTCGGCGGCGCGGTGGAGCGGAACAAGGTCAAGCGAACCCTTCGCGAGGCCTTCTGGGCACTCGCGCCGCGGCTCCCCGCACGGCACGACTTCGTTCTCGTCGCCCGCTCAGAGATCGGTGCCCTGGTTGCTCGAGACGGGACCGACGGCGTAAAGGCAAGTATCGAAGAGGCTCTCGAGCTGGTGGGTGGCCAGGGGAGCCGTTCCACGTGAAACGGCTCTTGCTAGCGCCAATTACCGCCTATCAGCGCTGGGTTTCGCCTGGTTTGCCGCGACGATGCCGCTACGAGCCAACCTGCTCTGCCTACGCGGCGCAATCGATTCGCCGCTTTGGCCCGCTTCGAGGGCTGCTGCTCGCCGGCTGGCGGCTGCTGCGCTGCAATCCGTTTAGCCACGGCGGCTTCGACCCGGTCCCCGACCGCTTCACGCTGCGAGTCGGTCCGATCGATCCCGCCGACCACCAGCGCGGGGCCCACACTTGATCCCCGCCGCCAACATCCTGCAGCCGCTGATCGACGTCGGCAACTCGGTCCTCCAGTTCTTCCACGACAACGTCGGCCTCAGCTGGGGGATGTCGATCATCGCGCTCACCGTCGTCACCCGGGCGCTGCTGATCCCGCTGACCTACAAATCGCTGAAAGGGATGCGGGCGCTGCAGGCCCTGCAGCCGCAGCTGAAGGAGATCAAAGAGAAGTACAAGAACGACCAGAAACGCATGCAGCAGGAGATGATGCGCTTCTACCAGGAGAACAAAGTCAATCCTTTCGCCTCCTGTATCCCCCTGCTGGCTCAGCTGCCGGTCTTCATCACCCTCTTCTACGTCCTCAAAAACGAGCTCCCCGCCGACATCGGCTGCAAGGCGGGGGAATGCGGCGGCGAAGCATCCTTCCTCTTCATCCACGACCTGACTGCAAAGGCGACCGGCGGGGAATTGATCGCGCTGCTCATCCTCTACGTCGGCACCCAGCTGATCTCCGGCCTGGTGATGTCTGTCACGGCCGACAAAAGCCAGCGCATGATGATGTTCGTGCTGCCCTTCATCTTCGTCCCTTTTGTGATCAGCTTCCCCGCCGGACTCGTCCTCTACTGGATCACCACCAACGTCTGGACGATCGGTCAGCAGTACACGATCCAGAGACTGATCCCAGCGCCCCATCTGGCGACGCCTGAGGAGGTGGCAGCGGCGAAGCCGCCTCCGCCTCCTCCCAAAAAGAAGAAGCGGCGGCGCTGACGGAAGCTCCCCGGAACCATCCCGTCCTCGCTGAGCTGAGGAGGTCGGGACGCCCGACCTCCACGCCTTTGTGCGAGCTGGAATAGGGTGGGGGGCGTGAGCGCTGAGACGAAATGGCCTGAGGAGCCCGCTGAGCGGGTTCGGGAGCTTGTCGAAGGGGTTCTCGACGAGCTTGACCTTGAAGGTGAGGTCGAGGTCTCCGAGGACGAGGAGCGGATTGAGGCCGTTGTCTCTGGAGACGACGACTACGGGCTGCTGATCGGTAAACGGGGGCAGACGATCGACGCCTTGCAGCTGCTCTGCTTCCAGGCGGCCTTCCGCGGGGTGCGCGACCGTAAGCGGGTAGTGCTCGACGCGTCCGGCTACCGCGAGCGGCGGCGCGAGGTGCTGACGGCGCGCGCCGATCGCGCCGCGGAGCAGGCGCTGGAGCGCAACGTCACGGTCGAGATGGACCCGATGAGCGCCCAGGAACGGCGCGTCGTCCACGAACACCTCAAAGAGCGCTCTGGGGTCGAGACTTACAGCGAAGGGGACGAGCCGCGACGCTGCGTCGTTGTCGCTCCTTTGGTTTCCGAGTGAGGGATGCCCCGGTAGGGGTTTCACTTAACTTTTTCGGTGAAGCCGTCTCAGGCTGTCGCCCGTGAGCCAGCACCGAAAAAGTACAAGACGTTTCACCCCTACCGGGGCATCCCTCGACCGAGCGCAGGTGAAGGCGGCGACGACAATCCTCGAGCTGCTGGAGAGGGAGCGAGCTTCGGTCAGCTCGGTCACCGAGCCCGAGCGTGCCTGGAGAGTTCACGTCGCGGACAGCCTCACCGGGCTTGAGGTCCCGGAGCTGGCGAGAGCTGCGCGGATCGCCGATATTGGCTCTGGGGCTGGGTTTCCGGGCCTCGTCTTAGCCGTCGCCCTGCCTTCTGCCCGGCTCGACCTGATCGAGTCGGTGGGCCGCAAGTGCGAGTTCATAGAGCGGGCGATAGATGCGGCGGGGATCGCCAACGCGACCGTGATCAACGCCCGCTCGGAGGAAGTCGCGACCGGCTCCGGCCGCGAGACCTATGACGCCGTGACGGCAAGAGCGGTCGGCCGCCTCTCCACCCTGGCCGAGCTGGCCTCGCCGCTACTTTGCGAGGGCGGCGTCCTCGTTGCCTGGAAGGGGAAACGCGATCCTGACGAGGAGGCGCAGTTGGGGCGAGCCGCCGATCGGCTCGCCATGCAGCCTGAGCGGATCCTCGACGTCGGCGATCGGGCTGGCAGCAAGCACCGCCACCTACACGTCCTTCGCAAGCTAGGGCCCACCCCAACGGGATTGCCACGTCGTCCCGGCATGGCCAAGAAGCGTCCCCGAGGGTGAGGTTGGATCGGGTGTCCCTCGAACCGGCGGATACTCAAAACGGCGGTCTCATTAGACCGCCGTTTGTCGGGGCGAGGGACACCCGATCCAACCCCCACTAGGCTGCGCTCCAATGGGCCTGGTCTACGCGGTGGCAAACCAGAAGGGCGGCGTCGGCAAGACGACCACCGCGGTGAACCTGACCGCCTGTGTAGCCGCCGCCGGCTCGCAGACCCTCCTCGTCGATCTCGATCCGCAGTGCAATGCCACGGTTGCCCTCGGCGGCGACCGCGACGCGCATCCCTCTTCCTACGACTGCCTGATCGGCGAGGTCTCGGTGGCCGAGGCCGCACGTCCAGCCGGCCCCGACAACCTTTGGCTTGTCCCAGCCAACCGGGACCTGGCCGGCGCCGCGGTAGAGCTCCCCCGCCTCACTGGCTCGGAGACGCGCCTGCGCGAACGGCTCGGTCCTCTGCGCGAGCGCTTCGCCTTCACGCTGCTCGATTGCCCGCCCTCCCTGGGGCCGGTCAGCGTCAACGCCTTGGTCGCCGCGGACCGCGTGATCGTGCCGGTTCAGGCCGAGTACCTGGCGCTGGAGGGCCTGGTCCAGTTCCTCGACACGCTGGGGATGATCCGGCGCGAACTGAACCCGGCGCTGAATGTGTCGGGGCTGTTGATCACCATGCACGACGAGCGCACGCGCCTCGCCCAGGATGTGGAGCGGGAGCTGCGCGAACATTTCCCCGAGATGGTCTTCGAGACGGTCATACCCCGCAGCGTCAGGGTCGCCGAGGCGCCGAGCTACGGCTTGCCGGTGACCGAGCACGCCCCTTCCTCGCGAGGTGCGAGTGCGTACCAGGCGCTGGCCAAGGAGCTGGCCGGTCGTGGCTAGCGCCGCAAAGCGAGGCATGGGCCGCGGCCTCGCGGCGATCCTTCCCGAGAGCTCAGGCGAGCACGTAGGCGATCTGCGCGAGCTTCCGGTCGGGTTGATCAAGCCCAACCCGAAGCAGCCGCGGACCAGCTTCGATCCGGAGGCGCTAGCCGGCCTCGCCAGCTCAATCGAGACCAGCGGGATCGTGCAGCCGCTGCTCGTCCGCCCCCTCCACGACGGCAGCTACGAGCTGATCGCCGGCGAGCGCCGCTGGCGGGCAGCACAGCAGGCGGGGCTGGAGAAGGTCCCCGCGATCGTTCGCGACTCCGAGCACGCCGAGCGCCTGCAGGTGGCGTTGATCGAGAACGTGGTTCGCGAGGACCTCAATCCAGTCGACGAGGCGCGTGCCTGTGCCGCTCTGGTCGAGGACCTGGGCCTCTCGAAAGAGGACCTGGCCCGGCGCATCGGGCGCAGCCGCCCGGCGGTCTCGAACCTGATCCGCCTGCTCGATCTCCCTGACGAGACGCTCGACCTGCTCGAGTCGGGTGAGCTCAGCGAGGGCCACGGTCGCGCCCTGCTCGGCGCCGCGGGCAACGACGTTCGCCGCCGCCTAGCCCGGGACGCGGTGAGGGGTGCTTGGTCGGTGCGGGAGACCGAGAACAGGGTTAAGCTGGCCAGCCAGCCAAAGAAAGATAAAAGCCATCGCGGAAAGGTGAGCGCCGAGGAGGCCGCGGCTCTGCTCGACGCCGCCGATCGCTTCGAGTCCGCTATCGGCCACGAGGTGAGGGTGCGACCGCGGGGCGAGGAGGTGGCGGTCGAGATCCGCTTCGCCGATCTCGACGAGGCGCTGGCGCTGGCGCGCAAGTTGGGCCGCAAGCGAGCCTGATCAGGGGGGCGGAGCGCACCGCGCGCTCGCTATCATCGCCGTCGCCGCGGGCGATTAGCTCAGTTGGTTAGAGCGCGTCTCTGATAAGGACGAGGTCCCTGGTTCGAATCCAGGATCGCCCACTGCCGCCACCGCCCTCGCCCACCCGTTTCGGGCGACCCAACCCCGTACCTATAATGGGCGATCCACCTCGGCGGCGGAGCAAATTTTGCAGCAGATGCAGATCTACGGGGTCAGCTTCGACATGGTCGGCAAGCAGCCGATCGTCTTGCTGAAGACGGTTGACGGCAATCGCTTCCTGCCGATCTGGATCGGGCACCCCGAGGCAGCCGCGATCCTGATGAAGCTGCAGGGTGCCTCGACGCCGCGGCCGATGACGCACGACCTACTCTCCGACGTGCTCGAGCAGCTCGACGCCAAATGCGAGCGGGTCTCGGTCACCGAGCTGCGCGACAACACCTTCTACGCATCGATCACGGTCTCGATCGACGGCTCGGAGCTGGAGATCGACTCGAGGCCCTCCGACGCCCTCGCCCTCGCGGTGAGGGTTTCGGCCCCGATCTTCGCGGCCGAGGAGGTGATCGAGGAGTCGGCGATCGAGTTCGAGCACGAGGTCGAGGACACCGAGGAGGTTGTCGACAAATTCAAGGAGTTCCTCGATGAGGTCTCGCCCGAGGACTTCGCCCAGGGCGACTCCTAGGCAGGCGCGGGTTCGAGCGCCAGATCGAGGATCTTCGCGACCAGATCCTCGAAGGACATTCCGGCGGCCTCGGCGGACTGGGGGAGAAGGCTGGTGTCGGTGAGACCGGGGATCGCGTTCACCTCGAGCACCTGCGGCCCGTCCTCGGCCAGGATCAAATCGACCCGCGAGAAGCCCGAGCAGTCAAGGGCCTCGTAGGCTGCCCGTGCCGTGGCCGTCACCGTGGACGCGTCCGCGGCGTCGAGATCTGCCGGACAGACGAAATCGGTGCGGCCGATCTCGTAGCGCGCCTCGAAGTCGTAGCGGTCGCCGCCGCTGGGGATCGCCTCGACCACCGGCAGAGGCTCTGTTCCGAGCATGCTCACAGCCAGCTCGCGACCATCGACGAAGCGCTCCAGAACGACCCGATCGTCGTAGCTGAAGGCCGAGACGAGCGCCTCCGGCACCTCGAACCAACTCGCCGCGAACTTCACTCCCAGCGCCGACCCACCGCGGCTCGGCTTGACGACAAGGGGGAACCCGAGTCGCTCCTCCAGCTTGTCCAGCGCATCGGCGGCGCCGAGCTCGCGAAAGGCGGTCTCGTTGAAGGCGAACCAATCCGGGGTCGGCACGCCGGCGTCGCGCAGCTCGTGCTTGGCGAGGACCTTGTCCATGCAACGCCCGCAGGCCGCGACCCCGGGACCGGTGAAAGGGATGCCGACGATCTCCAGCAGCTCTTGAACGGTGCCGTCCTCGCCACCGAGCCCGTGCATGGCGACGAAGGCGACGTCAGGCTGCTCGGCCACGAGTCGCTTGACCAGATCCCCACCGGCGTCGATCGGGACCGGCACGTGTCCGAGTCGCTCGAGAGCGTCCTCGACGCGAGCGCCGGAACGCAACGAGACGCCGCGCTCCAACGAGCGGCCGCCTTTGAGGACCGCGACCTTCACTTCGCGCCCTCTTTGCGAAACGGGAGGACATCGCCACCCTCGACGTCCCCAACTCGGCCTTTACCCGGGTCCGGGGCATCCGGCTCGGGGGCGGCGGGGGAGTGCTCGGCCAGCTCGTGTTCCCTCGTCAGGGCGCCGTAGAGCTCGACCTGCTCGCCGATCGCCTTGCCGATCCGTCGCACTCCCTCGGCGATCTCGCCATCGCTCACCCCTGAGAAGTTCAGCCGCATCGAGCTGCGCCCTCTGCCCTGCTCGACGAAGGCGGCCTGGCCCGGGACGAAGGCGACGTCCTCGCGCAGCGCCTTCGCCAGTAGGTCGCTGGTGTCGATGTAGTCGGGCAGAGTCGCCCAGATGAAGAGGCCGCCGTCCGGCTCGGTCCACGTCGCCTGCGAGGGGAAGTGGTCGCGCAGCGCCCCAACCATGGTGTCGCGGCGGCCGCGGTAGATCTCAGCCAGGCTGTCGACGTACTCTCGCCACCGCCCTTCGGCGAAGTACTCGCGCACGAAGTACTGCGTCAGGGTCGACGTGCAGAGGTCAGTAGCCTGCTTGCCGAGCACGATCTTCTCCATCACCGGCGGCGGTGCCACCGCCCAGCCCAGCCGGATGCCGGGGGAGAGGATCTTCGAAAAGGTGCTGACGTAGATCACGAAGTCGCCGCCGTCGAGCTGGTAGAGCGGCGGCAGCGGTTCGCCGTCGAAGCGCAGCAGGCCGTAGGGGTTGTCCTCGACGACGAGCAGCTCGCGCTGGCGGGCCAGCTCGACCAGGCGCTGCCGTCGCTCCAGCGACAGCGTTACTCCGGCCGGGTTTTGGAAGCTGGGGACCGAGTAGACGAATTTGGGCCGGCGGCCTTCGCCGTCAAGCCTTGCCAGTACCTCCTCCAGCTCCTCGATCCGCATCCCGTCCTCATCGCAGTCGATTTGGATCGTCTCCGCCTGGTAGCTGCAGAAGACCGGCACCGCACCGGGGTAGGTGGGGGCCTCGCAGACGACCACATCGCCGGGGTCGATCAGCGTCTTGCAGATCAGGTCGATCGCCTGCTGACCGCCGGTGGTGACGATGACGTCGTCGGGATCGGGCAGCATGCCCTCCGCCCCCATCACCTCGACGATGCAGTCGACGGTCTCGGCAAAGCCCTCGGTCGGTCCGTACTGGAGCGCCTCCGCGGCCGACTCCTGCGCGATCCGCGTCATCTGGGCGGCGAAGGTCCCGGCCGGAAAGGTCGAGGTGTCGGGGAGGCCGCCCGCCAGCGAGATCACCTCGGGCCGAGCCGTGATCGCCATCAGATCGCGCATCGCCGACGACCGCATCACCCCCGTCCGCTCCGCGAACAGACCCGCGTAGCGCTCCAAATCGCGGGTGCGAGTGTGGGCGCGGCGCCGGTGGGGCGTCTCTTCCATCACTGGAGTGTAGGTTTTCGACGTGAGCTTCCTCGAAGGAACCGGGCTGGAGATTGGCATTGGCATCGCGATCGGGATGCTTGCGGGCACCACCGGCACGCGTGGATCGGCCCGCGGCCGGATGACGTTGCTGGCGGCGGTGATCGGTTTGGTCGTGGGCTTCCTGCTGGCCGGCACGGCGGACCTCAGCTCGCTGCTTGGGGCCCTCTTCGGCCTCGCCGGCGCCGTTATCGGCTGCGTCGTGATCAGCGACGTGGTCAGCGGAGCCAGCCGGCGGGAGGGGGGGAGGGGGGGAGCGCTTGGCTTTCTCGTCTCGCTCGCCGCCCTGATCGTCGTCGCGGCGGCGCTCCTGCTCCCGGTTCTCACTCTGCTGGTCCTGATCGCCCTCGCCTGGCTCGGCGTCGCCCGCCACCGGCGTGCTCAGCGCAAACACGCCGGCTTGCGGGTCCTTCGCTAGAAGACCGTCCGACGACCGCCGCTGCCCTTCATCATTCGCGGGCGATGCCCGCGAAGCCGAAGCTGGTCCTCACCTACGTCGACTCGCTGCGTACCGACATGCTGGAACGCGCGGTCGACGAGGGCCGAGCGCCGACCTTCGGAGCGTTGCTGGAGCGGGGCACGCTGGTCCCCGACTGCGTTTCGAGCTTCCCTTCGGTGACCCCGGTCGCCTGCGCCGAGATGGTCACGGGAGTGGCCGCCGACCGGCACGGCATCAGCGGCATGAACTGGTTTCACCGGCTTGAGCGCCGCTACGTCGAGTACGGCTCCTCGCTCGAGGCAACCCGCACGGTCGGCGTGTTTCGAGCCCTGTACGACCTCGTCTACAACATGAACCTCGCTCACCTCTCCCCCGAGGTAGAGACTCTCTTCGAGCGACTCGACGACGCCGGTGTGCGAACGGCCTGCACGCCGTTCCTCATCTATCGCGGCCGACACCGCCACCAGGTTTCGCTGGAGGGCCTGCTGCGCCGCGCCGTCGAGACCACGAGGCTGAAATTCCGCCATCACACCTGGGGCCCGGCCGAGCTCTTCTACGGCGATCTCTATGCCAGCCGCGACGTACCCTGCAAATCGACCTCGATCCCCGGTAGCCGCGACGGTTACTCGGCTTGCTGCGCGGCCGAGCTGGAGCGGGCGGGCGATTACGACTTCCTCCTCTTCTCCCTTCCCGACAACGACAACTACTCGCACCGTCACGGCCCGGAGGCCAGCGTCGAGTCGATCGGCAAGGCCGATCACTGCTTCGCGAAGCTGATCGAGGCGGCGGGTGGCTTGGATGCGTTCCTCGCCGACCACGCACTGATCCTGCTCGCCGACCACGCCCAGACCCCGGTTGACAGGGGTTTGCCACTGGCTGAGCTGCTGGGTCGCGAGTGGGTTGTGCTGGCGCCCTCGGACGACCGGCCGGAGCGGGCACAGCTGGCGGTCAGCCCAACCGGACGCGCCGCCCATGTCTACTTGCTGCCCGGAGAGGGAGAGCGAGCGGAGCACGGTGAGGTCGCCCGCTACCTCGCTCAGACCGAGGGGGTCGACCTCGTTTGCTGGCTCGAGGACGCGGGTGGAAAGCCGCTGCCTCGATTGGGGACGGGGATGTCGGCGGAGGGGCAGATCAAGGCTGTGGTCGAGCGCCGCGGCAAGCAGCTTCGCTTCCGCCCCGGAGAGGAGATCGAGGACCTGCGCGGCGCGCGTTGGGATCTGGAGGGCGACCCCGAGGTTTTGAAGGCGGTTGTGAAGGACGACCGGATCCGCAGCGACGAGTATCCGGATCCTCTGAGCCGTGCCTTCACTGCCCTTACCGCCCCTCACGCGGGCGACTTTGTGCTCTCCCTGGCGTCCGGCTACGAGGCGGTCGACTGGGGTGGCGTCAGCCATGCCGGCGGTGGCAGCCACGGCTCACTGCACCATGGCGACTCCCTCGGCCCCTTGCTCTTCGTCGGCTGCGGGCCCGACGACCCAAACGAACACGCCCAGTGGACGCTGCGCGATGTGGCACCGGTCGTGCTGGATCACTTCGGGATCAAGTGATGGGATGGGCGTACGGGCCTCGGGGGCTGTCTCCCGAGGTGCCCACGCCCCACCTTCGGTGGGGCGAATCTGGAGCCCCTTCGGGGCAGGAATCGCTCCGCGGTGCCGGGGGGAGGCACTCGGGAGACAGCCCCCGAGGCCCCTCCGTCTGTCTCATCCCAGTGCTCCTTATGCTGCTGATTCCCGCCACGGCGAGCGCTTCGGACGTGAGCGAGGCCGAAGCGCTGCGGGTCGCCGATCGCGACGCGAAGGTAGTCGAGGAGCGACAGGAGAACGGGGCGCTTACCCATACCGCCAGCATGGTCGACGGCAACTGGGAGGTTGGGTACTTCGCCGGCGATGAGGAGGTCGCACTGGTCGTGGTCGACCCGGCGACGGGCCGGGTCCGCGAGTCGTGGACGGGATACCAGGTCGCCTGGAAGATGGCCCGCGGCTATCCCGGCGCATTTGGCCACAAGCTCAACGCGCCCTATGTTTTCCTGCCGTTATGCGCGCTCTTCCTGCTCGGCCTGCTCGACTGGCGCCGACCTTGGCGAATCGCCAACCTCGACCTGCTCGTCTTGCTCGGCTTCGGGGTGTCCCATTACTTCTTCAACCGAGGGCAGATCGGCGTCTCGGTTCCGCTTCAGTATCCGGTGCTCCTCTATCTGTTCGTGCGCACCCTCTGGGTCGGCGTTCGCGGCCGCGGGGAGGGAATCCGTCCGATCTGGCCGGCGGCCTGGCTTTTGGTCGCCGCCCTCTTTTTGCTCGGCTTCCGGGTTGGCCTCAACATGGCCGATTCCGGCACCATCGACGTCGGCTACGCCGGTGTGGTCGGCGCGGACAGGATCGCCCACGGCGAACCGCTCTACGACAACTTCCCCGCCGACGTCGCCCAGGGCGACACTTACGGCCCGTTCAACTACCTCGCCTACGTCCCCTTTGAGGCGATCTGGCCCTGGCACGGCAGCTGGGACGATCTTGCCGCGGCGCACGGCGCGGCCGTCGCCTTCGACCTCGCCACTTTTGTCCTCTTGCTCCTGCTCGGTCTTCGCATCCGTCCAGGCCCGCACGGCCACAAGCTCGCCGCCACCCTCGCCTTCGCCTGGGCCGCCTACCCCTACACGGCATACGCGCTCGAGTCGAACTCCAACGACACGCTCGTCGCGGCGCTCCTCGTCGCAGTGCTGCTCGTTCTCTCCCGGCCGATTGCGAGAGGATTGGTGTCGGCGCTGGCCACCTTGACCAAGTTCGCGCCCGTGCTGCTCACGCCGATGCTGCTCACTTACCGGCCCGCGGGTCCTGTCGCGCCAGGGGACCCACCACCCCCTGCGGTAGCTAAAGCTTCCTCGGGGGCGGTACTCCCTAACGCGCCACCCGCGGGAGTGAAGTTTGCATTGGCGTTCGCACTCACGATCGCCGTGCTGATGGCGTGGCCCGCAATCGACCCCGGCATCAGCACCGTCTACGACAGAACCATCGCCTACCAGTCGGGCCGCGACTCGCCGTTCAGCATCTGGGGTCAGGTCCCCAGCTTGGAGCCTCTGCGCATCGCGATCCTCGCCGCTGTTGGGGTGCTTGCCGCCGCGCTCGCTGCCTGGCCGAGATACAAGACCGTCACTCAGATCGCCGCCCTGAGCGGGGCCTTGCTGATCGGCTTGCAGCTGACCGCCGAGCACTGGTTCTACCTCTACGTCGTCTGGTTCTACCCGCTGTTGCTCGTTGGCTTCGCGCTTCCCGATCGAAATGCGGTCGCCAGTGGAGACTGAGGTAGGGCCGGGATCGCTCCCGGCCCTACATGGCGCTATTCGATCCAGATGCCTTTCTGGGTGGATCCAGGGTCGGTCTCGCCTTTGATAATGCCGTTGTCGAGGTAGAAGCCGTTACTTGTCAGGCCCGTGGTCGAACAGGCGCCGAGCCCAGTGCCTTTTGTCTGGGTGTATTTGATGCTTGTCGTGGCGATGGCGAATGTCACTTCGGCCGTCGATCCCGAGCTGAGATTGGTGTATTCGACTTTCGAGATGTTGTTCTGAGCTGGGATGTCGATCGTGCATTTGAGTACCCCGGCGCTTATCACTGTGACTTTGATTTCTTTGCCGTTCGTGCATTCGATATCGAACGTACCGTGGCTCCCGTTCGCTGTCACGCTGGTGACCGTGAAACGGTAAGCACAGCCGTTCATGTCGAAGGTCGCCTGTCCCGTCCAGGAACCGCACGTTTTGGTGTACGTGGGGGTCAGGCCGATCGGGTTTTCGCTTTTGGTGGACATTGTTCCCTGGAAGGTGATGCCGTCGCATTCGATCGCGCCCGCATCCACTTCGAAGTAGTTTTTACCCGCCTCCTGTACCCCTGTCAGGGTGGTCGGTTCGACTTCGGAGCGGAACGTCGCCGCTGAGGCAGGCGTGGCGTACATCGCAAGCACGGCAGCGAGCACCAATCCCAGTGCATTGAGGTTGCGAATCATTTGGTGAGTCCTCTCTGTTCGCGCGCGCAGCCCCGCCCCACTGCATCGGACGACGAGCCGGCGCCGACGCTTGGAAGGGAAATGGTAAAAAAATCTAGCGCATTTTTGCCGAGCGGGCCGCCCGGTTGCCTAGCGAGCGTCGGGCGCCGGCACCATCACATGCTCGATCGAGTCGGCAAGCCCCCGCTCGTTGACCTCGACCACTGCTCCCATTACCCAGACATCGTCCTCTGCCGTCTCGAACCTGACCGGCATCTGCGTGGTCATTGCCGTCAGGACCTGTTCTGGCTTAACCCCGAGCACGCTGGTTCGCGAGCCGGTCATCCCGACGTCGGAGATAAAGGCGGTGCCTTTCGGCAGCACCCGCGCGTCGGCGGTCGGGACGTGAGTGTGGGTGCCGAAGACGGCCGCGACTCGGCCGTCGAGGTGCCAGCCGATCGCGACCTTCTCGCTGCTCACTTCGGCGTGGAAATCGACCACCACGCAGTCGGCGTCGAGCCGCTCGAGAATGCTGTCCACCTCGTGGAACGGCAGGCGCGCGACCTGGAGGCCGATCGCGCCGCTCAGGTTGATCACCCCGACTCGGACGCCGCCCGCTTCGACCACGACGTGACCGCGGCCCGGATTGGCATGGGGATAGTTTGCCGGCCGGATCACGCGCTCGGCGCGATCGAGGAAGTCGTAGGCCTCGCGATGGCGGTAGACGTGATTGCCGCTGGTGATGACGTCGGCGCCCGCGTCGAAGAGGGCATTGGCGGTCTTCTCCGTGATCCCCATCCCGCCTGCCGAGTTCTCGCCATTGACCACGATCAGGTCCGGCCGGTGGCGCTCGCGCAATTCCGGCATCGCCGCCTGCAGGCCGCGCCTGCCCGGCCCCCCGACCACATCGCCGATGAAGAGCACCTTCATCGCGAGGACACTATCCCTAGAGGGAGGCGAAGCGGCGCAGGGCGAGGCGGGCGATCGCGGCGTAGGCGGCGATGAGGATGGCCAGGTGTAGGAGCGGCCCACCGATCCCCGGGCCGGCGGAGTCGAGCGCCGCGGTCATCGCCTGCAGGGCCGGCTTGAACGGGAACAGCGCGGTCAGCACCCGGATGCCTTCGTAGAGCGTCGTCCCCACCGCTCCCGAAGGGACCAGCGAGAGCAGCGCTACCGGCAGCGAAATCATGAAGGCGAGCAACGAGACGGCCCGCACGTCGCGCGCCGCGGCGCCGAGCGCCGCCCCTGCCGTGGCCAGGCCGGCTGCCCCGGCCAGGATCGCAACCAGCCAAAGACCGAAGCGCCCCCAGTCGAGCCCGACGAAGAGCTGCACCCCAGCCAGCATCAGAAGGGTTACCAGCAACCCCACCGTCATCCCCAGCCCGACCTTCTCGGCGAGCAAGGTAGAGCGGGAGACGAGGCCGCCCGTGAGGCGGGGGAAGGTGTTCTCCTCGCGCTCCAGCGCGAGTGAGCCGGCGACCAGGAGCAAGGTCACGAAGGTGAGCGTGAGCGTCGCCGCGACGGCAATCGCGAAGACGTCGAGCGGCGGGGTCGGTGCGCTGACGGACTGCTTGTCGATCGCGATCGGCTGCGAGAGCCGATCGATCAGCGGCGCGGCGACGTCGAGATTGTCGCGCGCCAGCGTCGCGAAGCGGATCACCCGATCGAGGGAGGCGCGCAGCTCCGGCGGCACGGCGGGGCGGAGCGCCAGCAGGGTGCTGGCGCTGGTGCGAAGGCCAAGGATCTCGATCCGTTCGCCGAGGACGTTGAAGTCGCCGCCGTCGACGACGAGGTTGAGATAGCGGCCGCCTTCGGCGGCGATGCGGCGCGCGACCAACAGATTTGCCTGTCCCAGCAGCGCCGTGATGCGGTCGTCGACGAGACGCGCCTTGACTGGGTCTTCCTGGTTGACGATCACGTCGACTTCGGGCGTTTCCGGGTTCAGGGTCGGGAGTGAATTGAGCCGGTCGATCAGATCGGCGGGAAGGATCAGCGCCGCCAGCACGTCGCCGGAGCGGACCTTCTCGATGGCCTCGGCACGGCTGCCGACGTAAACGCACTCGACCCGTTTGCAGATGCGCTCGTTGACCCCGAAAGCGGGCAGCTTCGCGCCGCCGGCGGCGATCCTTGCGCCCGGGGGGATCTCGTTGAGGAAGGCGACCCGCGGCTTGTCCGGGTCGCGCGAGATCGCGAAGCCGATCAAGAGAGCGATTAGTACCGGGTAGACGACGAGAAGGGCGGCCTGCAGGGGCGAGCGCCGCAAGATCTGCAGATCCTTGAGCAGCAGCCAGCGCATCGTCAGTGCCCGCGGTGCTGGAGGAAGGCGACAAAGGCGGTCTCGAAGTCGCGGCTGGCAGCCTCCGGGGCCTCCTCGCGAACCGCCGCGCGCAGATCCTCGGCTGAGCCGTCGAAGAGTGCCTCGCCGTCGGCCAGGACCAGTAGCCGTTGCCCGTAGCGCTCCGCCTCCTGGATGTCGTGGGTCGAGAAGATCACGGTCGTCCCCGCGTCGGCGAGCGCGGAGACGAACTGCCACAGGCGCGCCCGCTGGCGCGGGTCGAGACCGACGCTGGGCTCGTCCAGCAGCAGCGCCACCGGACGGGCAAGCAGGCCGATCGCGATGTTGATGCGCTGCTGGTTACCGCCGGAGAGACGGGCGACGACGTCCTTGCGCCGCTCGCGCAAGCCGGTCAGCTCGAGCATTTCCTCGACCGCGGCCCGCGGCTCGGTGTGTTTCTCGAGCCGTGCAAAGAGGAGCAGGTTCTCCTCCACGGTGAGTCGCCGGTAGAGAGCCGCCTGCTGCGGAACCCAGCCCACGTCGCCGTTGGGTAGGTGCACCTCCCCCTCGTCGGGAGGCACCGTCCCCGCCAAGATCGAGAGCAAGGTCGTCTTCCCCGCCCCGTTGGGTCCAATAACCGCCAACAGTTCCCCCGGGCGAGCGGAGAAGTCAACCCCCTTGAGCGCTTCACGCTCCCCATAGCGCTTAACCAGCTTGCGAGCCTCGAGCGCAGCCGCCTCGCTTACCGTCCCTGCTCCGGCCATCGGGGAAAAGTATCCGCGGATCCTTCAACAAGATGTTAGGGGTGGCTTGTGGAGGGCCGGGTGTCTCCGGAGACA
>JBIOVI010000056.1:0-10220 GCA_044867645.1 Solirubrobacterales bacterium | reverse complement strand
TCGTCGACAAGGAGACCCAGCCGCCCTCGCGGATCTCGCAGGCCAAACTGATCGAGATGATGGAGGAGCGCGGCCTCGGCACCAAAGCTACCCGCGCCGACATCATCCAGAAGCTCTTCGACCGCGGTTACGTCTACAGCAACCCACCGGTCCCCTCGGAGACCGGGATCGCCCTATACGAGGCGTTCAAGAGCTACGTGCCGGCGATGGCGACGCCGGAGATGACCGCCCTGCTCGAGGCGGAGATGGACCGGATCGCCGCCGGCGAGATGACCAAGGGCGCCGTCGTCGGCGAGAGCCGCGACCTCCTCCACAAGACCTGGTCGGAAATCGACGAGAGCCGCGAGGACCTGGCCAAAGTGATCTGGAAAGGGATGGACGAGGACCGCATCCTCGGCCCCTGCAAGGTCTGCGAGGAAGCCGGTCGCAAGAAGGAGGACGGCTCGCCCCACATGCTGCGGATCATCCGGGCGAAAAAATCGGGCAAACGATTCGTCGGCTGCAGCGGTTGGGTCCTCGACGACCCCGAGTCCTGCGACCAGACCTTCCCGCTGCCCCAGCGCGGCGACGTCTTCAAGCTCGAAGACCGCTGCTCGGTTTGCGAGCAGACGCCGCGACTCAAAGTCGTCCCCTTCCGCGGTCGGCCCTGGAATCTCTGCCTCAACGACGATTGCGAGTCGATGCAGGAGATGAAGAAACGCCGCGCCGAGCGCGAAGCGGCGAAAGCGGCGAAAAAGGCGATGGAAGAGAAGCCGCCGCCGAACGGCTCCGAGGACGGCAAGGCGCCGGCCAAACGTAAAAAAGCCAGCAAAGCCGATACCGCCACCCGCGGCCGCAAACGCGCCAAAGCCGCGGCCAAAGGCTGAGGCTGCCCGGCGTTGTTCGTCTCGCTCGAGGGGATCGACGGGTCGGGCAAGAGCACCCAGGCGGGCCTGCTCGCCGCCGAGCTCGGGCACGAGACGCTGCAGATCCGTGAGCCGGGGGGGACCGCGGCGGGGGAGCGGATCCGAGAGCTGCTCGCCGATCCGGCGCTGGAGCTGGACCCACTCGCCGAGCTTCTGCTCTTCCTGGCGGCGCGGGCCGAGCTGACCGCGCAGGTGATCCGTCCGGCGTTGGCCGAGGGCCGCAACATCGTCTCCGACCGCTTCGCCGACTCCAGCGTCGCTTACCAGGGGGCCGCCCGCGGTCTCGGCGTCGGCGAGGTGATCTCACTGACCGACGCCGCGACCGATGGCCTCTGGCCCGACCTGACGTTGCTGCTGCGCATCGATCCCGAGGTCGGCCTGGGGCGCGCTGGCGGCGAGGACCGCTTCGAGGCGGAAGGGCTCGAGCTGCAGCGCGCCGTCGCCGAAGCCTACGAGGAGATCGCCCAGATCGCCTCTGACCGGGTAGTCGTGATCGACGCCGAAGGGACGGTCGAGGAGGTCCATGCGCGGGTGATGCGGGCGGTCGAAGTTCGACAGGGACGAAGCACCTGACCCGCGGGAGAGGTGTTTAGGCTCAGGACGAAATGACGATCGTTCTCGAGGAACGCATGGCCCACCAGCCCCGAGCTCAGGTTGCGCTGAATGCGGCGCTGGCGGCGGGTCCGTCGCATGCCTATCTGTTCCGTGGGCCTCGGGGTGCCGGCAAGCGGGCCGTGGCGCGGGCGTTTGCCGCTGAGATCCTTGCTGGGGCGGCCGACGACGCCGACGACGCGCGCCGGCGGGCGCTGCTCGATCCCTCGCCCCATCCCGACCTGGTCTGGCTGGCGCCGAAGGGGGCCCAGCACCTGGTCGAGGAGGTGCGCGAGCGGGTGATTCGCGCTGCCGCCTACAGGCCCTTCGAAGGGGGCAAGCGCGTCTTTGTCCTCGAGGCGGCCGAGGCGATGCGTGACGAGAGCCAGAACGCCCTGCTGAAGACGCTCGAGGAGCCACCCGCGTTCGTGCACGTGATCCTGCTCACCTCCGAGCCGGCCGGGTTGCTGGAGACGATCGTCTCGCGCTGCCAGCCAGTCGACTTCGCCCCGCTCCCGGTCGAGGCGGTCGAAGCCGCCCTTAGCGAAGGCACGGCGAGCGGAAGAGATGCGGATGAGATCGCCGCCGCCGCGCGCCTTGCCGCAGGCGACCTCGAGCTGGCCAAGCTGCTGCTGAGCGAGCCCGGTCGGAAGCTGCGCACCGAGGCCGAGGGGCTTGCCGCGGCGACGCTCGGTGAGGGCGAGGCCACCTTGTTCTGGCAGGCGATGCTGAAGAGCGCCGAGCAGGCCGGCGAAGAGGTCGAGGTCGCGACCCGGGAGGCGCTGGAGGAAGAGAAAGCCGTCGGGGTCAAACGTTCCGCCCGCGAGATAGCCGACGAGGCGAAGCGCGCCGGCCGCCGCCGTCGCACCGAGTTGCTCGACCTCGGCCTGGCTTTGACCGCGTCCTGGTTTCGAGACCTCACCGCGACCGTCTCGGGCGCGGCAGACCTCGCCTACAACCGTGACCGCCTCGGCCAGCTCGAGTCCCGGGCGGCGGGGCTCGATCCCGGCGACGCCCGCCGCGCCGCCGAGCTGGTCCAGGACACCCGCCGCCGCCTCGACCTCAACGTCTCCGAGGAGTTGGCCTTAGAGGCGCTCTCGTTTCGACTCGGCGCCGTTCTCGGCCGCTCGGGCCATGGCGCGACAGTTTCGACCTAGGGCGTTCTCACAAACGACACTTCCCGCGCATCCCAGGTGCGTCGCGGCCTCTTACCGTCGCCGCATGGAGTCCGTCGTCGTGCTCTCGGAGGAACGCTCTTGGTCATAACCGGGGCTCTTGCTGGCGCCCTTCGAAGCTGGGCTGTCCTGGTCGAATTGCCATCGGACCGGGTCGAGTGGATGACGGCGTTCGGCTTTGCCGTAGGTGTTTTAGTTACGATACTTTTTGTCTTCGTCGAACAAGCTTGGAGATAGCGATGATTCGGGGTTTGCTGATCAGAACCGCATGCTTCCTGTTGGGCGTGATCCCACTTACGGCCCTTCCTCATGTACTCCACTATTCGGCTGAACTTCAGGCCGGCGTGGTGCTCCTCTATGTGTTTGCCGGAGGTAGCTACCTGGCCCTTTACTGCGCCAAGCATCAGGACGAAATTCCGACTAGGTCGAAACGTCTCTGACGAGTTCAGGAGCTTGCACGCCGATCGCCGCTTCGCTCGGCAGTCGGCTCGCCGCCGTTCTCGCCTGAGTGTGCCTGCTCGCGGGCCTTCTCCAACGCCCGCTCCTGGGCCAGCCGCGTTATCTGGGCCGCCTGGCGCGACATGATCACGCTGAAGTTGAGGGCCAGGCCGAGCAGCAGCAGGAGGATGATCGAGAAGAGGGCGACGTTGGTGTCGCGGACGCCCATCAGGTCGGCGACGCCGGACAGCAGGCCCGGGAAGGCGGCGCCGGCCAGCATTCCCAGTCCCGCCACGAACCAGACGACGCTGAAACGCTCCTGCAGGCGATCGCGGCGGATCAGCTCGAGGATCATCAGCATGAAGGCGAGCGCGATGATCGCCGCCAGGATCCGCGTCTGCGAAGTCAGGTGGACCTTGGGGTCCTGCACCGCCACGAGCAGGATCGGCGCGCTCACCGCTCCGCTCCCACCTTGCGTGGCCGGAACTGGCCAACCAGCAGCACGATCATTCCCTTGAAGATGAAGAAGGCGGATCGCAGCGGGGTGAGGAAGGAGGAGCCGCCGACCCGCTCCAGCATCCGCACCGGCACCTCCTCGACCCGCAGCCCCTGTCGCACCGCGAGCTGCAGCGACTCGATCTCGGCGAAGTCGGGCGAGTAGTTCTCGCTGAACAGCGCCATCACGCGGCGGTTCGCCGCCCGCATGCCGCTGGTCGTATCGGTGAAGCGCTGTCGCGTCGCCAGCGTCAGGAAGAAGCGGAAGACGCTGGTGCCGATCCGTCGCGAGAGGGTCGGCCTGTAATCGTCGCCGGCGGCCGGATTCGCGCTGTCTCCCCTGCCGGCACCTGGGGCCGCCTCGTCCAGGCGAGCGCGCTCCCGGTAGCGGGAGCCGATCACGAGGTCGGCCCGGTCGGCGTAGACCTCTTCCAGCAGCCGCGCCACCTCAGCCGGCGGGTGCTGCCCGTCGGCGTCGAGGTGCACGCAGAAGTCGAAGCCCTCGCGCAGGGCGTAGAGGTAGCCGGTCTGCAGCGCTGCTCCCAACCCCTGGTTGAAGGGAAGCGAGGCGACGGTTGCCCCGGCCTCGCGGGCGCGCGTCGCGGTGGCGTCGGTCGAGCCGTCGTCTACCACGAGTACGTCGGCATCGGGCAGGCGCTCGCGCACCCCCGCGATCACGCTCGCTACCGAGTCGCCCTCGTTCCAGGCCGGGATGAACACCAGCGTCCTCATGCGCCGATTCTCCCACGCGGGCCAGGCGTCCCCAGGCCCGACGCGAGGCCGCCGCCGGGATTGTGTTAGTAAACCTTCATGAACGAGCGACTACGTCGGCGGCCACCCGGAGGGACTAGGTGAGGCGGATCGGGATCCGGCTCTGGCTGGTCGGCGCCTTCGCCGCCGTGACGCTGCTCACCGCCGGCGTCGTCTACCTGTTTGGCGACCGGCCCCGCGCCGTGCTCGGCGCGATCGCCCTCGGCACCCTCGCCGGCTTTCTGATCGCCGTCGGTATCTCTCACCGGATCGGTCGCCTCTCGCGAGCAGCGGGCGAACTCGCCGCCGGCTCCTTCGACGCCCGGCTGGAGAGCGGCTGGCGCGACGAGATCGGCGACCTCGCCCGCGCCCTCGACTCGATGCGCGCTTCGCTGAAAGAGAGCTTCGGTGTCCTCACCGCCGACCGCAACAAGCTGAAAGCGATTTTCGACGGTCTTACCGACGCGGTGATCGTGGTCGATGAGGACGGCTCGCTGCGCTTCTCCAACCGCGCCGCACGACGCCTGCTCGACCCGGCGGGACACCCGCCCGAGGCGATCAAGCCTCACCTCCAGCGCGCCATCGACCTCGGTTTCGCCGCTCACCCGGCGCTGCGGATCGGCGACCGTGCCTACGCGATGTCCGCCCGCTCCCTGCCGGACGAGCGTGCCGTGCTCGTCGTCGCCCGCGATCGCACCGACGAGATGCGCCGCGAGCTCGCCGAAGCCGACTTCATCTCCAACGCCGCGCATGAGCTGCGCAACCCGCTGGCGGGCATCTCCAGCGCGATCGAGGTCCTCCAGGAGGGTGCAAAGGACGACCCCAACGCGCTCGACCACTTTCTCGGCCGCCTCGCCGAGGACACCGAGCGGATGAACCGGCTGACCGGGGCGCTGCTCACCCTGGCCCGGGTCGAGTCGATCGGCGCGGGGGAGACCGAGGTGGTCGACATCGCCGTCGCTATCCGCGACACGGTCGAGGCGGTCGCGACCCCTCCGCACATCGAGCTCAGCACCATGGTCGAGCCCGATTTGGCCGCCAAAGGAGACCCGACCCTGCTGCGCCAGGTGATGGTCGGCCTGCTCACCAACGCCTTCAAGCACACGCCGCTGCCCGGGCGCGTTACCGTTCGCGGCCGCCGCGAAGGCGAGAAAGAGGTGGTGCTGGAGGTGATCGACACGGGGCCCGGAATTCCAGAAGAGGAGATAGAGCGCGTTTTCGAGCGCTTCTACCGCCGCGACGAGTCGCGCAAGCAGGAGGGCTTCGGCCTCGGTCTGGCGATTGCCCGCCGCATGGTCGACGTGATGGGCGGCGAGATTGGTGCCCGCTCGGTCGAGGGCGAGGGCAGCACCTTCTGGGTGCGGCTGCCGATCGCACAACCCAGTCCCACTCCGGTCGCATGAGCAGCGGACGCATCCTCATCGCCGACGACGAGCCCTCGGTCCGCGACTCGGTCGGCTACGCGCTCGCCCAGGAGGGCTTCGAGGTCACCCCGGTCGCCGACGGCGACGAGGCGGCGGCGCGGGTCGGCGACGGCATTCCCTACGACCTCTTGATCCTCGACATCATGATGCCCGGTCCCAGCGGCCTCGACATCTGCCGCGACGTGCGCTCGCGCAGCGCCGTGCCGATCATCCTGCTGACCGCCAAGGATGCCGAGGTCGACAAGGTCGTCGGGCTCGAGGTCGGCGCCGACGACTACGTCACCAAGCCCTTCTCCGTGCGCGAGCTGCTCGGCCGCGTCCGCGCCCAGCTGCGCCGCCGCGAGCTCGACCGCGGTCCGCTCCCCGCCGAGGCGGTCTTGATCGAAGCCGGTCCGGTCGCGATCGACCTCGTCCGCCACGTCGCCACCGTGCGCGGCGAGCCGGTCAACCTGACCCGCTCCGAGTTCCAGCTGCTGCGCCTCCTCGTCGGCCGTGCCGGCGAGGTCTTCCCCCGTCGCCAGATCATGGAGGAGCTCTGGCAGACCGAGTTCGACGGCGACGAACGCGCCTGCGACGTCCACATCTCCAACCTCCGCCAGAAGGTCGAGCGCGACCCTCAGAACCCCGAGCTGGTCCTCACCGTACGCGGTGTCGGCTACAAGTTCGAAGCCTCTTAAGAGACACGCGAGTACCTGAGATTTCCCCGTTCTGAAGGGGATTGCTCGGCGCTTGCGACGCGGTTCCGCCGTTTTGCGGCGGCTTCTTTGCGAACTCGCTTGACTTTTATGTCCGCAACTGTCTATCTTTTCGGCTGTTCCATGTACGGAACAGTTCAGTCCGACTGACGGGCCGAGCGATTACAGGGACCACATAGCGAGTCCACCAAAGGGCCGCCAGGGAAGCGGCAGGCAGAGGGGCTCGAGGGACAAGGAGAGAGCTACGTGAGAAGCCACGCGAAGGCACCGTCTGCGGGATCGAACTCAGGCCGGGGCGCAAGCCGTCGGTCGGTCCGTCGTCCCGGCGCGCTCGCCGCCTTGCTCCTGGCTCTCTTGGCGGCAGCCTGCCTTCTTCCAGGCTCGGCCTTCGCGATCGAATTCCGCACGAAAACCGGATCCTTCGGTCCCGACGGCACGTCGGGGACTTCCTTCTCGTTCCCAACCGCGCAAGCGCTGGACCAGAGCAAAAAGCGCCTCTACGCGCTCGACCAGACCGCGCACAAAATGTACGGCTTCGACGTCTCCACTCCGGGAAGTCACCCGCCGCTGGGCGGCAGCTTCCCGCTGAGTGAGCCGGCGATCAGCTCCTACGACGACCTCGCAGCCGACAGCTCTTCGCACGACATCTACCTCGCCAACTTCTTCGGGTCCCAGCTCTTCGGCTTTGACGAAAGCGGCGCCGCGTTAGCGGGCTTTCCCGTGGCCGTACCCGGCATCGGCGGCCCCTGCGGCGTCGGGGTCGACAGCGCGGGCAACGTCTGGGCGGCCACGGCCAGCGAAGGGAAAGTGGGGAGATACAGCCCAGCCGGTGCGCTGCTCAACACCTACACCCTCGGTGGGCCCGTCTGCCGCCTCGCCTTCGACTCCGAAGACAACCTCTACACGGGCGACTTCGAAGGCAAGACGAGGATGTTCACCTTTGCCAGCGGGTACACCGCGAGCACCGAAATCGACCCCGAATACACCGCCGCGCTCGCCGTCGACAAGAGCACCGACGAAGTCTACGTCGTGCACCCGTTCTCCGTTTCGGTCTACGACAGCACCGGAGCGCTCGTCTACGAATTCGGCGCCGGCGGCGAATACTACGGTGAATTCGGCGGCATCGCGATCGACGAAGCGACCGAAGAAGTCTTCCTCTCCGACGTCGGCACGCTGAAGATCGACGTCTTCGGCCCGCCGGTCGCGGTGCCAAAAGTCACTACCGAAGGCGCCGACGGCATCGTGGCGACGTCAGCGACCGTGCACGGCACGATCAACCCCAAGGGACTG
Source organism: Solirubrobacterales bacterium (assembly GCA_044867645.1). Taxonomy (GTDB): domain Bacteria; phylum Actinomycetota; class Thermoleophilia; order Solirubrobacterales; family 70-9; genus VRUE01. The sequence continues at coordinate 2,457 of JBIOVI010000056.1, read as the reverse complement.
GCGGTCGAAGACTGCCACTTCGAGGTCGTTCCGGCTGCACAGTTCATCTCCTCGAAATACAACAGCGTTACTGCGGGGCAGAAATTCCCCTGCGTCCCCGCCGCCGGCTCGATCCCGGTCGATTCCAACCCACACGCGGTCAGCGCCAACGCGACCGGCCTCGAACCGGGGACGGTCTACCACTACCGCCTCGTCGCCAAGAACTCGATCGGCGAAGCCAAAGGCGGCGATCTCCAGTTCACCTCCGGCGTCGGTGCACCGTTGGTACAAGAACAGTCGGTGCAGGCGGTCGGCACCTCTGAGGCAACCGTCGCCGCAAAGATCAACCCGCGGGGCGGCGAGACGACTTACCACGTCGAGTACGGCACGACGAACGCCTACGGGCAGAGCACGGCGGAGAGCGCCCCCCTTGGATTCTCCGCCGATAACAGCAAACACCCGGTCAGCGTCCACATCGGCGGCCTCAGCCCCAGTACCGCTTACCACTTCCGCTTCGTCGCCACCAACTCGGCTGACAGCACCGAAGGCGCCGACACGACCTTCGCCACCTATTCGGAGACGAATCCGAACTTCGCCCCCTGCCCCGACGAACAGTTCCGCACAGGCGCCGGATCCCGCCTGCCCGACTGCCGCGCCTATGAGCAGGGGACGCCGGTCGACAAGCACGGCGCCAACGCACAGGCGGGTGTCGGTGTGGTCGGCGCCTCGTCTTCCGGCGACCGCTTCACCTTCTTCACCAACGGCGGCCTGCCCACCACCGGCGGCAGCTCCGCGTTGGTCCCCGTCCTCGCCACCCGCGGGCCGAACGGTTGGAGCACCGACGGTTTCATTCCCCTGACCGAATCCGACTTCTTCGTGGCGAGAATCTTCGGCGTGAACGAAGACCTCTCCGCCGCGCTGGTGGAGGGCGAAGGGCCCGGCGGCGTCGGTAGGCAGCTCTTCCTGCGCGACAGCGAGACGGCGACTTTCCAGCCCGGCCCCGTAGTACCCGGAATCGGAATCGAATCCATGAGCGTCGTCGGATTCGCCGCCGACCGCGCCCACGTGGCTTTCACGACGACGACTCAACTCCTACCCAGCGCTCCGGCGGGAAAGGCCAACATCTATGACCTCGACCAAGGTACCCTCACCCTGATCGACCGCGTCCCCGCCGGCGCGGCGACCAGCTGCGACGATGAAACCGGCCCCGCTTGCGTGGTGCCGTCTGAAGGCGCAGTCTATGGCAGCGGCAGCGGCAGGATTTCCGATGACGGCTCGCGGATCTTTTTCGCCTCCGACCCGACGAAAGAATCCTTCAGGTCCGGGCGGATCTACATGCGCGAAGACGGCGCCAGAACGACCTGGATCTCGGCCTCCCAGCGCACCACTCCCGACCCCGACGGCGAGAAACCCGGCCTGCTGCAAGGCATCTCCCGCGACGGCTCCAGGGCCTTCTTCACGAGCTGCGAGAAACTGACCGACGACTCGACCGCCAACTCCACGGTGCCGAATGCATGCGTCCCGCCCCTTGGGGGTGTGACTCATGGCCAGGACCTCTACTCCTATGACGTGGAAAGCGGAGACCTGACCGACCTCACGGTCGACTCCAACGTCGGCGATCCATCGGGTGCCGGAGTGCAAGAAGTCCTCGGTGTCTCCGAGGACGGCTCCTACGTCTACTTCTTTGCCGAGGGTGTGCTCGCCCCCGGCGCCTCGCACACCGAATGTGTGGGGGGAGTCACCGCTAAATGCAACCTCTACGTTTACCACGATGGGATCACCGAGTTCATCGCCCGGATACGCTGGGGAGGGACGGCTGAATATCAGTCGCGCGTCAGCGCCGACGGCAGCGCGCTTCTCTTCACCTCACAAGAAAGCCTCACCGGCTACGACAACGTTGGTCCATGCGGAAACGGTGGGTTAGTTATTACATGCACCGAGTTCTTCCGCTATAGCGCCCCCGAAAAAAAGCTCACCTGCGTCTCCTGCAACCCGACGGGGATTCCGCCGATCAAAAGCGCCAGGCTTGGTCGGGAAGACTCCTTCGTCCGTGCCAGTGGCGCATCCGGTGGTCCGTCCAGGAACCTCTCCGACGACGGCAACCGCGTCTTCTTCGACAGCGCCGAGCCTCTGGTCTCCGGCGACACCAACGGCGTCTTTGACGTCTATGAGTGGGAGGCGAAGGGGACCGGGAGCTGCAAATCCGAAAGCCAGAACGGCGGCTGCCTCTATCTGATCTCGAGCGGCACCGACCCCAATCCCTCCGGTTTCCTCGACGCATCCAGGACCGGCGATCACGCCTTCTTCATCACCGAGCAGCAGCTGGTGCCAGGCGACCAGGATCAGCTCACCGACGTCTATGACGCCGGCGTCGGCGCCGGCCTTGCTGCACAACATGCGCTGAGTCCACCGAGCTGCGCCAGTACCGCCTGCCAGGCAAACCCGGCGCCGCCGACCGACCAGACGCCGGCGAGCGCC
>JBIOVI010000055.1:0-12021 GCA_044867645.1 Solirubrobacterales bacterium | reverse complement strand
GAGTATCCGCCCGTTCGAGAGGTACCCCCTCCGCGATTCTCAAGCAGGTTCTGGCTCCGGTGAGTCGCCCGGGGGGAGCTGCTTGCAGTCGGCGTCGATGCCGTGGCCGCACTCGCCGGCTTGCGCTGAGCCGCGGCTTGGCACCGCTTCGAGGCGCCGCCGCGGGTTCTCGATTCCGAGCCCCGCGACGATGCCGCCGGCGATCATCAGCAGGCCTGCGATCAGGGCGCCGAGGTGGAAGGCGGAGGTCGAGGCGGCCGCCGAGGCGCTCTCGACCCGCGCCGCTGCGGGCGGTGGCAGGCGCCGCGTGGACGGCACCGCCAGCGGCTGCTTCTTAGCCTCTGAGACGGCGTTCTCGGCCACCGGCCCGAGTGGGCGGTCGCCCAGGTTCCGGTCGAGCTTGGATCCGAAGCTGGCCGAGATCACCGCGCCGAGCACCGCGATCGCCAGCAGGCCCGCCACCCGGGCGATGCCGTTGTTGACGCCCGAGGCGATGCCCACGTGGCGTTCCTCGACCGAGTCGAGGACGGTCGCGGTCAGCGGGGCGACCGTCGCCGAGAGACCGAGACCGAAGACGAGGATCGCCGGCAGGACGTCCGCCACGTAGTCCGCGCCGGCACCGACCCGCATCAGCAGGATCAGCCCGATCCCGCCGACGATCGGGCCGGCGCACATCGGCAGCCGCGGCCCGGTCCCGGAGGCGAGCTTGCCCCAGCGGGGCGAGAGGACGAAGAGGATCAGCGAGATCGGGGTGGTCGCAAGCCCGGCCTCGATCGGCGAGTAGCCACCGACCTGCTGTAGGAAGAGGCCGACGAAGAAGAGCCCGCCGATCAATCCGGCGTAGGCGGTGAGGGTGGTCAGGTTGGCGACCCAGAAGTTGCGGATCCTGAACAGAGCGAGGTCGAGCATTGGGTGGCGGGTGCGCGCCTCGTGGAGGACGAACAACGCGAAGCAGACGATGCCCGCCACCATCGGCAGCCAGACCATCGGATCCCCCCAGCCATGGGTGGGCTGCTCGATCAAGGCAAAGACCGGCCCGGCCAGACCGGCCGCCGAGAGCGCGATGCCGAGCCAATCGACGCCGCGGAAGGCCTCCGGGTCCCGGCTCTCTTCCACCGAGTGCAAGGTGAGGGCCACCGTGCCCGCGATCAGGGGGATGTTGACCCAGAAGATCGCCCGCCAGGAGAGCGCCTCGATCAGCACCCCGCCACCGGCGGGGCCGAGCACGGTGGCGATCCCGGTCCAGGCGGTCCAGGTGCCGACCGCCTTGCCGCGCGCAGCCCCCTCGAAGGTGGCGGCGACGATCGCCAGCGACCCGGGAACCAGCAGCGCCCCGGCGATCCCCTGCAGGGCGCGGGCGGCAATCAGGAACTCAACCGTCGGCGCCAGCGCGCAGAGGATCGAGGTCGCACCGAAGCCGATCAGGCCGAAGACGAACATCCGCCGCCGCCCGAGCTGGTCGCCGAGCGAGCCACCGACGAGCAGCAAGGAGACGAGCGTGAGCATGTAGGCCTCGACCACCCACTGCTGCCCCGCCAGGCCGGCGTCGAGATCCTCGGCGACCGCCGGCAAAGCCACGTTGACGACGGTCGAGTCGAGGAAGACGACAGTCGAGCCGAGGATGGTCGCGACCAGCGTCAGGAGCTGCCGGCGGGGCACCGAGTCAGTGTAAGCGCGGCGAGTCAGCGGTCAGGCAATCGCTTCCCCGTCCAGCTCGCGCAGCTGCTGGGCCGGGGTGAAGAAGTTGCGATAGGCGAGCCCGGTTGCGACCAGGGCGGCGATCGCGGTGCTGCCGAGCAGGGCGTAGAGGAGGATCAGCTGCAGGCGGACGGCGTCGGTCGGTTCGGCGCCGGCGAGCAGCATCCCCACCATCGTGCCCGGGAAGAAGATCAGGCCGGTGGTCTTGGTGGAGTCGATCAGGGCGATCGTTCCGGAGCGCAGCGCCCGGCGCACGTATGGGGCTGCCGCCTCGCGTGCGGTCGCGCCGAGGGCCAGGGTCGCCTCGATCCGCGGCCGCGAGTCGGCGACCTCGTCACCGAGCCGGTTCAGCGCCACCGCCGAGGCGGTCATCGCGTTGCCGATCATCATGCCGCCGACCGGGACGAGGTAGCGCGGCGTCGGTTCGAAGATGCCGAGCGCGACGACCAGCCCCAGCGTCGACGCCGCGGCGATCGCCAGTCCGATCAGCAGCGGCCAGAAGGCGCCGGGAACCCTCTTGGCGCGACTGCGGGCGGTGATCGCCCCGAAGAGGACCATCACCGAGAGCAGCGCCAGCACCAGCCAGATCGTGTCCGCCTCGAAGATCAGCTTGATCGCGTAGCCGATCGCGGTCAGCTGGACGAAGGAGCGGACGGTCGCGACGAGGATGTCTCGCTCCAGGTCGGTTTGGCGCCAGAAGGAGATCGCCGCCGCAAGCGCGACCAGCGCCAGGGCGGCGGCGACCTGGCCGAGCGAGACGTCGATCGAAGTGGTCACGCCAGCGCCTCCTCGAGCGGGCCGCAGGCGACGACCCGACCCTGTTCCAGCCGCAGCGCCCGGGCGGCAAGCCGCCGCGCCTGCTCGGGGTCGTGGCTGACGAGGACCAGCGATATCTCCAGCTCCCTTCGCAACCCCGCGAGGGTCGCCTCGATCGCATCGCGGGCGTCATGGTCGAGCGCCGAGGTCGGCTCGTCGAGCAGCAGCACCCGCGGTTCTTGGGCCAGTGCTCGGGCCAGCATCGCCCGCTGCTGCTCGCCGACCGAGAGCTTGCCTACGTCGCGCCCCGCGAACCCGGCATCGAGGCCGGCGAGGCCGAGACATCGCTCTGCGTCCACCGCTTTGCCGGCCAGGCTGGCGGCGTAGGTGAGGTTCGACGCAACGGTGCCCTCCAGCAATGACGGCAGCTGCGGCACCAGCGAGACCTGGCGCCGCAGCTCGAGCGGGTCGTACTCGACCAGGGGCCGGTCGCGGTAGGCGATCGCGCCGGTCTCGGGATCGGCGAGGCGGTTGAGCAGCCGCAGCAGGGTCGACTTGCCGCTGCCCGAGGGGCCGACGATCGCGGTCGCGCCGTCGTGGATCTCGGCGCTGACCGACTCGAGAACCGGGCGACCCCCGCGGGAGAGACTGACGTCTTCGAGCTCGAACAGCACCGGCGGATGATCCCGCACGTTCGCAAGAAGCCTCCCGTGACGTCGCCTGCCCGGTGGCGATCGGTGCACGGCTGCGAGAATCCGGGTAGGTGATCTGCTGATGGCAAGAGCGATCTGGAGCGGGACGATCAGCTTCGGGCTACTCAACGTGCCCGTGAAGCTGTACAGCGCGGTGGCCCGCCGCGGCATCTCTCTGCGCGAGATCCGCGAATCCGACGGCGCCCGCATCCGCCACCGCAGGGTGGCCGAAGGGACCGACGAAGAGGTCCCCTACGAGCAGATCGTCAAGGCCTTCGAGATCACCCCCGACCGTTACGTGCCGCTGAGCAAAGACGAGATGGCGGCCTTCGCTCCCGAGAAGACGAGGGCGATCGGGGTGCAGGACTTCGTCGACCTCGACCAGATCGATCCGATCTACTTCGACAGCCCCTACTACCTTGCTCCTGCCGAGGGCGCAGAGAAAGCGTATTCGTTGCTCGCCAAGGCGATGGAGGAGTCGGGCAAGGTAGCGATCGCACGCTTCGTCTTCCGCAACAAGGAGCACCTGGCGGCGTTGCGGGCCAACGATGGGGTCCTCACCCTGACCACGATGCGCTTCGCCGATGAGGTCGTCCCGCCTTCCGATCTCGAGGACGTGCTGCCGGAGGGCAAGCAGAAAGTCGCCAAGCGCGAGGTCGAGATGGCCGAGCAGCTAATCGACTCGCTGACCACCGAGTTCGACCCGAGCGCCTACCGTGACGAGTACCGCGAGCAGCTGCTGGCGCTGATCGAACGCAAGGCCGAGGGCAAGGACGTGTTGACCGCACCCGAGACCGAGGAGCCACAACCGACCAGCGCGCCCGACCTGATGGCGGCGCTGGAGGAGAGCATCGCCGCCGTCAAAGGCGGCGATAAGGGCAAGGCCAAAACCAAGGCCAAAGCCAAGCCCGCGGCGAAGAAACGCTCCTCATCGCGGGGCAAAGCCAAAGCCTCGAAGTGACCAGCCGGCGACCAGCGTGTGCGACTGGCGAGCGCCGGTCCGCCGCCGCCAGGCGTGCGCGGCGGTCGCCGGCTGGTCACTAGGCCGTGGCCAGCAGCCGCCAGGTCGAGGTCGACGGCCGTGAGCTGAAGCTCACCAACCTCGACAAGGTGCTCTACCCGAAGGCGGGCTTTACCAAGGGCGAGGTCGTCGACTACTACGCCAAGGTGGCGCCGGCGATAGTTCCCCACCTGGCCGGCCGCCCACTCACCCTGCGCCGATTCCCCGAGGGCGTTGACGACACCGAGGCCGCCTTCTTCGAGAAGCGCTGCCCGAAACACCGGCCCGAGTGGGTGAAGACCGCGCCGGTCTCGGCGAGCACCGGCACGATCGACTTCTGCGTCTGCGAAGACCTGCCGACCCTGGTCTGGATGGCGCAGCTGGCGGCGATCGAGCTGCACCCTTCGCTCTCGCTGGCACGCCACCTCGAACGTCCGACCGTGCTCGCCTTCGACCTCGATCCGGGGCCTCCCGCCGACATCGTCGATTGCTGCCGGGTGGGAATGCGGCTGCGCGATCTCTTCGCCCACTTCGGCGTCGAGTCGTTCCCGAAGACGTCCGGCTCAAAGGGCCTGCAGGTCTACGTCCCCCTCAACGGCACGACCAGCTACGAAGAGACCAAACCGTTCGCCAAAGCGATCGCGCAGCTGCTCGAAAAGCAGACCCCCGGCGAGGTCGTCTCGAAGATGAAAAAGGTGGAAAGGAAGGGCAAGGTCTTCGTCGACTGGTCGCAGAACCACCAGCGCAAAACGACGATCGCCGTCTACTCCCTGCGCGCCCGTGAGCGTCCCACCGTCTCGACGCCGGTCAGCTGGGAGGAGGTCGAGCGGGCAGCCAAGCGCGAGGACGCCACGTCGCTGGTGTTCGAAGCTGGCGACGTGCTGGAGCGCATCGAACGCCATGGCGACCTCTTTGCCCCGGTGCTCGAGCTGAAGCAGGAGCTGCCGGATCTCTAGCGACGGCTAGAGCTGGCGGACGACCGGCTTGCGGGTCGCCCTAACCTCATCGAGGCGGCGGACCGGGGTCGTGTAGGGGGCGTGCTTGGCCTTCTCGGGATCCTCCTCGGCCTCGGCGAGGATCTGCTCGATCGCCTCGGCGAAGGCGTCGAGGCTCTCCTTGGTCTCGGTCTCGGTCGGCTCGATCATCAGCGCCTCCTCGACCAGCAGCGGGAAGTAGACGGTCGGCGGGTGGAAGCCGAGGTCGAGCAGGCGCTTGGCGAGGTCGAGGGTGGCGATGCCCAACTCCCGCTTCATCGGCTTGCCGGAGAGGACGAACTCGTGCATGCAGTGGCGGTCGAAGGCGACCGGCAGGCGCTCGCCGGCGCGACCCTCCGCCAGCCGTGCCTTCAGGTAGTTGGCGTTCAGCACCGCCGTCTCCGACGCCTCGGCGAGGCCGTCGGCGCCGAGGCTGAGGATGTAGGCGTAGGAGCGGACGAAGACGCCGAAGTTGCCCTGAAAGCCGCGCAGGCGGCTGATCGACCTCGGGCGGTCGAGGTCGAGGTCGTAGAACGGCCCAGCGCCGTTGCCTGTCTCGCGCCGCACCACCTGCGGCCGCGGCAGGAACGGCTCGATCCGCTCCGAGACCGCGATCGGTCCCGCTCCCGGCCCGCCGCCGCCGTGGGGCTGGCTGAACGACTTGTGCAGGTTGACGTGGACGATGTCGAAGCCCATGTCGCCGGGCCGCGACTGGCCCATCACCGCGTTGAGGTTGGCGCCGTCGTAGTAGAGCGTTCCCCCCGCCTCGTGGATCAGCGCCGCGATCTCGGCGATGTTCTCATCGAAGAGCCCGAGCGTGTTGGGGTTGGTCAGCATCAGGCAGGCGACCTCCTCGGAGACCTTGGCGCGCAGGTCGTCCATCTCCACCCCGCCGCGCTCGTTCGTCGCCACCTTGACCACCTCGTAGCCGGCCATCGTCACCGAGGCCGGGTTGGTGCCGTGAGCCGTGTCGGGAGCGAGCACCTTGGTCCGCGTTTCGCCGCGGTCGGCGTGGAAGGCGCGGGTGAGGAGCAGGCCGGCAAGCTCGCCGTGCGATCCGGCCGAGGGCTGCAGGCTGACGTGCGGCAGGCCGCAGATCTCGGCCAGCGACTGCTGCAGCAGCCACATCAGCTCCAGTGCCCCTTGGGCGCGCTTTGGCTCCTGCCCCGGGTGCAGGCGAGCATGGCCGGGGAGGGCGGCAACCCGCTCGTTGAGCCGCGGGTTGTGCTTCATCGTGCAGGAGCCGAGCGGGTAGAAGCCCGTGTCGAGGTCGAAGTTGCGCCGCGAGAGCCGGTTGTAGTGGCGGACGATCTCGGGCTCGGCGACCTCCGGCAGCCGCGGCGGCTCGACCCGCAGCAGCTTCGCCGGGATCAGCTCCTCGAGCGGCGGCTCGGGCACTTCGGCGGCGGGCAGGACCGCGGCGCGGCGACCCGGCTTCGACTTCTCGAAAATGGTTCGAGCGCGTTCGCGCTGCATCGGCGTCTCCGTCATCGCCATCAGCCCACCTCCTCGGCCTGGGGCGTTTTGGTGCCGCCCGGAACCAAGCCGCCACGCTCGGCCGCGATCGCGGCGCCGAGAGCGTCGGCGAGGGCGTCGATCTGCGCGCGGGTGCGGCGCTCGGTGATCGCGACCAGCAGCCCGTCTTCGAACTCCGGGTAGTCGAGGCCAAGCCGGTATCCGGCGGCGATGCCGCGCTCTGCGCAGCGCTCCAGCACCGCGGCAACGGGCGCGTCGAGGCGCAGCGCGAGCTCGCGCGCAACGGGCGCCTCGTGCAGCAGCTCGACTCCCTCCACCGCGGCCAGCCGCTCGCGCGCGTAGGCCGTGCGCCGGATCAGCAGCTCGCCCAACTCGCGGAAGCCCTCGCGGCCGAGCCAGGCGAGGTGGATCGTCGCGGCCAGTGCGTTGAGCGCCTGCGCGGTGCAGATGTTGTGGGTCGCCTTCTCGCGCCGGATGTGCTGCTCGCGGGTCTGCAGGGCGAGGACGAAACCGCGGCGGCCGTCGACATCCTCGGTCTCGCCGGCGATCCGTCCCGGCATGCGACGAATCAGCTCCTCGCTGCCGCAGAAGAAGCCGAAAGAGGGACCGCCGAAGTCGAGCCGGTTGCCGAGCGGCTGGCCCTCGCCCAGGGCGATGTCGGCCCCGCACTCACCGGGAGGACGCAGGACGCCGAGGGTCATCGGGTCGACGGCGACGATCAGCAACGCACCGTGCTCCTTTGCGGCGGCGCCGAGCGCCTCGACGTCCTCCACCGCCCCGAGGAAGTTGGGGCTCTGCAGGAAGACGGCGGCAGTGTCTCCATCGACCGCCTCGGCCAGCGCCGCGGCATCGGTGAGGCCCTCCCGAAGACCGACCTCGACCACCTCGGCGCCGTAGCCCCGCGAGTAGGTGACAAGGGTCTCGCGACTGTGGGGATGGACGCCCCGCGAGACGACGAAGCGGCGTCGCCCGGTCGCCCCGATCGCCAGGTATCCCGCCGAGGCGACCGACGACGGCCCCTCGTAGAGCCCCGCGTTGGAGACCGGCAGCGCCGTCAGCTCCGACATCGCCGTCTGGAACTCGAACATCGCCTGCAGGCCACCTTGCGAGATCTCCGGCTGGTAGGGCGTGTAAGGGGTGAGGAACTCCGATCGCTGCGCGATCGCGTCGACGATCGCCGGCACGTAGTGGTCGTACATCCCCGCCCCGAGGAAGCAGATCTGCTCCTCGGCGTCGGCATTGCGTGCGGCGAGCGCGGCGAGGCGCTCGTAGACCTCGGCCTCGCTCAACCCCGCCGGCAGGGCCAGCGGCCGGCCGAGGCGCAGCGGCTCGGGGACCTGCTCGAACAGCTCGGCGGTCGACTCGACGCCGATCACGGCGAGCATCTCGGCCCGGTCGGCGGGCGTTGCGGAGGTGTAGCGCGTCACCTGCCTAAGGCTACGCAAGCAGGGGGCGGGGTCCCGTTAGCCGTTTTCCACCAGCTTGCGGTATTCCTCGGCACCGAGCAGGCTCTCGGCCTCCGTCGGCGCGGTCAGCTTCACCTTGACCAGCCAGCCCTCGCCGTAAGGATCCTCATTGATCTTCTCCGGCGCGTCGGCCAGCGCATCGTTGACCTCGACGATCTCCCCGGAGAGCGGCGCGATCACGTCGGAGACCGCCTTCACCGACTCGACCTCCGCGTAGGAGGAGTCTTTGTCGATCGTCGCGCCGATCTCGGGCGGGTCGTAGAAGACGACCTCGCCGAGGCTGTCCTGCGCGTACCAGGTGATCCCGAGGACGGCGTGCTCGTCTCCCTCCAGCCGGGCCCAATCGTGCTGGTCGTGGTAGAGCAGCTCGTCGGGGTAGGTCGCGTCGTCAGCCACGTCATTTCTCCTTGTGGGATGAGGGACTCTCGTAGAGCGGCTTGGAAGCTACCCGGGCGGGCCGGCGCTTGCCACGCACGTCGATCTCGATCTCGGTTTCGGGGCTGGCGAGGTCGGCATGCAGATAAGCCATCCCGATACCGATCTCCAGCGACGGTGAGAAGGTGCCGCTGGTGACGGTCCCGACCCGCTCCTCGCCGGAGAGGACCGGGTTGCCCTGGCGCGGGATGCCTGCGCCCTCGATCTTGAACGGCCCCAGCTTCTCGGCGGTGCCCTCGGCACGGGCCCGCGCCACCGCTTCGGCGCCGACGAAGCCCGTTGCCTCCCTGCAGCACCAGCCGAGGCCGGCTTCGATCGGGTTGCGGTCGGGGGTGAGGTCGTTGCCGTGCAGGTGAAAGCAGGCCTCGAGCCGCAGGGTGTCGCGGGCGCCGAGCCCACAGGGGACGACGCCGGCGTCGAGCAGCTCCGCCCAGATCGCCGGCGCGATCTCAGGGTCGATCAGCAGCTCGACCCCGTCCTCGCCGGTGTAGCCGGTGCCGCAGGCCAGGGCCGGGCGCCTGCCGATCCGGGCGACCGCGACCCGCATCCGCAGCGGCAGCTCGATCCCGAGCGTGCGGGTCACGATCGAGCGTGCGTGCGGTCCCTGCACGGCCAGCATCGCGTAGCGCTCGGCGACGTCGCGGACAGCGACGTCGAAGCCGCGGCTCCAGCGCCCGAGCCAGGCGAGGTCGGACTCATGGTTGGCGGAGTTGGTGACGAGCAGGTAGCGATCGCCGCCGAGCCGGTAGGCGAAGAGGTCGTCGAGGACGCCGCCGTCCTCGTTGCAGAGGCAGGAGTACTGGGCGCCGCCGAGGCCGATCGCCGCGACGTCGTTGGAGAGCACGCGCTGCAGGAAGGCCAGCGCTCCCGGCCCCTCGACCTCGACCTCGCCCATGTGGGAGACGTCGAACATGCCGGCGTGGGTGCGCACCGCCATGTGCTCCTCGCGCACGCCCTCGTAGGCGATCGGCATCTCCCAGCCGGCAAAGGGCACCAGCTTGGCGCCGAGCTCTGCATGGCGCTCATAGAGGGGGGTGCGCCTTGGCGCTGTGTCGTTCACGCGCGGCAGCGTATTGGAGAGCTCTGGCAAGCTCCCCGGCGAGAGTGACCGCGAGCGACAGCGACAAACCAGGTGCGTCCGTCCGCCCCGCGGGCGTCGACGACGTCGCCGACGTCGCCCGCCTCCTGCACGACTTCAACACCGAATACGACGACCCGACGCCGCCGGTGGACGTGCTCGCCAAACGGCTCGACGAGCTGCTCTCGGCGGAGGAGATTGTGGTGCTGCTCGCCGGCGACCCGCCGTTCGGGCTCGGGCTGCTTCGCTTCCGCCCCTCGCTCTGGTCCAGCGGCCTCGATTGCTACCTGGAAGAGCTCTACGTGGTCCCCGAGCGGCGCGGGCACGGGATCGGCCGGGCACTGCTCGACGCCGCCATCGCCGCCGCCCGCGAGGCCGGCGCCGACCACTTCGAGCTGACCACCGGCGAATGCGACCGCGAAGCACGCGGGCTGTACGAGAGCTCCGGCTTCACTAACCGCGAAGGCGCCCCCGACGGCCCCCGAATGCTCTACTACGAGATCGATCTGTGAGCGACGACGGAGGGTCCGGTGCCCCTCTCACGGAGGCTTCTGGGACCGCGCTCCGCACCCAGCAAGCGAATCGGCTGCGCAACGGTCTCCGGCAGAGGGGCACCGGACCCTCCCCGCCCTTTCATATCTATTCCTTGAGAAACCCGGGGACGTCGATGTCGTCGTCGCTCACCCGCAGTTTGCGGATGTCCGTGTCCTCGGCGGAGATCCGCGGGCGGCTCTCGTAGCGGCGGCGAACGCGCTGCGGCGAGCGGGCCAGCAGCTCAAAGCCCTCGAAGCCGGTGGCGATCACGGTGACGCGGACCTCGTCGCGCATCGACTGGTCGACGACCGAGCCGAAGATGATATTGGCGTTGTCGTCGGCTTCGGCCTGGACCAACTGGGCCGCCTCGTTGACCTCGAACAGGCCGAGGTCCTCGGGGCCGGTGATGTTGAGCAGCATCCCGGTCGCGCCCTTGATCGACTCCTCTATCAGCGGTGAGGTGACGGCCGCCTTGGCGGCGTCGACCGCGCGCGACTCGCCAGAGGCGGCGCCGACGCCCATCAGCGCCGAGCCGGCGTCGCGCATGATCGTGCGCACGTCGGCGAAGTCGAGGTTGACGAGCCCGGGGACGGTGATCAGGTCCGTGATGCCCTGAACGCCCTGTCGCAGGACGTCGTCCGCCATGCGGAAGGCCTCGACGACCGAGGTCTGCTGCTCGACGACCTGGAGCAACTTGTCATTCGGGATGACGATCAGCGTGTCGACCTTGTCCTGGAGGTTTGTGATCCCGAGCTGCGCCTGCTCGGCGCGCTTGCGGCCCTCGAACGAGAACGGGCGCGTGACGACCCCGACGGTGAGCGCGCCGATCTCGCGGGCGATCTCGGCGACGACGGGCGCGCCGCCCGTGCCGGTGCCGCCGCCCTCGCCGGCGGTGACGAAGACCATGTCCGCGCCCTTGAGCGCCTCCTTGATCTCGTCGCGGCTCTCCCACGCGGCCTCGCGGCCGACCTCGGGATTCGCGCCGGCGCCCAGCCCGCGCGTGGCGGTCGCGCCGATATGGAGCTTGTGGTCGGCGTCGCACATGAGCAGCGCCTGAGCGTCGGTGTTCACGGCGATGAACTCGACGCCCTTCAGTCCCGCGTCGACCATCCGGTTGACGGCGTTCGACCCGCCGCCGCCGATGCCGACGACCTTGATGACCGCTAGGTATGTGCCCGTTTGATCGCGCATAGTTCCTCGTCTCTCCCTGAAGCTCGAGTTGAGCGTCCGATGAGCGTAGGGCTAGCCGGAACCGATGTCAAATGGGACGTTTGCAGGCCTTTAGTGCTGTAAGTCTGAAGCTTCACTTGAGGGTTGAGGGTCGGTACCTGCGACGACCCTCTCGAGGACGCTCGCGTCCAGGTAGCCCAGCGGGATGCGCTCCTCCTCCGGAAGCGAGCGCAATACGGCGGCCGCGGCGGCCAGCTTGCGGGCCAGCATCGTCGGCTCGCCGAGGCGAATGTCGGGCCCGTCGGCGAGCGCGAGGACTACACCTTCCTCCTCGACGGTCGCATACAGGACGCGGCCGGGGAAGCCTCTCGGCAGTGCCGACAGGACGGCCAAAGCGGCCTCGGCGTCGTCGCCCGGGAGCCTGGCACCGACCGTCGGCGTGCGCGAGACCGCGATCCGAACGCGCGGGAGATTCGGACGCGCCGTCGGCTCCATCGTCTCGACCACCCTCCCGCTGGCGGCAACGAGCCAGGCGCGCGCGCCGTCGCGGAAGACGGCCAGCGGCTGCTCTGGCTCGACCGCGATCGAGAGGCCGTGCGGGAAGGCGCGGTCCACGTGCGCCGCGCGGACCGTCGGGACACCCTCGAGCAGCTCCTCGACGTCGCCGGGATCGAGTGCGACGAGGCTCGTCCCTTCGAGCGGGCCGAGGGCCTTGCGGACGTCGGCGGCGACCGGGCGGGAG
>JBIOVI010000054.1:0-5264 GCA_044867645.1 Solirubrobacterales bacterium | reverse complement strand
ACGACCGTCCGATCGAGGGCATCGGCCAGCCGTTCCAGCGCCTCGGAGCGATCGTCGCCCCGGGCGATCACCTTGGCGAGCATCGGATCGAACCGATCGCCGATCTCCGTCCCCACGTCCACGCCGGCGTCGACGCGGACGCCGTCGCCGGCCGGCCACTCGAGGGCCTCGATTCGGCCGGTCGCGGGCAGGAAGCCCGCCTCCGGGTCTTCCGCGTAGAGCCGGACCTCGACCGCGTGGCCCGTGGCGTTGACGTCGGCTTGACCAAACCCGAGCGGCTCTCCGGCGGCGATCCGGAGCTGGTCCGCCACGAGGTCGCGACCGGTCACGGCCTCGGTGACCGGATGCTCGACCTGCAGCCGGGTGTTCATCTCGAGGAAGTACCAGCCGCCGCGATCGTCGAGCAGGAACTCGCAGGTCCCCGCGCCGACATAACCGACAGCGCGGCCCAGCGCCAGCGCGGCGTCGGTGAGCTCCCTGCGGATTTCCGGGCCGACCGCCGGGGACGGCGTCTCCTCGAGGACCTTCTGGTGACGGCGCTGGATCGAGCAGTCGCGCTCGCCGAGGTGGATCACGTTTCCGTGCGAGTCGGCCAGCACCTGGACCTCGACGTGGCGCGGATCCTCCAGGTAGCGCTCGACGTAGACACGGTCGTCGGAGAAGAACTTCTCGCCTTCGCGGGCGGCGCCCTCGAAGGCCTCCTCGAGGTCGTCCGGGGTCATCGCGACGCGGAAACCCTTGCCGCCGCCACCGCCCGCCGCCTTGCAGGCGACCGGATAGCCGGCCTCCTCGGCCTGCTGCTTAGCAGCGTCGACGTCCACCGCGGGCTCGGTCGCGCCGGGGACGATCGGCACTCCCGCCTCGGCCATGATCTCGCGCGCCCGCGTCTTCGAGCCCATCGCTTCGATCGCCTCCGGCGGCGGACCGACAAAGACGATGTCGGCGGCGGCGCAGGCCTTGGCGAAGTCGGCGTTCTCGGCGAGGAAACCGTAGCCGGGATGGATCGCCTCCGCCCCGGCCTCCTTCGCGGTCTCGATGATCTTCTCGATGTTCAGGTAACTCTCGGCCGGGACCGCGGGGCCGATCAGAAAAGCCTCGTCGGCCTCGCGCACGTGCGGCGCCTCGCGGTCGATCTCCGAATAAACGGCGACGGACCCGATGCCCATCTCCTTCAGCGTTCGCGCGACCCGAATCGCGATCTCGCCACGGTTGGCTATCAGCACCTTCTCGAACATCACAAATGTTCGCCACTCGCTCGCGGCGCGACAGAATCAGAGATGCACGCTTGCTCGCTCGGACTCACGGCGGCGCAGTCTATTTGTGCGGCCGGTGGAAGCGGGGCCCGGCGGGGGCCGTTATGACGCGTCGCCGAACAAAGCGCAGACGTCGAGCGTCTCGCAGTCGCAATCGCTGGCGGCGAGGAGCCAGCCGTGCATGGCATGAGCGCGTTCGATCAAGGCGTCGACTTTGGGCAGCTTGCTGGCCGCAAGGGCCTGGAGCTGGGCGTGAGCCGGAGCGCCCCGGTCGGTGGAGGCCAGCAGGATCCCGATCTCATCGAGCGAGAAACCGACCTGCTTGGCCGTGTGGATGACCCCGAGGCGCTGAATCACGGCATCCGTGTAGCGGCGCTGCCCGCTAACGCGCTCGGTCTCGGCAAGCAGACCGCGGCGCTCGTAGAAGCGGATTGCGGACACGCTTACGCCGGCCCTCTTGGCGACCTCACCGATGCTGAGCGTGGCTTCCGGCATGAAATCTCCGCTTGACCTAAACCAAGGTTCAGGGTCAACACTAGCGGCGAACCCAAACCTGGAGGGATCCGCATGAACGCCGAAACGCCACTCGCCTGCTCACTCGACCCAGGCCGACTCGAAGAGCGACTCGCCACGATTCGCGAGGTCGGTGCGCAAAGCCTGACCTCCCACGCCGTCGAGGGCAACCGCCACATCCTGCGCTTTCGGGGAAGCCGGAAGGCGCGCCGGCAGCTGGAGGAGATCGTCGCCGCCGAGTCGAAGTGCTGCTCGTTTCTCGACCTTACGCTGAGCGAGGAGCCCGGCGATCTGGTCCTATCGATCGCCGCTCCCGACGACGCTCAGCCGCTCGCAGAGCAGCTCGCCAAAGCGTTTGCCGGGACGGACGCGAGCGGCTGAGCGTCAAATGGCTAGGCTGCCCGCCTCATGCCGATCGAGCTGCAGAGCCATTCGACGGTCTCCGACGGGCAGCTCGCACCCGCCGTCGTGGTGGAGGAAGCAGCTGCGGCTGGCGTGACGACGCTGGCCTTGACGGACCACGATGCGATTGCGGGGGTCGCGGAGGCTGCCGAGGCCGCGGAGCGGGTCGGGATCGAGCTGGTGCCCGCGATCGAGATGTCCTGCGTCCACGAGTACGCCGAAGACCTGCACATATGCGGCTACTGGGTCGACCTCGGCAAGATCGCGCCCGCCTGCGAGCGGGCGCAGCATGAGCGGGTGACGCGAGCCGGCGAGATAGTCGAGAACCTGCGCCGCGAGGGCTTCGACCTCCACCTCGAGGACGCGGTTCGCGAGGCCGGCGACGCGCTCTCGATCGGCCGTCCCCACATCGCCCGGGCCGCCGGAGCCCGCGGTGACCTCGGACCCTTCTTCGAGGAGTACCTGGTGCCCGGCGCCAAGGCCTTCGTGCCGCGCCGCTGGCCAACCGCCGAGCAGGCGATCGAGGTGATCAAGGAAGCCGGTGGGGTCGCCGTGGTCGCCCATCCCTACTGGGACATCTCCGCTCCGGCCGAGGTCGACGAGCTGATCCGCGCCCTCGACGTCGACGGCGTCGAGACCTTCTACCCCACCCACAGCAAGGAGCAGACCGCGCACCTGCTCGAACTCTGCGACGAGCTGGGGCTCGTCCCGACGGCGTCCTCCGACTACCACGGGCCGACCCACAAGACCTTCGCGGAGTTCGGCGCGTACGACACCTACGGCCTCGGCGAGCCCCAGGTACCAAACCGCCCCTGAAGGCAAGAACTACTCCGACGTCGTCGGCACCCTCTACCGCCTAAGCGACGGCAGAACGATCGTCGTCCGCACCGCCTGACCCCAGCTGCCGCGTAGATCCCGGCGACTGCGGTCGCGGCGACGCAGCGAGGCCTGGAGGGAGGGGGCGGCGGTCTCCTCCGTCTGTGCCACCCCTAGGCGGTAACCGCAGCAGCCGGGAGCAGATCTCGCTGCTCGAGATACTCGATCAGCTTCTGCGCCGACTCCTCGGCCGTTTCGCCTTCGGTGTCGCAGACGACCTCCGGGTTCTCCGGTGCCTCGTACGGGTCGGAGACGCCGGTGAATTCCTTGATCTCGCCAGCGAAAGCTTTGGCGTAGAGGCCCTTGACGTCGCGCTCGGCGCAGGTGTCGACCGAGGCCTTGACGTAGACCTCGATGAAGCGGTCGCCCATCGTCTCGCGCGCCTCGCCGCGGATCTCGGCGTAGGGGGAGATCGCCGCGGTGATCACCGGCACGCCGTTGCGGCTGAGCAGGTCGGCGACGAAGGCGATGCGGCGGATGTTCGTGTCGCGGTCCTCTTTCGAGAAGCCGAGCCCCTTGGAGAGGTTTTCGCGCACGATGTCGCCGTCGAGGATCTCCAGCTTCGAGCCGCGCTCGCGCAGGTGGCCCTCCAGCAGCCTCGAGATCGTCGTCTTGCCCGCGCCCGAGAGCCCGGTGAACCAGAGGGTGAATCCCTTCTCGCCAGCCATTGCTACGTCAGTCCTCCTTGTAAGCGTCGATGAGTATGTCGGCCACCTCGTCGCGCGAGAACTCGTGCGGCGGCCTTTCGCCGTTGCCGAGCATCTCGCGGACCTTGGTCCCGGAGAGGAAGAGGTGCGCCTCCTGGTCGTGGGGGCAGGTCTTGTTCGAGGCAAGCCCCTCGCACTCGTTGCACCAGAAGGTGTGCTCGAACATCAGCGGCTCGATCCCGAGCTCGTCGATGTCGATCTCGTCGAAGATCTTCTGCGCGTCATAGGTGCCGTAGTAGTCCCCGGCGCCAGCGTGGTCGCGGCCGACGATGAAGTGGGTGGCGCCGTAGTTGCGGCGGACGATCGCATGCAGGACTGCCTCGCGCGGGCCGGCGTAGTGCATCTTGGCCGGCTTCACGCCCAGCACCACCCGATCCTCGGGGTAGTACTTCTCCATCAGCACCTCGTAGCAGCGCATCCGCACGTCGGCGGGGATGTCGCCGGCCTTGGTCTTGCCGATCAGGGGGTGGATGAAAAGGCCGTCGCAGGTCTCCAGCGCGGCCTTGGTCAGGTACTCGTGGGCGCGGTGGATCGGGTTGCGGGTCTGGAAGGCGACGATCTTCTTCCAGCCGCGCGCCTCGAAGTCGGCCTTGTGCTCGGCCGGCGTCTTGTAGCGGCGCATGAAGGCGTCCTCGTGGTCTACGGCACCACTGACGAGGCCCACCCGGGCGTCGCCGCGATCTACGAGGAGGGCAGCCGCTGCATCGCCGGCCCGATCGAGGTCGACGCGCTGCCCGACCACGAGGACGCCTTCATGCGCCGCTACAAGACGCCGGCCGAGCACAAGGCCGACTTCGAGGCGCGCGGCTGGAAGAAGATCGTCGCCTTCCAGACCCGCAATCCGATCCACCGCGCCCACGAGTACCTGACCAAGGCCGCGCTGGAGACCTGCGACGGCCTCTTCATCCAACCCCTGATCGGCAAGACCAAGGCCGGCGACATCCCCGCCGACGTGCGGATGCGCTGCTACGAGGTGCTGATGGAGAAGTACTACCCCGATGACCGGGTGGTGCTGGGCGTGAAGCCGGCGAAGATGCACTACGCCGGCCCGCGCGAGGCGGTCCTGCACGCGATCGTCCGCCGCAACTACGGCGCAACCCACTTCATCGTCGGCCGCGACCACGCCGGCGCCGGTGACTACTACGGCACCTACGACGCGCAGAAGATCTTCGACGAGATCGACATCGACGAGCTCGGCATCGAGCCGCTGATGTTCGAGCACACGTTCTGGTGCAACGAGTGCGAGGGACTCGCCTCGAACAAGACCTGTCCCCACGACCAGGAGGCGCACCTCTTCCTTTCCGGAACGAAGGTCCGCGAGATGCTCGGCAACGGCGAAAGGCCGCCGCACGAGTTCTCGCGTGACGAGGTCGCCGACATACTCATCGACGCTTACAAGGAGGACTGACGTAGCGATGGCAGACGAGAAGGGCTTCACCCTCTGGTTCACCGGGCTTTCCGGTGCCGGCAAGACGACGATTTCGAGGCTGCTGGAGGGCCACCTGCGCGAGCG
>JBIOVI010000053.1:0-64982 GCA_044867645.1 Solirubrobacterales bacterium | reverse complement strand
GGCCACCACCCGAGTAGTTCACTCGGGTGGTGGCCGCTCAGCCCTTGCATCTGGTGAAGACTGCCCCTTATGGGGCGGTTACCGCCCAGCTTCCTTTCAGGCGCGTCTCGGGCCCGGCGAGATATCTCAGAATGGCCCCAGATTTCGACGCACCCGCGTCTGCCTCTCCGGTCAGTTTGAGGATCTCTGGACCTTCCGCTTCTCCTAACAAGAAGGCTTCATACACGCACAGATGGCCGGCTTTCGCTTTGGGTTCCGATGCTTTCCCAGGGCAATCTTCACCCGCCGTGCCTTCGAACCCTTCGGGTTTGACGTGGACATTGGAGGCGGGGATCTCGGCCGCCAAAGGAAGCGTGAATGAAAGGGCCGTTTCTACAAGGAAGCTCTCCGACACCCCTCCTTCCCCGAGCGGCGTGAAGGTCCAAGCACCGGTCTCGGTGGCGCCGCTTGGAAGGGTGCCTCCGGCGGTCCATGGCGAGCCGTTGCAGGCGTAGTTTTTCGTGCCCGAGCCTTCGACTTCGAAGTTGGAGCCGCCTTCGGTGCAGTTCGTGCCTTTGGGCTCGCTGCCGATGACTACGCTTTTGCCAGCAGTGCCGTTGGTGCCTTTTTTGCCGTTGCAGGCAACGGTGGTGTTGGCACCGACGAACTCGACCCCGCCTTCGGTGCAGCCTTTTTGGTTGCCGGTGAACACGGTGCCGATGGGACTGATGCCATCGACTCCATCGGTTCCATCGATTCCGGCACCTCCGTCCTTACCGGGGCTGCCTGGGCTGCCAACGGGGCCTTGTGGCCCCGTGCCTTGAAAGCTTTTCGCAATCGTCGTCACCTGCTGTTTTTGTTTGCTGTTCAGGCCGGGCGGCTGTTTGGATTTCTTGTACTGGACGCTGTTGGTCGCTGCCACAGCCCCTCCTATCCCTGCGAAACAGAGGGCCAGAATTGAGATCCAGATGCTCGGCTGGCCCAGTCGTCGTAGACGTAGTCGTCTCACGGTGCTTTCTCCCTCCGACAGAAAGTTGCGTAACCCATTGTCTGCCGACCTTTAGGTACTGCGATGGTGGTCGGACAAGTTTAAGATACATCACTCAGAAAAAACAAACTAGTACTTTACTGAAAACCAGCTCCATAATGCTTTATATCTCTCGATTAAAGTGCGGTCTCTGAGGCCGAGCTTCCGGCCGCAGTCGTCATTGCTCTGGGCTGCAAGGAGTCGTGCAGGCGCAGGAGCGATTGGCGGTGTGCGGAAGTCGGGGACCATGCGTGACCCGCTGCTCAGTGAGGCCATCCGGCGGCTTGCCGCTGAGGCCGCGACCCGCTTCAGCACTCTGGTCGCGAGCGGAGACCAGATCCCCTTCGACGTCGCCGAGCAGGAGGGACCCGACGATGCTCTCTTTCACAGCTACGTCCCCCTGACGGCGCGCTATGTGCGCGAGCGCGAGGACGAGCTGCGTTCGCTACCCGCCTTCGAGCCCGCGCGTGAAGCGGTTGAGCTCGCGGGTGTCGCAGCGCCCTATCTGGAGCAGCGCGGCGAGACCGTGCCCGCCGAGCCAGGGGAGAGGGCGGCGTGTCTGCTGACGGTCTTCATGGCCTCCCTCTGGGATGGCTGCACCGAGTTCGCGCTTGACCGTGAGCGCCTCGATGGTGCCCTCAGCGTGCTCGACGCGGAGGCGGGCGACGTCGACGAGGCGGACTTCGTCGTCATCCCGATCGCCGGCCTACAGATGCCGCTGGCTCGGCTCCAGCTTCCGCATGGGGCGCAGCTCGTTCGCGCCGACACCTTCGAGGTTCCAATCGAGGCGATGCGCAGCGAGGGCATGGGCCGTGCCGCCTGGGAGCCGCAGTTCCTGGCGATCGCCGAGCAGGGCGAGGGCGCCGACAGCGCCGCCGGGGCGTTGCATCAGCTGCGCGAGCTGGTCACCGTCATGCGCCTCTTCAAGCAGGGCGGTGTCGGGCTCGGGCCCTACGCCTTCGCTCCGGCCGGCGAGGGTCGTTGGCGCCGTATCGCGACCGGCGTCCCGGCGCCGCGCGGCGACCGCTATCGGCTGGACGGGGAGGAGGCGGAGCGGCTCGCGGACTTCGCCGATACGCTCGAGGCTAGGCCCGACCCCGATGGCCCGCTGGCCTGGGGGGTCCGCCGCTTCGAGCTCGGCTGTGAGCGCGCTTCGGCGCTGGAGGGACTGAGCGACCACCTGTTGGCGCTGCGCGCCGTGCTCGACGGACAGGGTCCGGTGGGCGCTTCGCTGCCGATGCGCGCCGCGGCGCTGATCGCCGACGGATCGACCGACCGGCTCGGCGCCCGCGAGCGGATCGAAGCGGCGTTGGAGCTGGAGCGCTCCCAGATGATGGGTGCGCGGGGGGAAAACGCGACGGAGCTGGCCGGCTGGATCGAGGAGGGCGTGCGCCGCATCCTCCGCGAGGCCGCGCTCGGCGAACTCGGCACGGACCTGAACGAGGCCGCCGACGAAACCCTGATCGCGACCGGCCTGGACGCTGGGGACCTCGAGATCGCGGTGATCGCGCAAGAGCCCGACGTAGCTGAGCCCGAGTCTGTGTCGCACCCGACGCTGGACGCCGTCCCACAGCCCGAACCCGCACCCCGTCGCAAGCCGCCAATCGAGGAGGAGTACGACATGGACCAGGAGACCCGCATCCTCGAGCCGATTCCGGCCGAGCATGAAATCCGGATCACCGCGACCGACTGGCTCGAGGAGGTGGAGGTGGAGGACGACGATTCCGGGACCATCGAGTGGCCGGCTGGGGGCAGCGACGTCGAACACCGCGAGCGGATCGACACCCCGCGCGTCCGGCACCTCTTCCCGGTGCCCGAGGATGCCGACTGGGAGGTCCGCGAGCTGAAGTACGACCGCCACGACCGCCGCGCCGGCTAGGCGCGGCCGGCGGCGATCGCTTCGCGCTCTTCGCTGCTGGCGAAGAGGTAGCGGTTGATCTCGGCAAGACCGCCGAGATCGTGGACGTCCTCGTCCAAATAGGGGACGCGGATCACACCTCTGGTGCGTAGCTCCGACGCCAGGTGCTGGATGTTGCGGGCGTCGCGCTCGGCCAGCGCCTGGTAGTCGGCGAAGTTCTCGGCGACTCGGCGAGCCAGGTCCTCATCGCCCGTCCTCGTCGTCAGCGTTCCCTCCAGGTCGGCCCCGTCGCCGCGCAGGCGCTCCGCCGGATAGTGGACCTTGTTGACGATGACGCCGCCGAAGGGCAGCTTCGCCTCGACCAGCTTGCGATGGAAATAGACCGCCTCGTCGATCGGCTCGCCCTGGGGGCCGCAGACGACGAGAAAGCAGGTATGTGGGTCGGCGAGCAGGTTGTTGACCCGCTTTGCTCGGGCCTGGAAGCCGTCGATCATGCCGCTGAACGCGTTGAAGAACTCGGCCAGGTCGGCGAGCAGGTCGAAGCCGACGATCCGCTTGAGGACGCCCAACGCGACCGACGCGCCACGGCCGGCGACCTTGGCGGCGAGACCGGTCGGCTTCATGAAGACGCGCAGCGAGCGCCCTTCGATGAACTGGGTGAGGCGTTTCGGAGCGTCTAAGAAATCGAGCGCGTTACGACTGGGTGGAGTGTCGAGGACGAGAAGGTCGAAACCCCCCTCCGTATGCAGCTCGAACAGCTTCTCCATCGCCATGTACTCCTGCGAGCCGGCCAGCGCATTAGAGATCTGCTGGTAGATGCGATTGTTGAGGACCCGGTCGCGGGCCTCCTCGTCGGGAGCCTGTCGGGCCACTAGCTCGTCGAAGGTTGCCTTGGCGTCGAGCATCATCGCCCACAGCTCTCCCTTCATCTCGATGCCGTGGCGCTCGAACAGCTCAGGGTCGACCCGTTTCGCCTCGTTGTCGAGCTCGCGCAGGCCGAGGGAGTCGGCGAGCCGCTTCGCTGGGTCGATCGTCAGCACGCAGACGCGCAGTCCGCGCGCCGCCATGCCGGTCGCGATCGCCGCCGAGGTCGTCGTCTTGCCGACCCCGCCGGAGCCAGCGCAGATGCAGATGTCCTTGCCTTCGAGGATCTCGTCGATGGCGGGCATCAGTGCAGCCTCCTGGCGAGCTGCCGCGCCGCCTCGACCCCGAGCTCGGGATCGAAGAGGAAGGGGAGAGTCTTCACCGGCGCCTCGACGCGACGGCGCAGCCGGGCGAGCTGGGCGCGCTGCGAGCGGGCGCGGTCGTGCTCAGAGGTGGCCGCGCGGGCAGCGGCCCTCACGGCGCCGTTCTCTCCATCTGCAAGCTCGGCGAGGCGCTCGGCCTCCTGCTTGGAGAAGCGCTCCGGGTAGAGCCCGTTGAGGTAGATGCGGTCGACCGCGACGCCGACCTCGGAGCGAAGCTCGCGCTCCAGCGCGGCAGACTCGTTGACCGGCATCTCCTCGGGCAGGGCGACGATTGCCGTCCCAGTGTGCTCGTGGTCGGTGATCAGGCGGTCGAGCTCCTGCGCCTGAGAGTGGATCGGCCCGACCCGCGCGATCGCGGCGAACGTGCGCGGCGTCTGCAGGAAGCCGATCCCGTGGCCGGTGGCCGGGGCATCGACGATCACCAGGTCGTACTTGCGGCCCTGCTTCACCTTGCGGTCGAGCTGCGCCAGCTCCCAGATCTTTCCGATGGTGACCAGCTCCTTTAGTCCGGGAGTGGCGGCGGCCAGATAGGAGAAGATGCGACTGCGGAAGAGCAGGTCCCGCATCGCCCGGACCTTGAGCTGCAGGAGCACGTACTCGCGCATCGACTCGTCCGGGTCGATCGAGATCGACCAGAGGTTCTCGGCCATCTCGACCTCGTGGAAACCGACCTCGGTGTGCTCGAAGATCCGCGAGGCGTTCTCCTGCGAGGAGACCTCGCAGACGATCGTGCGCTTGCCTGCTTCGGCTGCGCGCAGGCCCAACGCGACCGCAACGGTGGTCTTGCCGACACCTCCCTTGCCGGTCACGAAGACCAGTCGCTTGTCGAGAAAGTCTGGGATCGGGGTGATTCCTAGCAATTTCGGGGGGTGGCAGGAAAAACGAGCAGTCATGCGAATACCCGCGCAATGGGATTCCTCAGCCGCAAGAACAAGTCCGCGCCCGTTTCGACCGAAGAGCCGCATCCGATTGTCGAGGAGTTGCAGGCGATGGAGGATGCCGTTCCCGAGAGGCCTCAGCCCGCGGGTCCTGTCGCCGGAGATGCCCCTCCGGCTCACCCGCCGGAGGGGCACCGTCCGGCGCCACCCGCGGGAGAGGCGCCTGAGAAAGAGACTCCCTCCGTCGCGGTTAAAGCTGGGGGGCGGGATGAGGCACCAGTAGAGGAGGATGGGCCTGAGCGGTTCATGCCCAGGGACTTGATTGCGCCCTCTCGACACGAAGCCTCGGTTGAGGAGCCGGTGGCGGATGTGCCGACCAAGCATGCCGAGGTGATCGCTTTTGCCAATCAGAAGGGGGGGGTTGCGAAGACGACCACGACCCTGAACCTTGCCGTTGCCTTTGCCGAGTCGGGGCACCGGGTGCTCTGCATCGACCTGGATCCGCAGGGGAACCTGACGATGAGCCAGGGGATCGATCCGGACAAGGTGGAAAAGAGCCTCTACGACGTGCTCGTCAACGACATGCCGATCAGCGAGATCATCCAGCATCGCGAGATCGACATCGCCGTCTCATCGATCGACCTGGCCGGGGCGGAGATAGCGATGAGTACCAAGATCGGCCGCGAGCGCTCGTTGGAGAAGGCGCTGAAAGAGGTCTCCGGCGACTACGACTTCGTCTGCATCGACACGCCGCCCAGCCTCGGGCTGCTGACGATCAACGCGCTGACCGCCGCCAGCAAGGTGATCGTCCCCGTTCAGTGCGAGTATTTGTCGATGCGCGGACTGGTGCAGCTCCAGAACACGCTGACGATGATCCAGGAGAACCTCAATCCGGACGTCAGGATCGAGGGCATCCTGCCGACCATGCTCGACTCGCGCACCGTCCACGCCAAGGAGGCGGTGGAGATCCTCGAGGAGAACTTCGGCGAGCTGGTCTTCAAGTCGCGCATCCGCAAGGCGATCAAATTCGCCGAGGCGCCCGTGAAAGGCGCCAGCGTGCTCAAGTACGATCCCCAGAGCAACGCAGCTGGCTACTACCGGGAGCTGGCGAAGGAGGTCTTGGCGAATGAGTCGGCGTAAGCGGGCGAGCATGCGAGAGGGACCCCTCTCCGACCTCTTCCGCTCTACTTCCGACGCCCCCGTCGATCCGCCTGAGGGTTCAAAGCCCTCAGCCGCGGGTCCTGTCGCAGGACAGGGGTCCCCGGCTCACCCGCCGGAGACCCCAGATCCCGCGCCACCCGCGGGCGAGGGGTCTGGATCTTCAGAGGGATCGGGGGAGGCGGCTCTTGAGGGGTCGCGGCAGCGGTCGTCCGCGGAAGAAGCTGAGCGGCACGAGTCGCCGCCCGAGAGGCTGAAGAGGGTTTTCTCCGAGGAGCCTGCTCCTCGGCACGAACCGCCGGCTGATACGCCTCGCTACGGGCGTGAGGAACCTGCTTATGAGCCGCCTGGTAGTGGCGAGCCGCATCAGCCTGTTATTCGGGTGGTAGGTGTTGGTGGCGCTGGCGTGAATGCGGTCAACCGGATGGTCGAGGCGCACGTGCCCGGAGTCGAGTTCATGGCCGTCAACACCGATCTGCAGTCGCTGCAGCTCTGCGTCGCCGACGTCACCGTTCACATCGGCGAGGAGCAGACCCGCGGGCTCGGCGCCGGCGCGGATGCCGGGGTCGGCCACCGCTCCGCCTTTGAGGAGCAGGACAAGATCAAGCGCCTGCTGAAGGGCTCCGACATGGTCTTCGTCGCCGCCGGGGCCGGTGGCGGCACCGGCACGGGCGCTGCCCCCGTGGTTGCCCGCCTCGCCCGCGAGGTCGGGGCGCTGACGGTCGGTATCGTCACCAAACCGTTCAGTTTCGAGGGCTCGCGACGCGGCAGTCAGGCCGGCAAGGGAATCGAGGAATTGGCGGCGGAGGTCGACACGCTGATCGTCGTCCCCAATGATCGCCTGCTCGAGGTGCTGGACCAGCAGACCTCAATGGTCGAGGCCTTCCAGGTCGCCGACGATGTCCTGCGCCAGGGCGTGCAGGGCATCTCCGACCTGGTGACGCTGCCGGCGCTGATCAACCTCGACTTCGCCGACGTGCGGACGATCATGTCCGAGGCCGGCAGGGCGCTCCTTGGAATTGGCATGGGAAGTGGGGAGGGCCGGGCGCTGCTGGCCGCGGAAAAAGCAATCTCCTCGCCGCTGCTGGAGACCTCGATGGAGGGAGCGCGCGCGATCCTGCTCTCTATCACCGGCGGCCCCGACCTCTCGCTGGTCGAAGTCAGCGAGGCGGCGAAGCTGGTGGGCGAGGCCGCGCATCCCGACGCCAACATCATCTTCGGTGCCAACATCGACGAGGAGCTGAAGGACCAGATCTGGGTCACGGTCGTCGCCACCCGCTTCGATGGCAGCCCGGTTTCGCGCCGCGCCGCCGAGCCGACGATTCGTCGCACCAAAGATGCCGGTCGGGGACGCGCGCCGCGCTCTGAGAAGGCCGGCGAGCTGAGCAGCCTCGACGTCCCCGAGTTCCTGCCCGGATAGCTCAGCGCCGATGAACGGCGTCGTCGCGGCGGGCCATCCCCTTACCGCCGAGGCGGGGGCGAAGACGATGCGCGACGGCGGGAACGCGGTCGACGCCGCGGTCGCGGCGGTGCTCGCCTCCTTTGCGGTCGAGAGCCCCTTGACCGGCTTCGGTGCCGGCGGCTTCATGATGGTGAGCCGCGCCGAGGAGACGGTCCTGATCGACTTCTTCGTCGCCGCGCCGGGGAGGGACGGAGTCGAGCGCACAACGAACCTGGTCCCGGTCCCGGTCCACTTCGACGAGGAGACCGTGCAGACGTTCTACGTCGGCCCCGCCTCCTGCGGGGTCCCGGGGACGGCGGCGGGCCTGGAGATGGCGCTACGCCGCTTTGGCACGGCGCCGCTTGCCGACCTGACCGGTGCGGGGATCGAGCTTGCCCGCGAGGGCGCTCCAATCAACGCCGAGCAGGGCTACATCCTCGACATCCTCTGGCCGATCCATGAGCGTCTGAGCGAGACGCGCGAGCTCTACGCGCCGCGGGGACAGCCGTTGGGCGAGGGCGACGTCTTCCGCTTCCCGGAATTGGCCGAGGCCTTGGAACGCTTCGGCGCCGAAGGTGCCGAGCCCTTCTACCGGGGTGAGGTCGCTACGGCCTTGAGCAGCTACGTGATGGAGCACGGCGGCGCCCTGGGGTCTACTGACCTGGCCACCTATGAGGCGATCGAGCGGCGCCCGATTCACGCCCCATTCCGGGGGACCGAGGTGCTGACCAACCCGCCCCCCTCCTCGGGGGGGATTCTGATCGCCTACTCGCTCGGGTTGTTGGAGCGCTTGAGCGAACGCAGTGGCCCCGAGCAGCTGGTTGCCGCGATGGACGCCGCGAATCGTGTCCGCGGCGAGGAGTTCGCCGAGGCGCTCTATGGGGAGGGTCTCGAGGAGAGCCTGCTCGATCCGCAGCGGCTCGACCTGCGCGCCGGCGACCTACTTGGCTCGACCACCCACATCGCCGCGCTAGACGCCGACGGGATGTGTGCCAGCGTCACGTGCTCGAACGGCTCTGGGTCGGGTGTCCTCGTCCCCGGTACCGGGGTGATCCTCAACAATATGCTCGGCGAGGAGGATCTCAATCCGCTCGGCTTTCACGCGATTGTTCCCGGTCGGCGGGTCCCCTCGATGATGGCGCCGACCGTCGTGCGGCGCGACGGTGAGATCGAGCTCGGCTTGGGCAGCGCCGGCTCCAACCGGATCCGCTCGGCGATCGTGCAGACCGTGGTACGGGCGGTCGAGCAAGGAATGAGCGCCAGCGAGGCGGTGCAGGCGCCGCGCCTTCATATCGAGCAGGGCATCGTGCAGGCGGAGCCCGGAATCGACGAGGAGGCCTTGGCGCGAATCGAGGCGCGTGGCATCCCGGTCCTGCGGCGGCCGCGCATCAACCTCTTCTTCGGCGGCGTACAGGCGGTAGCCCGCGACCGCACCGGCGCTATGAGCGGCGGCGGCGACCCCCGCCGCGGCGGTAGCGTGGCGGTCGCATGACGATCGACTTCGAAGCTGAGGGGCTTCTCGAGAGTGTCAACGGCGAGGCGCGCGAGGCGCGGCGGGAGCTGCTCGAGCGCCTCGCCGACGAAGGCGTCCCCCTGGAGGAGCTGCGCGAGGCGGTGGAAGGTGGGCGCCTCACCTTGCTGCCGGCGGAGCGGGCCTTGATGGGCGACGGGCCGCGCTATTCGCCGCGCGAGGTCGCCGAGATCGCCGAAGTCGACCTCGATCTGCTGCAACGTGCCACGGCCGCCCTCGGCATCCCTTACACGGATCCCGACGAACGTTCTCTGACCGAGGCCGAGCTAGAAGAGGCTCGCCGGATCAAGGCCTACTGCGACGCCGGGCTGCCGGAGGAGGGGATCGTGCAGGTGGCGCGGACGATCGGCATGGGCACGGCGCGAATCGCCGAGGCGAACCGCGAGCTGATCGTCCGCACGCTGATGCAGCCGGGCGACACCGAGCGCGATCTGGCTCTGCGCTTCGCCGCTGCTGCGGAGCACATGCTGCCGGTCTTCGAGCCGACGCTCGCCTACGCCTTCCGCGCCCACATGCTGGAGCAGATCCGCCGCGATGTGATCGGCGCGGCGGATCTGGCCTCGGGCGGTGTCGCCGGCACGGCCGAGGTGGCGGTCTGCTTTGCCGACCTGGTCGGCTTCACCAAGCTCGGCGAGCAGATCGAGACCGAAGAGCTGGGACTCGTCGCCGCCCGCCTCGACGAGTTGGCGACCGTCGTAGCCGAGCCGCCGGTGCGGCTCGTCAAGCTGATCGGCGACGCGGCGATGCTGGTTTCCACCGATGCGGCGGCGATGGTCGACGCCGCGCTGCAGATGGTCGAGGCCGCCGACGACGAAGGGGAGGACTTTCCGCGCCTGCGAGCCGGCGTCGCGTACGGCTCAGCCCTGGTCAGGAGCGGTGACTACTACGGGCGTCCAGTCAACCTAGCGAGCCGGCTGACCACAATCGCCAAACCCGGCAGCGTCCTAGTCGAGGCAACCGCGAAGGAGGCCGCGGATGAAGGTTTCGCCTACTCCTTCGCCGGCGAGAAACGCCTCAAGGGCTTCGACTCCCGCATCAAGCTCTACCGCGCCCGCCGCCAACCAGGCGGCGGGCGAGACGAGTCACGCGGGTAAGTCGCGCTCGCGAGCGCGAGAGAGACTCGGGGGGCGAATCCGGAGTGGCTGAAGCCTTGTAGCCCCTATGAGGGGCACAAAGCTTCAACCACGCTCAGCCGGGATCTGGGCCCTAGTGCGGGATCAGCACGGCGTCGTGGCGCGTTCGCAGCTCTTGGCGCTGGGGTTGACCCCAAAGGCGATCGCTCACCGCATCGAGATCGGACGTTTGCACCCCCTCTGGCGCGGGGTGTATGCGGTCGGCAGGCCAGCGGTGAGCCAGCACGGGCGGTGGATGGCGGCCGTACTGAGCTGCGGGCCAGCCGCGCTGCTCAGCCACCGTAGCGCCGCGGCGCTATGGGGCATCTCCCGCGGCACTGCCCGGCTGGAAGTCGTGGTCCCTGGCGATGTCGTTCGTCGGCGTCCTCGCATTACCGTGCACCGTCGAACGGGGCTTGGTGCTGAAAAGCGGCAGGTAGTTCAGGGAATTCCCGTGACGGATCCGGTATCGACTCTCGTCGACTTCGCCTCTTGCACACCCATCTGGCAGCTCGAACGTGCTGTCAACGAGGCCGACCGCCTCGACCTGGTCGACCCCGAGGAGTTGCGTGTGGTAATCGACTCCCTGCCACGGCGGCCTGGCATTGGACGCCTGAAGCGCCTTCTCGACAGCCATACGTTCAGTGACTCTGGACTCGAGCGCAGGTTTTTCGCGATCGTCCGGTCAGTCGATTTGCCGATACCTGAAACGCAGGCATGGGTGAACGGCTATCGCGTGGATTTCTATTGGCCACAGATCGGGTTGGTGGTTGAGGCAGACGGCCTGCGCTATCACCGCACCGCGGGCGAGCAAGCGAGCGATCGACGACGGGATCAAACGCACACCGCCGCGGGCCTGACGACGTTGCGCTTCGCCGAAAGCCAGATTCGCTACGAACCGTCCCGCGTACAGGCGACTCTGGCAGCAGTCGTCAAGCGCCTCGAGGCTGTTGGCGGTGGGACCAAGCCAGTCGATGAAGCATTGTGTGCTCCATGAAGGGCACAATGCTTCATCGAAGCGTGGAGCCCTTTCGGCCGGAGAGGAGCAGGTTGTAGAAGAGCTCGGCGGGGAGGCGGGGCTCGAGCAGGCGGGTGTCGACCTTTTGCAGGGCGATGTAGCTGTTGAAGGCGAAGCGGCGCCAGGTCCAGGAGACCGATTCCGGCTCGGCGGTCGACTCGACCGTGCGCAGTCCCCAGCCCCAGGCGTTGGCGAGGAGCTCCTCGCCGCCCACCCGCCGTCGCTCGAAGCCGGTGTCGCGCAGTATGCGCCGCAGGTCGGCGGGGGCGAAGGCGTGGACGTCGACTTCTCCCTCCAGCGCGTGGCCGTTCGATTGCTCGGACTCGGGCACCGCGCGCGGCTGCGCCCCGACTAGGCGACGCCAGGCCGGGGCGGCAAACATACCCGCCCGCTTTGGCATTGCGGCGAGGCGGTCGCCGTAGCGCGAGGGCTCGCCGCAGAAGGCAATCGCCCCGCCGGGGCGCAGCACGCGACGGAACTCTGCAAAGGCGCGCTCGAGGTCGGGGATGTGGTGAAGGACCGCGTGGCCGAAGACAAGATCGAAGCTCTCGTCCTCGAAGGGAAGCTGCTCTGCCTCGGTCTCAACCGTCTCGACTCCGAGCCCGAGCGCTGTGGCGGTGGTCGAGAGTCGTTGCAACATTCCAGGCGAGATGTCAGTCGCCGTCAGCCGCTCGATCAGGCCCAGTTGCAGCAGGTTGAGCGAGAAGTAGCCGGTGCCCGAGCCGATCTCCAGCCCGTCGCCGAAGCGGACCCCATCGAGACCCCCCAGTGCCTTGGAAAGCTTCAAGCGCACCTGCCTCTGACCCGTTGCGCCGAAATCGATGCCCCACTTGGCGTCGTATTCGTCGGCCGCCGCGTCGTGGTAGCGGGTGTTGACGTCCTTGATGTGGTCGGGCGTGGCGGTGGGGGAGGCAGGCATCGAGCCGGGAACAATACGGTCCCCATATATGGAGCGCGAATACGTCCAGCTCGACCAGCCGCAGGGAGTGCCGCCGCTGCCCCTGACCGGTGAGCGAACGCTGCCCGACGTGCCCGAGGAGAATTACTGGTTCCGTCGCCACCTCGCGGTCTACGAGTGGATCGCGACCCGGATCGCGGGCAGGCAAGTGGTCGACATGGCCTGCGGCGAGGGCTACGGCTCCGACGTGCTCGCGGCCAAGGCGGCAAGCGTGGTCGGGGTCGATGCTAACCCGGAGGCCCACGAGCACGCACGCCTGCGCTACGTGCGGTCCAACCTCCGCTACGAGCGCGATTTGGTCGAGAGCTTCGCCCAGCCCTGCGACGCCGTCGTCTTCCTGCAGACGATCGAGCACGTGCAGGACCCCGGGGCGATCCTCGAGCACTTCAAGTCGATGCTGGCGCCGGGGGGCGTGGTCTACGTCTCCACCCCCAACCTGCTGACGCTGGCGCCCCCCGGTGCCGAGAAGTCCGACAACCCCTGGCACGTGCGCGAGTACCGGGTGGCCGAGTTCCGGGACCTCTGCGAGGCGCACTTCGAGCGGATCGAGCTGCTCGGTCTCTTCCATGCCCGCAAGCTGCGCGTCCACGAGCTGGCGATCAAGCTCGGCTGGGACCGCGTGCACAAAGCACTGCGCCTGAGTAAGCCCTTCTATGACCGCTTCACCCCGGTGATCTCCAGCTCCGACTTCAGCTTGAAGGCAGAGGACCTCGATCGCGCATTGGACTTCGTCGCGGTCTGTCATGCGTGACCTGGGCGCGCGGCTGCCGGCGGGTGGCGCCGCAGGGGGGACCACCCCCGAGGAAGCTTTAGCTACCGCAGGGGGTGGTGGGTCCCCTGCGGTGACAGGACCCGCCGGCCCAGAAATCGTCGGGGATCTCGCAGGACCCGACGGCCAGAAGACCATCGGAGATTTGGCGATCGTCCTCCATTCCCACATGCCCTACGTCGAGGGCTTCGGCACCTACCCATTTGGCGAGGAGTGGCTGTTCGACGCGGCGATTCGTTCCTATCTGCCGATCCTGGAGGTCGCCAGGGACCTGACGATGACGGTGACCCCGGTGCTTGCCGACCAGCTCGAAGACGCCGGGGCGGCGAAGCGGCTGCGCGAGTTCCTGCTGCAGTGGCGGATCGGCGCCGCCGAGGCCGACGCGCCCGAGGTGCCGCCCGAGTGCCGGCCGGCCTGCGAGGCGGAGCTGGAGCGCTACCGGCACGCGCTCGAGCTGCTCGACGCCGCCGGGGGGGACCCATTGCGTCCCTTCCAAGAGGCGGCCGGCGAGGGCCGGGTGGCCTTGGCGACCTCGGCTGCGACTCATGCCGTGCTGCCGCTGCTGGCGACTCGCGCCGGCTTGGGCCTGCAGCTCGACGCTGGGATTCGCTCGCAGCGCCGCCGCTTCGGCTGGAACGGCGGCTTCTGGCTACCCGAGTGCGCCTATGTGCCCGGTCTCGAGCGGCGTCTTGCCGAGCACGGGGTGCGCTGGTTCTGCGTCGACCAGAGCGCTCACGAGGAGCCGCTCGCCGCGTTGACGCCGGTTGCGACTATGGCGGGGCCGGTGGCGCTGCCGATCGACTGGGAGGCGGTGAGCTGGCTCTGGTCCTTGGACGGCTACCCGTCCGATCCCGCCCACGCCCAGTTCGCCGGGAAATCGCTGCGCGGGGTGAGGATCTGGAAGGTGGGCGGTGGCGCCTACGATCCACCGGCTGCCGCGTCAGCCGCTCGGCGGCAGGCGGCCGAGTTCCTGGCCGCGGTCGCGGCGCGGCTGCGGAAGTTCGCCGCTGCTCAGGGACGGCGCGGGCTGGTGGTTTTCGCGATCGACACGGAGCTGCTCGGCCACTGGTGGTCGGAGGGGGTGACCTGGCTGGCTGAGGTGCTGGCTGGCGCCGCCGCGGCCGGAGTGCGGTTGCTCACCGTGCCTCAGGCCTTAGCCGAGCATGAGCCGGTACAGCGGCAGCTGACCGCTTCGACTTGGGGCGAGGAGAAGGACCTGCGGACGTGGGACTCGCCGCGGGTCGCCGACCTTGCCTGGGGCGCGCGACGGCTGGAGCTGAGGCTGCTGCGGGCGGTGGGGGAGGGGTTGCGTGGGCCGGCCGCCCTACGCGCGGCTCGCGAGTTGCTCGCCGCCCAGGCGAGCGACTGGGCCTTCCTCGACAAGCGCGGGCAGGCGGGCGATTACGCCTTCCAGCGAGCCACCGGTCACGCCGGGGCGATGTTGGAGGCCATAGACTTCGCCGGCAGTAGCGACCCGAGTATGCGCGCCCTAGCCCCGGATCTGAGCCTCGCTCCACTGCTGGAGCCATAGCCCGAGCCAGATGACGCGCGTCCTGATCCTCTCTTGGGAGTACCCGCCGCTGATCGAGGGCGGCCTGGCCCGACACGTCCGCAAGCTCTCCGAGGCGCTGGTCGAGCGCGACGTCGAGGTCCACGTGCTGACCCGGGGCGGCGAGGAGTCGCCAGCCGAGGAGCGCCGCGCCGGCGTCCATATCCACCGCATTCGCGAGCCGAAGCGCCCCACCGACCTGGGCGAGTTCGTCGCCTGGGTGGAGCGGATGAACTCCGACATGCTCGCCGCCGGAGTCGAGCTCGGCGACCGCTACAGCTTCGACCTGGTGCATGGCCACGACTGGCTGGTCGCCAACGCCTGCGACCATCTCGCGAAGCGCTTCGAAGCGCCGCTGGTCACGACGATCCACGCCACCGAGCACGGCCGCCACCAAGGCTGGGTCGACAAGCACCCGCAGAGCTACATCCATGGCGTCGAGCGCTGGATCGTCAATCGCTCGGAGCGGACGATCGCCTGCTCTCACTACATGCGCGAGCAGGTCGCAGACATCTTCGGCGTCGAGGAGGAGCGGGTCAGCGTGATCCCCAATGGGATCGATCCCGACGACCTCCCGGCTCAGGATCCGGCCGAGCTGAGGCGGCTGCGCGCCGAGTTCGCCGCGCCCGAGGAGAAGCTGGTCCTGCTGATCGGCCGGCTGGTCTACGAGAAGGGCTTCCAGCTGGCGCTGGAGGCGATGCCGCGGGTGATTGAGGAGGCGCCGGGGACGCGGTTCCTGGTCGCCGGCTCGGGCACCCATGAGAAGGAGCTGCACCGCCAGGCCGAGGAGTTGGGCCTGATGGAGCATGGGACATTCCTCGGCTGGATCGGCGATGACGTCCTGCACTCGCTCTACCGGATCGCCGACCTCACGGTCGTCCCTTCGATCTACGAGCCATTCGGGCTGGTGGCGCTGGAGGCGATGGCCTCCGAATGCCCCTGCATCGTCGCCGATACCGGTGGCCTGCGCGAGGTCGTTCCCCACGAGGAGGTCGGCCTGCGCTTCAGCTCTCACGACCCCGAAGCCCTGGCAGAGGTCGCGATCCGCGTCCTGCACGACGACGAGCTCGGCCAGAGCCTCGTCGCCGAAGCCTACGAGCACCTGCGCCGCTTCGACTGGGGCGACGTCGCCGAGCAGACCGCCGCGGTCTACGCCGAACTGGCCGGCGACCCGAGCCCGGCCTGAGGCGAGCTGCTCAGCCGAGCGCCACCGGGAACGTCGCCAGCCCTTGTTCCCGGGCGGCACGGTGCAGACGGGTATCCCAGGTGGCGATCGTCAGGCTCTCCGGCGGCAGCACGAGAGCCGCCGCCAGGTGCAGGGCGTCGAGGCTGCGCAGCTCGCTCGAGAGGGTGAGCTCGGCAGCATGCTCGGCGAGGGTCCGGTCGACCTCGATCACGTCGAAGGAAAGCCACTCCCGTTCGATCTTCCTCACCGCTTTCCGGCCACCCGCGAGGGCGACCGCGCGGATCGTCTCGACGAAGCCGATCCGGCACATCGACCAGGCGTCGGCATCCTCCATCGCGGCCAGCACGGCGTCGCTGTCCTCCTCTTCCACATAGCGCTTGACCAGCGCGCTCGAGTCGAGATAGAGGTTCATCATGCGTCGTCGCGCTCGGCCAGGACGATCGCCGAGGCCGACCGCCCGATGTCCAACGGGCGTGACCGCTCGCGCGGGAGCGGACGGGCAGCCGGAGAGATCCTGCCTTCCGCCACCAGCACCCGCAGGCGATCGTCCGAGCGGCGAGACCCCGCCGGCACGATGTCGGCCACGTGACGGCCGCGGAGAGTGACCCTGATCTGCTCGCCCTCGTCGACGCTGTGCAGCACGCTGCTTAGGGTCGCCTTCAACTCTCGAACCCCGATCTCGCGCACGTGACTACTTTACCAACGTCGTGACTACATTCTTCGGTGCTTCGCAGTCCGAGCAAATGCCGGAACCGTCCCACCTAAGTCCTCCTCACACAACACGTTTCACAGGTGAAGGCGACTTTAGCAAAACCGAAAGCTATTGTCTGTATCACGGCCGGTGACTAGGACCGGTCGGTGGAAAATGGTTGGCTCAGACAAGAGAATGCTGCTGGTGGAGATCGCCACCCGTTTCGGGAAGAACCTCAACCGCTGCCGCAAGCGTGCCGGTCTCTCCCAGGAAGAGGTCGGTATCCGAGCTTCGCTGCACCGCACCGAGATCGGCCTGCTCGAGAGGGGAGAACGGCTCCCCCGCATCGACACGGTGGTCAAGCTCGCCGGCGCACTCTCGGTTCACCCGGCCGAACTGATCGAGGGCATCAACTGGACGCCGGGCAGCAGCAGCCGCGGCAGCTTCTCGGTCGCGGCGATGGAGCCACGGTCGAACTAGAACTCAACCTGGTTGCTGCAGGGTGGTGTGCGCGGCTGGGTCGGGCTCGACCGGGTTGGGCCAGCGCAGCCGCTCTGGTGTCTCGCGCATCCTGACGATCTTGGCCGGGACACCCGCGACGATGGCGTTGGCGGGCACGTCCTTGGTGACCACCGAGTTGGTGCCGATGATCGAGTTGTCGCCGACGCGGACGCCGCGCAGGATGCAGGCGCCATAGCCAATCCAGACGTTGGAGCCGACCTCGACGTCGCGTGTGTAGATGCCCTGCAGACGGATCGGGCGCTCGACTTCGACCACCCCGTGGTCGAAGTCGATGAACATCGCCCGGTCGGCGATCACGCACTGCTCGCCGATCCGAACCCGCCCGTAGGCGGAGATCGTGCACTCCTGGCCGAGCACGGTCTTGGCTCCAATCTCGACACTGCCCTCGTGGCAGCGGATCTTGGTGCCGTGGCCGAGCCAGACGAAGCGGCCGAAGTCGACTCTGCCGCGTCTGGCGATCTGCAGTTCGAGGCCGGGGCCGAAGAAGACCGGGCCATCGGTGCGCCAGCGCCAGCCGGCACGGGTGAAGAGGCGGCGTCGCAGGTAGCGCAATGCCAACAGCGCGTATTGCGGCGTCAGCATCCCGTTGCGGGCACAGAAGCGGAGGAAGCGGATCACGGCGGCCGGGACTTTAGACTGGCGCAGCCATGCCCGACGCCGCCAAATCGACCTCGCTCGCGGAGCGCCTCGTCAGCGGCGACAAACGCGCCCTGGCGCGGGCGATCACGCTGATCGAGTCCGACGACCCCGCCGGCTGGGAGCTGGTGCGCGAGGTCTATCCGCGCACGGGCAGGGCGCGGATCGTCGGTTTCACCGGCCCGCCCGGGGTCGGCAAGAGCACCCTTATCGGGGCACTGACGGCCGAGCTACGCAAGACCGAGCGCGAGGTCGCGGTGCTCTCGATCGACCCGTCCAGCCCCTTCACCCGCGGCGCGCTGCTCGGCGACCGCATCCGTCTCTCCGACCATTTCCTCGACCCGGGCGTGTTCATCCGCTCGATGGCCTCGCGAGGGGCGCTGGGCGGGCTCTCCGAGGCGGCCCTCCAGGTCGCCCTGGTCATGGACGCCGCCGGCAAGGACGACGTTCTGATCGAGACGGTCGGCGTCGGCCAGGCCGAGATCGACATCGTCGACCATGCCGACACGATCGTGTTGGCGCTGATGCCCGGCTCCGGCGACTCGATCCAGGCGCTGAAGGCGGGCGTGATGGAGATTCCCGACGTGATCGTCGTCAACAAGGCCGACCACCCAATGACCGACACGATGGTGCGAGAGGTGCGCGGTGTGCTGGCGCTCTCGCATGAGCCGGGACGCTGGAAGGTGCCGATCCTGCGCACCGAGGCGGCCCGCGGCGAGGGAATCGAGGAGCTGGCGGCGAAGATCGACGAGCATCGCGCCCACATCGAGGCGGAGGGAACGCTGGAGGAGCGGCGAGCCCGCAACTTACGCAACGAGGTGCTGGGGATCGCCGCCTCGCGACTGCGGCGACAGCTGGAGGCGACCGCTGAAGCCGACCCGGAGACCGCGGCACTGCTGGAGCGGGTCGTACGGCGCGAGCTCGATCCTGCCAGCGCCGCGAGCGAGCTGATGGAGAGGCAGGCCGGTGACTGAAGTGCCCGCCGCATCGTTGCCGAGCCTCGCCGAGGCGATCGGCTGGGTTGGCTTCGACCTCGACGACGTCGGCGGTGCCAGGGTCGGCTGGGTTCAAGGCGTCTTCGCCGACAGTGAGCGCGAGGAGCCAGTCTGGCTGGTGGTCGCGCTCGGCCGGCGCGGTGCGAAGAAGGTCGCGGTGCCGGTGCGCGAATGCGCCGCGGGAGCGGGCCGCATTTGGATCGCTCAAAGACGCGAAGCCCTGCGCGACGCACCCGCCGTCGACCCGACCCGACCGCTGCTTCGCGAGCACGAGATCGCGATCTGCAGGCACTTTGGAGTCGGCGAGGGGACGGGTCGCCGCGCTGAAGTCGCCGGCCGCGCTGAGGGCTCGGTCACCGCGGAGCCCGCTCTGGGCTGAACCAGGCGCCTCATTTCTTCGCTGGAATTGGGCGTCTACACGTTTTTAAGTAGAAATACCAATTTCTTGGTAGGCTATGGCCATGAGCGGCTTCAAACGATGAGCTTCAGCAGCCGAGCTGGCGAGCGATCACCATTTGCTGCACCTCGTCGGTGCCCTCGCCGATCGTGAGGATCTTGGCGTCGCGGTAGAAGCGGCAGACCGGGTACTCCTCGATGTAGCCGTAGCCGCCGTGGATCTGAACCGCCTCCTCGGTAGCGCGCACCGCGAGGCGACCGGTGATCAGCTTCGCCTGTGCCGCGGTGAGCGTGAACGACTTGCCGGCGTCCTTCTCCAGGGCGGCTCGCCAGGTGAGTAGGCGAGCGGCCTCGATCTGGGCGGAGAGGTCGGCGATCTTCGCCTGAATCGACTGGAACTTGGAGATCGCCTGGCCGAATGCCTGGCGCTCCTTGGCGTAGGAGATCGCCTCGTCGAGGGCGCCCTGGGCGAGGCCGACGCCCATCGCGGCGACGCCGATCCGGCCGCCATCGAGGATGTGGAGGAAGTTCTTGAAGCCGTCGCCACGGCGGCCGAGCAGGTTGGCCTCGGGGACGCGACAGCTCTCGAAGGAGAGGGGCCGAGTGTCGGAGGCGTTCCAGCCCATCTTGCGGTAGGACTCGCCGACCTCGTAACCCGGGGTGCCGGTGGGGACGATCAGATTGGAGATCTCTTTCCGACCATCGGCGTCGCCGGTCACAGCGGTGATCGAGACGCAGCCGGAGATCTCGGTGCCGGAGTTGGTGATGAACTGCTTGGCGCCGTCGATCACCCACTCGCCGTCCTCGGGCTTCGCGGTGGTGCGGACGTTGCCGGCGTCGGAGCCCGCCTCGGGCTCGGTCAGGCCGAAGGAGGCGAGCCGCTCGCCGCTGCAGAGCTTTGGCAGCCATTCATCCTTCTGCTCGTCCGTCCCCCAGAGGTAGATCGGCATCGTGCCGAGCGAGGTGTGCGCGGCCATCGTGATGCAGACCGAGGAATCGATCCGGGCCAGCTCTTCGACCGCCAGCGCATAGGAGAGCGTGTCGGCGCCGCCCCCCCCGTACTCCTGCGGGAACGGAATCCCCATCAGCCCCAGCCCCCCGAGCTTCTCGACGATCTCGTAGGGGAACCGCTTTTCCCGGTCCAGCTCCTCGGCCACCGGCGCCACCTCTTGCCGCGCGAAATCGCGAACGGTGTCCCGCAGCAGCCTCTGCTCGTCGCTCAAGTCGAAGTTCATGGCGGGCAGCCTATGCTCTGCGACGCGCGGCGATACGCGAGGCCCCGAAGCCGCCGACCGTCGCCAGCAGGGTGACGACGAGCGCGACGAGGCGCCGCCCGAGCCGCTCGAAGCGCATCGTCTGCCAGCCTTCCTCACGGGCGATCTCAGCCAGCGCCGGATCGGGATTTACGGCGACCGGGTGGCCGACGGCGCGCAGCATCGGCAGGTCGGAGAGCGAGTCGGAGTACGCATAGGAGCTGGAGAGGTCGATCCCGTGCGTGGCGGCAAACCCCTTCATCGCCTCGACCTTGCCGGGGCCGTAGACGAAGGGCCCGTCCAGGCGGCCGCTGAACGCGCCCTCGCCGTCGATCTCATAGCGCGTACCGATCCCGCCGTCCATGCCCAGTACCGCGGCGAGCAGCTCGACCAAGCCATTGCCGGCGGCGCTGACGATGAAGGTGGCTCGGCCGGCGTCCTGGTGCGCGTTTACCTCGTCGAGCATCTGCGGGTAGACGCGCGGCAGGATCGCCGCCATCACCTCCGGGTTCATCCGGTCGATCGAGCGTGCCGGCATCCCGGAGATCAGCTCGCGCGCCACCCGCAGGACCTCCGCGGTGCGCTCGTCGGTGGTGCCGCGCAGCCGGTAGCGCAGATGCTCGAGCCCCCAGCTCGCCAGCTGGCGGCGGCCGACGATCCCGTGCCTGTTGGCGATGCGGGCGAACTGCATCCCGCTCGACCCGGCCATCAGGGTCTTGTCGAGATCGAAGAAGGCCGCGGCGCGGCTCAAGTCAGGACCCGTTGACCTCGATCGCGATCGCGTCGCCCTGCCCACCGCCGCTGCAGATCGCCGCGACGCCGAGTCCCCCGCCGCGCCTGCCGAGCTCGTGCACGAGCGCGCCGACGATGCGGGCGCCGGAGGCGCCGATCGGATGGCCGAGCGCGATCGCGCCGCCATTTACGTTGACCTTGTCCTCGTCGACCCCGAGCATTCTCACCGAGTTGAGGGCGACCGAGGCGAAGGCCTCGTTGATCTCCCAGAGATCGACATCCTCCGGTCTCTTGCCGATCTTCTCCAGCGCCTGCTTGGCCGCGTTGGCGGGGGTTTTCGCCAGATAGGGGAAGTCGTCGGCGACGGTGCCGTAGGAGAGGACGCGGGCCAGAACCGGGCGCCCTTCCTTCTCGGCCCACTCCTCGGAGGAGACAACGATCGCGCCGGCGCCGTCGTTGACGCCGGGCGCGTTGCCGGCGGTGTGGGTGGCGTCCTCGCCACCGATCGCGCGCAGACCGGCGAGCGTCTCCACCGTGGTCTCGGCACGGATCGCCTCGTCGACCTCGATCGTGTTTTCGCCCTTTCGCGACTTGACCGTGACGCCGGCGATCTCGTCCGCGAGGCGGCCGGCGTCGGTCGCCTCGGCGGCGAGGCGGTGCGAGCGCTCGGCGAAGCGGTCCATGTCGGCGCGGGTGATCTCGAGCTCGTTGGAGACCTCGCTTGCCTCGTTGATCATCTGCTTCTCGGTGAAGGGGTTGGTGAGGCCGTCGTGGACCATCGCGTCGATCGTCTCGACGTGGCCCATCCGGTAGCCGAAGCGGGCGCCGGGCAGCAGGTGCGGCGCCCCGCTCATCGACTCCATGCCGCCGGTCATCGCGACCTCGGTGTCGCCGGCGCGGATCGCCATATCGGCGATGCCAAGCGAGCGCATGCCCGAGGCGCAGACCTTGTTGATCGTCTCCGAGGGGACCTCCTTGGGGATGCCGCCCTTGATCTGGGCCTGGCGCGAGGGGATCTGGCCCTGACCGGCTTGCAGGACCTGGCCGAAGACGACCTGCTGCACCTGCTCGGGATCGACGCCCGAACGCTCCAGGGCTGCTCCGATCGCGTGGCCGCCGAGGTCGGTGGCATCGAGCGAGGAGAGGGTTCCGCCCATCTTGCCGAAGGGCGTGCGTGCGGTTCCAAGAATGACGGTGTTGGGCATCTGGCGGCCTTCCTGTGTCGTGTTTGTGCCGGGTCTCGGCTCGAGACGGGCCGCATGGCCCTGTTCCGGAACGATAGCGCGATGGCCCACCAAGTTGTGGTTCTTCGGTCACGTAATAGGCGATCGAGGAGTCACGCGGTGGGAGTTCATAGACTCGGCAGTTGTGAGAGTCGATATCCGACAGATCACCCTGGAGCAGGTGGAGGCCGACCTCATCGTCGCGGGGCTGTTCGAGGGCGACGAGTTGCCCGGCAAGCTGGCTTGGGACCCCGGTGCCAGCTACGCCAAGGCTGAGTTCAAGAAGGTGTCCCTCCTCAATCCGGATGAGCCATGGCGCGTGGTGGCCGTCGGCCTCGGCAAGCGTGAGGATGCGGACCCCGAGCGCATGCGGATCGCGGCGGCACTGGCGGCGAACGAGGCGGCGAAGCTGGAGGCCGCCTCTCTTGCCTGGCTTTTACCGGAGTCGGACGACGCCGGGGCGACCGCCGGCGCCGGCGAAGCAACGGTGGCCGCATTGGTCACCGGCACGATCCTTGCCGACTACCGCTTTGATCGTTTTCGCAGCAGCGACCCGAACGAACCTCCCTCACCCCGGATCGAGTCGTTGACGCTGGTCGGCTCGGAAGACCTCGCTGAGGCGGCCGAGGCCGCCCGCATCTGCGCCGAGGCGCAAAACCGCGCCCGTGACCTGCAGAGCCTGCCCTCCAACGTCGCAACGCCGTCGTTTCTCGGACGGCGGGCGCGGAGCATCGCCTCCGCCCACACGGCCGTCAGCACCGAAGTGTTCGACCGGGACGCGATCGCCGCCAAGGGCATGGGGGGTCTTGTCGCGGTCAGCCAGGGATCCGCCGAGGAGCCGCAGCTGATCGTGCTGCGCTATGAGGGCGGCGGTAGCGGGCCCACCCTGGGCCTGGTAGGCAAGGGGGTCACCTTCGACACGGGCGGAATTTCGCTGAAGCCGTCGGCGGCGATGCACGAGATGAAGATGGACATGTCGGGCGCCGCCGCGGTGCTCGAGGCAGTGGCGGCGATCGCCGAGCTCGGCCTCGAGCTCAATATCGTTGCCGTCGTCCCCTCGACCGAGAACATGCCGTCGGGAACGGCGATCAAGCCCGGCGACGTCATCACCCAGTACAACGGCAAGACGGTCGAGATAAACAACACCGACGCCGAGGGAAGGCTGATCCTCGCCGACGCCCTCGCCTACGCGGTCGAGCTTGGGGCGGAGCGGATCGTCGATCTCGCCACGCTGACCGGCGCCGTGCTGATCGCTCTCGGCTCCACCTACGCGGCGGTGATCTCAAACGACGACGAGCTGGCCGCCGCGGTCGAAGGGGCGGGGGAGACGACCGGTGAGCTGGCCTGGCGCCTGCCCCTACACCCCGAGTACAAGGAGTTGACCAAGGGCACCGTCGCCGACCTCACCAACGCCTCCGCCAAGCGCAAGGCGGGAACGATCTACGCCGGCTCCTTCCTCGGGGAGTTCGTCGGCGACACTCCTTGGGCTCATGTCGACATCGCCGGCACCGCCTGGGACGTCGGCCGCCCCTACACCGGCAATGACGCCAGCGGCTTCGGTGTGCGTTTGCTGGTTGAGCTGGCGCGCCGCCTCGCCGGCTGAGCGCTCGCCTACGCCCTCTCTTCCGCGGCTCGCTGCCGAGCGGCGATCACGAGGTACTCCTCGACCATGAGTTTGTCCTTGGTCCTGCCTGCGGCCTTCTTCATCGCAATCAAATGATCGAGCGATGCGACCCTGACCGAATGCCCGAAGACGTCCTGCTCCACGGAGGCTGACTTCAGATCTTCGTACGGGGGCATCCCGGCGGCGTCGGCGAGGACATCCAAGTCTCCGTACGGCGTGACAAAGGTGAAGTTGGCTCCGTTTTCGATCGTCTTCTCATCGAGCAGGAATGGAAGATCAGCGGGAGCGCCTCGTAGCCGCACCCCGATCTCTTTGAGAGCTGCGACGAGCCGGACGACATTGTCGCGGTCGCGCGCATACAGGACGTCGAGGTCATAGCTTGGGTAGGTGGAGCCGTAGGAGATGCCTGCTAGTCCCCCGATCAGGACGAAGTCGACGCCGTGCGCGATCAGCGGCCCGAGTAGCTCTCGAAATTCCGGGGCTTTTGGCGGTAAGCCCTGCTCATCATTCATGCCGCTTCCCTGCGAACGTTCGGGCTGTTGGCGATCACCAGGTTGGCGAAGGCCATTCCGTAGTCGAGACGCTCGGTCGGCGACCGCTGGAGTTGTTGGTCTATCAGCGTCTCGTCGATCCCGGCATCGCGTTGGGACGCTCCAAGCCGCAGATCCTCACCTAGGAGATAGAGCAGCTCGCGGAGAGTCTCCACCGATGGCGAAACGCGATCCCCCTCGATCCGTGAGATAGCCGATTGGGTCGTGCTCGCGCGCATCGCCAGTCGCTGTTGACTGACGCCGTGGCGCGCGCGGGCTTCCCTCAGCAGCTCTCCAGGCGTTTTCATGCCTAGAGCATAGCAAATATGTGCTTATCGCATATTCGCTATTATTCACCGAGGATCATGCAGGTGGCGACGCCGTGGGCGAGC
The DNA here is from genome assembly GCA_044867645.1 of Solirubrobacterales bacterium. Lineage (GTDB taxonomy): Bacteria > Actinomycetota > Thermoleophilia > Solirubrobacterales > 70-9 > VRUE01. The sequence goes on along the minus strand of JBIOVI010000053.1, from coordinate 40,277 downwards.
AGCTTGCCGCTGTAGGCGGCGGTCAGGTTGGCCTCGGCGGTCGCCTGGCGGCGGCCGCGATAGAGGACGTTCGCCTCGCAGAGGACGCGGCCGGTCTCGCGAGTGATCGGGCGTACGTACTTCGCCTCGAGGCCGAGCGAGGTGTAGCCGACGCCGACGGGCAGAGTGGTGTGGACGGCGCAACCGAGCGCCGAGTCGAGCAGCGTCGCCGCGTAGCCGCCGTGGACGACTCCGATCGGGTTGTAGTGCTCCTCGCCGGGGTCGCCGGCGAAGACGGCGCGTCCCTCGCCGAGCTTGATCGGTCCCATCCGCAGGGTCACCGCGATCGGCGGCGGCGGAAGCTCACCGGCGACGATCGCCTCCATGTACTCCATGCCGCTCATCGTCGCGCCGGCAGCCGCGGTCGGCACCGGATCCTGCCAGACCAAGGTGCGGCTGCGGCTCGTCTCGGGATTGGCCTCGGCGTGCAGCTGTGCCGCCTCGACCGCGGTGGCGCCGTTGCGGGCGGCTTCAGCGAGCTTGGCGACGAGCCCGTCGCCGGAGCCCTCGGTATCGTTCACCGGCGCCTCCCGGGTCCTACCGGCCTGGCTCTGCCGGGTAGGCGGCTGGCCGGGTAGTGCAGGTCGGCGGCGATCTCCTCCTGGGTGAACTGGATCAGCGGGGCCTTGGGACGGCGGCTCTTGTGTCTGGGGACAAGCCTCATCTTGCGCCTCCAATCGCGCATCGGCTGAGTTGCATCAAGCAACTCCTGTGGCGCCCACTGTAGTCAAGTCGGTTGCTTGATGCAACCTTGTGTGCAAAGATCACTCTCGTGCTTCGTCATGACTATCCGGGTCAGGTCTGTTCGATCGCCAAGGCGCTCGAGGTTGTCGGCGAGCGTTGGACGCTGCTGATCGTCCGCGATGTGATGAACGGCAACCGGCGCTTCGGCGAGCTGCAGCGGGGCCTCGGCGTCGCCCGCAACGTCCTTTCGGCGCGCCTGCAGCGGCTGGTCGACGAGGACATCCTCGAGCGCCGCCCCTACCAGGAGAGCCCGGAGCGTTACGAGTACTTCCTGACCGAGAAGGGACTCGACCTCTGGCCCGCTCTCGTCGCCCTGCTCGCCTGGGGCGACCGTCACTCCCCAGAGCCGGCCGGGCCGCCGATGCTGATCGTCCACAAGGATTGCGGAGGGCCGGTCAATGACCGCGGTATCTGCGAGCGCTGCGAAGAGGTCTTGCACGCCCGCGATGCCCGCGCCGTTCCCGGCCCCGGCGTTGAGGCGCTAGCGTTTGCTGGACAGGCTGGCGACTAGGAGGGCGAAATGGCGACGGCGGCGGAGCTTCAGGTCAAGGACAGGATCTTCATCGGCGGTAAGTGGGTCGAGCCGCAGAGCTCGGAGACGATCGAGGTGGTGAACTCGACGACCGAGGAGACGATGGCGACGATCCCGGCCTGTACGCCGGCCGACGCCGATCTCGCCGTGCGCGCTGCCCGCGACGCCTTCGAGTCCTGGTCGCAGACCTCGCGTGAGGAGCGCGCCGGTTACCTGGGCGCGATCGCTGCTGGGCTCGGGGAGCGCTCCGAGGAGATCGCCGCGACGATCGCTCAGGAGCTGGGCATGCCGATCAAACTGAGCCAGATCATCCAGGCGGGGCTGCCGATCGGCCAGTTCGCGGCGATGCCGCAGCTGATGGAGGAAGTCGCCTGGGAGGAGGAGATCGGAAATTCACGCGTGCTGCGCGAGCCGGCAGGCGTGCTCGGCGCGATCACTCCGTGGAACTACCCCCTCAACCAGATTGCCGCCAAGGTTGCACCGGCGCTGGCCGCCGGCTGCACCGTCGTCCTCAAGCCGAGCGAGGTCGTGCCGCTCAACGCTTTCATCCTCGCCGAGGTGATCGAGGCCGCCGACGTCCCCGCCGGCGTCTTTAACCTCGTAACCGGTACCGGCCCCGTTGTCGGCGAGGCGATCGCCGGCCATCCCGGTGTCGACATGGTCTCTTTCACCGGCTCTACCCGCGCCGGCCGGCGTGTCAGCGAGCTTGCCTCGGCGACCGTAAAGCCCGTGGCGATGGAGCTCGGTGGCAAGTCACCAAATGTGATCCTCGACGACGCTGACCTCGCACGGGCGGTTCCCGACGGAGTGGCGAAGTGTTACCTCAACTCGGGCCAGACCTGCAGCGCCCTGACTCGGATGCTGGTGCCACGTGAGAAGCTGGCTGAGGCAGAGGAGCTGGCGAAGTCTGCCGCGGAGGCTTTCGCCCCCGGCGACCCCTTCGAGGACTCGACTCGACTCGGCCCACTCGTCTCCGACGTGCAGCGCGAAAGAGTCCGCAATTACATTGAGAAGGGCGAGGGGGAGGGGGCGAAGCTGGTGACCGGTGGAGCGGCACCCCCCGAGGGCCTCGAGCGAGGCTTCTTCGTTCGCCCGACCGTCTTCTCCGAGGTGACGCCGGAGATGACGATCGCCCAGGAGGAGATCTTCGGACCGGTGCTCGTCATCCAGCCTTACGAGGATGAGGACGACGCAGTGCGAATCGCCAACGACACTGTCTACGGCCTCGCCGGTGGCGTTTGGTCAGCCGACCAGGACCGCGCCATCGCAATCGCAAAGCGCATCCGCACCGGCCAGATCGAGATCAACGGCGGCGCCTTCAACCCCCTCGCCCCCTTCGGTGGTTACAAGCAGTCCGGCCACGGCCGCGAGAACGGTCGCTACGCGATTGAAGAGCTGCTGCAGGTCAAGTCCCTACAGCTCTGAATCCCTGAGTGCGCCGATTTGCGTACCGCACCGATTGACGCGCGCGTCGATCGCTTACGCGATTCTTGCAGGGGAACACAGAACGCGCATCCATCTCAAATCCTGCTTGCCCTCATGCCTCTTGACCTGAGGGCTTTCTAGGTCATAGGGATTGTCAAGCCGCGCTGGGCGGTGCAAATCCGACAACGAGAGGAAGAGAGATGATGATTCGCAACCTAAAGGTGCTGGGGCTTGCCCTGGTCGCTGTCTTCGCGCTGAGCGCCATGCTGGCCTCGGTGGCTTCGGCGAGCAAACCCGTTAGCACGCCATACTGGTTCGCCTCCGACGGCGACTGGACCACCCTGTCAGGATCTCAGGGCACGCCAGGCGATGTATTTGAAACGGATGCTGGCCTCCCCGTTAAGTGCACCACCGTTGGATACACCGGCTCGATTGGTGTGACAACAGCCACGACAATCACCCTGACTCCGACCTATTCAGGATGCACGTTCGGGGGCTTCACGCTAGACGTGATCACGAACGGCTGCCGGTACGTATACCACGCCGATGGGAAGACAGGGACCACAACAACAATCGCAGGCGATCCCATCCACTGGGAAAACAAGTATCACGTCGAAGCGACAATCGAGTGCGACACCGGGAAAGACATCACAATCATAGCCACACAGGCAGGGGTTCCCAAGTGCACGGTTCACATCCCACCCCAGAACCTGGGCACAGGGATCGTGCTGACAAACGAAACAACCACCGGTGGTAAAAAAGACATCAGAGCCCACATTAATTTCAGCACGATCAAATACAGTCAAACAGAAGGAAGTGGCCTCGGTAAATGCGCTACAGCCGACAACACAAACAACGGCAAATACACTGGATCGGCCACAATCTCCGGTAAAAATACAGCTGGTGGAGAGACAGACATCTGGATGGAACCGTATACAGAGTGAGGCTACATTCTTGCTCTGACTTGCAAGGCAAGAAGAGCCGGGAGCGATCCCGGCTCTTTCCTTTGATCGGCGTCCATACGCGACCTTCAACCCGCTTGCCCCTTCGGCGGCTACAGCGTCCGGCCACGGCCGCGAGAACGGCCGCTATGCGATCGAAGATCTGTTGCAGGGCAAGTCCCGGCAGCCCTAAGTTCCTCGACATGCCAATCCGCGCACCGCACCGATTGACGCGCGCGGAAATCGCTTACACGATCTTTGCAGGCAAAACTTGAGGCCGCAGCTGAACCTTTGCTCTCAATGAGTGACATCGCTCTAGATTCCTTGACCATTGGTTGACTGTGCGCTATCGCTTCCTTGTCTCGCACGGGACGAAACTACAACGAAAGGAAGCAGGAGAGATGATTCGCAACCTAAAGGCGCTGGGGCTTTCCCTGGTCGCCATCTTTGCGCTGAGTGCCATGGTGGCCTCGGCGGCATCGGCAAACCAGATCGTCAGCACCCCATACTGGTTCGCCTCCGACGGAGACTGGACCACCCTGTCAGGATCTCAGGGCACGCCAGGCGATGTGTTTGAAACCGATGCTGGCCTCCCGATTAAATGCACCACCACCAACTACAGTGGCTCGGTCAGCGTTACAACAACCACGACAATCACCCTGACTCCGAGTTACGCGAACTGCACGTTTGGTGGCTTCACCGCTGACGTGGTCACGAATGGCTGCCGGTATGAATTCCACGCCGACGGAAAGACAGGGACCACAACAACAGACCCACCAGCCGATACGATCCATTGGGAAAACAAGTATCACACCGAAACGACAATCAAGTGTGATCCTGGCAAAGACATCACAGTTACCGCCACACAGGCAGGTGTCGTCAAGTGCACCGTTCACATCGGAGAACAGAACCTCCCCACAGGGATCGTTCTAACAAATGAAACAAAGACCGGTGGTGTAAAAGACATCAAAGCCCACATTAATTTCACCACGATCAAATACAGTCAAACAGAAGGAAGTGGCCTCGGTAAATGCGCTACAGCCGACAACACAAACAACGGCAAATACACTGGATCGGCCACAATCTCCGGTAAAAATACAGCTAACGTAGATACAAGCGTCTGGATGGAACCATTCACAGACTAAGGTAAGGCCGTTTTGTCCTTGATCTAAACCTGGATCAAGAAGTCAAGAAAGAGCCGGGAGCGATCCCGGCTCTTTCTTGTAATCAGCGCGTACCTTGACAAGCATGCTTTCGTGCCGATATCCTCATTCGAGGCTTTGGGATGGGTTCCGGGCCTGAGCAGAATGCGGGGCAGGCCGTGGATTACACAGGAACAGGGAGACGAGAGATGGAATCAAGCGGAATATTCAGGGGTACTGGCTTGGGTTGGCTGGTGGCTACTGCGCTTGTTTTTGCAGGCTTGGTGTTTTCAGCTCCGGTGGAGGGAGCCATCCCGCCGGGATTTTGGACGAAATGCCCGACTGGATCAGGTGCCGGCCAATGCATGATCCCACGAGGGTTAGCGGTTGCCGATGAAGCTAGTCCTAACAGGGGCAACCTCTATGTGGCTGATCAGGAGAACAGCCGCATCGATGAGTTTACGGCTTGGGGGGAATTTGTAAAAGCTTGGGGTTGGGACGTGGTTGACACCGGACCTGGCGATGACACGACTGTGCCCGAAGACGAATTCGAGATTTGTGTACCTTCCAATGGTGACGTTTGCAAAGCAGGTGTGCAAGGTGGTGGTCGCGGACAGTTAGGCAGGCCACAGGGCATTGCCGTGGACTCCAATGGCGATCTCTATGTTGCCGAGGGCGATTTCGGTAGTCGCCGAGTGCAGAAATTTGATCTTTCTGCCGGCCCTTCGGAAGAAGAAGTTCAGTTTGTTTGGATGGTTGGCGGCAAAGTCAACAAGACGAAGGTGGAAGAAGGAGCTCCAGCGTCGGAGCAAAATCTTTGCCCAGTGGCGCCCGGGGATGTCTGCCAAGCTGCTGCGGAAGGTACCGGGTCAAGCGAATTCGGTGCATTTGTAGCCGGCAGTTACATTTCCATCGATCCGACGTCCAACACGATTGATGTTGGCGACCAGGAACGGATCCAGGTGTTCGAACCCGACGGGACGTACGTTAAAAGCATCGCCATTCCCGGAGAGAGAGTGCAGTCGCTTGCAATTGATTCAGGCGGGAATCTATACGTATCTTACTTAAACATAGGTAAAACCAACATCGCCCTTGCTAAACCCAACGTTCATAAGCTGAATTCATCAGGCAGCTCGATTTGCACCATTGAAGCCAAAAATCCGACGGCAGTTACCATCGCCCCCTCGGGGAGGGTCTACTTAGTAGACGGAGCGATTTTTGGGGAAAGCCGACCTCCCGAAATTCGCCAGTTCGACTCGACTTGTGCCGACAAACTCGAACCCTTTGCGATGGGCGAATTCACCGATTCGACTGGGATCGCCACTGGATTCGCCTGCAACAACGGCGTCAGCGTCTACGTTTCCAACGCGGTTCTAATCGACAGCTTCGTCAAGGCATACGGCGCTCGCCCAGACCCAGCGGTCTGCCCGCCACCGGTCAAGCCCCCCGACATCACTGCCCAGTATGCAGCTTCGGTCGGCAGCGACAGTGCTGTGCTGCGGGCGCAGATCAACCCCCACTTCTGGGAAGACACCGCCTACTACGTCGAATACGGCACTGCGAAATGCACGGAAAGCGTCTGCGCCAAGCAGCCCCCTGGTTCGGGCCCTGGCGTCACGCTGAAAGGGGCCGGCGTAGATGAAGATGTCACCAGTGGTGGCATCGTCCTCAACGGCCTTCAGCCGAATACGACCTATCACTTCCGCTTCGTCGCGCAGAGCAGCGGCGGGGGGCCGACTGTCGGTGAAGAAGGCACCTTTACCACCTTCCCACTTCCCAATGCCAGCAAAGCTGATTGCCCCAACCAGCCCTTCCGCGTCGGCGCCTCCGCCCTGCTTCCTGACTGCCGCGTCTACGAGATGGTCTCCCCAATCGACAAAAACAATGGCGACATCGAAGTCCTCGGTCGCTACACTACCCCTAACTACCCGGCAGGCTTCGATCAGAGTTCGACCGATGGGGACAAGCTAACCTACTCCTCCGCGACCGCTTTCGGCGGTGCGATCAGTGCCCCCAACACCTCCCAATACATAGCGAGCCGAGTTGCGGGACAAGCCTGGTCGACCCATGCGATCAATCCGTCACGTAATTCGGAAAGCTTTGTCATTCAACTCAAGGTTGACAATCAGTACAAAACTTTCTCAGCGGATTTGTGCAGCGGTTGGCTGACTCAAGATGCTCTTCCACTGCTTAGCGTAAGCGGAGGAGTGCCCGACAATGTCAACCTCTACCGGCGTGATAACTGTGGCGAAGGGGTTGACGCCTATGAAGTGATCACCGGGAACGAAATTTCGGAACCACCCACGGTCGACTTCAGGCCCGAACTGCAGGGCGTATCGGCTGACGGCATCCACGCCGTCTTTCGTGCTGGTGGCCAGCTGACCGAAGACGCGGCGAGCACCGATTTCAGACAGCTATACGCCTCGTCCGGAGGTGCACTGCACTACGTTTGTGTGCTGCCAGACGGCACTCCGAGCGGTCTGCCCTGCACCGCGGGGACGGTAGTCAACTCCCTGACGCTGGACCGCGAAAATACCGTCGCGCGGGCGCTCTCCGAGGACGGCTCGCGACTGTTTTGGTCGCTCCCTGCCAGCGGATCGGCGGGTCCAGGCAGACTCTACTTGCGGGTGAATCCCGATCAGGAACCAACCGAAAGCGGTGAATGCAGCGAATCCGAACCTGACAAAGCCTGCACGGTGCTGGTCTCGGGCTCAGCCGCGACCCGTTTCTGGACCGCCGCCACCGACGGCTCGAAAGCCATCTATACCGTTGGCGACATCGAAAGCGGGGCGACCCTCCTCAAGTACGACGTCGAAGGAGCGGAAGTCAAATCGATTGCAGAAGGTGTCGTCGGCGTTGCCGGTGCCAGTGATAATGCGTCCCATATCTACTTCACTTCAAAAAAAGTCCTGGACGGCGAAGCCAAAGAAGGACAGCCGAACCTCTACCTCTACCGAGTCGGTGGGGAAGGGGAAACGGAGTTAAGATTCATCGGTACGCTCGCTGGTGCCGACGTAGGATCCAGGCAATACACGCTCCTGCCCCTCAGCAGCAACCCAATGCAGCGCTCGAGCAGGATTAGTCCCGACGGGAGCAGCTTTGCCTTCACCTCGACCGCGAGTCTGACCGGCTACGACAACACCGACTTGGAAAGTGGGGAGCCCGACGCCGAGGTCTTCCTCTACGACGCCGATACGGATCAGCTCGCCTGCATCTCCTGCAATCCAAGCGGTGCCCGCCCAGTTGGACGGGAACTGGAGATCGATGGGCAAAGCGCTGTGATGGATGAAAAAGGCCCCGGCTTCTGGGTCGCTGCCCAAATCCCAGTCTGGGAGGACCAGCTCTATGCCTCTCGCCCTCTCTCCAGCGATGGCCGGCGCGTGTTCTTCGAGACCACCGACGCCCTGGTGACTCGCGATACCAACGGCACCCAAGACGTATACGAGTGGCTGCGTGCGAGCGGTGAAAAAGAATGCCAGGAAGCCGGTGCGGAACTATTCGTCACTAGCGCTGGCGGCTGTCTGAGCCTTGTTTCCTCTGGGGAAAGCCCGGTCGATTCGAAATTTGTTGACGCTAGCCCAGACGGCAGAGACGTTTTCTTCAAGACCGCCTCGAGCCTTCTGCCGCAGGACCCTGGACTGATCGACATCTACGACGCGCGGGAGAATGGAGGCCTTCCGGGTCCCTCTGCGCCACAGCCCCCCTGCGAGGGAGAGGCTTGCCAGAGCCCACCTGTGCCCCCGGACGATCCGACCCCCGCGAGCAATTCGTTCGAAGGTCTCGGTAATCCCCCCGTGGAGTCGGTCAAGCAGTCGTGTCCCAAGGGCAAACGAAAGGTTCGGCGTAACGGCAAAGCCCGTTGCGTGCCCAAGCACAAGCGCCGGCACAAAAAAAGCAATTCTCCTCATCATGGGAGGGCAGCACGATGAACCGACTTGCCAAGGCCTTAATCGCAACCGGGCTTCTCTGTGCAGCGCTTACGCCCACCGCTTCGAATGCCAGCTTCGGCTTCGAAAAAGCAGACGTGACCTTTCCGGGCTCAGATGGCACCCAGATCCTTCAGGCGGGATCCCATCCCTTCGCGATGAAGACGACCGTCGGCTTTGCGATTGACCCCGAATCCGGCGAACCGGAAGGATGGCCAAAGGACCTCGAAGTCGATTTGCCCCCTGGCCTGGTGGGCGACCGGGAAGCGGTGCCGTACTGCTCAACTGCGGACTTCCTCACTCTCCGTAAAGTCGGCAAAGCCGAACAGGTGCCATCCTGCCCAGATAACACGGCGATTGGGTTCATCGCAGCCGTTGCGCCCGAAGAATTGGCTACTTCTGACAGAGGTGTCGTCTACAACCTCAAGCCTCCGCCTGGAGTGGCAGCCAAAATCGGCTTTCGTGTGGTCAAAGTCTCCGTCACGGTCGATGTGGGTCTGCGACCCGATGGCGACCACAACATCTTCGCTTCGCTTTCGAACATCCCGCAGATCACCGGTGTCGCCGGCTCGGAGCTCACCATCTGGGGCAACCCCGCTGCTAAAGCACATGACTCCGAGCGCGGCCCCTGTTTGTTCAACGGCGGCAGTTGTCCGGCAGAAATTCCCGTCAAACCCTTCCTCACTATGCCAACCAGCTGCGAAGGGCCACTTACCACGCTCTTCGCGATGGACTCCTGGCAGAACCCCGGTGCATTTATCAGGACCGCAACCGAAACCCATGATGACTCCGAACCGCCGAATCCGCTGGGCATCTTTGGCTGCGACAGCATCCGGTTTGCGCCGCGGATCAGTGCGAAGCCAACCACCGACCAGGCCGAGAGCCCCTCGGGCCTCGACTTCGATATCGACGTAAACGACGAAGGCCTCGTCAACCCGAATGGAATCGCCCAGTCGAATATGAAGGAGGTGGCCGTCACCTTGCCCGAGGGGGTGACGCTCAACCCCTCGATCGCCGAAGGGCTGGTGGCTTGCTCAGAAGATGATCTAAGCCGGGAGACGCTCGATTCGGAACCAGGTGAGGGCTGCCCGCAGGCTTCGAAGGTCGGCACTGTTGAAGTCGAAAGCCCATTGCTGCAAGGCGAGCTTTTGCAGGGCCAGCTCTTTGTCGCCACCCAGGACGCAAACCCCTTTAACTCGATGATCGCCCTCTATCTGGTGATCAAGGACCCGGAGCTAGGGATCCTGGTCAAGATACCCGGCAAGGTAGAGCCCGATCCAACGACCGGCCAGATCATCACCACCTTTGGTGAGTCCCCTTACGAGATCTTCCAGGCTCCTGTCAGCCATCTCCACGTCCACCTTCGCGAGGGGGGTCGCAGTCCCCTGATCACTCCCGTGCACTGCGGCACCTACACGACCGAGGCTGTTTTCACCCCGTGGGCGAACCCTGACAAACCGCTGACGACGACCGCGAGCTTCGAGATCACCAAGGGAGTCAACGGCGGTCCCTGCCCACCGGGCGACATACTTCCTTTCAGGCCGGGCTTCCTCGCTGGCTCGAACAACAACAGCGCCGGGCATTACTCTCCCTTCTACCTTCGCCTCACGCGCGCTGACGGAGAACAGGACATGACCAAGTTCTCCTCGGTGCTGCCACCGGGCTTGGTCGGCAAGTTGGCCGGCGTCTCCAAATGTCCCGATGCGGCGATTGCCGCTGCCAAGTCGAAGGCGGGCCGTCAGGAGCTTGCCTCGCCGAGCTGTCCCGCCAACTCCAAAATCGGCCGCGTCCTGGCCGGGGCGGGGGTTGGCTCCCAGCTTACCTACGTGCCCGGGAGCGTCTACTTGGCGGGGCCGATCGGAGGCGATCCGCTCAGCGTTGTCGGGATCGTCCCAGCAGTGGCTGGTCCCTTCGACGCCGGCACGGTCGTCGTCAGGCAGGCGTTGACCCTCAATCCGGTCACCGCCGAAGTCGAAGTCGACGGCTCGGCCTCAGATCCATTCCCGCATATTCTCAAAGGCATCGTGCTGAAGGTCAGGGACATCCGCGTCTACGTCGACCGCCCCAACTTCACCCTCAATCCAACCTCGTGTGCACCCTCTTCGGCGCGGGCAACCCTATTTGGCAGCTTCCTTGATGTCTTCAGCCCGGCCGATGACGTGTCGGTCTCCCTGGCATCCCGCTTTCAGGCGGCGGACTGCGGCAGTCTCGGCTTCAAACCTAGGCTCAGCTTTACGCTTAAAGGCGGCACCAAGCGAGGTGATCACCCGGCGCTGAAAGCGGTGGTCACCCCACGCCCGGGTGATGCCAATTTCGCCAGTGCCGTCGTAACGCTGCCTCGATCGGCCTTCCTCGACCAGGGTCATATCCGCACGATCTGCACCAGGGTGCAGTTTGCTGCGAAGAATTGCCCGGCCGGATCCGTTTACGGACAGGCTATCGTCCAAACGCCGCTCCTAGACGAATCCCTCTCCGGCCCCGTTTATCTGCGCTCGTCCGATCACAACTTGCCTGACCTTGTCGTAGCCTTACACGGCATCGTTGACATCAACGTGTCCAGCAGGATCGATTCCCACAAAGGCGGCATCCGCAATAGCTTCGAAGCAATTCCCGACGCGCCCTTCTCTCGCTTCGAACTCAATATCCAGGGCGGTAAAAAGGGCTTGATCGTCAACAGCCGCAATCTCTGTGCACGTAAATCCCGCGCAACTGTGCGCTTCACCGGCCAAAATGGCAAGCCGGACAACTTCCGCCCCCCGGTTAAGGCTCAGGGCTGCGCTAAACAGGCAAAACAGCGCCGCGCAGCCCGACGACCCTAGGCCGGCCCTTCTTCAGACCTTCGGGGTGTGCGGGCGCAGATTTCTGCGCCGCACCGATCGGCGCGCGCGGAAGGGGCTCACACGACTTTTGCAGGGAAGCGAGTGGGTCAGAGCGAGTAAGCCCATTCCATTTTTTGATTTGCCTCAAGTTCCTTGACTAAAGGCCCTCTAGACCTTAAGGATTGTCGGAATCCCTGCCTTGCAGCGGATAGCCCGATAACGAAAGGAAGCACTAGAGATGACTCGCAACTTGAAAATGCTGGGGCTTGCCCTGGTTGCGGTCTTCGCACTGAGCGTGGTGCTGGGCCAGGCGGCGATGGCGGAAAAAACGGTCCAAAGACCATACCAATTCATCTCGGACGGAGACTGGACTTCTTTATCAGCCGCGCAGGGCGCGCCCGGCGATGTATTCGAAACGGACGCTAAACTACCAATTAAATGTTCAACGGCTGCTTACAGCGGCTCGATAGGTGAAACAGCACCAACGACACTCACCCTGACCCCGGCCTATTCAGGCTGCACGTTTGGCGGCTTCGCTGCTGATGTAATTACGACGGGCTGTTCGTATGTCATCCACGCGGATCAACAGTTAGGAACAGAAACAGAAGGCGGCGCAATTGATTGGGAAAACAAATACCAAACCACTACAACAATCGATTGCAGTGCTGGCAAAGACATCACAGTGATCGCCACACAGGCGGGTATCACCAAGTGCACGGTCCACATCCCGCCGCAGGACATGGGTACAGGGGTAACCCTGACAAATGAAGAAACCGGCGGTGGTGTGAAAGACATCAAATCCCATATTGAATTCAGCAACATCAAATACTCTCAAACAGAAGGTACGGGCCTCGGTAAATGTGCGACAGCAGACAATACAACGAACGGTAAATACGTCGGTTCGAACACAATCTCCGGTAAAAATACAACTAGCGAAAATACAAGCATCTGGATGGAAGAAGTCCTACCCCTAAACTTCAAGTCAGAAGCCGAAGACACCATTGTGATTGGAGAAACGGCCACGGCAGAAGAATTCATCGTCACCGCGGGAACTGCCAAATGCACCGAATCGGTTTACAAAGGAACAATCGCGAGCAAATCGGTCTCCGAAGTAACGCTCGCTCCCGAATACGGAGGCTGCACCGCTTTCGGCTTCTCAAGCGCAGAAATAAACCTCAACGGCTGCACCTACGTCTTCCACAGCGGCAATAAAGCAGGCGGAACGCTCGAGGGCAAACTGGACATCAAATGTCCGGAAGGAAAATCGATGGAAATAGTCGCCAAAGTCCTTGGCTTGACCAAGTGCGTGGTGACAATCGGCGCGCAGACCGGACTGACCGCAGTCACATACACAAACGAAGGTTCGGGAGCAACCCGCGACGTCAAGATCGATATCGGTGCCACTGGGATCAAATACACCCAGGACACCGGCGAAGGGCTTGGTAAATGCTCGAGCGGAACTTTCGAAACCGGCAAATACAACGGCGTGGCGACAGGTATAGGTGAAAACTCCAAAAAAGAACAGGTTGGTTTTTGGGTCGAATAGCTAGGCGGCCGTCGCTTGGTTACGAGCGTGAGAAGGGCCGGGTCGCTCCCGGCCCTTCTCAACTTTGGGCTCCCTGTCTGCCAGCTTGTGGCATTGCAACAATCGACGCGCGCGGAAATCATTCATGCGCCTTTGACTGGGAAAACGTGGGGCGAATGCTATTTGTTTTTTTGTGTTCTGGATTATTTGATCTATATGTGGCAGCACGTTACCTCTTCTTGTGTCCTCCAAAGGACTACGGAGGCTGCACCGCCTTTGGCCTTTCTGCTGAAGTCAAAACTGAATGGCTGCGCATGCATCTTCCACAGAGGCAACCAAGAGGAAGGGAAACTTGAGCGCAGCCTCGACATTGAGTGCCCAGAAGGGAAATCGATGAAAATCATCGCCAGAGTCCTCGGCTTGACCAAGTGCATCGTAACAATCGGCGCACAAACCGAACTAACGGCGGTCTCATGTACGAACGAAGGCTCGGGCACGACCCGCGACGTCAAGGTCGACATGGGGCGCCACCGGTATCGAATACACGCAGGACACCGGCGAAGGCCTCGGCAAATGCTCAAGCGGCACCTTCGAACCGGAGAATGCAAAGGCGTAGCCACAGTCATAGGCGAAAACGCCAAAACGAACAGGTTGGTTTTTGGGTCGAATAGCCTAGTAGCGAATCGCCACGTTTGGTTAGGGACCTATGTGAAGGGCCGGGAGTGGATCCCGGCCCTTGGCTTTCAACATGAACATGTCGGTTTGCGCGGTGCACCAATTGACGCGTTCGAAAACCGCGCAAAATCGTTTTTGCAGGGAATATCAGCGCTGCGCATATATGAGAAAGGCCGGCGTATGCAAACGAATCAGAAATTCTTGATCCATGGCTCTTAAGCGTTCAGGATGTCGATCATAGGCGGGGGCTTTACGACGAAAGGAAGAATGATGACTCGCAATCTAAAAGCCCTGGGATTTACCTCGGTTGCGATCCTTGCACTGAGCGCCTTGACGGCCTCAGCGGCAACGGCAAATAAAACCGTTAGCACGCCGTACTGGGTCGTCGCCGGAGACTGGACTGTCCTCTCAGGCTCGCAAGGTGCACCGGGCGACGTGTTCGAAATTGCTGCCGGCGCTATTAAATGCACCACCGTCACTTACACCGGCTCGATCAGTTTAACGACAACCACGACAATCACCCTGACTCCATCCTACTCAGGGTGCACGTTCAATGGTTTTACTGCTGACGTAGTCACGACCGACTGCGGGTACGTGTTGCATGCCGATGGAAAGACAGGAACCACAACAACAGATCCGGGCGACACGATACATTGGGAAAACAAATACCACGCCGAAACGAAAATCCAGTGCGACACTGGCAAAGACATCACAGTCACTGCCACACAAGCAGGCGTCATCAAGTGCACGGTTCACATCGGACCACAAAATCTCGGCACAGGGGTCATCTTGACAAATGAGACAGCCCCGGGTGGGGTAAGAGACATCAAAGCCGACATTTCACTCAGCGCCATCAAATACAGTCAAACAGAAGGCTCTGGACTTGGTAAATGCACGACAGCAGACAATACAAGCGACGGTAAATACACCGGTTCAGCGACAATCTCCGCTAAAAGTACAGCTAACGGAGCAAGAAGCATCTGGATGGAACCCTACACAGAGTAAGCGTTCATCTGTCAACCAGAGCCTTGAAGCCGTGAAGGGCCGGGTGATCCGGCCCTTCCACTTCCCCCTAGACTTCCTTCTATGGCCACGGAGCCCAAAGCCAGGCAGATTGCGACAGAGTTGCGTGAGGCGGAGTTCTCCACGCTTTCGGGCTGGCCGATCGAGGCGCTTTACGACGCGGCGACCGGACCTGCGGACCCCGAGGGCGCTGTCGGTCGCCCTGGCTTTTACCCCTTCACCCGCGGGCCCTATGAGTCGATGTACCGGGGGCGGCTGTGGACGATGCGGCAGTTTGCGGGCTTCGGCACGGTCGAGGAGACGAACGAGCGCTTCCATTACCTGCTCGATCATGGGCAGACGGGCCTCTCGACTGCCTTCGACATGCCGACCTTGATGGGCTACGACTCCGATCATGCTCGCAGCCTCGGCGAGGTGGGACGCGAGGGGGTCGCGGTCGACAGCCTCGACGACATGGAGCAGCTCTTCGACGGGATTCCGCTGGGGGGCGTAACGACGTCGATGACGATCAATGCGCCGGCGGCGATCCTGCTTGCCTTCTACGTCCTGGTGGGGGAGAAGCAGGGGGTGCCGGCGGAGAAGCTCGGCGGCACGATCCAGACCGACATCCTCAAGGAGTACATCGCCCAGAAAGAGTGGTGCTTCCCGATCGAGCCGGCGATGCGTCTGGTCACCGACATGATCGAGTGGTGCTCGCGGGAGATGCCGCGCTGGCACCCCGTCTCGATCTCCGGCTACCACATCCGCGAGGCGGGCTCGACGGCGCAGCAGGAGCTCGCCTTCACGCTGAAAGACGGCTTCACTTATGTCGAGCGGGCGCTCGAGCGTGGCCTCGACATCGACGACTTCGCTCCCCGGCTCTCCTTCTTCTTCAACGCCCACATCGACTTCTTCGAGGAGATCGCCAAGTACCGGGCGGCGCGGCGGATCTGGGCGCGGGAGATGCGCGAAACCTACGGCGCCAAACGCGAGGAGTCGATGCGGCTGCGTTTCCACGCGCAGACCGCCGGCGTCTCGCTGACCGCGCAGCAGCCGCTCAACAACGTCGTCCGCACCTCGCTCGAGGCGCTTGCCGCGGTGCTCGGTGGCACCCAGTCGCTGCACACGAACTCTTTCGACGAGGCGCTTGCGCTGCCGACCGAGGAGGCGGTGCGGGTGGCGCTGCGCACGCAACAGGTGATCGCCTTCGAATCGGGAGTCGCCAACACGCCCGACCCGCTCGGCGGCTCCTGGTTCGTTGAGAAGCTGACCGATGAGATGGAGCAGGCCGCCTATGAGTACTTCGCCCGGATCGACGAGCTGGGGGGGATGGTCGAGGCCATCCGCCGCAACTTCCCCCAGCGCGAGATCGCCGATGCCGCCTTCACCTACCAGCGCGAAGTCGACGAGCGCAAGCGGATCGTCGTCGGCGTTAACGACTTTGTCCAGGAGGGCGAAGACGCGACCCCGATCCTGCGCATCGATCCTGCGCTGGAACGCAAGCAGACCGATCGCCTGGCGGCGACCCGTGCCCGCCGCGACGGCACCGCGGTCGAGACGGCGCTCGCCGAGCTGAAGAGCGCCGCCGCCGGCGAGGCCAACCTGATGCCGCCGATCATCGCCGCCGCCCGCGCCCGCGCCACCGAGGGCGAGATGATCGCCGCCCTGCAGGAGGTCTTCGGCACCTACACTGAGTCGCCGGTCTTCTAAGCTCCCGGCCGCCATGGAGGCAGCAACCGCCCGCAAGATCCGCGTCGTCGTCGCCAAGCCCGGCTTGGACGGGCACGATCGTGGCGCCAAGATCATCGCCCGGGCGCTGCGCGATGCCGGCATGGAGGTGATCTACACCGGCTTGCACCAGACGCCGGAGCAGATCGCTGAGACGGTGATCCAGGAGGACGCCGACGCGGTCGGCCTCTCGATCCTTTCCGGCGCTCACATGACGCTGGTGCCGCGGGTGGTCCAGTTGCTTGCCGAGCAGGGAGTCGACGACGTCCTGGTCACGGTCGGCGGCACGATCCCGGCCGAGGACATCCCCGAGCTGAAGCAGCTCGGGGTCGCGGCGGTCTTCACGCCCGGTGCCGGCACCGATGAGATCGTCGACTTCATCCGCGAGGGCGCCGAAGAGCGCCACGAGCGCGAAGACGCTTAGTTTCCAGCGTGATAAGCATCACGCGGAATGGCACACGTCCAGATGCATAGATAGACTGATTGACTGGTCAGTCAACCAGCCTGAGCAACAGCCAAGGAGGCTTGAAACTTGAAGATCTGCGTCCTGGTCAAGGAGGTCCCGGACGCCGCCGTCCAGAAGCGAATCGACCCTGGAACGATGCGCTTGGACCGCAGCGGCGAGAAAAACCTCAACCCCTTCGATACCCATGCCATCGAGGCCGCCATGCAGATCAAGGAGGGCGGCGCGATCCCGGTAGAGGAGGTCGTCGCGGTGACGATGGGCCCCGATTCGGCGGTCCGTGCGCTGCACAAGGCGGTAGCGCTCGGCGCCGACCGCTCGGTGCACCTCTCCGACGATGCCCTTTCTGGCTCTGACGTCTGCGCGACCGGTTACTCGCTGGCAAAAGTGCTCGAGTCCGAGAGCCCCGATCTAGTCCTACTCGGCCAGCAGTCCGACGATGGCGAGTGCTACACCATCGGTGCCGTCGTCGCCGACCACCTGCAGATGCCGTCGCTGACGCAGGTGATCAAGATCGACGTCGCCGACGGCAAGCTGCGCTGCGAGCGCCAGGCCGAGTACGGCTACGACACGGTCGAGGTCGAGCTGCCGGCCGTGATCAGCGTCGGCGACGCGATCAACGAGCCGCGCTACCCGAGCCTGAAAGCGATCATGGGGGCGAAGAAAAAACCCCTGGACGGCAAGGCGACCGCCGACGTCGGCATCGACGACGGCATGGTCGGCGAGGCCGGCTCCAAGACCGCGGTTCTCGCGCTCAACCCGCCGCCCGCCAAGCAGGCCGGGGAGATCATCGAGGACGAGGACACCAACGAGACGGTCGAGAAGATCGTCGCCTGGCTCGACGAGAGGAAGCTGATCTAGATGGCAGGCATCCTGGTTTACGCCCTCCACGACGACGAGGGCAACTTCAACAAAAACTCACTCGGGGCGATCTCCGAGGCGGCCAAACTGGCCGGCGAAATCGGCGGCGAGGCCGCCGCGCTGGTGGTCGGCGAGATTGGCGACGACGCCTGCGCATCGCTCGGCAATTGGGGTGCGGCGAAGGTCTACCGGGCCAAGAGCGTGCCCGAGGGACTGGCCCAGCCGATCGTCGACGCGATGGCCAAGGTGATCCAGGACGAGGGCTTCGGCTACGCGCTGTTCGGCGGCGGCCTGCTCGGCTTCGAGATCGGCGCCGGCCTCACCGCTCGCCTGGGCGCCGGCGTGACGATGGAGGTGACGCAGGTCAAGGTGCAGGACGGCAAGCTGGTCGTAGAGCGCCCGATCCTGCAGGACTCCCAGATCGCCGATGTCGGCTACGTCAGCGAGCCGGGGATCATCATCGGTCGCCTCAACGCTTTCGATGCCAAGGAGAGCGGCGGCAGCGCCGAGGTGGTCGACGTCGAGGTCGAGCTTTCGCCCTGGTCTTCGAAGGCGAAGCTGGTCCAGCGCGGCGAGCAGCGCGGCGCCGACGTCAACATCGAGGATGCCGAGATCCTGGTCGGCGGCGGCCGTGGCCTCGGCGCGGCCGATGGCTTCAAGCTCTGCGAGGAACTCGCCGAGTCGATGGGCGGGGCGGTTGCCGCCACCCGCGCCGTGGTCGACGCCGGCTGGTACCCCTACGCGGCTCAGATCGGCCAGACCGGCAAGACGGTCGCGCCGAAGCTCTACCTGGCCGCCGGCATCTCCGGCGCGATCCAGCACAAGGTCGGGATGCAGAGCTCGGAGAACATCCTCGCGATCAACAAGGATCAGAACGCGCCGATCTTCGAGTTCTCGGACCTCGGCGTGGTGGGCGACCTGCACAAGATCGTCCCCAAGCTGACCGAGGCGATCAAGGCGAAGAAGGGGGGCTGAGCCACCGGCTCGGCCTTCCCTCGACCGCGCAAAGGAGCAATAGATGCCCGCCGTCAAGCCCATCGATTACCCGCCGCCGTTCGACTCCGCCGACGTGATCGGCCCGCCGACCGATCCGGCCGACGACCGGATCGAGGTCGGCGTCGCGATCGTCGGCGGCGGGCCGGCGGGTCTCGCCTGCGCCAACAAATTGATGCAGCTGCTCGAGGACGAGCCGGAGCTGACCGAGAAGCTCGGCGAAGTCCCGGTGGCGGTGATCGAGAAGGGCAAAGTCGCGGGTGCCCACCTGCTTTCCGGGGCCAACGTCGACCCCTCGGCGCTGACCAGGCTGTTCCCGGACATGGACCCGGCCGAGTGGCCGCCGGTCTACCAGGAGGTGACCAAGGACGCCACCTACTTCCTCACCTCGAAGGCGGCGATCCCGCTAAAGCCACCGCCACCTAACTTCAAGAAAGAGGGCACCTACACGCTCTCGGTCTCGAAGCTCGGCCGCTTCCTTGCCGAGAAAGCCGAAGAGGCCGGCGTCTACATCCTCTCCGAGACCGCCGCGACCAAGTTGCTGGTCGAGGACCGGATCGTCAAGGGCGTCCGCTCGGGCGATCGCGGTCGTGGCAAGGAGGGCGAGGAGCTCGGCAACTTCGAGCCCGGCTCAGACGTCGTCGCCAAGGCGACGGTGCTGGCCGAGGGCACGATCGGCCACCTCACCTACGCCGCCTACGACTACTTCGACATGCACGGCTCCGACCCGCAGGCGTGGGAGCTCGGGGTGAAGGAGGTCTGGGAGGTGCCGAAGCCGCTCGACCGGGTGATCCACACCCTCGGCTGGCCGCTGCGCTGGGGCCCCAAATACAAGGAGGCCGGCGGCAGCTTCATCTACCCGATGGGCGAGGACAAGGTCTGCTTCGGGCTCGTCGTCGGCCTCGACTACACCGACGCCACCTTCAGCGTCCACGACGCGGTGCAGCAGTTCAAGACCCACCCCTTCATCAAGAAGATCCTCGAGGGCGGCAAGCGGGTCGGCTGGGGGGCGAAGACGATCCCCTCGGGAGGCTACTGGGCGCTGCCGAAGCGCTTCTCGGTCCCCGGCATGGTGATCGCCGGCGACGCCGCCGGGATGGTCAACATCGCCGAACTCGCCGGCGTCCACTACGCAATGCATGCCGGCATGTACGCGGCGGAAGCGATCGTCGAGTCGCTCAAGCAGGACATCGGCTCGGTCAACTTCGAGTCCTACGACGCGAAGATCCGCGGCTCGGTTATCGAGAAGGACCTCTACCGCTCTCGCAACATGAAGCAGCCGCTCTCCAAGGGCCTGATCTTCGGCGGCATGATGGGCTCGGCGATGGTCGCCACCAAAGGCGCCTTCCCCGGCGGCCACTGGAAGGTCGAGGACAACGCCGAGCCGGCGATGCACCTCGGCAAGGCCGCCGAGAAGTACCCCAAGCCCGACAATGAGCTCACCTTCAACAAGCTCGACTCGGTCTTCCTCTCCGGCAACGCGACCCGCGACGACGCGCCCAACCACGTCCGCATCCAGACCAAGGTGCCGCGCGAGATCGCCCAGACCTGGGTCTCGATGTGCCCCGCCCAGGTCTACGAGATCCCCGACGAGCAGCTGGAGAACGGCGCCGCCGAGGTCGATGTCCACGTCACCGCCTCGAACTGCGTGCAGTGCGGCGCGATCACCGCCAAGGGCGGCCGCCTCACCCTGCCCGAGGGCGGCGACGGGCCGCTTTACCAAGAGACGTAGCGGAGGCCTTACATAGTCGGCGCGATCCATGCGCCACGCGTGCGCCTCGACTTCCTACTGTCGGGCGATGTTCGTCCTTGGCTCTCTCATCGGCAGTGCATCGACCGGCGCTAGCCTGGCTGCTGCTGCAATTGCCGTGTTCGGCTTTTTGCTCCACGCCATCCCTGCGCTGTCCGGCGCCCCTGAGCGGAGAGTTCGCCGGGCGACAGTTGCGGGTGGCCTAATTGGATTCATCGGAGCGTTGCTTGTAATGCTTTTGTCTGTGGTCATCGATTAGGATGTCCGTCGTGAGCGAACTCAAGGCAATGGCACTCGTGGGTGCGGGTGCGGTACTGCTGTCCGCCGCGCTGGATGTCGTGCTGTTGAAGCTGCACGTTCCGGGTGAACTGTTGTTCGTCTCGCTCGCTTTGGTCGCGGTATTAACCAGCCTCGTCATGAATCGCGTGATCAAGCACTACACGGCGCTCGACGAGCGGCGTGAGCGGGAAGAGATCCTGCTGAGCTAGGCGCCGAGCGGGAGCAGTAGCGTCCCCGCTGTGCTGGCGCTGGGGATAGTCGCGGCGATCGGGGCTTCGCTGCTCTACAACACCTCGATCGCGCTGCAGGCGCTGGAGGCGCGGCAGGTGCCGGGGGAGTACTCGCTGCGGGTGTCGTTGATCGGTCGGCTGTTGCGAAACCGGCGCTGGCTGGGGGCCACCGCGCTGGGTCTCGTCGGTTGGCCGCTGGAGATTGTGGCGCTGCTGCTGGCGCCGTTGACCGTGGTGCAGCCCTGCCTGGCCAGCGGACTGATCCTGCTGCTGTGGCTCGGCGCGACCAGGCTGGGGGAGAGGCCCGGCCGCCGGGAGTGGGTTGCCGTGGCGGCGATCGTCGCCGGCGTCGCGGGGGTCGCCTGGGCGGCGCCCGAGCGGACCACCGACCACGCCGGGACGGCGGCGATCGCGCTGGCGCTGGCGCTGGTCGCGATCCCGATCGCCGCTCCCTATGTCCTGCGGGGGCGCTTCCGGCCTTCACCCCACCAGGGGGGGGACAAAGTCGGATGGGCGAACACGATTGCTTTGCTGGCTGTGGTCAGCGCGGGTTGCGGCTACGCCTGGACCGCGATCGCCAGCAAGCTGCTCACCGACGAGCTTGCCGCCGGCGCGGTCCTGGTCGCGCTCGCCTGGCTCGCCACCGCCGCCGCCTCGGAGGGGCTGGCTCTGCTCAGCGAGATGAGCGCCCTGCAGCGGCGTGCCGCCACCCACGTCGCGCCCACCATGTTCGCGGTCCAGATCCTCGTCCCCGTGCTGCTGGCGCCGCTTATCTTCGGCGAGTCGTGGGCCGACACGCCACTCGGTGGCGTTGCGCTAGTCGCTTCCATGGCGGTCGCGGTCGCTGGCACGGTGCTCTTGGCGGGATCGCAAACGGTCGGCGCGGTGCTGGAAAGCGCGCACACCGAGAAATCCACCTGAGTCGGAAGTCCGCGACCGCTGCTAGCCTTGCGGCGCCTTAGCGCGGTGTTTTTGTCCTGCGAAGGCATTTCCAGTCAGACGAGCGAACACCGTGGGCTCAGCCGAGACAATCCGTCCCGACGCCGGTCGCTTCGCGATCGGATTCGATCATCGCGACCGCGTCAGGCTGTTCGACCTCTGGACCGAGGTACTCGATTCCGAGCAGTGGTCGGAGGGCGCCATGCTCGAGGCCTTCGAGCGCCGCTGGTCGGAATGGAACGGCCTGCCCAGCCTGGGGCTGTCGAGCTGGGCCGGCGGAGCCCTCGCCGCGCTCGAGTTCGCCGCTGTGCGCGGCGAGACTGTGCTCTGCCCGTCCAACACCTTCATGGCGACCCCGCTCGCGGCGATCGAGGCCGGCGCCGAGGTCGAGTTCGTCGATTGCAACCGCGGGGACCTCTGTATGTCGTTCGAGGACTTCGAGCGCAAGGCGGAGCGCTCAAAGCCTCGGGCCGCGATCCTCGTCCACATCGGCGGTCACATCGCCTTCGATTCCGAGCGGATCGCCGCGTACTGCCGCGAGAACGGGATCTTCCTGCTCGAGGACTGCGCCCACGCCCACGGCGCGGAGTGGAGCGACCGCAGGCCCGGGAGCTTTGGCGACGCAGGGGTCTATTCGCTCTACGCGACGAAGACGATCTCCACCGGCGAGGGCGGGATGCTCGTCTCCTCGAATCCCGCCCTGATCGAGTTCGCGGCCAAGTTCCGTAACTACGGCAAGTTCGAGCACGAGATCGACGGCCTCAACTTCCGCATGAGCGAGTTCACCGCGGCGCTCGGCTTGGTGCAGGCCGACCGCATGGAGGAGATCGTCGCCTGGAAGAACCGGTACGCGCGTGAGCACCTCGACCCGCTGCACCCGGCCCGTCTAGAGCTGCCCGAGGGAATGACCTCGGGCCTCTACAAGTACGTCGTCTTCGATCCGATCGAGAAGTCGACCGGGCGCGTTTACGAAGAGCCTTGCCACCGGATCATGGGGCGTGCCGACGATCTTCCCAACACCGAATGGGTCGCGGAGAACCACTGGTGCGTGCCGCTCTACTACCGGCCGGAGAGCCGCGGAGGAGAGGAGCAATGAGGATCCTGGTCACCGGCGGTGGGGGCTTCATCGGCTCCCACGTGGTCGACCGGCTGCTCGAGAGCGGTCACACACCGCGGATCTTCGATCTCAGCGCCTCGCCCTACCACTCGCCGCGCGAAGTAGAGACCTTCACCGGCAGCATCACCGATCCGGCCAACCTCGACCTGGCGATGCGCGACTGCGCCGCCGTGATCCACCTAGCCGCGGTTGCCGATGTCGCCCATGTCCACGCCGACCCGGTCCTGGCCGAGGAGGTCAACACCCGTGGCACGCTCAACGTGCTCGAGGCCGCCTGCCGAGCCGAGGTGGGCAGGGTCGTCTACGGCTCGACCACCTGGGTCTACAGCGATTGTGCCGAGCAGGCGGTCGACGAGGAGACGCCGATCCCGGCGCCGCGTCACCTCTATACCGCGACCAAGCTCGCCGGCGAGACCTACTGCGCCGGCTATACGGAGCTCTTCGAGCTGGAGTCGACGGTGCTGCGGTTCGGCATCCCCTATGGGCCGCGGGCCCGCGCCGCAGGCGTTGTCGCCAAGTTCACCGACCTGGCGCTGGAAGGCGAGGCGCTGACGATCGCCGGCGACGGCAGCCAGTGCCGCAGCTTCATCTACGTCGAGGATCTCGCCGCGGGAATCGTCGCCGCGCTCGCGCCGGAGGCCGCCAACCGCACCTACAACCTCTCCGGCGATGAGGTGGTGACGATCCTCGAGATCGCCGAGACGGTGCAGGAGATGACCGGTGGCTGCGAGATCGTCCACACGCCGCCGCGTCCGGGCGATTTTCCGGGCAAGGAGATCTCAAACGTACGGGCGCTCGAGGAGATCGACTGGAAGGCGGAAACGAGCTTCCGTGAGGGGGTGCGCCGCTACGTCGACTGGGTGCGCAGCAGCACCCGCTCACCCGACCCTGTTCCAGGCCTGAAGCCTGTCCTCAGCCACAACGGCAATAGCAATGGCGACGGCCGCGCTCCCGGCTCGCTGCTGGAGGGGGTGAGCGCGGAGACGGGCGAGCGGTCGCCCCGGGTGCTCGTTCTGACCGCCGACATCGGCGAGGGTCACGACCTGCCGGCGCGCATGATCAAGGCGGACGTCGAGCGCGAGATCCCCGGCGCCACCGTCGAGATCGTCGACGGCCTGCAGGCGATGGGGCGGATCGCCTCTTCGGTGGCCCGCGACGGCTCCCGCTTCACCTTCCGCTGGATGCCCTGGCTGTTCGATCTGCAGTACTGGCTGATTACCAAGTTCGCGCCGACCCGCTGGCTCATGCACCACCTCAGCTACGCGCTGGGCGCTCGCGGTCTTCTGCGGGTCATCGAGGAGCACCAGCCAGACGTCGTCGTCTCGACCTATCCGGGCGTTACTGCCGTACTGGGCATGTTGCGCGAGAACCGGCGCCTGCTCGTCCCGGTCCAGTCGGCGATCACGGACCTGGCTGGCCTGCGCTACTGGGCGCATCCGGGGGTCGACCTGCACTTCGTCACCCATCCGGAGTCGATCGAGGAGGTGGAGAGGCTGGTCGGGCCGGGCAGCGTCGAGTGGATGCGCCCGCCGATCTCGCGCGACTTCCTGATGCCGCGTACGCGCAGCGCCGCCCGCGAGGCCCTCGACGTGCCCGCGCATGCCCGCCTGGTGCTCGTTTCCGGTGGCGGTTGGGGGATCGGTGACCTCGAAGGCGCAATCGACGCGGCGCTCTCCGGGGAGGAAACCCTCGTCGTCTGCATCGCCGGGCGCAACGAGGGAGCGCGCGAGAAGCTGGCGCAGCGCTACGAGGACAACGAGCGGGTGCGAATCCACGGTTTCACCGAGCAGATGAGCGACTGGATGGCGGCAGCGGATGCGATGGTCCACTCGACCGCCGGTCTCACCGTCCTCGAGGCCCACATCCGCGGTTGCCCGGTCGTCTCCTACGGCTTCTCGGCCGGCCATCTGCGAGCCAACAACGCCGCCTTTGAGCGCTTCGGCCTGGCCGAGGTAGCACGCTCCGAGCACGAGCTGGAGTCCGTGCTGCGGCACCTCACCCGCGAGCGCCGCTCGCCCGACTCCTCCTTCGCCTCGCTGCCCTCGATTGCCTCCCGCGTGCTTACCGCTCGTCCCCGGGTAAAGCCACAGCCGATCTGGCGGCTGCGCATGGAGCGCGTCGCGACCGCGGTGAGCCTGGTCGCGGTCGCCACGGTGATGCTGCTTGCGGTGATCCATCGCGAGACCCCGTACCGGGTGATCGCCAAGCCGCTCGAGAGCCGCATCCATCTCGGCAAGGACGAAGACGCGACCGCACCGACCGACGTTTCCCCGGCCGCCGCCCTGCCCGCTCGCAGCTCCGCCGCCAGCGAAGGCCCTTGATCGGCTCTTTGTTAGGCGCCGGCGCAGCTGCCGGCGCGCTTCTCCACGCCGCTCCGGTGCTGGCGCCGGTCGTCCCGGGGATCGGTCCGGCGCTGGGGATCGCCCACCGCCAGGAAGGAGCCGGTGGCGTCGCGCTCACCTTCGACGACGGTCCTCATCCGCAGGGCACCCCGATCGTCCTGGAGATCCTGCGCGAAGCCGACGTTCCCGCCACCTTCTTCCTCGTCGGTGAGCAAGTCGTACGACGTCCGGCCCTGGTGGCGGAGATAGCCGCCGCCGGTCACCGCGTCGAGCTGCACTGCCACCGCCACCGCAACCTGCTGCGGGTTACCCCTGGCCATTTCCGCGAGGACATCGAGCGGGCGCGGGCGGCGATCGAGGAGGCGAGCGGCCAAGCGATCGCTGCTCATCGGCCCCCGTACGGCATCTACAGCGGCTCGGCATTGCGGGCGACTCGAGCGCGAGGCTGGCGGCCGGTGCTCTGGTCGAAGTGGGGGAGGGACTGGGCGCGCCGGGCAACCGCGCAGTCGATCGCCCGCCGGGCGACCGCCGGAATCGGCGACGGCGACATCGTGCTGCTACACGATGCGGACTACTACAGCGCTCTCGGTTCCTGGGCGCGCACCGCGGCGGCCCTGCCGATCCTCCTCGAGGAGCTCGACAGTCGTGGGCTGAAGGCGGTCTCGCTGCGCCGCTGAGCTGGCGGCGCCAGCGTCCAATGCTCGCAACCGGCAAAGGCCTCGTCGAGGCGCTGCGCCATCGCACTGCGCGGCCGTTCCTGGTCGAAGATTTCCCTTGGCATGGCTCTCCGTCCTGTAGGGGGCGTTGAGGAAGTCTCCACCCTCGATCAGACGAAAAAACCGCAGATAGCGGAAATCGCCCATTTCGTCATATGGAAGTGGCGCCCCGTTATCCCGCATAACGGGAATAAAGCAATGGGTCCGCGACGGCCGCGCGCTACGCGCTCGCGGCGAAACCGGCGATCTCGTCTGCCACGCGCTGTGGCTGGTCGAACGGCACGAAGGTCTTCGAGTCGGGGATCTGGACGATTCGTGCGTTTGGCGTGTCGGCGGCGAGCCGCTCCGCGTACTTGAGCGGGAACACGCGGTCCCCCGGTGCCCAGGCCAGCAGGATTGGCAGCTCGGAGCTGCGCAGCTTCTCCGCCGCCTCCAACGTGTAGCGCTTGTTCATCCCTATCGTGACCTTCTTCAGGTCACGTTTCACGTCCGGGTTGTGAAGTCCGGGCTCCATCCAGGAGGCGATCAGGTCGGCGGGGATCGGAGTGCGGGCGAAAGGCTTGAAAGCTGCGCGCGCCACGGCTCCCACTCTGAAAGGTGCCGCCAGCAGCGCCATCCCACCCGGCAGTTTGGCGAGCGGTGGCATCGCCTTGAAAGGCCCCGGCGGAAAGTTCTCGTGGGTGTCGCAATTAGTGAGGACGAGCCGCCCGATTCGCTCCGGGTGTCGGGTGACCAGGACCTGCGACATCGCCCCGCCCGAATCGTTGCCGACGATCGTCACATCGCTCAGGTCGAGCGCCTCGAGGAAGCTGGCGATCGTCGCCGCGATCCCGTACGGGGAAAGGTCGGCTCCTGGCTTCATCGCCACCTGCTGAGCGCCGATCGGCCAGTCGGGAGCGAGGCAGCGACAGCGGTCGGAGAGGCGATCGACGACGCCGTCCCAGAGCCGGCCGTCGACCAGGTAGCCGTGGACGAAGACGACCGGCTTGCCCTCGCCGGCATCGCGGTAGCGAACCGTCCCGGCCGGCAACTCGATCTCGCGGCGCTGGTCTGACTGGTTCATCGCGTCCTCCTCAGGCGTGGGTTTCTAGCCGATAAGGGCGGTAAGGTACATACAGACAGTATGAATGTCAAACGAAAAGCCGCTGAAGGTCCACCCTCGGCGCTCGGTTTGCGCCGGACCCCCCGGCGCACTCAGGCGGAGCGCTCAGAGTCGACCCGCGGTGCCCTGATTGACGCGGCGCGGACCCTATTTGCCGAGCGCGGCTACGCCGGGGTCGGCACCGAGGAGATAGTTCGGGCGGCCGGTGTCACCAGGGGGGCGCTGTACCACCATTTCGAGGGCAAGCGCGACCTCTTCGAGGCGGTTTACGAGCTGGTCGAGGCGGAGCTGGCGGAGCGGATCGTCGTCGGCGCTCTCGATGCCGGCGCGGCGGCGCCGCTCGAAGCGATGAGGGCGGGTGCGGAGATGTTCCTGCAGGCCTGCACCGAGCCGGAGGCCCAGCAGATCGCTCTGCTCGACGGGCCGTCGGTCCTCGGCTGGGATCGCTGGCGGGAGATCGCGGCGAAGCACGGGCTCGGCCTGATCGAAGCCAGCCTGCAGGCAGCGATCGAGGCCGGCGCGATCGCCGAGCAGCCTGTTCGTCCGCTCGCCCACGTCTTGATGGGCGCCCTCGACGAGGCGGCGATGCTGGTCGCGCGGGCACCGGATCCCGAGCGGATGCGAGCGGAAGTCGGTCGTACGCTCGACTCCCTGATCGGCGCGCTCAGCTCGGGCTAGCCGACTCTCGAGCAGGCGATTTCTCGCCTGCCTCGTGTGGCTGGGGCGCGGCGGTCACCGCCGGGTCGAGAAAATCGTCGTGGGCAACGCGGCGAGACTCCTTCTGCGCGTACATCCGCACATCGGCAAGCTGCAGCGCCGCCGAGGGGTCGCTCTCCTCGTTGGGGACCTCGACCGCGCCCCAAGACGAGCTGACGTTGAAGCCGGGCCCGGTTGCGGTCAGCGCTTGCGTTGCCGCGCGGGAAACAGCGTCGAAGCGCTTCCGCGGACAGGTAAGCAAGACGCAGAACTCGTCGCCTCCGATCCGGTAGGCGGTGCCGTCCTCGCCGACCGCAGCGCGCAAGGCCGCCCCCAACCTCATCAGTAGATCGTCGCCGGCGGGGTGGCCGAAGGTGTCGTTGTAGTGCTTGAAGCCGTTGAGATCGAAGAGGAGTAGGAGCAGCGGATCCTCCTCGCTTGCCCGGGATACCCGAATCGGGAGATCGACCTGCATTCGACCTTGGTTGGCAAGCCCGGTGAGAGGGTCGGTCCTCACCTGCTCGAGCAGAGCCTTGTTCTCGCGGTCGCTCATCGCCAGCCGCACGATCACGGCGGTCATCGTCGCCGCCCAGAGAACGGTCGAGAGACCGCTGGTCGCGCTGAAGTACTGCATCGCGAAGAGGCCGATCATCACCCCAGCGAAGGCCGCGGGGACGACCATCTCTCGGCGCCGTTCCCCCTCATCGGGGGAGCTGATCTCGGCCGCGACGGCGGGCTGCCATACGGACGCGGCGAGGCAGATGGCTGAGATCAGGTAGATCGGTTCGATCCAGCTGCCGCCCGGAAGAGCTTCGTCGGTTAGCTGGAGGGTGAAGGCGATGTCGGCGACGACCATCGCCGCCAGGCCGGCGAGCAGCAGCGACCAAGTGCGACCGGGGCGCCAGCCGGTGAGCGCGACCACGCCGACGACCAGGGCCAGCATGCCGATGTCGCCGAGCGGGTAGGCGAGCGTGGTCGCTATTTCGATCGGCGTTCCTTCGGTCTTCTCGGCGACGAAGTCGAAGACGAACGCGGCGCCGAGGGCGGCGGTGCCGAGTGCCGCGATCGCGCCGTCCATCCACAGCCGCCAGTTCATCTCGTGGGCCCTGGCGCGGACAAGCAGAGCCAGGCCAGCGTAGGCGAGAGGGTAGAAGACCAGGTAGCCGATGTCGGCCGGGGAGGGGTAGGGGGCGTCGGGATTGCCTTCGATGAAGGCGGTCCAGTAGACCTCGGCGGCGCCCCAGGCGAGGATCGCGAGGCCAATCAGAGTCCAAGCCCGTCGTTCCCGCCCGAAAGCCGAGGCACGGACCAGGCAGGCGACGCCGGCGCCGAGCACCACCGCGTCGTAGACCACGTTGCCGATCGCGAAGTGGAGATCGCTGCCGAGGCCGAACCAGTAGTGGAGGGTGACGAGCAGGGTGCCGCCAAGCAGCAGGGTCGCCAGCGCCCCGCGCAGCGCACGCGCCAGCGTGCTGTCGCCTGCCGCCGATCCGCTCGTGGTCATGCTCCAGCTATCGGCAGGACCGGGCGGTTTCCCAAGCCTTGAACCGGCGTGCTTGCCCACTTCTCTAAACTGGGTGGCGATGAAGGCAGGAATTCACCCCGAGTACACGCTCGCCAACGTGCATTGCTCGTGTGGCAATCAGTTCTACACGCGCGCAACGGTGGCTGATCTCCACGTCGAGCTCTGCTCGGAGTGCCACCCGTTCTACACCGGCAAGCAGAAGCTCGTCGATACGGGTGGCCGGGTCGAGCGGTTCCAGCGTCGCGCCGCCAAGCACGCCAAGGCCGGGAAGTAGGCCGTGAGCCCAGAGGTGGGCTCCCAGCAAACCGAGGCCGGGTCCTCGAACGGAGCCGATCCGCTGCGCATGCCCGATGGCGCCCTGGTCGCCAAGCGCGACGCGCCGGTGGGCGGCCAGGCGGTGCTTGAGGGCGTGATGATGCGCGGCATCTCGACCTGGGCGGTCGCGGTGCGCAATCCCGAGGGTCAGATCGAGCTCAGCTCCGAACCGCTGGTGCCGTGGGCAAAGCGGCACCGCCTCTGGCGGCTGCCCGTGATCCGCGGCGTCGTCGCCCTGGGCGAGTCGCTGAAGATCGGCTTCCGGGCTCTGGCGATCTCCGCCAACGCCCAAATGGAGGAGGACGAAGAGGGCAACAAGGAGGAGATCGGCGGCTGGATTTGGGGGCTGACGATCGTGCTCTCGATGGCGCTGGCGGTTGGCCTCTTCTTCGTTGTCCCGGTCGGGCTGACCAGCCTGATCAAGGACCAGCTCGGTAACGCGTTCCTCTTCTGGCTGGTCGAGGGGATCCTGCGCACGACGATCTTCATCGCCTACATCGTGGCGATCAGCCGCCTGCCGGATCTGCGCCGCGTCTTCGAGTACCACGGCGCCGAGCACAAGACGATCTCCTGTTACGAGGCCGAAGACGAGCTGGTCCCGTCCCGCGCCAAGCTCTACTCGCGCCTGCACCCACGCTGCGGAACCAGCTTCCTGCTGATCGTGATGGTGCTGGCGATCTTCGTTTTCGCACCGATCGGCCTGCCGGCCTGGTACTGGCTGCTCGCATCGCGCATCCTCGGCATCCCGCTGATCGCCGGCCTCTCCTATGAGGTGATCAAGTGGGCGGGCAGAAACCGGCGCAAACGCTGGGTGCGGGCGGTGATGTGGCCGGGGCTGATGCTGCAGAACCTGACCACTCGCGAGCCCGACGAAGAGCAGCTCGCGGTGGCGATCGCGGCGCTGGAGAAAGTGCTTGCTGAGGAGAAGCCGGCTGAGGCCGGCGACTCGCCCATAGAGATAGTTGCTTAGGTCTCGCTCTCCGCTTCCAGCTCGATCCTCATCTGGGCCTCGAGCTGCGCCAGCCACTCCTCGCCCAGGGTCAGCATGCTCTCGGCCATCAGCCCTATCAGGATCGGAGCGCGGATCCCGCCCTCCTCGAAGTCTTCGAGCGCGCCCCTCAGGTCTTTGTCGTACATGTGAGCGCGGAAGTCGCGCAGGCGCTTTTGGGCTAGCCGGGCCAGGTCCGCCTGCTCTTGGAGGGGAAGGGCGTCGACGAAGAAGAAACGCAGCAGCCCCTCGGAGCGCATCTGCAGGGGCGCTTCCTTGGAAGAGCGCAGCCAGGTGAGCAGCGCCCCTTCCCCTTCCGCGGTCAGCTCGTAGGCGGACCGAGCGCGTGCCCCCTGGGGATCCTCATGCCGCGTCACAAGCCCACCCTCCTCGAGCCGGGCCAGCTCGGGGTACACCTGGGCGAGGGAGACCGGCCACATCGAGCTGGTCGAGGCGTCCGCCGCCTTCTTGATCGCGTAGCCGGAGGTGGCGCCAAGACGCAGCATGCCGAGCACCATGTAGGAGATCGGCTTCAGCTTCACGCTGGCTCCGACCAAGCCGCCGGCGGTCGGTTCATGTGAACCGATCGCCCGAACCGGTCCCACGAGACCAATTGATACCCGGCCTGATTTCCGTTTCGATGCATCTGAACTGTTATATCGAACCGGAATGTCGATTTGCGGGGCATCCAAGAAAGGGGAGCGATGAGCGACAGGCGTAGGGGTTTCATCTTGGCCTTCAATTTGGGCCTGGTCCTTGTCGTTGCCACTGCTGCGGCGGTGGCGACGGCGACGGAGACCGCTATCCGGTTGGGCAACCTGGTCTTGAAGGTTGACGGCAGGCTGTTTCCAGCGGCTCTACCCGCAGACGAACTCGCTCCGTCCTGGTTCCGCACCAGGGGCCAGATCGAGACCGTCGACGGCAGCCACCCGCCGGCGATTCGAGAAGGTGTTGTCTACATCGACAGGAACAGCACGCTAGAAGCTGCGGGGCTTCCCGCATGCAGGGCGAGTGAGCTCGAGGCGCGCGACACCAAGGCGGCGAAGCGAGTCTGCGGCAAGGCTATCGTCGGTGAAGGGCAGGGAGCCGGTGAGATCGCTTTCCCTGAACAGGCACCGATCCAGGTCAAGAGCCCCATCACTCTTTTCAACGGGGGCGTCAAAGGCGGTACGACGACGCTCTTCGCGCATGCCTTCATCACGGTGCCGGCGCCCGCAGCGGTCGTCGTCATTTTCAGATTCCGCCGCGTCAAGGCCGGCCGTTATGGGATGCGGGGGGTAGTCGAGATTCCGGTGGTCGCCGGGGGTAGCGGTTCGGTAACCGCTTTCGACTTCACGATCAAGCGCTTCTACCACTACCGGGGCGAGAAAAAGAGCTACGACCTGACCAAATGCCCGGACGGTCACATCAACGTCAAAGGTGAGGGTGTCTTCAAGGACGAAGTGGCTGATGGGGTCGACGATGGGCAGAAGACGACGCTCTCAGCGAGTCTGATCGTGCCGTGTACGCCTAAGCGGTAGCGGCGGGCGGGTCCTGGCACGGGAAGGGGCCTGCGGGCGAGGTTTACGTCCTCGACCCCTCCCCCGTGCCACCCGCGCGCGAGCTATGCCTATGGTTCTTTCCATGATCGAGTCGCTGGTCGAGCAGATCGAGGTCAGGTTCTCCGAGCTGGAGCGGGAAATGTCCGACCCTGCCGTGATCTCGGATCGGCAGCGGTATGCCGAGGTTGGAAGGGAATACCGGGAACTTCAACCCGCTCAGGCGCTGGCCGGGGAGTACAAGACCCTTAAGGACGACCTGGAGGGGGCTCGGGAGCTGTTGGAGGAAGGCGACGATGATGAACTGCGCAAGGTGGTGGAGGAGGCCCCCGGGCGGATCGCCGAGCTGGAGGAGGAGATCCGGCTGGCGATGGTCGAGCGCGACCCCAACGACGCCAAGAACGTGCTGGTGGAGATCAGGGCCGGGACCGGGGGGGACGAGGCAGCGCTGTTCGCCGGCGATCTCTACAAGATGCTGACTCGCTATGCCGAAGAGCGCGGTTTTGCGACCGAGGTGCTGTCGCAGTCGGAGGCCGAGGTGGGTGGATTCAAGGAGATGACCTTCGCGGTAAAGGGCGAAGGCGCCTACTCGATCTTCAAGTACGAGGGCGGGACCCACCGGGTACAGCGGGTGCCGGAGACCGAGTCGCAGGGTCGCATCCACACTTCCACCGCGACGATCGCGGTTCTGCCCGAGGCGGAGGAGGTCGAGGTGGAGGTCGATCAGAACGACCTGCAGATCGACGTCTACCGCTCTTCCGGACCGGGCGGGCAGTCGGTCAACACGACCGACTCGGCGGTGCGGATCACCCACAAACCGAGCGGGATCGTCGTCTCGATGCAGGACGAGAAGTCACAGCTGCAGAACCGTGAGAAGGCGATGCGGGTGTTGAGAGCGCGGCTCTACGAGCGTGAGGTGGCAGAGCAGCAGGCGAAGGTCGCGGCCGAGCGCAAGGCACAGGTCGGCAGCGGCGAGCGCTCGGAGAAGGTCCGCACCTACAACTTTCCTCAGGGCCGGGTCACCGACCACAGGATCAAGCTCACCTCGCACAATCTCGATGGCGTTCTGGCGGGCGAGTTGGGCGGGTTCACGGAGGCGTTGGCGGCGGAGGAGAAGCGGCAGCGCTTGGAGGCAGCGGCGGCCTCGACCGCCTGAGAGGTGGCTGCCGCAGCTATCGCCGGCAGCGTCCGCGACGCCTTGAGCGGCGCGACCGACGCGCTCGCCGCGGCAGGAGTCGAATCGCCTCGGCTCGACGCTGAACTGTTGCTCGTCGAGGCGACGGGGTGGGACCGGCCACGGCTGGCTGCCGAACCGGAGGCCGGAGTGGACGCGCCGGCGGGTAGGAAGTTCGGGGAGATGGTGCGACGGCGGCTGCGGCGCGAGCCGGTCGCCTACATCCTCGGCCGTAAATGGTTCCGCTCGGTCGAGCTTACGGTCGACCGCAGAGTGCTGATCCCAAGACCGGAGACCGAGCTGCTGGTTGAGATCGCCTTGGAGCTGCACCCCGGCAGGGTGCTTGACCTCGGTACTGGATCGGGAGCGATCGCGCTTGCGATTGCCGACGAGCTAGCCGGCTGCGAGCTGATCGCAACCGACACCTCCGCCGCCGCGCTCGAAGTCGCGCGTGCGAACGCGAAGCGGCTTGGGCTGGCCGAGCGGGTCGAACTGGTGGAGGCGATGCTGCCGCCGGAGCCGCCCGAGATCGACCTGGTCGTCGCCAATCTGCCCTACGTCGCCGAGCTGGAATGGAGAGGCCTCGAGCCCGAGGTCACGGAGTGGGAGCCACGCGAGGCACTGCTGGCGGGCCCGGACGGGCTCGACGTGCTGCGGGCCGCGATCCCCGCTGCGGCGTCGATCGCGCCGGTACTGGCGTTGGAGGTTGGAGTGGGACAGGTGTCGGCTGTCAGCGAACTGCTCTTCGAAGCCGGCTTCGGGACGGTCGACACCCGCCCCGACCTGGCCGGTATCCCACGCGTTATCTGGGGGCACAAGTGATGGAGGGGGCTCTGGCGACTTTCCCCTCCTATAAGGACGGAAAGTCGCCGGGGGGGCGACCGTGACGGAAGTTGTCTCGATCGAGCGCGACGGCGCCGAGGCGGCCCGGGCGGCGTTGGAGCGGACGATCGCCGGTGGCGGCGTCGTTGTCTTCCCGGCCGATGGCCTCTACGGCCTCGCCTGCGACCCTCTCGACCCGGCGGCGATCGGTCGCATCCAAGCGATCAAGGGCCGTGACGACGGCAAGCCCTCGGCGGTCATGTACTTCTCGCCGCTGGCGATGCGCGAGCTGGTCGAGGGTCTCGGACCCCGGAGCCGCGAAGCGGTGGGTGCGCTCCTGCCAGGGCCGGTGACCCTGGTCGTCGCCAACCCGGATGGCCGCTACCCGCTCGCCTGTCGCGAGGATCCCGAACGACTCGGCATCCGCCTGATCGGCGGTCCGCTGGGGGGCGCGATGTGCCCGCTCTTCCAGACTTCCGCC
This sequence comes from Solirubrobacterales bacterium, assembly GCA_044867645.1. GTDB lineage: Bacteria > Actinomycetota > Thermoleophilia > Solirubrobacterales > 70-9 > VRUE01. Next base: position 5,448 of record JBIOVI010000053.1, on the reverse strand, counting down.
AACCGCAGTGGCGAGCCGGCGCCAGCAAGCTTCGCCGAGGTTCCGACCGAGATACGCCTCGCGGCGGATCTCGCGATCGACGGTGGAGAGCTCACCGGGATGCCGTCGACTGTTGTCGACCTAACCCGCTTCGACGAGAGCGGCGAGTGGCGGATCCTCCGCGAAGGGGCACTCTCAGTCGGAGACGTGGCGAGTGCGCTGACCTAGTTGTTTTCAAAGCTCAGCAGTGCTGCGGACCGGGGCGGTAGGGGAGGCGGACTACGCGGCTCGCCGAGTTGTCGCGCTCGTTCGACTCGAAGAGCAGATGCTTCGGGTCGACGGTCATCGTGTAGGCGAAGCAGCCACGCAGGCCCGTGACGTCGATCCACTGCTTGTCGTAGGGGGCCGGATAGATGTCCGACCAGCCGACGGAGGTGCCGAGGGTGATCGCGTCGGTGTAGGGGTCCTGGTCGCAGCCGGGGTAGTGACGGGTGGGGGGAGAGCGGCGGCCCGGTTGCGTGCGCTCGAGATCCCGCAGGCAGTAGTTGAGCTTTGGGCTCGTGCGGACGGTTGGGCCGACCTCGCCATCCGGCCCGACGGGGCGGAGCTCGAAGCCGGCCAGCTGATGGACCTTCCAGTAGCTGCCGCCGAAGTAGGCGCCGACGTCGGTGAAGTGCAGGGTCGCCTGCGTCCGCAGGAACAGCCGGCCGCCGCCGACCCTGTGGATCCGCTGGTTGACCCGCATCGAGTGCCAGCCGTTGCGATGCCCGCGCAGCTCCATCGGGCCCTTGCCGCGGCTCTTGACGTCGCTGGTCGCGCGCAGCAGCGCCTTTCCCCCGTAGTAGTCGAGGTAGAGGTCGGCTGGCTTGCCCATCTTCAGATTGGGGCAAAGCAGCTGCCTCGCTTCGGGGCCTTCGCAGGGGTTGACGGGGTTGGCGGCGCTCGCCGTCGTGGTGCCAGTGGCGGTCACGGCGAGTGCAAGCGCGGCGATCGCCGACGAGAGGCGGGTTTTCACGCCGCCAGGCTACCCGGACGGCAGCGCTTCCAACACGTAGGCGTCGAGCGGCTCGCGTCGTCCCTTGACCTCGATCGCGCCCAGCGATCGCGTCGTCGCCCCCGGCAGCGCGCGCAGGGTCGTCACGCCGATCGCCACCTCTCCCACTGGCGCGGCGGACTCCAGCCGCGAGGCCGAGTTGACCGCGTCGCCGATCACCGTGTAGCTGCGCCCGCCCGCGGCGCCGAGCAGCCCGACCAAAGCCTCACCGCTGTTGACGCCGACGCGAAAGCGCGGCCAGCCGGGGTTCTCGGCCGCGACAGCGGAGGTCGTGTCGCGGATCGCCAGCGCTGCGGCCGCCGCACGGACCGCGTGATCGGGCTGGTCGCCGCGGGCGTTGAAGGTGACCATCAGTGCGTCGCCCATCAATCGCTCGACCTCGCCGCCGTGCTCCTGGACGACCGGTGGGATCGCCCGCTCGAAGTAGGCATTGAGCATCTCGGAGACCTCAGCTGGATCCCGTCCCTCCGAGAACGAGGTGAAGCCGGCGAGGTCGGCGAAGACGACACTCACCTCGCGCTTGCCCCGGGCGGTGTCCTCCATGTAAAGGGCGCTGAAGCGCTCCTCACGCCACTCGCGGCGGGCGGTCACCGCCACCAGTGCGAAAGCGGCGAGCATCAGCACGTGCCACTCCCACCAGCTCGTGTGCCAGTTGCGCGAGAGGGCGGTCTGGAGCGTCGCCTCGCCGAGCAGAACGAAGGCGACCGCGACCGCCAGCGGCAGGCCCGGCGTGGCACCCGCTCCCAGCCTGGCATAGCGGGCCGCGGCAACCAGGTAGAGAGCCGTGCCGGCAAGGGCCGGGATCACGAGCGCCCCACTGGCACGCTCGATCTCGGTCGGTTCGTCGAGCGGGCCGATACCGATCAGGGTCGCTGCTGCCCAAGCGGCCATCGCCGCGAGTAAAAGGCCGGCGCCTGTGCGGCGGTGGGCGGCGAGGGTGCGGTAGCGCTCCGATAATCGATCCGAGGCCGAGAGGGCGGCGATCGCGGAAGCGAGGACGAGTCCAACCGGCACCGCGATCACGAAGCCGAGGCTGGAGTCGTCGAGCAGAACCCCCGGCGTCGCCAGCGCGTGCAGGCCGAGGAAGCCGGCGCAGCAGAGAAAGGTCAGCGAGACCAGCCCCAGGCGGAGGTCGCCCCGACGCTCCGCCGCCTCGCCGGTGGCGTAGGCGAGCGCCGCGGTGACGGCACCGGCCGCCAGCACCAGCCAGAAGTGCGCACGGTGATCCTCCCAGGCGAGGTCGAGCTCCGGACCGGTCAGCAGGAGCACGAATCCGGCCGCCGGCAACCCGACCGCGGCCGCGACGATGACCGTCGAGCGGCTCACACGGTGAAGGCTATCCCGATCCGTTGCTATGGTCGGCTGGGTCGTGACGGAACTGCCTGAAGACTTCCAAACCGCTCCTCTTGCGGAGATCGATCCGGCGATCGCCGCCGTCCTCGATGCCGAGCTGCGGCGCCAGCAGGGGACCCTGGAGATGATCGCCTCGGAGAACTTCGTTCCCCAGGCGGTGCTGGATGCGGTCGGCTCGGTCCTCACCAACAAGTACGCCGAGGGTTATCCGGGTCGCCGCTACTACGGCGGCTGCGAGGAGGTCGACGTCGCCGAGCAGCTCGCGATCGACCGGGCCAAGGAGCTGTTCGGGGCCGAGCACGCCAACGTCCAGCCGCACGCCGGCGCCCAGGCCAACAACGCCGCTTACATGGCGCTGATCGAGCCAGGCGACACGATCATGGGCTTGGCGCTGGACCACGGCGGTCACCTGACCCACGGAATGAAGCTGAACGTCTCCGGCAAGCTCTACGAGATCGTTGCCTACCACGTCAGCCGCGAGGACCTGCGCGTCGACATGGAGGAGGTCGAGCGGCTAGCGCATGAGCACAAGCCGAAGCTGATCGTCGCCGGTTGGTCGGCCTATCCGCGTCAGCTCGACTTCGCCGCCTTCCGCGAGATCGCCGACTCTGTCGGCGCCAAGCTGATGGTCGACATGGCGCACTTCGCCGGCCTCGTTGCCGCCGGCGAGCACCCGAACCCGGTGCCGCACGCCGACGTCGTCACGACGACGATCCACAAGACCCTCTGCGGGCCGCGCAGCGGCATGATCCTTGCCCGCGAGGAACACGCGAAGGCGATCGACAAAGCGATCTTCCCGGGCCAGCAGGGCGGCCCGTTGATGCACACGATCGCCGCCAAGGCGGTGGCGCTGCGGATCGCCGCCACGGAGCAGTTTCGCGCCCGTCAGCGACAGACGATCGCCAACGCCAAGGCGTTTGCCGCCGGCCTCGAAGCGAACGGAGTGCCGGTGCTGACTGGTGGCACCGATGTCCACCTCGTCCTCGTCGACCTCACCCCCAGCGGCCTCGACGGCCAGACCGCCGAGGATCGCCTCGAGGAGGTCGGGATTACGGTCAACCGCAACGCGATCCCCTTCGACGAGCGGCCGCCGATGAACCCCTCCGGGTTGCGGATCGGCACCCCGGCGCTGACCACCCGCGGCATGGTCGAGGACGACCTGACCGAGATCGCCGCCGTGGTCGCCACCGTGCTGAGTGAAGACTTCGAAGCTGAGAAGGGCGCACTGGCCGAGTGCACCAAGGCCCTGATGGAGCGTTACCCGCTCTACCCCCAGCTCTCTGCTGCTGCTGTCTAGTCGGTTGAAGATCTGGGTTGACATGAGCGCGCCGGCGCACGTGCTGGTGCTGCGGCCGATCATCGAGCGGTTGCGCGAGCAAGGGCACACGGTCGAGGTCACCTCGCGCGACTACGCCCAGACGCAGGCCCTGCTCGACCTGCACGGAATGGAGCACACGCCGATCGGGCGCCACGGCGGCGCCTCGCGGCTGCGCAAGGCGCAGCGGCTCGGCGCCCGCACCTCGGCGATGGTTCGCTTCGGTCGGGGCCGCTCCTTCGACCTCACCCTCGCCCATGGATCCAACGACTTGGCGATTGCCGCACGCCTGCTCGGCGTGCCTGAGGCGAACATGCACGACTACGAGTACGCGGTGACCCAGCACCGCATCGGTTGCCGCCTCGCCAAGCGGGTTCTGTTCCCCGACTCGGTCCCCCCCGAGCGGTTGCGCCGCTTCGGCGTCGGTCCGGGAAAGCTCTTCCCCTATCCGGGGTTGAAGGAGGAGTACTACCTCTACGACTTCGAGCCCGACCGAGAGGCGCTGGCGCGGCTTTCGGTCGATACCTCCCGGGTCGTGGTCGTCGTCCGGCCGCCGCCCGACGTCTCCCTGTACCACCGCAAGTCGAACCCGCTCTTCCCCAAGGTCCTGCAGCGGCTCGGCCAGGACGATGGCGTCCATGCGATCGTCCTGCCACGCACCGGGGCACAGCGCGAGCTGGTCGAGAGCCTGGCGCTGCCGTCGCTGATCCTGCCCCCCGGTGCGGTCGAGGCGCAGAGCCTGGTCGCGCTCGCCGACCTCGTCGTCTCCGCCGGCGGCACGATGAACCGCGAGGCCGCGGCGCTGGGCACCCCCGTCTACACCACCTACGGCGGCCGGCTCGGGGGGGTTGACGAAGCACTGATCCGCTCCGGCAGGTTGCGACCGCTGACCGACCCGCGCGCGATCCAGCTCGAGAAGCGAACCGTGGACGCGACTCCGACGAGGAGAGACCCTAGTCTCCTCGTCGAGACGATCCTCGGTACGGTCGGAGCTGCCCATCCTGCGGAGAGCCACATCACCAGCTGACACTCTCGCTCTGCCCGCCGACGTCCAGGCCGAGCTTGAGCACTACATCGCGCTTGCCGGCGACGGCGAGTCACGTCCCGTCGATCCCGTTCTGCGCGGCCTCGACATCATCATCTCCGCCTGCTTCCTGCTTGCCCTCTCACCGCTGCTGCTGCTGACCGCGCTGGCGATCGTGCTCACCTCGGGCCGGCCGCTCTTCTACCACGGCGCCCGCGTGGGCCGTTGCGGGCGTCTCTTCCGCATGTACAAGTTCCGCACCCTCAAACCCGATGCCGAGACGAGGCTGGGTCCCTACCTCGGCGAGGAGCTCTCGCGCCGCACCGAGCTGGAGGTGACGCGTATCGGCCGGGTCTTGCGCAAGATCCACCTCGACGAGGTGCCGCAGCTCTGGAACGTCCTCCTGGGAGACATGGCAGTAGTCGGGCCGCGTCCGATCCGTCCGGCCTTCTTCACCGAGCTTTGCGAGGAGATCCCCCAGTACTGGCAGCGGCTCGTCGTCCGCCCGGGCGTCACCGGCTTCGCCCAGACCCGGATGACCAGGGAGGAGTCGTGGGCCGACAAGCTGGCCCACGACATGGAGTACATCGCCGACCGCTCGGTCCCCCTCTACTTCAGCGTCCTGCTAGCGACCGTCGCCAAGGTCGCCGGCCGCGGCCCCGCCGCCCCCACCAACTAGTTCCCGTTCCAGACGTGCCGGTGATCGAGGGCCCCTATGGGTGC
>JBIOVI010000052.1:0-9573 GCA_044867645.1 Solirubrobacterales bacterium | reverse complement strand
TGATCGCCGCCTTGCCGTCGGCGGAGCAGCTCGGGCCGACGAAGGGGGCGTACCCGTTCGGCTGCCCGGGAACGGCGGTGGGGACGGTCGGGCAGTCGGGCGGCGGCCCTTTGAGCGTCGCCGCGGCTTTCTCGGCGGCGGTCGGCTTGCCACCGGAGGCAGCGGTTTCGCCGTCGGCGATGACGCCAGGGAAGCGCTCGCCGGTCATCTTGCCGACGTCTTCAACAATCGTGCGGTGGTCGGCAGGGGTTAAACCCGACTCACGGCGGTAGACGATCACCGCCGGGGCGATTTCCCCGTTTTGGAGAGAGTCGGTCGCGTCCAGTGCCTTGGTCGACTCGGCGTCGCCGGGCAGGTAGGAAGTCGCCTCGTTGCTTTCGGCGTCTTCGAACTTGCCGGGCAGGTTGGCGGGACCGGAGGCGATGAAGATCGCCAGGAACCAGAGGGCGAAGACGACCCACTTGGCTCGGCGACCGGCGGGGAAGGTGAAGAGCGAGCCGCGCACGGAGGCCATCCTTGCAAATGCGCTTGGCCGGCGGGTCCTGTCGCGGCGGCATCCCCCACGGTGCTCGGCGCTGCGCGCCTCCGCGCCGCGGGGGACCCCCGCCCCCGCGCCACCCGCCGGAGGAGCGTTTACAGAAGGGTGGCCAGCTGTTCCGGGTCGGTTACAGGGGCTCGACAGCTGAAGTGCTGGCAGACGTAGGCGGCTGGTTTGCCGTCGACGGTGGCGCGAGCTTGCAGCAGCGGTGGTTGCTCGCTGCCCTCGGGGCCTCCTGCCAGGACCAGGTGGGGGCGGAACTTGGAGCGGACGATTGCCGCTAGGTCGGTCAGGTCGTCGCCGATCAGGGCGACCTCTTTGGTGGGGGAGAGGTGGAAGTCGAGGGCGCGGAGGAGGTGGGCGAAGGCCTCGGGGTGTTGGACGGCAGGTTTGGCAAAGAGGCGAAAGATGCCCTCGGCCCGGCGCTCGTATTTGCGCTCGCCGGTCAGGGCGGCGAGGCGGAGCAGGCCGAGGGCGGCGGCGCTGTTGCCGGACGGGATCGGGTGGTCGCCGATCTCCTTGCGGCGGGCGATCAGCTCCTCATGGTCGTCTGAGGTCGAGAAGAAGCCGCCTCGCTCGGGGTCGTCGAAGCGGGCGATCGTCGTGTCGGCGAGTGCACGCGCCTGGTCGAACCAGCGCCGCTCGAAGGTCGCCTCATACAGCGTCAGCAGCGCCTCCAGCAGGAAGGCGTGATCCTCCAGGTAGGCATTGAGGCGCCCTTCGCCGTCCTTGTAGGTGCGGAGCAGGTGTCCTTCGGGATCGCGCAGATCGCGCAGCACGAACTCGGCGCAGGCCCGGGCCGCCTCGAGGTAGTCGGGGCGGCCGAGCGCCGCGCCCGCCTCGGCCAGGGCGCCGAGCACGAGGGCGTTCCAGGAGGTGAGGCGCTTGTCGTCGAGCCCAGGGCGCGTTCGCTCCGCCCGCGCCCCGTAGAGGGCCTGGCGAGCCTGCGCCAGCCCCTCGGGCTCGGGCGCCGCCGCGCCCCCCGCTAGATGCAAGATGCTCTTGCCCTCGAAGTTACCCGCCTCGCCGACCCCGTAGAAGTCGATGATCGCCTCCGCCTCCTCGCCCAGCGTGGCGCGGATCTGCGCCGGCGTCCAGACGTAGAAGCGGCCCTCCTCGCCCTCGGAGTCGGCGTCGAGCGCCGAGTAGAAGCCACCCTCGGGCCCCCGCATCTCGCGCAGCGCCCAATCGAGGGTCTCTTCGCAGACACGGCGGTAGCGCTCGTGGCCGAGCGCCTGCCAGCCGTGCAGGTAGGCCCGGGCCAGTTGTGCGTTGTCGTAGAGCATCTTCTCGAAGTGGGGGACGAGCCAGTTCGCGTCGACCGAGTAGCGGGCGAAGCCGCCGCCGATCTGGTCGTAGATGCCGCCGGCCATCATCGCGTCGAGCGTGCGCTCGACCGGTTCGGCGATGCCACGCGCGAGCAGCAGCTCCAGCGCCGAGGCCGGCGGGAACTTCGGCGCGCCGCCGAAGCCCCCGCGCTCCATATCGGTTGCCGCCTCCAGCGTCGCGACCGCGGCGGCCAGCAGGTCGGCGCCGGGCGCCTCGCCGGCTGGCTTGATCGCCCCGATCGCGCCTAACCGCGCCCGCGTCTCCGCCGCCCGCCCGCGCAGCTCCTCGCGACGGCTCTCGAAAGCGTCGACCACGGCTTCCATCACCATGCGGAAGCTCGGCATCCCACGGCCCTCGTCGGGGGGGAAGTAGGTGCCTCCGTAGAAGGGCACGCCGTCGGGATCGCAAAAGACCGTCATCGGCCAGCCACCGTGGCCGCTCATCGCCTGCACCGCCTCCATGTAGAGGGCGTCGACGTCGGGCCGCTCCTCGCGGTCGACCTTGACGCTGACGAAATGCTCGTTCATGTAAGCGGCGGTCTCCGTGTCCTCGAAGGACTCGCGCTCCATCACGTGGCACCAGTGGCAGGCCGAGTAGCCGACCGAGAGCAGGATCGGACGGTCGAGCTGGCGTGCCCGTGCCAGCGCTTCTTCGCCCCAGGGGTACCAGTCGACGGGGTTGTCACGATGCTGGAGCAGGTACGGGCTGGTCTCCTGAGCCAGGCGGTTCGCCATGACCTTCACACTACCCGTGGCCAAGCGAGGCCAACTATTGGGTGAAGGGAATCGACGAAACTTGGTCGCAGTGCCGGGATTGGGCTGCTCTCGCCGCAAATCCGGTCGCTGGCGGTCTACCTTCCTCGGGTGACGAGCGAACGACTATTGGCTCAGGGCGAGCCGGCGATCGAAGCTGTGCTGGAGAAGCTCGACGCGGAAGATCGCCAGGTGGTCCTCGCGGCGCTGCGGCGCGCCGAGCGGACCGAGGCCGAGCTGCGTTACCTGGCCGACCACGACTCGCTCACCGGCCTGCTCGACCGCCGCCGCTTCCGCGCCGAGCTGGACCAGTACGTCTCCTTCAGCGCCCGCTACGGCGGCCGCGGCGCGGTGATGATCATCGACATCGACGGGCTCAAGGGGATCAACGACACGCTCGGCCACCACGCCGGCGACAACCTGATCCGCCAGGTGGCGGGGGTGATGCGCGAACGGGTTCGCGCCACCGACATCGTCGCCCGGCTTTCCGGCGACGAGTTCGCGATCCTCGTGCCCCAGACCGACGTCGAGGGAGCGCTGCAGCTCGGCGAAGCCTTGCGAGGGCAGGTGGCCGACAGCGTCCAGCCAACCTCTGACTCTGACCCGGCGACGATCAGCGTCGGCATCACGATGTTCGGCGGCGAGAAAGGAATCGGCTCCGAAGCGGTGCTGGTCGCCGCCGACCAGGCCATGTACCGGGCGAAGGAAGAAGGGCGTAACCAGGTTGCGCTCTTCAGCGATCCGTGCGAGCCACACCGCGAGCCGGAGCGTCGGCAGACCACCGCCGCAAGGATCCGTGACGCGCTCACCGGCGACCGCCTCAGCCTCCATACCCAGCCGATTCGCAACCTTGCCTCGGGCGGGATCGAGCGCTACGAGCTGCTGCTGCGCATGACGACCGAGGAGGGCGAGCTGTTGCCCGCGGCCTCGTTCATCGAGGCCGCGGAGCGCTCCGGCATGGTCCAGGAGCTCGATCGCTGGGTGGTTGGGCAGGCGCTGGAGCTGCTCGTCGAGCGGGAGCGCCAGGGATCGCCGCTGTCGCTGCACGTCAATCTCTCAGGCGCCTCGCTGACCGATGTCTCGGTGCTCGAGTTCATCGAACGGCGCCTCGACGAAGGCGGCGCCGACCCCTCCAGCTGCACCTTCGAGATCACCGAGACCGGGAACGTCTACGACTACGACGCGGCCGCCGGCTTCGCCGACCGCCTCACGGAGTTCGGCTGCCAGGTCGCCATCGACGACTACGGCGCCGGCTTCGGCCCCTTCCACTACTTGAAGCGGATCCCCTTCGACCTGATCAAGATCGACGGGGCGTTCGTGCGCGACATGCCCCGCAGCGACGCCGACCAGCTCACGGTCAAGGCGATCGTCCAGATCGCCCGCGGCCTCGGCAAGACGACGATTGCGGAGTACGTCCAAGACGACCAGACGACCGAGCTTCTGCGCGAGTACGGCGTCGACATGGCCCAGGGCTTTCACCTCGGCCGCCCGGTCGGGCTGGACGAGGCGTTCGCCGAGACCGCTTAGCCGCGTAGCTCGGCGCGTTTGATCTTGCCGCTCGTCGTCTTCGGCAGCTCGTCGGCGAACTCGACGAGGCGCGGGTACTTGTAGGGAGCGGTCTGCGCTTTGACGTGCTCCTGGAGCTCGCCGGCGAGCTCCTCGGAAGGCGAAGCGCCGTCGTGGAGGACGACGATCGCACGCACGATCGCGCCACGATCGGGATCCGGTGCGGCGACCGCCGCCGCCTCGGCGACGGCCGGATGGGAGACCAGCGCCGACTCGACCTCGAAGGGGCCGATCCGGTAGCCGGAGGAGAGGATCAGGTCGTCGGCCCGGCCCTCGAACCAGAGGTAGCCGTCCTCGTCCTGTCGCACCTGGTCGCCGGTCGGCCACCACTCGTCTTCAAAGGTCCCGCCGTCGAGGTAGCGGACGAAGAAGGTGGGGGAGGTGGACGCCTTGATCTGCAGCTCGTTCTCGACTACGCGAGTCTCGATCCCGGGAAGCGGCCTGCCCATCGAGCCGTCTCGAGCCGGGTCGTCCTCGCCGGGGCGCATGCCGCTCACCGGACCGGTCTCGGTCTGGCCATAGCCGTCGCCGATCGCCAGGCCGAGGTGCCGGCGGAAGTGGCGAATTGTCTCCGGCTCGATCGGCTCGCCGGCCGAGACCAGTCGCCGCAGCGACGCGACCGGCGACAGCTCGGCCCGTTTGGCGAGCATCCGGTACTCGGTCGGCGCCTGGCAAAGGACGTTCACCCCCAATTCCTCGCAAAGCCGCAGTCGCCCGGCCGGATCGAAGCGACCGTCGTGTAGGACGGCCACCGCGCCTCCCAGCCAGGGGGCAACGAAGGCATTGCGGGTCGACTTCGACCAGCCGGGCGCCGCCGTGCACCAGGCGACCTCGCCCTGGCGGGCGCCGAACCAGTGCTCCGCCTGCAGCCGCTGTCCGGCCAGGTAGCGCTGCGGGTAGACGACGCCGCGCGGCTCGCCGGTGGTGCCCGAGGTGAAGACGATCGCCGCCGGGTCGGAGGGGTCGAGGCGCTCGAGCGGCGCCGGCGTCTCCTGGGGCCGGTCCTCGTCGAAGACGGCCGCGAGGTCGTCCATGTCCATGTAAGGGATGCCGTCCGGCAGCTCGCCCAGATAGCGCGACTCGCCAATCGCCAGCTTTGGGCCGGCGGCACTCGCGCGCAGCGTCAGGTCCTTACGGCGGAGCTGGGGATTGCAGGGCAAGGCGACGGCGCCCATCCGCCAACAGGCGAGCAGCGTCAGAACCCACTCGACCCGACTCCCGACCAGGGTCATCACCACATCGCCGCGCGCTACCCCGTGGGCGGCGAAGGCGCCGGACAGCCCGGCGGAGCGAGCGAACAGCTCACCGAAGTGGTGAACCCGGCGCTCGCCCCCGGCATCGACCTCGATCAGCGCCGGCCGCGCCGCCGGGAAGCCTTCGACCACTTCCTCGATGAAGTTCACGCGCGGCAGTCTGCCGCAACGGACTGGTCGTCGGCGGCGTGTTAGGGCGATTCGGTGGCGGGACGCGTGGGACCGGCGTCGACCGGCTCCGCCTCCGAGAAGCCGAAGCGCTGCTGGACGCGGCGAAGGGGCTTTGGCGCCCACCAGTTCCATTCGCCGAGGAGGCGCATCAGCGAGGGTACGAGCAGGGCGCGGACGATCGTCGCGTCGATCATCACCCCGACCGCCATCCCGATCGCGATCTGCTTGACGAAGAAGACGCTGCTGACGCCGAAAGCGAGGAAGACGACGGCTATCGCCAGCGCCGCCGCGGTGATCACGCGGCCGGTGCGACCGATCCCGGTCGCTATCGCCTCCTCGTTGCTGTCGCCGAGGTCGTGGCGTTCTTTGATCCGCGCCATGACGAGCACGGCGTAGTCGGTGGCGAGGCCGAAGATGACGGCGAAGAGGAAGACCAGACTGGTGACCTCGATCGCGTTGGGGCCGGTGTAGTCGAGGACGCCCTCGAGCCATCCCTCCTGGAAGGCGAGGACGAGGATGCCCAGGGTCGCCCCGAGGGTCAGCGAGTTCATCACCAGCGTCTTGATCGGCAGCAGCACCGAGCCGGTGAGCAGGAAGAGCAGGGCGAGCGTGGTCAAGGCGATGATCCCGACCACCAGCGGCGCATGATCGATCAGGCTCTGCTTCTGGTCGATGAAGCCGGCCGTGTTGCCGGAGACGAGGGCGGCGGAAGCGCCGGGTGGCGTCAGATCGCGGATGCCGTGGACCGCGTCCTGGGAGCCGGCGTGGAGTGCCTGTTCGGAGGGGGCGAAGTTGGCGAAGGCGACCTCTCTGGAAGCGCGGACGAAGGGAGCACCGCCGGCGACCCCGTCGACGGCTTCTATCTGGCGCTGGAATTGGGCCAGCTGCGCATTGGTCGCGCGCCCGTCGACGGTGACGGTGACCGCTTCGGTGACGTCCCTCGGATAGTGGGCATCGAGGTATTGGTAGGCGTCGTAGGAGGGTTGGCCCGGTGGCACGGCCTCGGAGCTGGGGCCGGTGAGCGTCGTCCATAGCAGCGGCGCTGCGGCGGCCAGCAGAAGCGCCGAGCTGGCGAGCGCGACAGCCACTGGACGGCGCATCACGCCCCGGGCCAGGCGGTACCACCCGTCGGAGGTATCGGACACCGCCGGCCCGCGGCGGATCGAGAGCGCGTCGATGCGCGGTCCCAGCAGCGCCAGCAGCGAGGGCACGACCAGGATCGCGATCAGGGAGGAGAGCACCGCTACCGAGGCGCCGGCGACTGCCATCGAGTAGAGGAAGCGTTGCGGCATGACGATCAGCGCGGCCAGCGCCGCGGCGACGGTGAGGCCGGAGAAGACCGCCGTGCGGCCCGCCGTCTGAACGGTGCGACGGTGCGCCTCCCGCGACGCACCGTCGCGCCCTATCTCCTCGCGGTAACGCGAGACGAGAAGCAACGCGTAGTCGACCGCCAGACCGAGGCTCATCCCGGTGGCGATGTTGAGGGCGAAAAGGGAGGTGTCGGTGAAGCTCGACATGATCCGCAGCACGAACAGGGTGCCGACGATCGAGACGACGCCGATCAGTAGTGGGATCGAGGCTGCGATGACGCCGCGGAAGACAAAGAGCAGCAAGAGGGCCAGGATCGGGAAGGCGATCAGCTCGGCTTTGGTCAGGTCCTTGCGGGTCTGATCGTTGGTCTCGTTGAAGCCCGGCGCGAAGCCGCCCATCTGCACGTTGAAGCGACTGGAGGCGACCAGGGGTTCGACTTCTTCGGCGGCGATGCCGCCAGCGTCCTCGATGTCCGGCGTCGAGAGGTAACCGGCGATCGCCAGCGATTCGCCGTCGCGCGCGATCAGCTTCGCTCCCGCGCGGGGATTGCGCAATGGGTTGACGACCCGGCCGACGTACTCGGCCTGCGCCATGCCGCGGCTGAGGCGGTCCGCTTCGCGTCGCACCGAGGGGTCGGTCAAGTCGAGTGGGCCACCGTCCGGCGCGCGGATGACCAGAACGATCGCCGGGTTCGGGTTGTAGCCGAGCGAGTCGCGGAGGAGGACCGTCGCCCGCTCGCTCTCCGAGGCGCTGTCGGCGAATCCGGCCGCCTTGAGGTGGCTCTCGACGTCTTTCCCGGCTACGCCGGCGACGACGACGAAGAGCGCGACGGCGGCGAGGACGAGCTTCGGGTGCTTCCAGGTCAGGTCGGCGACTCGGTTCATCGGGGTCCTAACGGGCGAGGGGGACGAGAGGTGAGATCTACATCGCGCGGAACCGTACCAGAATTCAAAGCACTCACTTTGAATAACAAATTAACGCTGGTACCATCGGCGTATGCCGCGACGCGAATACGACCAGCCGTGCAGCCTCGCCTGCGCGCTCGACCGGATCGGCGAGCGCTGGTCGCTGCTGATCGTGCGCGAGCTCTCGCTGGGCCCGCTGCGCTTCTCCGATCTGGTCCGCAACGTCGGTAACGCCCCGACCGACGTTCTTACCAGGCGGTTGCGCGACCTCGAGAGCCATGGCATCGTCCGCCGCCGCGAGCTCGGTCCTCCGGCGACCGGCACCGCCTACGAGCTGACCGAGGTGGGCTGGGGGCTGGAGCGGCCGATGCTCGAGCTGGGGCGCTGGGGCCTGAACTTCGAGCGCGTCGAGGACATCGTCAGGCTGGCGCCGACCTCATTGCCGAACGCGATCCGCGTCATCGCCCAACCGCCAAGGGAGCTGCGGCTGACGATCGGCCTGCACAGCGGCGGGCAGGATTACTGGCTGCGGGTCGAGGAGGGCTGGATCGCCGCCGGCCGCGGCGAAGCCGAAGACCCCGACGTGTCCCTGAGCGGCGAACCGGCTGAGATCATCGGCCACTTCGTCACTGGCGAGGCGCTCGAGGGGAGCCCCGCGATAGAGGGCGACCGCGGCGCGCTCGACGAACTGCGCGCGACGATCGTCCTCCCCGAGCGCCTGCGCCAAGCCGCGCTCGACTTCGTCGCCGAGCCAGCAGCCGCCTGAGCGAGGTTTCAGTTGCCCGCGGTATAGGCGGGAAACCGAAACCTCAATCGATCAGCGCAGTTCCGAGGAGCTCTTGCCGAGCAGCTGGCGGGCGACGATCAGCAGCTGGATCTGCTGGGTGCCCTCGAAGATGTCGAGGATCTTGGCGTCGCGCGCCCACTTCTCCAGCAGCTCGTTCTCGCCGTAGCCGACGCTGCCGCATAGCTCGACGCAGCCGAGCGCGACGTCGACGCAGGTGCGGCCGGCCTTGGCCTTCGCCATCGAGGCCTGCAGCGAGTTCGGCTTGCCGTTGTCGGCCATCCAGGCGGCCTGCAGGGTCAGCAGCCAGGCGGCCTCGTAGTCGGCCTCCATCTCCAGGAAGCGCGCCGCAGCGGCGTGCTGGGAGAGGGCGGGCGTGGAGTAGTCGACCTCGACGCCGGCCTCGGCGAGCCGCGTGCGCGTCTCTTCGAGCGCCGCGCGCGTGACCCCGACCGCCATCGCGGCGACCAGCGGGCGCGTGTTGTCGAAGGTCTGCATCGCGCCCGCGAAGCCCTCCTTGACGTTGACCTCGGGGCTGCCCAGCAGCGCCTCTTTCGGCACCCGGCAGTCCTGCAGGGTGAAGTTGGCGGTGTCGGAGGCGCGGATCCCGAGCTTGTGCTCGAGCCGGTCCAGCTTCAGCCCGGGGTTGTCGCGCTCGACGATGAACGACTTGATCGCGGCTCGCCCGATCGAGCGGTCGAGCGTGGCCCAGACGACGATCAGGTCGGCGCGGTCGCCGGAGGTGACGAAGATCTTCTCGCCGTTGAGCACGTACTCGTCGCCGTCGAGCTCGGCGGTGGTGCGGATCGCGGCCGAGTCCGAGCCGGCTTCGGGCTCGGTGATCGCCATCGCCGCCCACTTGCCGCCGTAGCGCTCCAGCTGCTCGTAGCTCGCCACCGAGGCGATCGCGGAGTTGCCGAGCCCCTGGCGTGGCATCGAGAGCAGCAGGCCGACGTCGCCCCAG
>JBIOVI010000051.1:0-12335 GCA_044867645.1 Solirubrobacterales bacterium | reverse complement strand
AGATCGGCGATCTCCAGGGCGGCGACCGAGCCGTCCTCGGCCTTGGTCATGAAGGCGAGGTCGAGGATGCGGATCAGGCCGCGATCGACGAGATCGATCAAATGCGGCGCCGCCTCACCGGTCGGTTGCCGGCCAGGCCACTCGATGAGCAGATAATCAATCGGCCCCATCTCACTGAACTCATCGGCGGTCAAATCTGACCCCTTTCATATCGAGTTATGCGCTGGAAAATTCCGGCAACGGGACCATAGCGGCGCCGCCGCGAAAAGACGAAACCGGGAAGCGATGGGCGCGGCTGGGTTCGAACCAGCGACCTCTCGCGTGTGAGGCGAGCGCTCTCCCACTGAGCTACGCGCCCGGGAGGGAGGGGATTTTACGCCCACCCGCTCAGGCGATGGCCTGCTCCGCGGCGAGGGGCGGGCCATCGCCCTCCGGCGGGCCCGTCTCGCCCGCGGCGACCGCCCGGTTCTGAAATGCCAGGGCGACGAAAGGGAAGATCAGGGTCGAGAGCATTGCCGCCCCGACCAGGCCCGCCGCGGTCGACGATTTCATCTCACCCGCTTCGGTCGCGATCGTCGTGATCGCGACGACCAGCGGCAGCTCGGTCGCCGAGTAGAAGGCCAGCGCGGCGCGCTGGCGCGCCTGCAGCACGCGGCGGTAGAGGAGCATCGCCGGCAGGCCGCGGACGACCAGGAAGAGACAGAAGAAGAGCAGCAGTTTGAGCAGCGCGGTGGCGGAGCCGAGCGCCGCAAGATCGAACCCGATGCCACTGGTGACGAAGAAGAAGGGGACGAAGAAGCCGAAGCCGACCGCGGTCAGCTTCGACTCGAAGACCCGCAGCTCGTGTCCCTTCAGTGACAGGCGCACGATCATCCCGGCGACGAAGCCGCCGAGCAGGACGTCGAGGCCAAGCTCGCCGGCGAGCAGGACGAGGCCGAAGACCAGCACCACGGTGATTCGCACGGCGAGCTGGCTGCTCGCCTCGAAGGTCCGCTCCAGCGCCGGCCAGCCGCGCCAGGCGAGGCGCACGGAGATCAGCGCGACGGCGAGTGCGAGGGCGACGAAGGCGACCAGGATCGCCGCCTCGTGCAGCGGGTTGGTCGTCGAGAGGACCAGGGTCACGAGCAGGATCGGGCCGAACTCGCCGATGCCACCGGCGGCCAGCAGGTAGGTGCCGAAGCGGGTCTTCAGCTCGCCGTTGTCGCGCAGGATCGGGATCAGCGTGCCGATCGCCGTGGTTGCCATCGCCGAGCCGGTGTAGAGGAAGGAGACGACGATCCCGGCGGCGGCGAGGGCACCCCCGATCCCGTAGGCGAGGGCGATCGAGAGCAGCCAGCCGATCGCGCCGAGCTTGAGCGGCTTGCCGCGGATCCGCTCGAAGTCGATCTCGTAGCCGGCGAAGAAGAAGAGCATGCCGAGGCCGAGGTTGGAGAAGAAGTCGATGAAGTCGCTGGTGCGGGCGAGGTCGAGGACTTCCGGCCCGACGACGATCCCCATCATCAGCTCCACCACGACCACCGGTGGCGCGAAGCGGCGCGGCACGACGGCGACGGTGACCGCCGCGATGGCGGCGATCAGGACGATGACGAAAAAGGAGTCGGTGTCGACGTCGATCAAGGGCGAGGGTGATCCTACGGCCGCCGCCGGGTAGGATCGGGGGCGGACCGTGCTAGGCGGGGAATCAGCGGTGCCCTGTAACCCGCAATCCGCTCTAGCGGGGCCGAATTCCGTTCTGAGGGGCTGGCCTTCGGGGTCGGTCTGCCGCAGGCGGCGTTGACGGCCGGGTCCTGCGCGACGTGGGCACGTGAATCAGGTCAGGTCCGGAAGGAAGCAGCCTTAAGCGGATGCCGCGGGTGCCGCAGGCGAGCCCGACTCGAGCCAAATGCGACGGACACGCCTGGGGACCACGCTTCGAAGGCGGGTGCACGGTCCATTTTCAGTCATCCGACGTCCCCTCGGCTTCGAGCGCCCCTTCCCAGCTCGGGGGCGCGGGCCGGGTGAAGACGGTCAGCGCCAGCGTGGAGACGAGCAGGGCGAGGCGGCCGGAGGTGCTCTGCGTCGCCCGTCTCAGCACGAGGCGAGCCGCTCGGCGAGCCAGAGGTCGCAGAGCCAGTCGGCCTGCTCGCCGCCCTTGCGGGCGACGACGATCCCCTTGGGCCCGCCCTCGACGGTCACTTTTTTCCAGCGGGTCGAGTTGGGCACCTCTTTCAGCGCCGTGGCGATTGCATCGGGAGCGCCCTCTGCCGGCCGTACCCGCCCATCGCGCGACTTCGCGCTGAACGCGGGAGCCGGCGCCACCACTGAGACCTCGCTGTGACTCGCCGTCTCGGTGCTGTCGAGGCGGATCGAGACGCGGCGCCCGTGCCGCTCGCCCTCGAGCACCAGCGCCCCGTGGATCTTCGGCCCCATGCGGGGCGTGACCGGGTCGCGCATCTCGATGTTGACGCTCGGCCGCTCCGTCACCTTCAGGCCCAGCGGCGCCATCGCCACGCCGACGTTCTCGTAGCCCCGATCCAGCTCGCCACCCGGCATCAGCGCCCGGACGCTGCCCCAGACCGCCGCCAGCGCGATCAGCGGACCGCCGATCAACAGCGGCACGAAGCTTTCGAAGAAGTAGATCGGCGGCACGGTGAGGAAGATCAGCAGCGTCACCAGCATCGCCAGGTTCTGACTGCGCCGGCCCGCCTCCCATCCCGCAGCGCGCGCCTTGACTGCCTCGGCGTCGATCGGCCCCACCGCCATCGCCGCCCAGAGGTCGGCCTCCTCCATCGTCGTCGGGTTCTCGACCGTCCGCCCGCCTTCGGCGGCGGCGCGGGAGCTGCCGCGGGCGTCGGATCCGGAGACGCGGTCGAGGTCGGAGCGCTGCAGGGCGAAGAGGACGACGCAGAAGAGCGCAACCACGCCGAAGATCAAGCCCAGCGCCAGCTTCGGGTTGGCTTGACCGCTGCCCAGGGTCAGGCCGATCGCCGCGCAGGCCGCCATGACGACGAGGACGCCGAAGATCCCAAACCGCGAGGAGCGCTTGAAGCCGCCGGCCATTGGCGGGCAGGCTATCCGGGGCTGCGCTAGTCGATCAACCTGGCGGCCATCCTGTTGACGGCGATCCGCCACATCACCAGTGCGAAGGCGACGAGCCCCGCGAACCTGATCAGGTCGACGGCATCGAAGCCGAAGGCGCCGCCGCGGACCAGTTCGACCAGCTGGTGGAGGGGGTTGAGCTGGGCGACGATCTGTACCCCCTCGGGCAGTTCGTCGATCGGGAAGAAGGCGCCGGAGACGAGGAAGAGCGGCGTGACGAAGAGCGCGGTGACGTAGTTGAACTGGTCGATCTTGGCGACGATCGCCGCCATCGCGACGCCGAAGCCGGCGAAGCCGAGCGCGGTGACGAAGCAGAAGAGCGGCACCAGCAGCATGCCGGGTGCCGGGTCGAGCCCGAAGCCGATCGTGACGATCAGCGGGAAGCAGCCGTAGATGGCGGAGCGGACGCCGATCCAAAGCATCTCGGCGCTGACCAGCTCCTCGACGTCGACCGGTGCCGCGAGGATCGCGTCGTAGGTGTTCTGGAAGCGGTGCTTGACGAAGGTGCCGAACATTGCCGGCAGGGCGCTGGAGAAGATCACCGCCGTCGCCACCATGCCGGTGCCGACGAACTGCACGTAGGGCAGGCCGTTGACTTCGTCGACCAGCGTCGCCGAGAGGCCGAGGCCGAAGGCGAGCAGGTAGACGATCGGTTCGAGCACGCTGGAGAAGGTCGTCCCCTTCCAGTAGGTGCGGAAGTTGGCGACCTCGCGGCTCATCACACCGCCGATCGCAGCCGGTTCGAGTCGCCTCAGGCGGGCCTTGCCGTCGCTCATTCCGCCTCCTCGCCCGTGAGGAGCACGAAGACGTCCTCGAGCGAAGCGGCGCGCCGCACCGCGTCGTCGGGGACGGCGGCGCCGTTGGCTCGCTCCGAGCCGACGATCGCGATCGCGGGCCCGGCGGGGCGCACCCGCAGGCCGACCGCCTCGGCGGCGGCGCGGGCCTCGGCCAGGCGCTGCGGCGGCGCGTAGATTTCCGCCGTCTCGCGGCCGGCGTGCTCGGCGATCAGCTCGGCCGGGCGGCCGCGGCTGATGATCTTCCCCTTCGTCATCACCGCGACTTCGTCGGCGAGTCGCTCCGCCTCCTCGATGTAGTGGGTGGACATCAGGATCGTCGTGCCGCGCGAGCGCAGGTCGTCGATCAGGGTCCAGAGCTGAGTGCGGATCTGCGGGTCGAGGCCGACGGTCGGCTCGTCGAGCAGGACCAGCCTCGGTTCGTGCACGAGCCCGCGGGCCAGCAGCAGGCGGCGGCGCATGCCGCCGGAGAGCTCGTCGACAGCGTCGCGGCGGCGATCGCGCAGGCGGGCGAGGTCGAGCGCCCGGTCGACCGCGGCGCCGACGTCGGGGACTCGGTAGAGACGGGCGAAGACCGCCAGGTTGTCTTCGACCGTGACGTCGACGTCGAGGTTGTCGAGCTGTGGCACGACGCCCATTT
Organism: Solirubrobacterales bacterium; assembly: GCA_044867645.1. Classification (GTDB taxonomy): domain Bacteria; phylum Actinomycetota; class Thermoleophilia; order Solirubrobacterales; family 70-9; genus VRUE01. The sequence goes on along the minus strand of JBIOVI010000051.1, from coordinate 7,823 downwards.
CGGCGCGCGCCGCCTTGGCGTCGCCCGGAAGTTCATGGCCGAGCGCGCGCAGTTCGCCGGCGTCGGGCAGCGCCTGGCCGGTCAGTAGCCGCATAGTCGTCGACTTGCCGGCGCCGTTCGGCCCGAGCAGGCCGAGGCAGATCCCTTCCGGCACGTCGAGGTCGAGCCCGTCGACCGCCGTGATCGTGCCGAAGCGCTTGACGACGCCGCGCAGTTCGATCGCTGCCATGACTTGATGCTTTCATGGCGACTCGCCCGGCGATGCCGTCGCAGCTGAGAGACTGCCGCCCGTGCTTGACGAGCGCTGGATCAGGGCGCTGCACGTGGAGACGATGCGCGAGGAGGAACTGCACGCCGAGTGCGAGCCCCACGTCCTCTTTCAGGCCTCGACGATCGGCGCCCTGCTCGAGGGGGCCTACGAAGGCGACCTCAGCTTCGCCGAGCTGGCCGAGCACGGCAATCTCGGCCTCGGCACTCTGAACGGCCTCGACGGCGAGATGATCGCGCTCGACGGGCGCTTCTACCGCGCCGACGTCGATGGTGCGGTCGGTGAGATAGAGCCGGCGACGATGACTCCCTTCGCGGTCGTGACCCGCTTCGAGCCCACGGTCGATCGAAAGCTCGAAGGGCAGCTCGACCACCCGGGGTTGTTGGCGCGCCTCGACGAGCTGACCCCCGCCGGTACGGCCTCCTGCGCGATCCGCCTCGACGGCCGCTTCGAGCTGATCCGCGCTCGCTCGGTGCCGCGCCAGGAGCCTCCTTACCGACCGCTGACCGAGGTCGTCGCCGAGCAGCACGTCTTTGAGCTGGCCGACGTCGAGGGGACGATGCTCGGCTTCCGCTTCCCCGACTATGCCGAGGGAATCGAGGTGAGCGGCTACCACCTCCACTTCATCTCGGCGGACCGCAGCCGCGGCGGCCACGTCCTCGCCTCGCGCTCGAACGGGCTGCGCGCTCGCCTCGACCCGTCGAGCGAGCTTCACATCGAGCTTCCCCCCGCAGTCGATCTCGCCGACCCGGACCTTGCCGCCTCCACCCATGCCGCAGTCGAGCAGGTCGAGCACGGTCAGTGAAGGATTTTGGCCCCTATAGGGGCATCAATCCTTCACTCGTGCGTCAGCAGCGCCGGTAGAGGACCCACGACTCGTTGCGCGCGACCCGGCGAAAGCGGGCGGGGACCCTGGTCTCGAAGCGAGCCGGGTCGTTGGGGTCGAGGACGAAGTTGTGGATGACGAAGGGGCTCGCAGGGTCGAGGAAGTAGCCACGGCGAGGCTGGCGCTGCTCGCTGGAGCTGACGATTTGGGAGGGCCGCAGGTCGAGGTCGAAGGCGAGGCGCGGTACAGCGCGGTGATTGGGAGCCGAGATCGGCAGGCACAGCGGTTCGAAGGCTCCGGAATCGGCCAGGTCGTTGAGATCGGACTCGATCTCGCTCTGGTTGGTCAGGTCGACGTCGACCCTGTGCAAGAGGTCGTATTGGTTCGGCGCCCAGACGAGGAACATCGCGACGACGATCGCGGCGAACGCCTGCCAGGCGCGACGCCACGGGTGGCCGGGCGCCAGCAACCGCCAGCCGAGCAGGGCGACCGCCACGAAGACAGCCAGGATCGCCGCGGCGAGCATCGTGTAGCGGGGGAGGATCGCGAGCCCGCCGCAGGCGACGACGACGAAGGCTCCGAGCGCGAGTGCCGCCGCCGCGACACCGATCTCGCTGCGGCGGCGCAGGAACGCAAGGCCGAGGACGAGCCCCCCCGCCGCGCCCACCATCCCGGGCCATTGCAGGACCTCGCCGAGCCGCCGCGGTCCGTAGAGGATCAGATCGACCGGGCCGGTCTGCCGCGCCAGGGTGTCGACGGTCTCGCGCGTGCCGGTGAACGAGTAGGTGGGGCTGCCGGCGGTGATCCAGTCGAACAGCGCCCATAGGACAGGCCCGGCGAGGGCTAGAACGACAAGCGTCGCTGAGGTGGTGGGGGCACCCCTCGCCCGGACAAGTGCCGGTCTAATGAGACCGGCACTTTGAGTATCCGCCCGTTCGAGGGGTGCCCCCACCGCCTCCCCATGACGCTCGCGGTCCTCGCCGGGCTGCTCAAGTCCGAGCAGAAGGTAGGCCAGATAGGCGAGCGAAAACAGCCACGCCTCCGGCCGCAGTAGTCCAGCTGCCGCGAGTAGAGCTAGGACGGGCCAGCCGGCGCGCGGGCGTTTCGTCTCCATCGTCAGTGCGGCGAGGGCGAGGGCGATGTAGGGGAGGTCGACGTAGGCGCGCAGACCGTTGGAGAGGTAGGGCGCGCGGGTGAGGACGATCAGCGCCGCGACGACGCCTATCGGCCGGTCGAACCAAAGCGAGCCGAGCCTGTAGACGAGGTAGCCGACGAGTCCGAGCGAGAGGTAGGCGACAAACATGGTCACGCCGATCGCGCCGTCGCCCAGAGGCGTCGCCACCAGCCCGAACAGCTCGGCAAGTGGGTGCGGGGTGGGGGGCAGTGCGGCGCCCACATCGGGGCTCATCCCGTGCGCCAGTTCGCGTCCCCAGACCAGCGCGTAGATCGTGTCGTAGTTGGGGAAGCCGAGCGGGAAGATCAGCAGTAGGAGCGCCGCCACGGCGGCGACCCAGGCGGCGGGGGTGAGCCAGCGGCGGAGCACCGGGGCAAGGTATAGGCGCAGATACACTGGCTGCGGTGCCCTCGCCCAGCGATTCGACCTCCCTCTACCGCCGTCACCGACCCGGGTCCTTCGACCAGGTGGTCGGCCAGCAGCACATCGTCCGTACCTTGCGCAACGCGGTCGAGCAGGGCAAGGTCCACCACGCTTATCTCTTCGTCGGCTCGCGTGGCACCGGCAAGACCTCGATGGCGAAGATCCTCGCCCGCTCGCTCAACTGCGAGCGCGGCGGGCCGACCCTGACCCCCTGCGGCGAATGCGAGTCCTGCCTGACGATCGCCGCCGGCACCTCGGTCGATGTGATCGAGATGGACGCCGCGTCCAACCGCTCGGTCGATGACGTCCGCGACCTGCGGGAACGGGTCGCCTACGCGCCGGCCGGCGGCCGCTGGAAGGTCTACATCCTCGACGAGGCCCACATGCTGACCAAGGAGGCCTGGAACGCCTTCCTGAAGACGCTCGAGGAGCCGCCCCCGAACACCGTCTTCGTGCTGGCGACGACCGAGTCGCACAAGGTGATGGCGACGATCGCCGATCGCTGTCAGCGCTTCGACTTCCAGCGTCCTTCGCTGGAGCAGATCTCCGAGGTTCTGGAACGGGTGGCAACGGCGGAAGGGATCGAGGTCGACGAGGGCGCGGTGGCGACGATTGCTCGCTCCGCCTCGGGCAGCTTCCGCGACGCGCTCGGCACGCTCGACCAGCTGGTTGCCTTCGGTGGGGGCGGCAACTTTGGCGGAGAGGGTGAATTCGGCGGCAACAGGGGCGCCAAGATCAACCTCGACGACGTCCTGCTGCTGCTCGGCGCGGCCGACGCGGAGCTGCTCTTCGGCGCCGTCGACGCGGTCATCGCCGAGGATCCGAAGGGGGTCCTGCTCGGAGTCGAGGAGATGGCTCGCTCGGGGCGCGACCCGGCCCAGTTCGCCCGCGACCTGCTCGCGCACCTGCGTCACTTGCTGGTCGCCCAGACGATCGGCGAGATTCCCAATACCTTCGTCGTCACGGCGACCGATGCCGGCCGCCTCGCCGCGCAGGCAGAAGCGATCGGCGCCGCGACCCTGGTCCGGACGATCGACGAGCTGTCGGCAGCGCTCACCGCCGTCCGGGAGGGGGATGACGCCCGCATGGCCGTGGAGATAGCGCTGCTCAAAGCGGCGCGGCCGGACCTCGATCCTTCTACCGAGGGGCTGCTCAGGCGCATCGAGAGATTGGAGCGAGGGACGGGTGCGCCCCAGGCCGCGGGTCCTGTCGACGCAGGGGACCCACCTCCCCCTGCGGTAGCTAAAGCTTCCTCGGGGGAGGCCCCCCCTACGCCGCCACCCGCGGCAGGGGCGCCCCCTACCGACGCCCAAGAACCTCAAGCTCCAGAGGACACTGGCGGGACGGATGAGCTCTCGCCGTCTGCAGCTGACGATTCTCCCGCGGGTGGCGTGGCGGGGGGGGACCCCCATAGCGGAGGAGACCGCGAAGCGGGATCCGAGCACATGGGGGAGCCCGCCGCGACAGGACCCGCGGGCCACCTCGACCTGGAGCAGATCGTCAAGGTCTGGCCCGCTGTGCTCGATCAGCTACTGCAGACGGCACCCGCCCTGGCCGCCTCTTTCGAGGGGGCGCGGCCGGTTGCGTTCGACGCCGCGGAGCAGACTGTCACCGTCGGCTTCCCGGCGGCCCACACCTTCAACAAGCGCAAGGCGGAAGCACCGGACAAGCGGGAGCAGTTGGGGGTGGCGCTGGCGACGGTGTTGGGCGAGAAGCTGCGCCCGGACTACGCGGTGCTCGAGGGCGACGACGCTCCCGCGGAGGTCGATGCCGATGAGCCCGAGGTCGATCACGAGGCGCTGGTGGAGAAGATCAAAAGCGAGTTCGACGCGGAGGAGGTCGGTTAGGGATGGCTAGGGGTGGCCCGGGCGGCTTCGATGTAAACGCCCTGATGAAACAGGCGCAGCAGATGCAGGCGGAGATGCTGAAAGCGCAGGAGCAGCTCAAAGACGAGGTCGTCGAGGCGAGCGCCGGCGGCGGCATGGTCAAGGTGAAGATGGGCGGCGACCTGACCCTGCGCGAGATCTCCATCGATCCCGAGGCGGTCGATCCAGAGGAGGCGGAGATCCTCGCCGACATGGTCCAGGCCGCGGTCAACGAGGCATTGCGCGCCGCCCAGGACCTGGCCGGCTCGAAGATGGGCGGGATCACCGGAGGCATGGGCGGTATGGGCGGCCTGCCCGGAATCTGAGCGTACACTCGATGCGGCAGGACCCTGGGCTGCGGCGAGAGGAGAGGATTCCGATGTACGACTACGTGATTGTCGGAGCGGGCTCGGCGGGCTGCGTGCTGGCCGCCCGCCTGTCGGAGGACCCGGACGTCAACGTTCTCCTGCTCGAGGCTGGGCCGCCGGACACCAACGAGAACATCCACGTCCCGCTCGGCTACCTGCAGCTCGCCGGCACCGAGGTCGATTGGGGCTACTTCACCGCCCCTGAGCCGAACTGCAACGGACGGCGGATCGCGCTGCCGCGCGGCAGGGTGCTGGGCGGCTCCTCTTCGGTCAACGCGATGGTCTACATCCGCGGCAACCGTCTCGACTACGACGAGTGGGGGGTGCCGGGCTGGGCCTGGGACGACCTCTTCCCCTACTTCCTCAAATCGGAGGACAACGAGCGCGGCGCCTCGCAGTGGCACGGGGTCGGCGGCCCGCTGCCGGTCTCCGACCAGCGTTCCGGCAACGCGATAACGCCGGCTTTCGTCGACGCCGCGGTCGAAGCCGGGCTGACTCGCAACGAGGACTTCAACGGCGCCGAGCAGGACGGGGCCGGGATGTACCAGGTGACCCAGCGGGGTGGAATGCGCGCCAGCGCCGCGGTCGCCTACCTGCACCCCGCGATGGAGCGTCCGAACCTGACCGTGATGCCCTACATGCACGTCAATCGCGTGCTCTTCGAGGGGACGCGCGCGGTTGGCGTCGAGGCCACCCAGCTCGGGCAGGCCCAGGAGCTGCGCGCCGAACGGGAGGTGATCCTCTCCGGTGGCTCGTTCAACTCGCCGCAGCTGCTGATGCTCTCCGGTGTCGGCCCGGCAGAGCACCTGGCGATGCGGGAGATCGAGACCCTGCTGGACCAGCCCGCGGTCGGCGAGAACCTCAGCGACCACGCCTGCGCCTACGAGGTCTGGACGACCCCCGAGCCCGAGAGTCTGCTGCAGGCGCTCGAGCCGGCGGCGCTGGAGGAGTTCACCGCCTCTCAAACCGGCCCCTTCGCCTCCAACCTCGCTGAGTCGGGAGGCTTTGCCCGGGTCGAGGCTGGCGCCCCGGCTCCGGATGTCCAGTTCCACGTCGCCCCGATCCAGATCGTCGACGAGGGCATGAGCGATCCGGAAGCGCACGGGGTCTGGGTCTCGGTCTGCCTGCTCACGCCGCGCGGCCGCGGCTCGGTACGCCTTGCGTCCAAAGACCCCACCGCGAAGCCGATCGTCCGCAACGAGTTCTACGCCGAGGAGGCCGATCAGACCCGGATGGTCGGGGCGCTGCGGTTGCTGGAGGAGATTTGCGCCCAGCCGGCGATGCGGCCCTACTGCGCCGAGCCGTTCACGGTTCCCGCCGGCGACGGGGACGACGCGCTGCGTGCCCACCTCGCCCAGACCACCTTCCCGATCTACCACCCGGTCGGCACCTGCGCGATCGGCTCCGTGGTCGACGCCGAGCTGCGGGTGGAGGGACTCGAAGGGCTGCGGGTGGTCGACGCCTCGGTGATGCCGGCGGTGCCGCGCGGCAACACCAACGCGCCGACGATCGCGCTCGCCGAGCGCGCCGCGGACCTGATCCGCGGTGCCGTGCCCGCCGCCGTCCCGGAGAAGCGGGACGAGGCCCTTCGGTGAGCACCGAGGGGCCGGCACCGCTCTCGCGCCTCGTCGCGGAGCTCTCCAGGCTGCCGGGGATCGGCCAGCGCACCGCCCAGCGGCTCGCCTTCCACATCCTCCGCGCTCCCGACGAGGAGGCCGCGGCGCTGGCCACGGCGGTCCGCGAGGTGAAGGAGAAGGTCGGCCTCTGCGAGCGCTGCTTCAACCTCTCCGAGGGCCCTCTCTGCCGCATCTGCGCCGACTCGGGTCGCGACCAGGCGACGATCTGCGTGGTCGAGGAGCCGGCCGACGTGATCCCGATCGAGCGCACCCACGAGTACCGCGGCCTCTACCACGTGCTCGGTGGCGCCCTCTCGCCGATCGACGGGATCGACGCCGGCGACCTGAAGATCGCCGAGCTGTTGCGCCGGGTCGAGGAAGGTGAGGTCCGCGAGGTCGTCCTCGCCACCAACCCAACCACGACTGGCGAGGCGACCGCGCTCCACATCGCCGAGCAGCTCCGTGGCCAGGTCGCCGTCACCCGGCTCGCCAGCGGCCTGCCGATCGGCGCCGACCTGGAGCACGCCGACGAGGTCACCCTCGGCAAAGCCTTCACCGGCCGCCGCGCCCTCGGCTGAGATCGCTTCCCGGGAGTCGATTGCGTCCGGGCGGGGGCTTAGGGTCGTCGCATGGAGATGGGTGGAGCATCGTTGGACCCGGAAGTGCGCGAGGGGTTGCAGCGCAGCTGGAAGGCGCTGATGGCCGTGGGCGTGCTGGCGATCCTCATTGGCTGCGTGGCAATCGTCGTGCCGGCGGTGGCCTCAGTCGGCACCGCGATCTTCATCGGCTGGATCCTGGTCATCGCCGGTGTCTTTCTTGTCGCCGGGGCTTTCATGGCCCACTCGGTCGGCTCGGTGATCCTGCGGCTGCTCTGGGCACTCCTGACCGTCGTCGTCGGCCTCTGGCTGATCGTCGAACCGCACAACGGCACCCTCACCCTGACCCTCATCCTCGGCATCTACTTCCTCTTTATGGGGGTGACGCGGATCGCCGTCGCCTTCGCCGCCCGCGGCCAACAGGGCGCGGGCCTAGTCGGCCTCAGCGGCTTCGCCGGCCTCCTGGTCGGCATCCTCATTCTCGCCAAGTTCCCCAGCTCCGCAGACTGGGCGATCGGCCTCCTGGTAGGCATAGACCTGATCTTCGCCGGCTGGACCCTGACGTCTGTAGCTCTGGTCGGCCGGGACTTCGCCCGAAGCTGACGTCCCGGGCGAGCTCACCCGCGGGCCGCCCGTCTTGCACGGGTCCTGCCGTTGCTCTCTCGGGCGGGTGGTGTGGGGGGGGGG
>JBIOVI010000050.1:0-42063 GCA_044867645.1 Solirubrobacterales bacterium | reverse complement strand
CGTGGCCGAAGAGGGCTGCCTCAGCCTCCCCCGCGTGGCGCTTGACGTCGAGCGGGCCCTGCATGCGCGGGTGAGCGGCCTCGACGTCGACGGCAAGCCCGTCACCATCGAGGCCTCGGGGCTCGAGGCGCGCGTCCTGCAGCACGAGATCGACCATCTCGACGGGGTGCTGATCCTCGATCGCGCGCCCCGCGACCAGCGCAAGGAGGCCCTGCGCGCGCTGCGCGAAGGCGGCAGCTACAGCCCGTCGGTGGAGGACGATCAGGTGGGGCCGGGCGAGGAGCACCGAGAGCCTCGCACCGAGGCGTGAAGACGGTCTACCTCGGCACCTCGGCCTTCGCCGCCGCGGTGCTACGCGCTCTGGCGGGGTCGGCGCACCGGCCCCAACTCGTCGTCACCCCGCCCGACCGCCCCCGCGGCCGGGGCCGTAAGACCCAGCAGCCTCCGGCGGCCGAGGCCGCGGCCGAGCTCGGCATCGAGCGCCTGCAGGCAGAGGACGTCAACGCCGAGCCCGTCCTCGAGCGCATCCGTGCGGCCGTGCCCGAAGCGGTTGCGGTCTGCGCCTTTGGCCAGCTGATCCGCGAGCCGCTGCTCTCCGAGCTGCCGCTGCTCAACGTCCATCCTTCGCTGCTCCCCCGTTGGCGCGGTGCGGCACCGATCGAGCGGGCGATCATGGCCGGCGACGAGCGCACCGGAATCAGCGTGATGCGCCTCACCGCCGGGCTCGACTCTGGGCCTGTCGCCCGCCGTGAGGAGATCGCGATCGGCCCCGAGGATGACTTCGAGAGCCTGTCGCGGAAGCTGGCGGGGGTTGGCAGCGAGTCGTTGATCGGCGCCCTCGACCTGCAAGAGCGCGGGCTGCTCGAGTTCGTCGAGCAGGAGGACGACGAGGCCACCTACGCCGAGAAGATCGATCCGGCCGAGCGCCGCCTGGACCCGAGCCGGCCCGCCACTGAGCTGGCCCGGACAGTTCGTGCTCTGACTCCGCATATCGGCGCCTTCCTGGAGATCGGAAACGAGAACCGACTGGGGGTGCGACGGGCGCGGGCGGTCGACGTCAGCGTCAAGGCCGGCGAAGTGAAGGCCGAGTGGGGGGCGCTGCTGCTGGGCTGTGGCCGGGGAGCGCTGCGGTTGGAGGTCGTGCAGCCGCCGAACGGCAAGCCGATGGCCGCCGATGCTTACCTGCGCGGTCATCCAGTGCCCTCGCTATGAGCGTGGGGCCCGCTCGGGCTCTTGCCTTCGAGGCGATCCGGGCGACCTTCGAGCGGGATGCGCATACCGAGCAGTTCTTTCGAGAGGCCGCCGACCGGAGCGGCGTCGCCGGGCGCGAGCGCGCCCAGGCACAACGGCTCGCCTACGGCGCGGTCCAGCGTCGCGGCACCGCCGACGCGGCGATCGAGCGGTTGGCGGAGCGCTCGCCACGGTTATTGGACCCACCCGTGATCGCAGCCCTCCGCCTCGGCCTCTACGAGCTGCTGTTTGCCGACGCGACGCCCGACCACGCCGCGGTCGACCAGGCGGTCGAGCTGGTCAAGGGAGCCGGGACCGGCCATGCCGCCGGCCTCGTCAACGCGGTTCTGCGCCGCGCCGCCCGCGAGCGCGCCGAGCTGACCGCATCGCTGCTCGGCGACGACTCGACCCCGGAGCTCGCCGCCGTCGCTCATTCGGCGCCGCTCTGGCTGGCGCGGATGTGGTGGGAGGAGCTCGGGGCAGAGTCGGCCCGCTCCCTGCTCGCCTCCTGCAACGAGCCGGCCGAGGTGGGGTTGCGGGTGAGCACGGTGGGCGCACATGTTTCACTCGGTCGTGGGGCGATGGTGGAGACGCTGCGCGAGGAAGGGGTGGACGCGAGCGTCCCGGCGGCGGAGTGGCCGCTCGCCTCGCCCGAGCAGATCGCGATCGCCGGCCGGACTGGCGACGCCGTGCCGGCGCGGGTTGCGGCCGGCGAATTGACGCCGCAGAGCCGCGGTTCGGCGGCGGCGGTCGAAGTGCTCGACCCGCAGCCAGGCGAGCACATCCTCGATCTCTGTGCCGGTCCCGGGATCAAGACCGGCCAGATCGCTGCCCGGATCGGCGATCGCGGAGAGACGATCTCGGTCGAGCAGGACCCGGTCAGGGCGGCCGAGATTGCCGAGCAGGTGCGCCGGCTGCAGCTGCGCAGCGTCACCGTAGTCGAGGCCGACGCGACAGCTGGCGAGATAGCGTCCGGCTTCGACCGGGCGCTGGTCGACCCGCCCTGCTCGGATCTCGGCGCCCTCGCCTCGCGCCCCGACGCACGTTGGCGCAAGTCGCCACGAGCGATCGAGCGGCTCGCCGAGCTCCAGGGGCGCATCCTCGTCAGGGCCGCCGCGGCACTTCGGCCCGGCGGCACGCTCGTCTATTCGACCTGCACGATCTCGCGGCGCGAGGGAGAGGACAGGGTCGCGGCGCTGTTGGAGCAGGCGGGTGCCGGCGAGGTTCCGCCGCTCTCGGTGGACGACCTCGGTGCCCTCGCGCCCAGCCTCGCCTCGCTCCACGATCCGCGCTGCCTGCAGCTCCGTCCCGACCGCGACTGCACGACCGGCTTCTTCATCTGCCGCATGAGGAAGGATGATTGATGCCGATGAACGCGAGGACCATGGGTAGGACGTGCTGAAGCGGGCCAAATGCCCGGGTTGCGGCGAGCCGTGGCTGCGACCGACCCAGCTTCCCGGCCGCTTCCGCTGCGTGTACTGTCTGCGCCGCTTCGAGCTGGTCTCGCAATGCCCTAACTGTGGCGAGCACCAGACGATCGTCCGGATGAGCACCACCGAGGACATGACCTGTCAGATGTGCGGAGATTCGATGCTGAGGGCGATATGAGCGAGCGCATGACGAAGCTGCTGAACGAGCGGCGGGTGGCGCCGTCGATCCTCTCGGCCGACTTTGCCAGGCTCGGGTCGCAGGTCGACGAGGTGATGGCAGCGGGGGCGCGGGTGATTCACGTCGACGTGATGGACGGGCATTTCGTGCCGCCGATCACGATCGGACCGCTCGTCGCGGGGTCGATCGCGGATCGGGTGCACGCGGCCGGCGGCGCGGTCGACGTGCACCTGATGATCGAGGCGCCGGAGCGTCACATCGAGGCCTTTGCCGAGGCCGGCGCCGACTCGATCACCTTCCACGAGGAGGCAACGCCACACGCTAACCGCACCCTCTCGGCGATCCGCGAGCTTGGTTGCCTGGCGGGAGTGGCGATCAACCCGGGCACCCCAGCGGAGGCGATAAGCGAGCTGCGCGGCCACGCCGACATCGCCCTCTGCATGACCGTCAACCCCGGCTGGGGCGGTCAGGCCTTCATCGAGGGGTCCCCGGAGAAGGTCTCCCGCCTCGCGTCCCTGGTGGGAGAGGCAAAGATCGAGGTAGACGGCGGCATCGATGCCACCACGGCCGGCTCGGTCGCCGATGCAGGCGCATCGCTGTTCGTCGCAGGGTCGGCAGTGTTCGGCGCCGACGATCCAGCTGCCGCTTACACCGAGATCGCCGCCGCCGCTGGCGCCGCCTAGCCCCTCGCGATCAGGGCGCCGATCACCTCCTGCCACCAGGATCGCTCCGCCGGGTCGTCGCCGCTGCGCTGGGCCCGGCGCTCGCACCAACGGGAGAGAGCGTGACGCCCGCCGATTGCGATGACGCTCTCCGAGGTCAGCGCGTAGCGGCCGTCGGCGAGCGCGACGAGTGAGCTGGGCCGGTCGCGGCGGCTGCGCAGGACGGAGACCACGGCGATTCCGTCGATGGCGGTCGGCGCCGAGGGATCGTCGACATCTCCCCCTGGCCGCACCGTGAACACCTGGGGGGCGCCTCGCGGCGGCAGCCGCGGCGGTGGCGGCGTCCCAATCGGCCCCTCGTGCCAGAGGCGCGTCAGCTGCTCGACCTCCTCGCGCAGCTCGCTGCGGACGAGGACGTGCAGCTCGTCGCCCTCGCGCAGCTCGGTCGAGCCGCGCGGCGGGATCGCGGTGCCGTCGCGGACGATCACGTTGACCAGGGCCTCCCGGGGCAATCCCAGTTCGCGCACAAGGTGACCTGACGCCGCGGCACCAGGTCGTAGGCGATAGGAGACGACATCGCCGCCCATGCGGCGGATCCGCCCCGACTCGAGCAGGCGCCGCGGCAGCGCCGGCTCGTCCGTGGTCAGCCCCAGCCGCCGCGCGAGCGGCTCGAAGCTCGCGCCCTGGACCAAGGTCGAGGTGACGACGACGAAAAAGACGATCGCGAACAGCTCCTGACCGGCGCCGACGCCGGCGACGACGGGGAACGTGGCGAGCCAGATCGGCGTCGCCCCGCGCAGGCCTGCCCAGCCGAGCATCGCGCGCTCGCGCAGGTTGAGCGGTGCGAGCAGGGTGGCTGCGAAGGCGGCGAGTGGGCGGGCGATCAGGATCAGCACGGCCGAGAGCGCCAAGCCGTCCAGCGCCACGCTGTCGAGGGTGCTCGGGAAGACCAGCAGTCCGAGCATGACGAACAGGCCGATCTGGGCGACCCAGCCAACTCCCTCATGGAAGGCGACGATCGTGCGCCGCGCCGGAATGCTCCCCGAGCCGAGGGCCAGCGCGGTCAGGTAGGTGGCGAGCAGACCGGAGCCGTGCGCGACCTCCGCCAGCCCATAGGCAAGCCCGGCGATGGCGATCGTCGCCACCGGGTAGATGCCGTCGGTTGGCAGCCGCACCCGGTCGAGGGCGGCGACCGCGAGCCGGCCCAGGGCCAGCCCGATCGCCGCCCCCAGCGCCAGTTTGAGCACGAGCAGGCCGACCATGTCGACGATCCCGTAGTCCGGCTGCTGGATCCAGTCGATGAAGCCGATCACCAGCAGCAACGCGACCGGGTCGTTCATGCCCGACTCGCCCTCCAGCGAGCGCGCAAGGCGCTTCTCCAGGGTCGAGCGACGCAGCACCGCGAAGATCGCGGCCGAGTCGGTGGCGGCGATGGCCGCTCCCACGATCAGCCCTTCCAGCGTGCTGAGGCCGAAGATCCACTTCGCCGCGAGCCCAGCGACGACAGCCGTGATGACGGTTCCGATCGTCGCCAACGAGGCGGCCGTGCCCAGCACCGGGCGGATCTCCGACCAGCCGGCGGTGAGCCCGCCCTCGAAGAGGATGAGGACGAGCGCGATCGTGCCGAGCGTCCGCGCCAGCTCGGTGTCGTCGAAATGGATCCCGCCGATACCCTCGGAGCCGGCCAGCATCCCCAACCCGAGGAAGAGCAGGAGACCGGGTATCCGCACTCGGTCGGCGAGTAGGGCGCCGACGATTCCCGCCGCGAGCAGGGCACCGGCGACGAGGATCAGCTCGGCGTCGTGTCCTGCCATCCCGGGGACCGTATTCGACGCCTAGACCGACTCGTCGATCGCCGCCAGCTGCGCCTCCAGCTCCTCCGCGGAGCCCGCCTCCGGAACGTCCCCTGCCCGCTCGTGCGGGTTGCGGTAGATCAGGTAGAGCAGCGCGAGCAGCAGGCCGGCGGCAAGCGCGAAGCCGATCTCGACGCGGCGGAACTCATCGCCGACCAGCGGCAGGAAGTTCCAAGCGACGAAGGCGGCGGCGCAGCCGACCCATCGCAGCGAGGCACGTCGCACCTGACCTTGGGCGATGCAGGCCTGGTTGACCGTGACCGAGGACAGGTAGAGGCCCATGCCGAGCGTCACCAGCAGCAGCCCCTCGCGGTCGTATTCGAACTTCTTGCTGAAAGCGAGCTGCATCAACTGCGGACCGGCGATCAGGACCGCGAGCGCGGCGATCGCGGTGAAGGCGGCGACGGCGAGCAGCACCATCCGCACCGAGCGGTGGAACTCCCGCTCGCTGTCCTCGGCGGTGCTGGTGTGGAGGCCGGTCAGGTGGGGGAGGATGCTGGTCGAGACCGCCTGGAAGAGCTGCAATGGCGCCCGCGCGATCATCAGCACGTTGAAGATGAAGCCCGCCGCCGCCGCCCCCTGCAGGCCGCGGACGATCAGCGGGCCGGCATTGAGGAAGGCCTGTTCGCTGAGCATGATCAGCAGAACCGCCGCGGCGAAGCCGCTTCCCTGGGCCATCGAGAACTCCGAGGAGGCTTTGCCTGCCGGCATGTCCTCCGCTTCGCGTCCGGGCATGCCGGGCGTTGCGCGCTGTTCCTTTTGGGCTCGGCGAAGGAATGCAAGCGGCACCACCAGCAGCGAGAGGGAGGGGGCGGCGACGATGCCGATCGCGACCGCCGACTGGCCGCTGAGCAGGCCGACCGCGACCAGGACCGCGAAGAGCGTCCGGAAGACCGACTCGGAGAGGATCATCGCGGCGAAGAGGCCGAAGTTGCGAATCCCCGCCAGGTAGCCGCGGGCGAAATAGCTCGCCGCGTAGAACAGCACCGCCGAGAAGAAGATCCAGTAGAGGGTTTCGTTGCCCTCGAGCAGGCTGTCCTGGATCGGGCCGCGCAGGGCTAGGGCCACGACCGCAAAGGTCAGTCCCAGTCCGAGCTGGATCCTCGCCGCGACCCGCATCGGCTCGCCGATCGGCTCGCCTTTGACCCGGTGTTCGGAGATGTGCCTGGAGAGCAGCTGTTCGACCGGTCGGTAGAGGGTGGAGATGGTGATGAAGACCGCCGACCAGAGCACCGTGATCTGCCCGTAGTCGGGCTTGGAGAGCACGTGCGAGGCGATGAAGAAGTAGACGTAGGTGATGACGCCGGTCAGGCCGACCCCGATCGCGAAGAAGCTGGCGGTCTTGCCGTAGTCGGTCGAGCTGACCTCGCCGCCGGACGCGGCGCTCGATTTCTCCTCTGCGGCCATCAGTCGCGCGCGCCGCGCTCGTAATGCGCGGGCTCGACCCCAAGCGAGAGCTCGACTCGCCGCACCCGCTCGAAGACGCGCTGGGTCATCACCCGCTGTCCGGCGAGCAGGTCGCCGATCACGCCCAGCGCCATCAGCTGCAGCGCCGCGATGAAGAGCACCGCGCCGAGGATCAGCGACTGGATGTGGCCGCTGCTATCCCCGTTGAAGATCCAATCGAACAGGAACGGCAGCCAGGCGGCGAGCGCGAGGGTGGCGACGATCAGGCTGGCCGAAGCGAAGACCCGCAGCGGCTCGTAGCGGGCATAGATGCGCAGGATCGAGAGTGCGTTGCGCCGCACGTAGCCGCCGGTCGAGGCGAAGAGGCGCGACTCGCGCGTCTGCGGGTTGGTCGCGATCGGCACCTGGTCGACGGCGACCAGCAGTTTGCCCGCCTGGATCAGGCTCTCCAGCGTGTAGGTGAAGTTGTCGGTGACAAGCAGGCCGAGCGCCGCCTCGCGGTTGTAGGCGCGGAAGCCGGAGGTGGTGTCGGCGATCTCCGTTCCGGACAGCCTGCGAACGACCCAGCTGCCGATCCGCTGCAGCGCCTTCTTCTGGCCGGAGAAGTGCTCGATCGTGGCGACGCGGCGGTCGCCGACGACCATGTCGGCCTCGCCGGCGAGGATCGGGGCGACCAGCTTGGGTACGTCGGCGCCGCTGTACTGGTTGTCGGCGTCGGTGTTGACGATGACGTCGGCGCCGAGCTTCAGGCAGGCGTCGAGTCCCGCCTGGAAAGCGGCTGCCAGGCCCTTGTTGTTGGTCAGGCGGACGATGTGCTCGACCCCCTGCTCGCGTGCCACCTCGACCGTGCGGTCGGTCGAGCCGTCGTCGATCGCCAACAGCTCGATCTCGTCGATGCCCTCGATGCGCCGCGGCAGCGCCGCGATCGTCTCCGGCAGCGTCGCCTCCTCGTTCAGGCAGGGGATCTGGATGATCAATTTCATGATTGGCCGGTCAGGGTATCCCTGCCCCCGGCCCGACCGCGAGCGGGACGGATGCCCCAGCGCGCGGGTCCTGTCGCGGGGCAGGGGTCCCCGGCTCACCCGCCGGAGACCCCAGACCCCGCACCACCCGCGCGAGGGGGTGTCTACGTGACTTGCGGATTCGCGTGGCGAGGAGAGTAAGATCCCGTTGATTGACTAGTCAATCAGTCCTATGAGCGCTTCTTTGACAGCCCAGGACCGAGAGCAACTGAGACGAGCCTTGGAGCTTGCAAAGGGCGGGCGCGGGCGAGTCAGCCCGAATCCGCTCGTTGGGGCTGTGATCGTGCGAGATGACTCGGTCATTGGCGAGGGATTTCATGCCCGGCTGGGGGACCTCCACGCTGAGCGGGCCGCTTTGGAGGACTGTCGTAAGAGGGGCGAGGACCCGGCTGGGGCGACGATGTACGTGACGCTGGAGCCGTGCGCGCACCAGGGACGGCAGCCGCCCTGCGTGGAGGCGATCCTCGAGGCCGGCATCCGGCGGGTCGTGATCGGCTCCGATGATCCGAGCGAGAAGGCGGCCGGGCGCGGCCCCGGAATGCTTCGCGATGACGAAGTAAAAGTCGATTTCGCGTCCGGCGAGGAGGCGACCGCGGCGCGGCTGCTGAACCAGCCCTTCCGCAAACACGCCCGCACCGGCCTGCCACTCGTCACCTTGAAGCTGGCGATGTCGCTCGACGGTCGCACGACGACGGCGTCCGGCGACTCGTCCTGGATCTCCGGTGAGCGCAGCCGGGAGCTGGTCCACCGCTGGCGCGCCGAATCCGACGCGGTCGCGGTCGGCATCGGCACCGTCCTCGCCGACGACCCCCTGCTCACCGCGCGCGACGTGGACGCGGCCCGCCAGCCGATCCGCGTCGTCTTCGACCGCCAGGCGCGGCTACCGCTCGACTCCCGGTTGCTTCAAACGCGCGACGAGGCGCCGGTTCTCGTCATCACCTCGCCGGAGGCCGATGCGGCGCGTCGCGCGGCCCTGCAAGAGGCTGGCGCCGAGATCATCCTCGTCGACCGAATTGACGCGGCGCTCTCGGAGCTGGGACGCCGCGAGGTCACCAGCCTCTTTCTCGAGGGCGGTGCCACCCTTGCGGGCGCGTTCGTGGACGCCGATCGGATCGACGAGTCGCGAACGTTCATCGCACCGATCCTGCTCGGTGGGGGCAAGCGCCTGAACGCGCTCGACCAGGGTGCTGAAGACACGTTGATCACAACCCGTTTTAAGGAGTGGTGATGTTCACTGGACTGGTCAGGGATGTGGGCACCGTGGCGTCTGCTGATGTTTGGGCGGACGGCGCCGAATTGAGGATTTCAACCGTGCTCTCCGAATATCTGGCCCCCGGTGGGTCAGTCGCGGTGAACGGCGTCTGTCTGACGGCGAAGAGCCCAGGGTTCGACCACTTCACCACCGACGTCATGAACCAGACGCTGAAGGTCACCGCGCTCGATCAGCTCGAGAGCGGCAGCCGGGTCAATATCGAGCCGGCGATGCGAGCGTCCGATCGGCTCGACGGGCACATCGTCCAAGGTCATGTCGACGGCGTGGGGGAGGTCATCTTGACCGCGGAGGACGGCTTGGCGAGGCGGGTTCGGGTTGGCCTGGCGCCCGAGCTGATGCGCTACGTGATCGAGAGAGGGTCGATTGTCCTGGACGGTGTCAGCCTGACTGTCGCCGGGGTGGGGATGGACTGGTTCGAGGTCTCGCTGATCCCGGAGACGCTGGAACGGACGACGCTGAGCGAGTTCGAGCCCGGGCGCAAGATCAACGTCGAGTGCGACGTGATCGCAAAGTACGTGGAGCGGATCATGGGACCATTGGCCGGAAAGGAGCAGGCGTGAGCCAGATGACGGAGACGCAGAGAAAAGAGGGTTCCGGGCAGGAGACGGGGGAGAGCCCGTTCGCGACGATCAAGGAGGCGATCGAGGAGATTCGACAGGGCCGCATGGTCGTCGTCTGCGACGACGAGGACCGCGAGAACGAGGGCGACCTGACGATGGCGGCTCAGTTCGCCACTCCCGAGGCTGTCAACTTCATGGCCAAGGAGGCGCGCGGGCTGATCTGCCTGGCGCTGACGCCCGACCGCTGCGACGAGCTCGGCCTCGATCTGATGGCGGCCAAGAACGAGACGCCGCTGCAGACCGCCTTCACGGTCGCGATCGAGGCCAGGGACGGGGTCACGACCGGGATCTCGGCGGCCGACCGTGCGCACACGATTCAGGTTGCGGTCGACCCCGGCGCGAGCCCTCGCGACCTGGTCCAACCTGGCCACGTCTTCCCGCTCAAGGCGAAACCCGGCGGGGTGCTGGAGCGGACGGGGCAGACCGAGGCGGCGGTCGACCTGGCGCGGCTCGCGGGTCTCAACCCAGCCGGGGTGATCTGCGAGGTGATGAACGAGGACGGGACGATGGCCCGGGTGCCCGACCTGATCCCATACTGCAAGCGCCACGGACTGAAGATGATCACGGTCGCCGACCTGATCGCCTATCGGCGTCGCACCGAGAAGCTGGTCGAGCGGGTCGTCTCGACGGCGCTGCCCACGGCCTTTGGCGACTTCACCGCGGTCGGCTACCGCTCGCTGGTCGACGACAAACACCACGTGGCGATGGTCAAGGGCGAGGTCGACGGGGTCGAGGACGTGCTGGTCCGCGTCCATAGCGAGTGCCTGACCGGCGACGTCTTTCACAGCATGCGCTGCGACTGCGGCGAACAGCTGGCGTCGGCGCTGGCGATGATCGAGCAGGAGGGCCAGGGCGTTCTCCTCTACCTCTCTCAGGAGGGGCGCGGGATCGGCCTGCTCAACAAGCTACGCGCCTACAAGCTGCAGGAGGAGGGGGCCGATACGGTCGAGGCCAACTTGAAACTGGGCTTGCCGGCGGACCTGCGCGACTACGGGATCGGCGCTCAGATCCTGGTCGACCTCGGCCTGACCAGCATCCGCATCCTCACCAACAACCCGAAGAAGATCCACGGCCTCGAGGGCTACGGGCTCTCGGTAAGCGAGCAGGTGCCGATCGAAGCAGCGCCCAACTCCCACAACGAGGAGTACCTGCGGGCGAAGCGCGACAAGATGGGTCACATCCTCCATCACCAGGGCCTCGCCCTCGACGAGGAGATGATCCACGACGAGGAGGAGCGCGACGCCGGGGGCGAGAGCGGGCAGGCGGATGAGTGAGTCGCCTGCTTTCCTCGAGAGCTTCGGCGAGGAGGAGCGGGCCACCCTCGCCGCCCTCGGGTTCGCCGTCTGCGTCGGCCGCTTCTACGAGGACCTGGCGGAGCGGCTGCTGAGTGGCGCCCGCGCGGGTTTCGAGGCGGCTGGTGTCGCGTCCGCGTCGGTGAGCGAGATATCCGTCCCCGGTGCCTACGAGCTCCCCTTCGCCGCCAAGCTCCACGCAACCACCGGCCGCTACGCCGGTGTCGCCTGCCTCGGCGTCGTCATCCGCGGCGAGACCGACCACTATGACT
This sequence comes from Solirubrobacterales bacterium, assembly GCA_044867645.1. Lineage (GTDB taxonomy): Bacteria > Actinomycetota > Thermoleophilia > Solirubrobacterales > 70-9 > VRUE01. The sequence goes on along the minus strand of JBIOVI010000050.1, from coordinate 30,824 downwards.
TCGTCTGTGCGGAGGCCGCTCGAGGCATTCAGGAAGTGCAGCTGGAGACCGGCGTGCCTTGTGCCTTCGGTGTGATCACCTGCGACACGATGGAGCAGGCTCTCGCCCGCGCCAACGGCGACAAGCGCGACCAGGGTCGCAACGCGGCGCTTACCGTCGCCCGCATGGCCTTGCTGAAAAGGCAGGTCAACCCGTACCGCTGGCGGCTCCACGACGGGTAGCAGCGACCTGTACCATCTCCGACCCGATGGCCAAGGTATGCCACAGCTGCGGCAAGGGACCGGCGTTCGGCCAGTCCCGCAGCCACTCGATGGTCGCCACCAAGCGGCGCTTCGACCCGAATCTGCAGAAGGTCAGGATCGAAGAGAGGGGCCGCAAGCTGCGCACTTACGTCTGCACGCGGTGCCTCAAGGCGAACAAGGTCACCAAGGCCGCCTGACGGCCCCGCTCCCCGGGGAGGGACCTGGTTGTCCTCCAATCGAATTTAGGCGCACGCGCTTCGCGCTTAGCGCCGAATCTTCAGCGCGGCTGACGCCGCGCGACATCAGATTGCATATCGCGGCCTTCGGCCACATTCGCCTGGAGGACAACCAGGTCCCTCCACACCGAGTGCCGTCGTTAGACGAAGCTGAAAGAACGCGGCCTCCTGTGGAATGTGGCCTACTGGGGGGCGCGTGTATTCCAGGTTCGTTCGATCTGTCGCATTAGTGCCGGGTAGACAATCCAGTATCGGAAGGGTTTGATCAGCGCCATGTATCCCTTGCCGAAGCGGCCGCGTGGCTTGACGTATACGGCCATCTGCCCCTGGTAGCGGCCTTCGCCCCGATCGACCCAGGCCAGGTGCATCACGGCATGCACGGTCTGGTTCGACAGCTCGGCGGCGAATTCGACATCGGTGCGATAGAGAGGCGCGAAAGGCAGGGAGTCGAAATCCAGATCCGCCGCCGTGTCGCGCAGATCGTCTGGTAGCCGCTCGGCGAGCGAGGTTTCGTTCGTGCTGGGGATCGGCAGTTTGCCCACGGCACCGTCCCCGCCACTCTCGGTCGGGGTCGAAATCCGGCCGAGGTCGAACCAACCGCCGAGGCGATCGCGAGCGCGCCACAGGACGCGAGTGGGGAGGGACCCAGCGCTGGCAGGATTGGAGGAAACCATCAGCTCGAGCAGCGTTTGGAAGTCCTCGGCGCCACCGTGTACGGGCAGGGCCCAGACATCCTCCAGGGTGAAGTCCGGCACGATTTCGCGAATACGCCATGGGCGAGATTCGTGTGCCGCGTTTGGAAGCCTCATGCTGTGTACATCATCGCGCGCGTCGACAGCCGCAGGCCGGTGCTTGTCTACGACGGGGACTGCGGGTTCTGCACGAGCTGTGCTCGCGTCTTGGAGAGGATCGAGCCGGATGCGGAGATCGTCGCCTGGCAGCTCACCGATCTGGCTGAGTTGGGAATAACCGAGGAGCAGGCGGCCGATGCCGTGCAGTGGGTTCAGATCGACGGCACGGTCCGCTCGGGACACGAGGCGATCGCCGCGATCCTGAGCACCGCCGGGCGGATCTGGAAGGTCATCGGCCGCATGATCCTGCTGCCGGGGGTCTCGTGGATCGCGGCGAAGGCCTACCGGCTGGTCGCGGACAACCGGTACCGGCTGCCTGGAAGCACGCCCGCCTGCGCGGTTGCCGCCGCGGATCGAAACCGCCCGGCGGCGTAGCCCGAGCCATCGCGCCGAGTTGCGTCGTCTGCTCGGACTCAGGCGCTCTCGACGAGCGGATGCTCGCCCGTCGGCGACGGATCGCCCTCGGCGGGCTTGACGTGGAGGCGCGGCAGGATGCGGTCGAGCCAGGCCGGTAGCCACCAGGCCCGCTCGCCGAACAGTTGCATGACCGCGGGCACCAGGACCGAGCGGACGATCACGGCATCGATGAAGACGGCCGCCGCGAGGCCAAGACCGAAGAGTTTGATGATGCCGCGCGTAACTGCATCGGTCGCATCAGCAGCAGCGCCGCCAGCTAAGGATCGCGGTCTTGCGGTGCCCGGTGCACCAGCTGGCAAAGCGTCGCATCGAGCGCCGCACCGCAGCGAGCTCGACCGGTCGGCCCGCCCCGGGGGCATCCGCCCGCGGCAGCTAGATTCTGGACCGATGCCCGATCCCTCGATCGCGCGCTTCCGGCGCGTCGTCACGTCTGCTTACGCCCACCTCGAGGAGCGTCGTCAAGAGGTCAACGACCTCAACGTCTTCCCCGTTGCCGACGGCGATACCGGCGACAACATGGCGATGACCATGCGCGCCGTGATGGAGGAGCTCGACCGGCTCGACGGGCTCGAGGTCGACGAGGTGGGCAGGACGCGGCTGGTCCAGGCGCTGGCCAGGGCGGCGCTGATGGGGGCGCGGGGGAACTCGGGCGTGATCCTGAGCCAGATCGTCCGCGGTGCGGCCGAGGAGCTGGCGAGCCGCCCCGGTGAGCTGGTCGACCCGGTCCTTGTCGCCTCCGCCTTCGCCAGCGCCGCCGACGCCGCCTACGCCTCGGTCCGCGACCCGGCCGAGGGGACGATGCTGACGGTCTTCCGCGAGATGGCGCACTCGATCGCCCGCCAGCTCGCCCATCTGGAGGCGGACAAGCAGCGCCTGGGTCAGGGGGTCAGCGACGAGCAGCAGGACGCGGTCCTGGCCGAGGTGCTGGAGAAGGCGATAGCCGACGGTCAGAAGGCGGTCGAGCGGACCCCCGAGCAGCTGGACGTGCTGCGCGAGTCAGGCGTCGTCGACGCCGGTGGCTACGGCTTGGTGCTGATCCTCGCTGGTGTCGTCGCCGGGCTGCGGGGCGACGGCGCCGCGATTCCGGAGATCTCACACCACGAGGCGCCGCCGCTCAGCCGTCCCCACCATGAGGACAGCCGCTACCGCTACTGCACCAACTTCATCGTCTCCGGCACCGACCTTGCCGCCCGCGACTTCCTTCCCCATTTGGAGGGCCTGGGGGACTCGGTATTAGTGGTCGGCGACGAAACGACGCTCAAGGTCCACGTTCACACCGATGAGCCGGAAACAGCGGTGGCGCTATTCGAGGGGGCCGGCCGTGTTACCAACCTCGACGTCGCCGATATGCGGGAGCAGATCGCGGAGCGGCGGGCGCGGCTGGAGGGGGGGCGAACGGGAGCCCTCGCGGTCGCGGCGGGGGAGGGCTTGGAGCGGCTCTTCGCCGAGCTCGGCGCGCATGTGGTGCCCGGCGGCGAGACCCTCAACCCCTCGACCTACGAGCTGCTGGCGGGGATCCACGAGGTGCCGGCGGAGGAGGTTCTGGTTCTGCCCAGCTCCTCGAACGTGATCATGGCGGCCGAGCGGGCCTGCGAGCTTTCAGAGAAGCCGGCCCGGGTCGTCGCCGCAACCTCTCAACAGGCCGGGCTGTTGGCCCTGATCGAGCTGGAGCCCGACGCATCGGTGGAGGAGAACGCCGAGCGGCTCGCGGCAGCCCTGGAAGGAATCGTCACCGGCGGGGTGGCGCCCGCCGCCCGGGACGACGCCCAGGGGCGCTTCCGCAAGGGCGACGCCGTCGGCTTTGTCGGCGAGGAGATCGTCGCCTGGGGCGGTGCCGGCTCGTCCCTGGCGACCACGATCGAGCGCCTTGCCGAGGGAGTCGAGATCGTCACTGTGCTGGCCGGCAAGGACGCCCCGATCCCGCTCGAGGAGATCGACACCCACGTCCCCGATGGGGTCGAGGTTGAGACCCACGAGGGGGGTCAGCCGAGCTGGTGGTGGCTGCTCGCGGCCCAGTAGCGCGCTCCTTTGCCGGGGCGTCCGAGCTGACCAAGGCTCAGCTCCTGGGTGCGCCGATTCACTGGCCGAGGCCCAGCGCTCTCGACGTGTCGCTCGAGGTTTTGGGGGGAGTCGGCCCCAGGCTCGCCGAAGCCGCCGCGGATGCCGGTATCGGAACCGTCGGCGATCTGCTGCTCCGCTTCCCACACAGCCACCGCGATCGCACGGTTGTTCCCGTCGCGACGCTGGAGCCGAAAGAGCGGGCGACGGTCCTCGTCGAGGTGCTCGGGGCACCTAGCGGCTTCCGCCGCCGCGGCCTCTCGATCCTCTCGGTGAAAGTCGGCGATGACAGCGGCACGGTTCGGGCTACCTGGTTCAACCAGCCTTGGGTGGCCAAGAAGCTGACGCCTGGCTTGTCCCTGCTGATCACTGGGTCGAGGGACAAACGCGGTTTCCGAGTGTCCGAGTACGAGATGCTTTCAGCCGCGGGTCCTGTCGGCGCAGGGGACCCACCCCCTACGCCGCCACCCGCGGGTGGAAGCCTTGTTCCCGTACATCCGGCAACCGAGGCGCTGAAAGCGCAGCGCATTCGCCAATGGATGGAGCAAGCGATCGGCCTGGTTGGGAACGTGCTCGAGCCGCTGCCAGTTGAGCTGCGAGTGCGTCGGGGACTTGCGGGAGCCGCCGATGCCGTTAAGGCAGTGCACTTTCCGGAGGGAGAGGGGGACGTTGAACAGGCCCGGGGGCGGCTCGCCTTCGAAGAGCTGTTCCTCTACCAAGCCCTCCTCACGACGCGGAAGCAGTCTCACCGGACTGCCAGGCCGGCACCAAAGCTCGGCAAGCCGGGCGAGGTAGTGGCGAGGTGGATCGAGTCTCTGCCTTTCGAGCCCACGAAGGATCAGCTGCGTGCCTTCGACGAGATCGATGTCGACCTGAACTCGGGCGAGCCTATGCAGCGGTTGCTGATGGGGGAGGTGGGATCGGGGAAGACGGTCGTGGCGCTGTACTCGATGCTACGGGCGCTGGAAGCAGGGTTCCAGGCGGTGTTGATGGCGCCGACGGAGACGCTGGCCGAGCAGCACGCGGTCACCCTGGGGAAGCTGCTGGCGGAAGAGGCGACGCCGTTCGCGCTGTTGACCGGCGCGACGTCGGCACCCAGGCGCAGGGAAGCCCTCGACCGCCTTGCCAGCGGTGAGCTGGGGCTGGTCGTCGGAACCCATGCGTTGATCGATCCGAAGGTCCGCTTCGCTCGCCTCGGTCTCTGCGTGGTCGACGAGCAGCACCGCTTCGGGGTCGAGCAACGTCGAGCGCTCGACGAGAAGCGGGTGGAGGGGATGGTGCCCCACGTCCTCCACATGACCGCGACGCCGATCCCGCGCACGCTCTCCCTCACCGCTTACGGCGACCTCGACACGACCGCGTTGCACGAGCTGCCGGCAGGGCGCCAGCCGGTAGAGACCCGGCTGGTCGAGGAGGACGATCGTCCCGTTGCCTATGAGTTTCTTCGCGCGCAGCTGCGCGAGGGCCGGCAGGCCTATGTCGTCTGTCCGCTGGTCGAGGAGTCGGAGAAAATGCAGGGGAAGGCGGCCGAGGTGGAGGCGGCGCGGCTGGCGCGCGAGGAGCTGGGTGGCTTCTCGGTCGGCGTCATCCACGGACAGATGCCCTCGACCCGCAAGGCGGAGGCGATGGAGGCCTTCGTCGGCGGCGAAACCGACGTCCTGGTCGCGACCACGGTGATCGAGGTCGGGATCGACGTGCCCAACGCAACCGTGATGGTGATCGAGGGGGCGGAGCGCTACGGCGTCTCCCAGCTGCATCAGTTGCGCGGGCGGGTCGGCAGGGGTGCCCACCGCTCGCACTGCCTGCTGTTCCCTGAAGATGCGGGTGGGATGGCGCGGCGGCGGCTGAAGGCGGTGGAGCGCGAGCGCGACGGCTTCAAGCTCGCAGAGGTGGACCTCAGCCTGCGCGGCGAGGGCGAGGTGCTAGGCACGCGACAGCACGGCCTTCCTCGCTTCGCCGTGGCGGAGCTGCCCGAGGAAACGCCCCTCCTGGTTGCCGCACGGGACGAGGTGCTGGCCTTGCTACGGCGCCACGATTCCCTCGAGGCATCCGAGTTGGGCCCCCTGCTCGACGCCGCCCATCGCCGCTTCGGCGCTGGCGCCTCCGACCCAATTCCTCTTTAGCCGCTTGCGTGTGAGTTTGGGGTCGCATGGCAGTCCAAACCTCACACGCAAATGACAGAGTGGCGCGATGCGCGTCATTGCCGGAGAGCTGAAGGGCCAGCGCCTTGTCGCGCCGCGCGGCTGGAAGGTTCGCCCCACCTCCGATCGGGTTCGCGAGGCAATTTTCTCCGCCCTTGGGGATGTGAGCGATGTCCGGGTCCTCGACCTCTACTGCGGCACGGGGGCGCTGGCAATCGAGGCGCTCTCGCGCGGCGCCGCGACGGCCGTTCTGGTGGATCGCGACACCCGGCCCGCGCTCGGCAACGTCGAGCGGCTCGGCCTCGGTGAGCGGGCCGAGCTGGTTCGCGCTGAGGTCAGCCGCTGGCTGGCTGCCGGGGCCGAGGGACCCGACGCGGCCAGCTTCGAGCTTGTCTTCGTCGACGCCCCCTATAAACTCGCCGACCGCGTGGGGCAGGCACTGAATACACATCTACCGCGTCTTCTCACCGAGGGGGGGCGGGCGATAGTCGAGAGCGCTGCTCGGCGGCCTTTGCGGCTCGACTCCCTGCAGCCGCTCCGCCAGCGCCGTTACGGCGGCACCGACGTCTCCTTTTACCGAGGAGCGGAGTGATGGCCGAGCGCGATGGAACGGTCGTCTGTCCGGGCAGCTACGACCCAGTGACCAACGGGCACCTCGACATCATCACCCGCTGCTCCGAGGTGTTCGAGCGGGTGGTCGTCGGCGTCGTCAACAACCCGATGCGCAAGGACAAGACCCTCTTCACCGCCGAGGAGCGCAAGGCGCTGATCGAAGAAGCGACCGCGAGCCTCGGCAACGTCGAGGCGAAGATCTTCTCCAACCTCCTGGTCGAGTTCGCTCGCGAACAGGGGGCGAGGGCAATCGCCAAGGGATTGCGGGCGATCTCCGACTTCGAGTACGAGTTCGAGATGGCGCAGCTCAACCGCAAGCTGGATCCCGGGATCGAGAGCATCTACATGATCGCCTCGCCCCAATACAGCTTTCTATCCTCGACCGGAGTGAAGGAAATGGCGACCTTCGGCGGTGACGTTTCCGATCTCGTTCCGGGTCCGGTGGCGGCCGCGATGACGGAGCGCCTGGGCGAAAGGTAGGCTTTTGCCAACCGCGCCCTTCGTGGGCGAGAGTTTGCAAAAAGCCGAGGAAATCACGGCTTCTTCACCGAAAGTGACTCTGACACGTAGGCTTACGCCCTGCTGATGGACGTTCTCGTTCTCATAGACAAGCTGGACGACGTCGTCCACAACGCCCGGCCCGTGCCCCTCACGGATCAGGTGCGCGTGGACCGCGAGGAGATCTACGACCTCCTCGACCAGATGCGCGCGACGATCCCCGAGGAGATCAAGCAGGCGCGCTGGATCGTCAAGGAGCGCCAGGAGATGCTCGCCGAGGCGAAACGCGAGGCGGAGCGGATCGTGCGCGAGGCGCGCGAGCAGCAGGCCCGCCTGATCTCCGACGAGGAGGTCACCAAGCAGGCCGAGCGCGCCGCCGACGAGATCGTCGAGGACGCCCGCACCCGGGAGCGCGAGATCCGCCTCGGTGCCGAGGACTACGCCGACGAGATTCTCAACACGCTCGAGGTCAACCTGCAGAAGTTCCTCGCGGCCGTGCAGCGCGGCCGCGACCGGCTCGCCGGCCGTGACGAAGAAGAGCCGGTCGCAGAGCTGGACGAGCAGCAGTAGCGCTTACTCGAGCTTGAGCTCGTCGAGCTTGCTCCAGCGGGGATCTGGACCCGTGTCGTGTTTGTGGCCCGCCGGGTCGGCGTCGTTGAGCGACTCGCCGCAGACCGGGCAGAGGCCGGCGCAGTCGGGGCGGCAGAGGATTCGGGGAGGGATCGCGAGGACCGCGGCGTCGTGAGCCCAGCGCCCCAGATCGAGTTCGTCGTCGACCACGTAGGGACTGCGCAGCTCTTCGTCCTCGGTATCCGACCGATCGACCTCGCGGGCGTCGACCTCGGTCTCCACCGCGGCCGGCTCGAGACAGCGCATGCAGGGCCCCTCGACGCGTAGCGGGAAGCGCAGGCGGAAGGCGTGGCCGTTGCTCGGGCGTGAGACGTCGAGGCGAACCTCGCGCGAATCGTCCACGGGCCCGTAGCTCTGCCCGCCCAGTTCGAGGGGGTCAAGCCGAACCGGTAGGTCCAGCCGCGCTCCCTCGCCGTGTGCGAGGGAGAGCCGTGCGAGGTCGATGATCGTGGTCGACGCTTTGGCCATTGCGAGCTCCTCCGCCCAGCCGCTTACGATTGCTCCCTCCGACGAGGTTACGAAATGGGTCAATTCGACTGGACACCCGACGAGTACTTGGAGCGCATCCGCGCCAAGGTTCCCCGCTACGACGAGCTGCAGGAACAGGCTGTCGAGGCGATCCCATTCGCCCCCGAGCGGGTCCTGGAGCTGGGCATGGGAACTGGCGAGACGACGCGCCGATTGATCGAGGCCTATCCGGATGCTTGGGTCGTCGGCCTCGACTCCAGCCCCGATATGGTCTTTCGTGCCCGCCAGACTTACGACGACGTGCAGCTGGCCCGCATGGAGGACCCGTTGCCGGACGGGCCCTGGGACCTGGTCATCTCGGTCCTCTCGGTGAACGACCTCAGCGACGAGCAGAAGAAAGCCTTGGTCAGGCGGGTGAAGGACCACTCCCGCTCCCTCGTCATCGGCGACGCCTTCGAAGGCGACGAGTTGGACCGTCTGGTCGAGTGGTGCGACGGCGAGGTCACCTGGCAGGCCGATGGGCTGGCCGTCGTGCGTGCGGCGTACTGACCGCCCCGCTACCATTCCGCGACCGATGGCCGTCCCCAAGAAGAGAACCTCCCGCACCCGTCGCGACAAGCGGCGTGCGACCCACAAGGCCGGCAAGGCGCGGCTCAACCGCTGTCCGCGCTGTCACAGCCCCCGTCTGCCGCACCGGGTTTGCCCGACTTGCGGTACCTACGCTGGGCGAGAGGTGATCAAACACACGATCGCCGATCCCACCGCGCGCACTCCCGACGCCGAGGAGTGATGCAGGCGGGGCGCGGCGTGACCGTGGCCCTGGACGGCTTCGGTGCCGAGCAGGGCTTCGACGCTCTCGCCGAGGGGGCGCGGCTGGCTGCCGCCGATGGAATCCGGCTGCGGGTCTTCGGCCCCCCCGGCGAGTTGGGGCTGGACGGTGTCGAGGGGGTCGAGGTCGTGGCGACCGAGGACTGGATCGCCAACGAGGAGGACCCGGTGCCGGCGGTGCGGGCGAGGAAGGATGCCTCGGTGGTGCGGGCGGCGCGCGACGTCGCCGAAGGGCGGGCGGCGGCGATGGTAAGCCCGGGCTCCACGGGGGCGACGATGGCAGCCGCCACCTTCGGCCTGCGTCGCCTGCAGGGGGTGCAGCGCCCCGCTCTCGCGGTGCGGTTACCTGTCCCCGGCAGGCCGGTGCTGTTCCTCGACGTCGGTGCCAACGTCGAAGTGCGCGCTCAGCACCTGGTCCAGTTTGCCTACCTCGGCGCCGCCTTCAGCGCCGCGGTGCTCGGGGTCGAGCGCCCCAGGGTGGGACTGCTCTCTGTTGGCGAGGAGGCGGGGAAGGGCAGGGAGGAGGTGGTCACCGCCCATTCCCTGCTCGCGCGGACCGGGGGGATCGAGTTCGTCGGCAACGTCGAGGGTCGGGACCTGCCCGTCGGCGACGTCGACGTGGTTGTCACCGACGGCTTTACCGGCAACGTCTCGCTGAAGCTGATGGAGGGGACGGCGCGAACGGTCACGAGCGCGATTCGCGACGCCGCCCGTTCCAATCCGCTCGCCACGCTCGGTGGCCTGTTGATGCGACCGGCCCTCGGGGGCTTGCGTCGCGAGCTCCACCCCGACACGACCGGCGGTGCGATCCTGCTCGGCCTACGGAGCATCGCGGTGGTCGGTCACGGCAGTGCTGCCGGCGTGGGGATCGCCAACGCGGTGCGGCTGGCGGCGCGCTGCGTCGAGGTGGGGGCGGTCGAGAAGACCGCAGAGCTGCTGACGCGGAGTGGTGCGACGAGAAGCGCGCTGGCCACCAAGGAGGACGCGTGATAGGAAGTCAAACATGAACCGGGACGAGATTTTTGACCTTGTGCGCGACCACCTCGCCGAGGAGCTCGAGGTGGACGCGGGCAAGATCGATGAGCAGACTCGCTTCAAGGAGGACCTCGACGCCGACTCGCTCGACCTCTACGAGCTGGTGATGGAGCTGGAGGATCGCTACGAAATCTCAGTTCCGGAGGAGGATGCCGCGCGGATCGTCACCGTTGGGGATGCGGTCTCCTTCGTCCTGGAGCGCGCTCCGGCGTGAGCGTCGAGCGGCTCGCGGATCTAGTCGCGGAGCTGCCCGCCGAGCTGCGCAACCGTGCCCTCACCCACACGTCGTGGACAGATGGGCCCGAGTCCTACGAGCGGCTGGCCTACCTGGGCGACAGCGTGCTCGCCCTCGCCGTCGCGGCCGAGATCTCCCAGCGCTTCCCGGACATCGATGCCGGCGGGCTCACCAAGATCCACAACCACGCGGTGAGCGGTGTCTCCTGCGCCCAGGTAGGCGAGGAGTTGGGCGTGCCGAAGATGCTGGAGGAGGCTGAGCCGAAAGCCGAGGAGGCGATTCCCGCCAAGGTGCTGCTGGCCGGCTCGCGACCGCTGCCCGAGGTCACCGAGGCGCTGATCGGCGCCTGCTTCCTCGCCTTCGGCTTCGAGCGCGTAGCAGCGGCGGTGGGAGCTGCCTTCGAGGCACGGATCGAGTACGCCACCCAAGCACCGGTAGATGCGAAGTCGGCTCTTCAGGAGCTGCTCGCGCGGCGACGGGCGCGCGTAACCTATGCCGTGATCGGCGAATCGGGACCCGCACATCGGCGAACCTTCGAGGTAGAGGCGACCGTTGGCGAGGAGAGGGTGGGGACGGGAGCCGGTCGAAGCAAGAAGGCAGCGGAGCAGATGGCGGCGGAGGAGGCGCTGAAGCGCCTCGGGGGGCTGTAGGCAGGGGGTCGTGTCCGACTCAAACGCCAGCCTTGGAGACTGAGGACTAGAGATGTATCTGAGATCGATCGAGATGAAGGGGTTCAAGTCGTTCCCCGCGCGCACCAAGCTGGAGTTTTCTCCGGGCGTCAGCGTGATCGTTGGACCCAACGGCTCCGGCAAGTCGAACATCACCGACGCGGTGCTCTGGGCGCTGGGCGAGCAAAGTCCCGGGGCGATCCGCGGCGCCTCGATGCAGGACGTGATCTCGGCCGGCGGCAAGGGTGTCGGCCAGCGTCGGACGGCCGAGGTCGAGGTCGTGATCGACAACTCGGAGGGCCGCGCCGCGACCGAGCTTTCGGAGATTGCCGTTCAGCGCAGCCTCGACCGCTCCGGCGACGGCGTCTACCGCCTCAACGGCGCCCGTTGCCGCCTCGTCGACGTGGCCGAGGTTCTCTCCGACACCAACCTCGGGCGTGAGATGCATTCGGTGATCAGCCAGGGCCGGGTCGAGTCGATCGTGCACTCGAAGCCGCGCGAGCGCCGGCTCCTGGTCGAGGAGGCGGCGGGGCTGGGCAAGCACCGCAAGCGACGCCGCCGTGCCGAGCTGAAGCTGCGCGCCGCACGCGACAACCTCGACCGCGCTCTCGATCTGGAGCGCGAGGCGCGGGCCCGCTTGCGGCCATTGAAGCGCCAGGCCCAGGCGGCCGAGCTGGGCGCCCGGATCGAACGCGAGGAGCTGGAGCTGCGCGGCCGCCTGGTCGCCGAGGAACTGCGCTTCGGCAAGGATCGAGCCGAGGCGGCGGAGGCGGCCGCCGCGGAGGCGCGCAACCGGCGCGCGGCGATCGAGAAGCGCCTGACCGCGGTGAGCGAGCGGCGGCGTGCCGCCGAGGAGCGCTTCGCGGCGCGCGACCGCGAGCGCACCCAAGCGTGGGGCCTGCTGACCAAGCTGCGAGGCGAGCAGCAACGGATCGCGGTGCGCGCCGCCGCCCTCGTCGCGCGCGAGTCGGAGCTGTCGGGCGCGCTCGACGGTCTGCGGGCGGAGTTCGGGCCGCTCACTCTCGACCTCGGTTCGACCGAGGGCGCCCCGGTGGAGCGGGTGCGCAAGCTGGAGCAGGAGCTGGGCGAGATCGACGCCGGCATCGCCGCCGCATCCGACGGTCTTGCCCGGGCCCGTTCGAGCGATTCCTCGGAGGCCGAGCGGGAGGCGGCGCTGGGCGCGATTCAGGGTGGGGCGGAGCGAGCGGCACGGCACGCCCGGCGTGCCGAGGGCCTGCTCGGCGAGCGGCACCGCGAGGCGCTGCGCGAGCGGGTCGCTGCCGGGGAAGAGCTGCTCGACGAGGTCCGCGCCGCGGCGAGCGCCTGTGCCGCCGCGGAGGCGGCGATCAGGGGGCGGGTCGAGCGGATCGAAGCGAAAGTCGTCGGTGGGGAGGGCGACGGCGATGCGATCGCCGAGGAAATGCGCGCCTGCTCGCGCGAGGAGTCCGAGCTGCAGGTAGAGATGAAGGCCGCCGCCGACGCGCTTACCGAGGCGCAGGTGGAGGCGGCCCACCTCGGCGACCGGCGGGCCGAGGCCGCCAAGGAGCTGGCGAGCGTCGCCGAGCGTTTGGGCGAAGAGGTCGGACCCGCCGAGGAGCCCCTGAGCGAGGAGGAGCGAGACGAGATCGATCGGCGACTGCAGCGGCTGGAGCGGCGGCGCGGCCAGATCGGGCCGGTCAACCCGCTAGCCGAGCAAGAGTACGAGGAGGCCCGCGAGCACGTCGAGTCGCTGCAGGGCCAGCGCGAGGACACCGAGCGGGGGATGCACGAGCTGGAGGCATTGATCCGCGACATCGATCGCGAGATCGAGCGTGCTTTCGAGCAGACCTTCGAGGCGACCGCGAAGAACTTCGAGGAGATGGTCGAGCACCTCTTCCCAGGTGGAAGGGGCCGGCTGCGAAGGGTCAGCCTGCGCCCGCTGCGCGACGCCGAGGCAGACATTGCGGAGGAGGACGAGGGAGAGGAGGGATCGGAGGAAGAGGAGCGCGAGGAGCTCGGAGTCGAGATCGAGGTCACCCCGGCCGGCAAGTCGACCCGCAAGCTCTCGCTGCTCTCGGGCGGCGAGAAGTCACTGGTCGCGCTGGCCTTCGTCTTCGCCGTCTTTCTTGCCCGCCCCTGCCCCTTCTACATCCTCGACGAGGTCGAGGCGGCGCTCGACGATGCCAACATCGACCGTTTCCTGCAACTGATCCGCCGCTTCTCCGATCGTGCACAGTTCGTCATCGTCACCCACCAGAAACGGACCATGGACGCCGCCGACGTGCTCTACGGCGTCACCATGGGCGGGGACGGTGTGACCAAAGTCGTCTCCCGCCGGTTGCCGCGGGAAATGGAGAGCGGGGAAGGGGATGGCGAGGCAGTATCCAGCCCGCCTCCGCCTTTTGCCGGCGTCGCCCCGCCGCGGGAGGACGAGCGTCCCGGCACCCTCGGCGAGAAGCCCGCCGTCGAGGCTCCCGCCCACGGCGATTCAGCCGCCGCCGCATAAGGCCGATGCCAACCTCCTGGCGGGAGATCTTCGATCTCGGAGCACGCAGCCTCGCGGATGCGGGAGCAGAGCCCGACGGTGAGGAGCAACGCCGTGGCGTCTTCCGCCGTCTGCGCGAGAGCCTCTCCAAGAGCCGACAGGCCCTGGTCGAGGAGATCTCGGCCAGCATCTTCGACCGCATCGACGAGGAGACCTGGGAGCGGCTCGAGGAGGCGCTGATCCTTGCCGACGTCGGCGCCCCGACCACGGCCAAGGTGGTCGAGCGATTGGAGCAGGAGGTCGACGCTGGGTCGGTATCCGCCGACGGCGAGGCGGTGCGCGAGCGTCTGATCGAGATCCTTGCCGAGGTCGCCTCGAACGGTCGCAGTCCGATCGACCTCGGTGCCGAGCCGGCGGTACTGCTGATGGTGGGGGTAAACGGCACTGGCAAGACGACGACGATCGGCAAGATCGCCTGGCATCTATCAAAGGAATTCGGTCTCTCCGTGGTTCTCGCCGCCGCCGATACCTACAGGGCAGCGGCGGCGGAGCAGCTGGCCGAGTGGGCGGAGCGGGCCGGCGCCGAACTGATCCGCTCGGCACCGGGCGGCGATCCCGGGGCGGTCGCCTTCGACGCGATCGCCGCCGCCCGCGCCCGCGGCGCCGACGTGGTGATCGTCGACACCGCCGGTCGCCTCCACACGCAGGGAAACCTGATGGACGAGCTGGCGAAGGTGCGGCGGGTGATCGCCAAGCAGATGCCGGATGCCCCGCACGAGACGCTGATCTCGATCGACGCTACTACCGGCCAGAACGGCCTGCGCCAAGCGCAGCTCTTTGCCGAGGCGGTCGAGGTCGACGGCGTCGTCCTGACCAAGCTCGACGGTACCGCGAAGGGCGGCATAGTGCTGGCGATCGCCGGCGAGCTGGGCATCCCGGTGAAGCTGATCGGCATCGGCGAGTCGCTCGAGGACCTGCGCCCGTTCGATCCCGAGGACTTCGCCCGCGCCCTGCTGGCTGAGTAGGTCCAGCGGACCCGAGGCCGCGAAAGCGGACGGGCACATTGCACAGTCTTTCTTGACTATACGGTGGCGAATCGCTATCAGTTGTAGCCTCCCCGACCGGCGGGGGACGCAGCGCTTCCGGGGATTGCCAGGGGCAATCGCGACGAAAGGAAGCACGACAATGACTCGCAAGCTCAAGGCCTTCGGGCTGACTCTGACGGCGGCTCTCGCGGTGAGCGCGGTGGCGGCCTCGGCGGCCTCGGCGGAATCGTTCGCCTTCCACTCGGAAATCGAACACACCAACCTGACGGGTTCGGGGGAAGGCACGTCTAGCTTGGTTGTCGACGCCGGAACCCTCAAATGCAACACCGCCAAATACGAAGGCACAATGACCAGCCAAGAAAGCACTTCGCTGGCGTTGAGCCCGCTCTTCGAAAGCTGCACGATGAGCGGGGGCACCGCCGATGTCTCTATGAACGGCTGCCAGTTCGTGCTGACAGCTTCGACAAAAGAAGGCGGGACCTACAAAGCCACGATGGACATCTCCTGTAGTGAAGGCAAATCGATAGCGGTGGTGGCGACAGTGGCGGGTGTGACCAAGTGCACCATTCACGTACCAGCCCAAACGCTGAGCGGCGCTACGGTAAGCGAAGTCTCCGAAGGTGACATCAAAGCCGTTGCCTCTATCGCAGGCATCAATTACAGCCAGACAGCGGGAACTGGCATTGGGAAATGCTCGAATGCCGAAAGCACAACGAACGGCGCCTTCGAAGGCGCCGCGGTAATTGCCGGCTCTCTTGGAGAAGTCTCGGTGAACATCGCAATGCAGGCGCTCAACCCGGTGCTGCTCGTGGAATCCCCGATCCAATTTGGAGGTCTGAACACCGAACGGACGATCAAAATAGAAAACAAATCCGGCCAAGACCTGAAAAAAGGACTCAAATATTTTGTCGTCAACCCAGACGGTAATGAGTTCCAACTGACGGAAGACACCTGCAACAACGGAATTGCGAAAGATAAATCCTGTCAGGTAAAACTCAAATGCACTAAAGCCCCGGCAAAAATTGCTCGTTTCATAACGGAAACGCAAGCCCCCGACCCTCACGGTATTGGCGCGGCAAAACTTGAAGGCTGCTGACCGCCGAGACATGCAGCCAGGGCAGCCGAAAGCGGCCGCCCTGGCTGCACTCCCTTAAGCTGGTAGCGCTTGTTCGACCAGCTCTCAGACCGGCTCCAGGCGACGCTCTCAGAGGTCCGCTCGCGCGGCAAGCTGAGCGAGGCCGACGTCGACGCCGCGATGCGCGAGATCCGCCTCGCGCTGCTCGAGGCCGACGTCAACTTCAAAGTCGTCAAAAGCTTCACCAAGGGGCTCAAGGAGCGTTGCCTCGGTGCTGACGTTCTGGAGAGCCTCGATCCCGGGCAGCAGGTGGTGAAGATCGTCAACGAGGAGCTGACGGGCCTGATGGGCGGGACGGGACGCGACCTCGCCTTCGCCTCCACCGGGCCCACGGTGATCCTGATGGCCGGCCTGCAGGGCTCGGGCAAGACGACCGCCTGCGCGAAGCTGGCCCGTCACCTCGGCGAGTCCGGCAAAAACGTCGCCCTCGCCGCCTGCGACGTCTACCGGCCGGCCGCGGTCGACCAGCTGGTTACCGTCGGCGAGCGGGCCGGCGCTCACGTCTACGAGCAGGGCACGGAAGCCGATCCAGTCGAGATCGCTTCATGGGCGCTGGATCGGGCCCGCGAGGAGGAACGCGACGTCCTCATCGTCGATACCGCCGGCCGCCTCCACATCGACGAGGAGCTGATGGCGGAGCTGGCGAGGATCCGCAAGCGGACCAAACCCCACGACGTCCTGCTGGTGGTCGACGCGATGACCGGCCAGGACGCCGTTGGCGTCGCCGAATCGTTCGCGGAGACGGCCGAGTTCGATGGCGTTGTGATGACCAAGCTCGACGGCGACGCGCGGGGCGGCGCCGCGCTTTCGGTCAAGGCCGTGACCGGCAAGCCGATCCTCTTCGCCTCGACCGGCGAGAAGCTGGAGGCGTTCGAGCGCTTCCATCCGGACCGGATGGCGTCGCGGATCCTCGGCATGGGCGACGTGCTCAGCCTGATCGAGAAAGCCGAGCAGCAGGTCGACGAGAGCCAGGCCGAGGACCTGCAGAGGAAACTGGAAGACGATCGCTTCACGCTGGAGGACTTCCTGCAGCAGATGCGGCAGGTGCGCAAGATGGGACCGCTCAGCGGCCTGATCGGGATGCTGCCCGGGATGGGGGCGATGAAGCAGCTGCAGAACGCCGACGTCGGCGAGGACGAGCTCGACCGGGTCGAGGCGATCATCCTCTCGATGACGCCGCTGGAGCGGGCCAACCCGACGATCATCAAGGGCTCGCGGCGCAAGCGGATCGCGATGGGCTCGGGGACCAAAGTCCAGCAGGTCAACCAGCTGATCAAGCAGTTCGACCAGATGCGCAAGCTGATGCGGCAGATGATGTCGGGCAAGACCCCGGACCCGCAGCAGCTCGCCCAGATGAGCGGAGGGCGCGCAGCACGCCCCCGAAGAATCAGATAGCGACGGGGGACGACCTGCACGCCGATCATCCGCATGTCCTCCCCTTTCGCGTCCGGGCATGCCGGTCACGTCATGTAACCTGCCGCAGTCCAATGGCTGTACGAATAAGACTGAGAAGGGTGGGTTCGAAAAAGAATCCGATCTGGCGAATCGTGGTCGCCGACAAACGCTCGCCGCGCGACGGGCGGACGATCGAGACGATCGGCCGCTACAACCCGCAGACCGAGCCCTCGACGATCGAGCTCGACGAGGAGCGCGCGCGCCACTGGCTCGAGCACGGGGCCCAGCCTTCGGAGACCGTCGCCACCCTGCTGCGGACCAAGGGCATCGCCGCCTCCGGAAGCTAGCTCGCTGTGACCGAGCTACTGGAGTTCCTCGTCAGGGCGCTGGTCGAGGATCCCGACGCGGTCGAGGTCGAGGAGCTGGAAGAGGACGGTGACTTGATCTACGAGATCAGCGTCGCCGAGGACGACCTGGGCCGGGTGATCGGCAAAGGGGGGCGGGTGGCCAACGCGATCCGCACCGTCGCCAAGGCCGCCGCGGTGCGGATCGACCGGCGCGTCATCGTCGACATCCTCGATTGATTCGCGCTTGAAGCTCGACGTCTTCACGCTCTTCCCCGAAGCATTCGACTGGTTCCAGTCGCAGCGCTCAGTGCAGAACGCCCTCGCCAAAGGCAACCGACTGCGCTTCTTCAACTACCGCGACACGACGCCGCTGGGGGCCGGCCAGGTCGACGATGCCCCGTACGGGGGCGGGGCGGGGATGGTGCTCCGGGTCGACGTCGTCGATGCCGCGCTGCAGGCCGCGTATGCGAATGGAGACAACCCGAGGGTTGTGCTCTTGTCGCCGACCGGGCGTCTGCTCGACGATGAGCTGGCCGACGAGCTGACCCAGGAGCACCACGTGGCGCTGCTCTGCGGGCGCTACGAGGGGTTCGACGAGCGGGTGCACTTGCACCTCGCCGACGACGAGGTTTCGATCGGCCGTTACGTGCTGGCCGGGGGCGAGCTGCCCGCGATGGTGCTCGCCGACGTGCTGATGCGCAAGCTCCCGGGCGCGCTCGGGCACGAGCAAAGTGCCGTCGAGGAGTCGTTCAGCCGCGTGCTCGAGGGGGCGCCGGAGTACCCGCACTACACGCGCCCGCCGTCATATCGAGGCTGGGGCGTGCCCGACGTGCTCGTCTCCGGCGACCACGAGCGGGTGCGCGAATGGCGGGCCGAGCAGAGCCGCGCGCGAGCCGAGCAGTTCGAAAAAGATTCCGAGTAGGTACGATTCCGCCACCGCGCGGCGCCCGAATCCGGCTCCGGCGGTTTTTTCTCGCCCAGCGAGCGAACGAGATCTCCGGTGACCAACAGCGTGAGCGAGCAATTGACATGAGCAGCGTAATCGACAGCATCGAGCGTCGCCAGCAGAGGCCGGGTCTACCCGGCTTCGCTCCGGGCGATCGCGTACGCGTCCACTTCGAAGTGGTCGAGGGCAGCCGCCGCCGCACCCAGGTGTTCGAGGGGATCGTCCTCAAGCGTCAGGGCTCCGGAGCTCGCGAGACGTTCACCGTCCGCAAGCAGTCCTTCGGCGTCGGGGTGGAGCGGACGTTCCCGCTGCACTCGCCGAAGATCGAGAAACTCGAGATCGCGGCGCGCGGTGACGTGCGCCGGGCCAAGCTCTATTACCTGCGCGGCCGGATCGGCAAGGCGGCGCGAGTGGCCGAGCGGCGCTGGGGGATCGACGACGAGTTGATCTCGGCGCCAGTTCCGGAGCCGGAGCCCGAGGAGCCTCAGGCTGAGGAGCCTCAGGACGCGGGTCCTGTCGTGGACGAAGGGTCCTCGTCCTCGCAGGCTGCGGGCGAAGACCCTTCATCCACGCCACCCGCGTCAGAGACGCCGCAGGCTGAGGCCGACGGGACCGACGCTGACGGGGGTGACGCAGATGCAGCTGACGATGCGCCTCAGGCAGAAGCTGAGGAGGCCGAGGAGCCTGCGGCGGAAGCTGAGGAGAGCGAGGAGCCGGTGGCAGAAGCTGAGGAGGCCGATGAGCCGGGGCGGCCTGAGGCGGAGGCAGAGACTGAGGTAGAGGCAGGCACGGACGCTGAGGCGGCCGGGGCAGGGGAGACCGAGGACACCGCCGCGGCGCAGGATGCCGAGGACGAGTCGCCGCGGAAGGATTCCGGCGACTCCGGCGAGGGCTCGGCCTGAGACCTCTCATCCCCAAACCGGAAAGCCGAGCCGGCGGGCTCGTCGAGCTTGTCGCGATCGTCGCGCTGGCTCTGGGCCTGGCGCTGGCGATCCAGGCCTGGCTGGTCAAGCCGTACCAGATACCGTCGGAATCGATGGAGCCGACGCTCGACGTCGGTCAGCGCGTCCTCGTCAACCGCTTCCTCTACCACTTCACCGATCCTGGCATCGGCGACATCGTCGTCTTCCACCCGCCGGCGGGGGCCGACAACGGGACCGAATGCGGTGCGCCGCATCCGCCGCAGCAGGCCTGCCCGCGTCCGACCGAAGCGGAGTCGAGCCAGAACTTCATCAAGCGGATCGTCGCTGGGCCGGGGGACACGCTGAGCGTCCGCAACGGCCATCCGGTCGTGAACGGCGTCGAGAAGCTCGACGAGCCCTACACGATGCCGTGTGGCAACGGCGGCGCCTGCAATTTGCCGAAACCGATCACCATTCCACCCGACTACTACTTCATGATGGGCGACAACCGTGGGGCAAGCGACGACAGCCGGTTCTGGGGCCCAGTCCCCCGCAAGTGGATCATCGGCAAGGCCTTCGTCACCTACTGGCCGCCGGACCGCGTCGGCATCTTCTAGCGGGCAGTCGAAGTCGCACCGGCGCCGGCTCGCCCGCACGCGCCGATTGTTCTCCTTCGACAGGGGCCTGGGCAGCCGATTCGTCGCCGGTGCGGACGAGGCGGGCCGCGGCTGCCTGGCGGGGCCGCTCGTCGCCGCCGCGGTGCTGATCGACTACGAGCGGCTGTCGCACTCCGATCGGCGTTGCCTGGCGGGTCTGCACGACTCCAAGCAGATGAAGCCCGAGCGGCGTGAGGAGCTCTATCCCGCGGTGCTGCGTGCGGCGAGCCGGGTCAGTGTCGTGGTGCGCTGCGTGAGGGGCATCGACGACCGCGGCCTGCACGTGACCAATATCGAGGCTCTGTCCACCGCTCTCGAGCGACTTGCCCCCAGCGAGGAGGCCACCTGCCTGGTCGACGGCTTCTCACTGCGCGATTGCGCCGTTCCGCACCGCGCCGTGATCGAGGGCGATGGGACCAGCGCCGCGATCGCCGCCGCCTCGGTAATCGCCAAGGTCAGTCGCGACCGCTACATGCACGGGGCCGCCGGCGATCATCCGGGTTGGGGCTTCGAGGAGCATGTCGGCTACTCGACGCCCGAGCATCGGGCCGCGATCGAGCGGATCGGAATCTCCGCGCTGCATCGCCGGTCGTTCCAGTCGGTGGCCTACAGCCAGCTCGAGCTCGCCTGATCAGAACGCTCCGCGAATGTGCTCGAAGTCGGCGACGCGGCCAGTGCGGTCGTAGGTGACGCCGACGGCGTCGAAGCGGATTTGGTCATAGCGCGGCAGGTCGCGGCGTTCGCCCATCCAGGCGACCGCGAGGTGGCGAACGCGGCGCTGCTTGCGCCAGTCGATTGACAGCACTGGGCGCTCTGGCCCGAAGACCGAGCCCGCGCGTCCCGCCTTAACCTCGACGAAGACCAGCGCTCTGGCATCCAGGGCGACGATGTCGAGCTCGCCATAGCGAGTGCGGGCGTTGCGCTCGACGATCTCCCAACCGGCGGCGGCGAGGCGCGCGGCGACCAGGCTCTCCGCTGTCTTGCCCAGCCGCTGGCGCGGGTCGCTCATGGCGCGACGCTAGGCGCTGTCGGCGCACGGGTGGTGCGCCATTGCCAACAGCTTTGTGTCGGCAAGGACGGGCTGGAGGGGCGTTTGACTTCCGCGACAGAGTCGTGCCGGACAATTTTCGATCCGCGCACCACGAGTGTGCCTGGACCCGCAAGCGTCGTTTCATGCTCGCGACGGCGCGAACATTCACCCTCGACGGCATTGCCGCGCGGCCGGTGAACGTCGAGGTCGACGTACACCGCGGTCTGCCGGCGTTCTCCGTGGTCGGGCTTCCCGACGCGGCCGTCAGGGAGGCCCGGGAGCGCGTGCGGGCGGCGCTCGCCAACTGCGGCTTCGAGTTCCCCTTGCGCCGGATCGTCGCCAACCTCGCCCCGGCCAGCCTGCGCAAGGCGGGTCCCGGTCTCGACTTGCCGATTGCGGTTGCGCTCCTGGTTGCCTCGGGGCAGTTGGAGTGGGAGCGTCTGCCGCGGCTGGCGATGGTTGGGGAGCTGGCGCTGGACGGATCGGTCCGCCAGGTTCCCGGCGTGCTGGCGGTTGCTGAGGCGGCGCGCGAGCTCGGCGCGGAGGCGATCGTCGTGCCGGCCGAGAATGGCTCCGAGGCTGCGCTGGCGGGGGAGATCGAGGTGATTGGGATCGAAAGCCTCGCCCAGGTGACGCCGATCGCCGCTGGGGAATCGGTCCTCGAGCGTCCAACCCCACTTGCCCTGCCGCCGGACTCGCCTTCGGGCGCGCCCGATCTCGCCGACTTGCGCGGCCAGCCTCACCTCCGCTACGCGCTCGAGGTTGCCGCCGCGGGAGGTCACAGCCTGCTGATGATCGGTCCGCCGGGGGCGGGCAAGTCGCTTGCGGCCAGCCGCCTGCCCTCCGTCCTGCCCCCGCTCGGCTCCGAAGAGGCGCTGGAAGTCGCGCGGATAGCGAGTGCTTGCGGTCGCCTCGACGAGACCCTGGGTGCCGGCAGGCCATTCCGGGCTCCCCACCACACGATCAGCCCGGCGGGCATCGTCGGCGGTGGCAATCCGCCGGGGCCCGGCGAGGCGACGCTGGCGCACCGGGGTGTCCTCTTTCTAGATGAGCTCTGTGAGTTCCGCCGCGACACGCTGGAGGCTCTGCGGGCGCCGCTCGAGAACGGCGCGGTAACCATCTCCAGGGTCGGCGGCAATCGCACCCTGCCGTGTCGTTTCATGCTCGTCGCGGCATCGAATCCTTGTCCCTGCGGTCGTGGTGAGACCGATCCGGAGTGCAACTGCGAGCCGCTTGCGGCGCGTCGTTACCAAGGGCGCCTTAGCGGCGCGCTTGCCGACCGCCTCGACATCCTGGTCGCGATTCGCCAGCCGAGTGCGGCGGAGATCGGTGGCGCTCCGGGCGAGACGTCGGCTGCCGTCCGCGACCGCGTGGCGGCCGCCCGCAAGCGCCAGGAACATCGTTTCGGAAGCGGACGCTGCAACGCGGAGATGACTCCCGCGGAGGCGCGGGGATGCGCGCTCGACGATGCCGCTGCGGCGCTCCTCGCCGAGTCCTACTCTCGCCGCCGGCTCAGCGGTCGCGCTCACGACCGGGTACTGAGATTGGCGCGCACGATCGCAGACCTGGCCGGCAGCGAGGCCGTCGAGCGAGACCAGATGGCACAGGCCCTTCAGCTGCGCAGGAGGGACCATGACTGAGCCACAGGCTTGCTCGGATTGCCTACGACGGGGGCGGCTGCTCGCCCACCTGGCGCCCTATATCGAGAGGATCGCCGCCGGGGCGCCGGGATCGCGCTCGCCCGAGCTGTTGCGCCTCTCCAACGAGGACTTGGCGGCGGTCGCGGCGCCGCAGGCCGCGGCCCAGATCCTGGCGGGGATCGCCGCGGTTCCGGAGGATCGCCTGCACGCCGAGCTTGCGGCGGCGGGGTGCTGGGGTTGCTGCCGGCACGATCCGTGCTTTCCGGTCGGGCTTCGCGATGCGGCCGATGCGCCTTGGGCGCTGATCGGTAGGGGCGATCCAGTGTTGCTGGAGAGACTGACGCCGGAGCAAGCGGTGACCGTGGTGGGGGCAAGGCGCGCCACGACTTATGGTCGGGAGGTCGCCCGGGAGCTGGGGCACGAGCTCGCCACGGCGGGTCTGGTCGTGATCAGCGGCCTCGCTTTTGGCATCGATGCCTGTGCTCACCGCGGTGCCCTCGACGCTGGCCTCACCGTGGCCGTGCTCGGCTGCGGAGCGGACGTTGCCTATCCGGCAGCGCATCGTTCGCTCTGGCGGCGGATAGGAGAGAGCGGCCTGGTCCTCTCAGAGCTCCCGCCGGGCACCGGTGCCTGGCGCTGGACCTTTCCGGCGCGCAATCGGATCATGGCGGGGCTGGCCGGGATGACGGTGGTGGTCGAGGCGGCGGAACGCTCCGGCTCCCTGATTACCGCCGACCTCGCCGCCGATCTGGGCCGAGACCTCGGTGCGGTTCCGGGTCCGGTCGGCTCGAGCCTCTCCGCTGGACCGCACAACCTGCTGGCCGGCGGTGCCTGTCTGGTTCGCGGTGCGCAGGACGTGCTCGACGCGATGCTCGGCCCCGGAGCGCTGCGGATCGAGCGGACTGGCCCGCCGCTCGATCCGTCTCAGCGAGCGGTGCTGGAGGCACTGGAGTCGGGCGCGGACACCTGTGACGCCGTCGCCGCCAGCTTGTGTCTCTCGGGCGGCGAAGCGGCGGCGACGCTCGCCACCCTCGAGGCCTTCGGTTACATCCGCTGCTCGCTGGTGGGCGCGTATACGCGAACGACGCTCCGAGTCCCGCGGTGACGTATGCCACCGGACGCGTTGCTTAGGCTGGGCCACATGAGTCTTCCCAAGGTCCTCTCGATCGCCGGCTCGGACTCCGGCGGCGGCGCCGGCATCCAGGCCGACCTGAAGGCATTCGCTCGCTGCGGTGTGCACGGAATGACGGCGATCACCGCGGTCACCGCCCAGAACACCGTCGGGGTCGACGCGGTGGAGGCCATCTCCCCGGCGACGATCATCGCCCAGGTGCGCGCCGTCGCCGAGGACATCGGCGTCGACGCGGTCAAGATCGGAATGCTCGGCACCGCGGAGACCGTCGAGGCTGTGGTCGGGGCCCTGGATCTGGTCGGAGAGGCTCCCGTCGTGGTGGATCCGGTGATGGTCGCCGAGAGCGGCGCCATCCTGCTGGACGAGGAGGCAAGGACGGCATTGGTCGAGCAGCTGCTGCCGCTGGCCACGGTCGTCACGCCGAACATCCCGGAGGCGCGGGCATTGACTCGAGCGGGGGAGGGCGACTCGCAGGAGGATTTGGCTCGTGAGGTGCTGGCGCTGGGGCCGAAAGCGGTAGTGATCACCGGCGGTCACAGCGAGCAGGTCGTCGATGTCTACTTCGACGGACTCAATGCTGCGGCGATCCGTGGCGAGCGCTACCCGAACGGCGCGGCGCACGGCTCCGGCTGCACTCACTCTTCGGTGCTGGCGGCGATGCTTGCGCTGGGTCGAAATCCCCTGCAAGCGGCGGAGCGGGCGCGCCAGATCACCGAGGAGGCGGTTCGGGCGGGCCTTCGCGATATCGGAGAGGGGCCAGGCCCGGTCGACGTCCTCGGCCTGACAAGTAGATTTCAAGCATGAGCTCGAACGGCTCCACTTCAACCAAGCTGCCCCGACCTCGCTCCAGCGTTGTTTTCGACGGCCCCGAGCGCGCACATGCCCGTGCCTACATGAAGGGGATTGGCTTCGACGACGAGGCGCTGAGCCGGCCGACGATCGGAATCGCCAACACCTGGACCGAGGCGATGCCCTGCAACTTCCACCTGCGCGGCCTCGCCGAGCACGTCAAGGAGGGGGTCCGCGCGGCGGGTGGCACGCCGATGGAGTTCAACACCGTCGCCATCTCCGACGGGATCACGATGGGCACCCAGGGGATGAAGGCCTCGCTGATCAGCCGCGAGGTGATCGCCGACTCGATCGAGCTGATGGCCCGCGGCTACCAGTTCGACGCGATCGTCGCCCTTTCCGCCTGCGATAAGACGATCCCCGGTTGCGCGATGGCCCTGGCCAGGCTCGACGTCCCCTCCGTCCTGCTCTACGGCGGCTCGATCGCGCCCGGGCGCTGGCAGGGACGCGACGTGACGATCCTCGACATCTTCGAGGCGGTCGGTGCCCATGCCGCCGGCGATATGACCGACGAGGAACTCAACGAGCTGGAGGGCGTGGCAAGTCCCGGCGCCGGCGCTTGCGGCGGCCAGTTCACGGCCAACACGATGGCTTGCGCCTTCGAGGCGCTGGGGATCAGCCCCGGCGGGTCGGCGATGGTTCCCGCTGAAGACGACGACAAGGGGACCGTCGCCGAGAAGATCGGGGAGTTGGTCATGAAGGTCCTCGTCGATGACTTGAGACCGAGCAAGGTGATCAGCCGCGACTCGCTGGAGAACGCGATCGCCTGTGCGTGTGCATCGGGCGGTTCGACCAATGTCGTGCTTCACCTGATTGCCCTCGCTCACGAGGCCGGGATCGAGTTGAGCATGGACGACTTCGAGCGGATCTCGCGCAGCACCCCGCTGCTGGCCGACCTGAAACCGGGTGGCCGCTTCGTCGCCACCGACCTCTACCGGGCGGGCGGAGTGCCGCTGATCCTCAACCGTCTGGCCGAGGCCGGCATCCTGCACGGCGATGCGATCACCGTCAGCGGCCGCACTATCGGCGAAGAGGCGGATGCGGCGAGCGAGGCGGAGGGCCAGGAGGTCGTGCGACCGCTGGCCGATCCGCTCAAGTCCGAAGGCGGCCTTGCGATCATGCGCGGCAACCTCGCCCCCGAGGGCGCGGTGGTCAAGCTCGCCGGCACGGAGCGCAAGAAGCAGGTCGGGCCGGCTCGCGTCTTCGAGTCCGAAGAGGAGTGCTTCCGCGCGGTCAAGGAGCAGGCGATTCGCCCCGGCGACATCGTCGTGATCCGCAACGAGGGCCCCATCGGCGGCCCCGGCATGCGGGAGATGTTGCAGGTCACCGCGGCGATCGTCGGCGAGGGGCTGGGCGAGGAGGTCGCACTGCTCACCGACGGCCGCTTTTCCGGCGCCACCCGCGGTCTGATGGCCGGCCACGTCGCTCCTGAGGCGGCCAAGGGCGGCCCGATCGCCGCGATCCGCGAGGGCGATGAGATCAGCATCGACGTCGAGGCGCGCCGCCTCGACGTGGCTCTCTCCGACGAGGAGATCGCCAAGCGCGCCGCCGAGTACGAACCGCCGCCGCCCCTCTACGAGCGCGGCGTGATGGCCAAGTACGCGGCGACCGTATCGTCGGCCGCACAGGGCGCCATTACGTCCTGAGGAATTCGTCTAGTAGCGCGTTAAAGCGTGCCGGCCGCTCCATCTGCGGCACGTGCCCGGTGCGCTCGAACAGCTCCACGCGCGAGTCGGGAATCAGGCGGTGGTAGCCGATCGCCGCCTCGACCGGGACGATCCGGTCCTTCAGACCCCAGACGATCAAGGTGGGGATTTCGATCTCGGGTAGTCGATGGCGGCTGTCGTAGCCGTGCATCGTCCGCACCGCGCTGGCGAAGCCGGGACTGCGAATACCCGGGGCGATCTGCTCGCGGAGCAGCTCCGGCCGGATCCGGTTCGGGTAGTTGACGATGCTGCCGAAGCCGAGCTGCCGCCCGCGCGGCCGGGCAAACCAGGTGCTGTGAGGGCCGGCGAGGGATGGGATCGTCGCCTCGAACATCCGGATCAGGGCCTCGTCCCGCCTTCCTTGTTTCTCGGCAAAGCTGATTCCCGCTGCTGAGACGAGGACCAGCCGCTCGAACCGCGACGGCTGTTCGATCACCGCCTCGGTGGAAGCAAAGCCACCCATTGAGTTGCCGACCAGGGCCGCCCCCCGGTCGATTCCCAGCTTCTCGCAGAAATCGTGGATGAGGCGGCCATAGGCGGGCATATCGATCGGCCAGGAGGGCATTGGGCTCTCGCCGAAGCCAGGCAAATCGAGAGCGATCGCCCGGTGGCTGTGGCCGAAGTGGGGGAGGTTCTCGAGCCAGTTCCGCCAGCAGCCGCCGAGCCCGTGCACGAAGAGGATCGGCTCGCCGTCGCCGATCTCGGCGTAGTTCACCTCGGCGCCCGGCAGCTCGACCCGATGCAGGTGTTCGCGCCAGTCGACCTTTAGCCACTCTGGATCCGGGTTGCCGTAGTCGCTGGCGGGGAAGACGACCGAGCCGCTCCGTACCCCCTCGGCACCCTCAGGCATAGCCCATCCTTTCGAGGATCGGGATCTCACGGATCTGAGGGGGCTGCAAGTGGTCCCAGAGGATGCCGCGGGGACGCTCGTACTGCCGCTCGACGTCGATCACCGCGCGCGGAGTTGCGATCACGTCGACCGGCAGATCGTGGGAGATCACCGGCAGGTGGCGACGCAGGATCTGTATCGGGTGCACGGTGGTGGCGATCGTCGTGTGGTCGTCGATCTTGCCCGCATCGATCAGAATCCCGTACTCGAGATCGTTGTAGCCGCCCCCCTTGCCGATCCGGGCCCCGCTCAGGTTCACGGCGACTGACCCGCAGAGGACGAAGTCGATCTCCGGCAGGTCGTCTAGGGCGACGACCCGGCCATGCCTGAGCGCTCCCTTGATCGTCGCCGCCTCCTTCATCGCGCTCTTAGAGAGCCGCTTCGGCTCGAGCACGCGGAACGGATGCGGGTCGCGCAGGCGGGGCACGGCCATTATCACCGTCTTGCCTTCTTCCAGCGCCATTCGGCGCGCGTGCGTCTGCGGCGAATCGGGGTTTGCCTTGATCGTCCGCGCGCGCTTCCAGAGGCGGTGGGCGGCGAGCTTCTCGGCTGCCAGTTTCGCCCCGGCGAAGTTGGGTATCCGGCCCTCGGCACCCGGGAAGCGGGAAACACCCTCGCGGTCCAAAGCCCTCCAGACCTCTTTGCGAACCTCGTCCTTGGAGCGCACGGCGGAAACATATCCCCCTGCGGGCATCTGGCCGCCGGGTCCGCACGTAGATTTGCAGGTAAGAGACCTGTCCAACCGAATGATCCGAATGCCTAAACTTTTCGTAGACCTATTCGAGGCATGCCCGATGGCGAGCCCGCGAGAGAGCTAATGGGGCGCAAGACGCAAATCGCAATCGTCACCGGTGTGGTTCTGCTGGTCCTTGGCGCGATCGCCGCCTACGCCTACGACGACTCTCAGAGCGGCAAGATTGCCGAGGGAGTGAAGATCGGCGGTGTCGACGTCGGTGGGATGACGGAAGCGGAAGCAAAGCGCGCCGTGCGCCGCCAGCTGCTGGCGCCGCTGCGGCACTCGCTCAGAGTTGGCTATGACGGCGAAAGCTGGGTGCTGTCGGGCAAGCGACTGAAAGTGCGCGCCGACCTCGATCAGGCGGTGGAGGAAGCGGTAGCCGAGAGTCGCGACGGTGGCCTGCCGGGTCGCCTCGTCCGCTACGTCACCGGAGGTGGCGTCGATGAACAGCTCGCCGCGGACATCACATATTCCCGCCCCGCCGTCAATAGCTTTGTCCGCGAAGTCGCCGAATCCGTGGACCGGGAACCGCAGGACGCGACGGTCGAAGCAACCGGCGATTCGCTCGCGATTGCGCCCGCGGAGTACGGGCGCAAGCTGCGCGACAACCTGCTGACCCATCAGCTGAACGCCGCTGTGCTCAACGCGAGCGCCGATCACACGATTGCCGCTCGCACCCATTCGATCAAGCCCGAGGTCACCGGCAGCGAGGTGACGGACGAGTACCCGTCTTACCTGACCCTCGACAGGGCGACCTACACGCTGCGGCTCTGGGAACATCTGAAGCTGGCCGAGAGCTACACGGTAGCCGTCGGCCAGGAAGGCCTGGAAACCCCGGAAGGCCTGTACGCGATTCAGGAAAAGGAAGAAAATCCCACCTGGAACGTGCCCGAATCGGACTGGGCGGGCTCTCTCGCCGGGCAGTCGATTCCGCCGGGTCCGTCGAATCCGATCAAGGCGCGTTGGATGGGAATCTACGAAGGTGCCGGAATCCACGGCACGGAAGAAACCTGGTCGCTTGGCTCGGCCGCCTCGCACGGCTGCGTGCGGATGTCGATCCCCGACGTCGAAGAACTGTATGACCGCGTCGAAGTGGGTACGCCCATATATATCGGGTAGGGGACGCTGCAAACCTGCGCATCTCGGGGTCTTCGGTCGGGTTGGATCGGGTCACGCACGAACAGTGCGCTCCCCTCACCGACCCTCCCTGCATCCCCCGATCTGCTTGGTTTTCGCGCCCCCTCGCAGGGACGGGAATGGGTAGGCCGAATTCCATTCCATGACTTGGGAAGAGGCGCTGGCCACATACGATCGAGATCTGCGAGCGCGAAGTATGGCTGAGCGGACGCGCAGAGCCTATGGCGTCGACCTCGGTCAGTTCTCCGGGTGGGCGAAAGAGCGGGGGCTGGAGCCGGGCAAGGTCCGACACCGCGATGTGCGCCGCTACGGCGCCGGGCTCTCGTCGGACGGCGCCGCGCCCGCCACGGTGGCGCGCAAGCTTGCCGCGGTGCGCGGCCTTTTCGACTACCTCGTCCGCACCGAGAGGATCGGCCAGAACCCCGCCGACCTCGTGTCCAGCCCGAAGCGCGAGGAGAAGCTACCGCGGGTGTTGAGCAGCGAGCAGGTGCGCGCTCTGCTGGAGCGAATCCCGGCGCGCACGCCGCTGGAGCTGCGCGACCGCGCGATGCTGGAGCTGGCCTATTCCTGTGGCCTGCGCTGCGAGGAGATCGTCAGCCTGGATGTCGCCGCGTTCGACCCCGAGACCGAGCAGCTGCGCGTCCTCGGCAAGGGGTCCAAGGAACGGCTGCTACCGGTCGGCGAGCCGGCGCAGCGGGCGCTGCAGCGTTACGGCGAGCGCGGCCGGCACGCCCTGGCCAGCGATCCTCGCGAGGCGGCCCTGTTCCTCTCCAAGAGCGGTCGCCGCCTCTCCAACTCCGACGTGACCCGACGCTTGGCGCTCTGGGTGCGCGAGGCGGCGCTTGCCGCCGGCATCTCGCCACACTCGCTGCGACACAGCTTCGCCACGCACCTGCTGGAAGGCGGCGCCGACCTGCGAACGATCCAGGAGCTGCTCGGTCACGCTTCGATCTCGACCACGCAGGTCTACACTCGGGTCGATGCCGCTCGCCTCCGGGAGGCCTACGCTGCGACCCATCCGCGTGCCTGACGCTCAAATGATCCCCGGCGACCATAGAATCGAGCGAACTTAATGGAAACCGGCGTGAAAGAGGTTGAGCTGCGCGACCTGTGGCGCCGCTACAAGGACGACGGCGATCGCGGCGCGCGCGAGCGGCTGGTGGTGGCCTACTCGCCGCTGGTCAAATTCGTCGCCGGCCGTCTCGGGGCCGGACTGCCGTCCCATGTCGAGGACGCTGACCTGATCTCCTACGGGCTGATGGGCCTGATCGGCGCGATCGAGCGCTTCGAGCCGGAGCGCGGAATCAAGTTCGAGACCTTCGCGATGACCCGCATTCGCGGCGCCATCATCGACGAACTGCGCTCGCTCGACTGGGTGCCCCGCTCGGTCCGCTCCCGCGCCCGCGAAATCGAGGCGGCGCAGTCAAAGCTCGAGCACGAGCTGCAGCGGGCGCCGACCGAGGAGGAGCTGGCCCACAAATTGGGGACAAGCGTCGAAGAGCTGCAGTCTTCGCTGCTGGAGATCGCCAACTCCTCTGTCTACGCCCTCGACGAGCTCTGGACCGTCTCCGACTCCTCCGGCGATCAGGTCTCCCTGCTCGACACGATTCCCGACGATGGTGCCGCCGATCCGCAGGAGGCGCTCGACAGCAGCGAGGTGAAGGACCGCCTGACCGAGGCGATCGGCTCGCTGCCCGAGCGCGAGCAACTGGTCGTCGCCCTCTACTACTACGAGCACCTCACCCTGCGGGAGATTGGCGAGGTTCTCGGTGTCACCGAGTCGCGGGTCTCACAGCTGCACACCAAGGCGATTCTGCGACTGAAAGCCCGTTTGGCCGGGGTCTCTGCGCGCACCTCGCTCGGGCGTTAGCAGTTCCAGACCCGGCTCCACGAGC
>JBIOVI010000049.1:0-22278 GCA_044867645.1 Solirubrobacterales bacterium | reverse complement strand
GGGTCCCTATGGGTGCCTAAGTCCCGGCACGTCTGTTGCGGCGCGGGCTGAGGTTGGCCGAAACGTTTGGGGGATGGAATGGTTGGGGGATAGATGCGGCGCTTTGCTCTTTGCTTGCTGGCGCTGGCCGCGGTCCTCCCCGCGAACGCCAGCGCGAAGACGGTCTCCTTCCAGGGCCACGAGGTCGCCGTGCCCGCCGGCTGGCCGGTCTACCGCCTGGCTGAGCATCCGGGTATGTGCGTCCGCCTCGACCGCAAAGCGGTCTACCTCGGCAGTCCTGGCGCGACGCAGCGCTGCCCGGCCGGCATCATGGGTCGGCGCCGCGCGGTCCTCGTCGACCCAAGGGCGGCCGAGCCTGGAACTGCCGCCAGGGCGCGGGCCGCGAGGGCGAGGGCGACCTCCAGCCGTGTTGCGCCCGCGACCATCTCCGCCGCCTCCGACTACACCGGGCTTGGGTTCGACGCCTGCACTGCGCCTTCGCGCCGTTCGATGACCGCCTGGGCCTCCTCGCCCTACCGGGCGGTCGGCGTCTACATCGGCGGCCTCAACCGCGGTTGCACCCAGCCGAACCTGACCGCGAGCTGGGTGGCGGAACAGGTGGCCGCGGGCTGGCACCTGATCCCGACCTACGTCGGCCTGCAGGCGCCGACCTCGAGCTGCAGCTCCTGCGCCAAGCTGAGCGCGACCGCCGCTACCTCGCAGGGGTTCGCCGCGGCGAACGACGCGGTCAACCAGGCGAACATCGTCGGGATCGGCGAAGGGAGCCCGATCTACTTCGACATGGAGAGCTACGCGCAGACCTCCAGCGCCAGCGCCGCCACGCTGACCTTCCTCGAGGGCTGGACCACGCGCCTGCACGCCCTCGGCTACGAATCGGGCGTCTACAGCAGCGGCGCCTCCGGAATCGCCGACCTGGTCGACCAGCTCGAGGAGGACTACCTGCTTCCCGACCACATCTGGATCGCCAACTGGAACGGTCGCCAGACCGCCGATGACCCCTACGTCCCCGACACCGCCTGGAGCGACCACCAGCGCATCCGCCAGTACCGCGGCGGTCACGACGAGACCTGGGGCGGGGTGACGATCAATATCGACAACAACTACGTCGAAGGCGGCACGGTGGGGTCGACGACGGGTGGCGGCAGCGACCCGAGGGGCAACTTCGACACGGTCGGCTCGCCCGCGCCCGGCCAGGTGCAGGTCTCCGGCTGGGCCTTCGATCCGGACGCCCCGACGAAGCCGGTCTCGATCCGCGCCTACCTCGGCGGCAAGATCGGCGAAGGCGGCGCCTCGCGCTACGAACTGGGCCCGGTCGCAAGCCAGGAACGGACCGACCTCTCGCTCCTCTACCCGCGCGCGGGCTCCGCCCACGGCTTCGATGCCAGCTTCCCCGTCATCGGCAGCGGCCGGCAGCGGGTCTGCGTCTACGCGATCGACATCGGCCCCGGCAAGGACAAGCTGCTCGGCTGCAGGGCGGTCGGGGTGCCGGTGCCGATGACGCTGCTGCGGTCAAGGGCGGCGGGGAACGCGGTCAGGGCTATGCTGCGCTGCGAGTGGCCGGAAGGCACCCAGTGCCCGGGCCAGATCCTCGTCCGGGCAAACGTCCGGCAGCGCACCGTCATCCGACGCCGCGGCCGTCCCGTGGTCAGGACGAGGGTGGTGCGGAAGGCGATCGCGCGGCGGGCCTTCCAGCTAAGCGGTGCCAGGTCTCACGCCTTCCGGCTCGCGCTCGGCGATAGCGGGCGAGAGCTAACCGGCGATGGCGAGAGGCCCTGGGCTCAGCTGGTCGTCGCGATCCCGGGGGGTCGTGTCACGCAGGCGATCAGGTTGAAGTAGCGGCGCTGCTGACCGAGCTGACCAGCTCGACGATCTCGCTGCGCGCTTTCTCGGGCGAGCCGGAATCGAAAGGGGGATCGGGGTCGTACTCGATCCCGAGCTGGACGGCTTCGGCGACGTCCGGCCCGGCCTCGCGGCCGACCAGGTGCAGGGCCATGTCGATACCGGCGGTGACGCCGGCGGCGGTGAGGAGCTTGCCGTCCTCGACCCAGCGCCCGCCGACCTCCTCGACCCCGTACTTGGGCAGCTCGTCGAGGGCGAGCCAGTTGGAGGTTGCCCGCTTGCCCTTCAGCAGGCCAGCGGCGCCGAGGATCAGGGCGCCGGTGCAGACGGAGGTCGTCCACTTCGTCGTCGTATCGATCTCGCGCAGCCAGGAGAGCACAGCCTCGTTCTCGAGCAGCGGATCGCTGCCGCGTCCGCCGGGAACGAGCACCAAGTCAGTCTCCGTGACCTGATCGAGGGTTTGGTCGACGATCAGGCCAAGGCCGCCTTCGGAGCGAACCTCGCCCGCTCGTAGGCCGGCAAAGCGGACATCCCACCCTGGAACGCAGCGGAAGACCTCATATGGGCCGACGGCGTCCTGGGCGGCGAGCTTCTCGTAGAGGAGGATCGTGATTTGCATGGGGCCGATGATCGCGGCAGCTGCGGTGCCTGTCGATAGGCAGGAATGCCAATGTTCGCTAGATTTCTGCCATGGCTGAAAAGGGAGCCCGGGGCAGGACGCCGAGAGCCGGCCACCGAGTGGTCGCGCTCTGCTTCGATGGCATCGTCGCCTTCGACCTGGCCGCGGCGACGCAGGTCTTCAGCGTCGCTTCGGGGTCCGACGGGACGCCCCTCTACGAGGTGTCCGTCTGCTCGGAGGACGCGAGCGAGGTGGTCACGACGAGCGGGTTCGCGATCGGGCCCCGGCGCGGCTTCGAGGCGCTCGAGGGAGCGGACACGGTCGTCGTCCCCGGCTACTTCGCCGTGCACGAGGCCCCGCCCGCCGCGGTGACGGAGGCGCTGCGCTGCGTCTCCGAGCGGGGCGCGCGGGTCCTCTCGGTCTGCACGGGAGCCTTTGCCCTGGCCCACGCCGGCCTCCTCGACGGGCGCCGAGCGACCACGCACTGGGCCTCGACCGAACTGCTCGCGTCCCGTTTCCCGGCAGTCGAGGTCGATCCGACGGCGCTCTATGTCGACGAGGGTCGGGTGATGACCTCGGCGGGATTGAGCGCCGGCATCGATCTCAGCCTGCACGTCGTCCGCAAGGACTTCGGCGCGGCGACCGGCGAGTCGGTTGCCCGCCGCATGGTCGCCGCCCCACACCGCGAGGGTGGGCAGGCGCAGTTCATCAAACGTCAACCGCTCGACCAGCCGGGCTCGCTGGAGCAGACGCGGCGATGGGCGACCGAGCGGCTGGGCGATCCACTCGACGTCGCCGCGATGGCGCGGCACGCGGCGGTCAGCCCGCGCACCTTTGCCCGACGCTTTCGCGAGGAGACCGGCACGACGCCGCTGCGCTGGCTGCTCGCCCAACGGGTGCTTGAGGCCCGACGCTTACTCGAGGAGTCCGACCTCTCGATCGAGGAGGTGGCCTGGCGCGCGGGATTCGGCACCGCCGCTTCGCTTCGCGAGCACTTCCGGCGTGCCACTGCGACCACTCCAACCGCATACCGCCGTTCCTTCAGGCCCGTCTTCTCGCCGGCCTGAAGCCCACCTGGCGATGTTGGCCAAGGGGTAACAACACCTCCACTACACGTACTGTGAAAGGCTACTCGGGTTTTATGCGTTTATTTCGAAACTCGAGTCTGGAGGCACAATGAGGAACGGTTTGCGTAGGGGACTTCTTCCCGTTTTTGCATCCGCCGTTGTTGCGGCGATGCTCGGCAGCGCTGGTTTTGCGGTTGCCGCACAGTCGGTTCAGAGCGATGGCGCTGCCGGCAGGAGCACGTTGAAGCGCAAAGGCGGCAAGAGCGAACAGGGCAAGCGCGGCCCACGCGGTAAGCGTGGCAAGAAGGGTTCTCGCGGCCCGCGCGGCGCACAGGGACCCGGTGGCCCCCCCGGTGCCGACGGACAAGGCATCCAGTTTGGACTGCCCCTGCCGACCAACGCCAACCTCACCACCGTGTACGAGGGAAGCGGCATCAGAATCGAAGCTAGCTGCACCGGTGGCGCTGTCGGAATGACCGTAAGGGCCGTGGGCGGCGACCACAACCTGATCCAGGTAACCGCCTTCAACAACGCGGCTGGAGGTACGCCGACGGGGGTCAGCGCACCCGACATACCAGTGAACATCCCGATCGACATGCTCGCCGGCGGCTCCGGGTTTGGCGACTACAACGGTCTGCTCGCGGTGCGAACCCTCTCGGGCCAGGTGGTCACCGCCCAGTGGTTCGCGATGGGCTCCAGCTTCACCTCACAGGGGGACTGTGTGGTCGGCGGGACCGTTTCACCGTAGGTAGGACGAAGGACTGCTCGAGTTCGAGTCCATGACGAATAGCGAGGGCCGGCGGCTGAGCCGCCGGCCCTTTCCGCATAGAGTCCCGCCTTCTTGAGCCGCCGGGACGAGATCAATTTGAGCGGGGCGGAGCTGCTCGAGCTGCTGGAAGCAGAGCGGGTCGCCGTCGTCTGCTCCAACGGGCCGAACGGCTTCCCGCACTCGATGCCGCTCTGGTACGTGCCCCGCGACGGGGAGATCTGGATTTGGACCTACGCGAAATCGCAGAAGGTCCGCAATCTCGAGCGCGACCCGCGGGCGACGGTGCTGATCGAGACCGGCCACGAGTACGGCGAGCTGCGCGGCGCGATGATCGAGGCCGAGGCGGAGATCCACCGCGACTTCGAGACCGTGATCGGGTTTGCCGAAGAGCTCACGCTCCGCTACGCGGAGGGGATCTCCGCGGTGGAGGGAGACGCCAAGGCGGCGCTCGAAGCCCAGGCCCCGAAACGGGTGGCGATCCATTTCAAGCCGTTGCGGGTGGCGACCTGGGACCACCGTAAGCTGGGCGGCTCCTACTGAGGGAGGGGACCGCCAAGACGATGAGACGCCGTGCTCCGATAGCCATCCTGTTGCTTGCCGCCCTTGTTGTGGGAAGCGGGGCGACCGCGACCAGTGGGGCGCCCCCCAGCCTTCCGAACGGCTTCTTCGGCGTGGCGCCGCAGACGACGCTGACGCCAGCGGACGCGAGCTACATGAAGGCGGGCGGGATCGAAAGCGTGCGCTTCGCGATGCCCTGGCCGGCGGTCCAGCCGACCGCGGCGGGGGGTTACGACTGGAGCTATTTCGACCAGGTGGTGACGGTTGCCGCGCGTGCCGGGTTGCGGGTGCTGCCTACCTTCAACAGCACGCCGGGCTGGCTGGCAAAGACGAGCACGACGCTGCCGGTCGCCAATGCGAGACAGCGGGTGGCTTGGGCGACCTTCCTGGAAGCGGCGGTGAAGCGCTACGGGCCGGGCGGCGAATTCTGGGATCAGCACGCGCAGGCGGGCGTCAACTATGAACCCGCGGTCCCGGCGCAGCCGATCCGCGAATGGCAGATCTGGAACGAGGCCAACTTCTTCTACTTCACCTACCCCGTCTCGCCGCCGGCTTACGCGAAGCTGGTGACGATCTCGAGCAAGGCGATCAAACGGGTCGACCCCAAGGCGAAAGTCGTCCTCGCCGGTCTCTTTGGCGAACCGGACCAGCGGGGCAAATGGGGCATGCCGGCGGCGAAGTTCCTCGAACGGCTCTACCGCACGCCCGGCATCGAGCGCCGCTTCGATGGCGTCGCCCTGCACCCCTACGCGGTCGACGCCGAAACGCTGGAAGAACTGGTCGAGGGCTTCCACCAGGTCAGCGTGGAGAACGACGACCGCGTAGGCCTCTATGTGACCGAGATGGGGTGGGGGTCCCAGAACAACTTCGACGAAGTCGCCTTCGAGCAGGGCGTGCGGGGGCAGGTGCGCCAGCTGCGGGGCGCCTACCGCTACCTGATCGAAGGCCAGCGACGCCTCAACCTGAGGCAGGTCGACTGGTTCTCCTGGAAAGACATCAGCGGCACCTGCACCTACTGCGACTCGGTCGGCTTCTTCCACGAAGGGGCGGGCTTCAAACCCAAGCCCTCCTGGCACGCCTTCGTCAAGCTGACTGGCGGCCGGGTCAGCCCGTAATCGCCGCTTGACCTCGAGGCGAAACGCCGCGCTGCCGCTGCTCGGCCTGGCTATGGCCGGCGCCGCGGTGCTTCTCCTCACCTTCAGCTCGGGCCTGGCGCCCTTCCAGGACAGCTGGGAGTTCCTGATGAACCGGCGCGGGTTCACTGCCGACGCGTTCATGGCGCCCCACAACGAGCACATCGTCGTCATCCCGGCGGCGATCGAGCAGCTTCTCCTGCGGCTCTTCGGTATGACCTCGACGACGCCGGAATTCGTCGCCCTGATCATCTCGGTGCTGGCCGCGGCGGCGCTGGTCTTCGTCTACGTCCGCCGCCGCGTCGGCCCTTGGCCGGCGCTGATGGCGGCGGTGCTGCTGCTCTTCCTAGGTCCCGCCTGGCAGGACCTGCTCTGGCCCTTCGAGATCGGCTTCGTCGGCTCGGTCCTCTTCGGCGTCGCGATGCTGCTTGCGCTCGAACGCGACGACCGCAAAGGTGACGTCGCCGCCTGCGCCTGTGCCGCGCTCTCGATCGGCTTCTCGAGTCTCGGAGTGGCTTTCGCGATCGGGGCGGCGGTGGACGTCCTGCAGAAACGACGCAGTCGCGGCTGGCGGCGCGCCTATGTCGCGGTGGTCCCCCTGTTGCTCTACGCCGCCTGGTACGCGGGGTGGGGCCACGACGCGCAGGGGCACCTCTCCTTCCACAACGTCCTCGCTTCGCCGGCGTTCGTCTTCGAAGGCCTCTCCGCCTCGGTCGACTCGGCGCTGGCCCTCGCGACGATCGCCGGCGAAGCGGTCGGCCGCTCGATCTGGGGCTCCATCGTCCTCGTTGCCCTCGTCCTGCTGCTCGTCTACGCCAAGGTTCGCAAGCCGGGCTTCTCGCCGCGGCTCTGGCCGGTCCTGGCCTCGGCGGCGGCGTTCTGGTTCCTTGCGGCCTTCAACTACTTCCCGGGTCGCGAGGCCTACCAGAGCAGGTACCTGTTTGCCGGGGTGGCGTTCGTCCTCCTGATCGCCGCCGACCTGCTCGACGGCCTGCGCATCGGCAAGCGTGCCCTCGTCGTCGCCGGGGCGGTGACCCTCGCGGTCGCCTGGCTCAACGTCACCCCCCTGCGGGAAGGCCGGGACTTCCTCCGAGAGCAGACCACCCTGACCCGGTCCGACCTCGCTGCGCTTGAGATCGCCAAGCGCAGCGTCGACTCCGCCTTCGAACTGACGCCGGAAATTGCCGGCACCCCCTTCCTGCCGGAAATCCGCGCCGGCGAGTACCTGACGGCGGTGCGCGAATACGGCTCTCCCGCTTATACGCCGGCCGAGCTGGCGCGCGCCGGGGAAGCGGGCCGCGTGCAGGCCGACGTCGTCCTCGCCAACGCCCTGCCGGTGACGATCGCCGCTGGCGCGAGCGGCCCGGCGCTTGCTCGCTGCATGCAGGTTGGCGGCGACGCCGGGGAGCCGGCCCTGCCGCTGCGCCCGGGTCTGACTACGGTCGAGCTCGCCGCGGGGGAGGCGGGCGCGCTGCGCCTGCGCCGGTTCGCGGCCAGCGAGTACCCGCTCGAAACGGAAGTCGCGGGTGGCTCGACGACGCTGCTGCGAATCCCGCGCGACGGCGCGGCGCGGCCCTGGCGCCTGCAGGTCGAAGGCCGGCAAGGTGCGACGGTCTGCCGCTGATCCGATGGACGATCCCTCTATCGTTGGCTCGGTGGGCGACGAGACCTCAGCGGCCGCTGCTTCCCGCGCGGGCCCGGCGACCCTTTCGCTGGTCATCCCCGCCTACAACGAGGAAGCGAGGCTTCCGGCCCTGCTCGAAGCGCTGAAGGACAGCGCCGACGACGCGGCCGAAAAGGCGGGTATGCAGCTGCTCGAGGTTCTGATTGTCGATGACGGCAGCACCGACTGCACCAGGCAGCTGCTCAAGGCCGCATCGGCGGACGATCCTCGCTTGAGGCCGGTCCTCGACTTCGACCGGAACCGCGGCAAGGGCGCAGCGTTTGCGGCCGGCGTCGCGCACGCCCGCGGCCAGTATGTGCTGCTGGCCGACGTCGACCTCTCCACGCCCTTGGGGGAGCTCGCGAAGCTGACCGCCGCGATCGACGCGGGGGCGGACATCGCGATCGGCTCGCGCGCGGTCCCTGGCGCCGTCGTCGAGCGCGGTCCCCTGCACCGCAAGGTGCTCGGCGAAACCTTCAACGGCGCTGTCCGCCTGCTCACCGGCCTGCGCCTGCGCGACACCCAAAACGGCTTCAAGCTCTTCCCGACCGCGGAGGCGAAGCGGCTGCTCGCCGAGCAGACCTGCCCGGGCTTCTCCTTCGACGTCGAGCTGCTGATGCGGGCCGACGAGGCCGGTCTGCGGATCGCCGAGGTGCCGATTCTCTACCTGCACGATTCCCGCTCCAGCGTCCGGGTCGGATCCGCCGGGGCGAAGATGCTGGTCGATGTCGCCGGTCTCGCGTACCGGTTGAGAATGCGGGATCGGGGGGCCAGACGACAGCTGCGGGGGGCGTCGCTGTCCGAGCTGCGGCCGGACGAACGCGACTGAGGTCCGCGCCCGCGGCGCCGTGACGGCCGCTATCGTGCGCCAGCCGTGAGCGTCGGCGCCGACACCCGATCGCCGGCCGCCGAGGGAAGGTCCGGCTGGCGGGAGGCGCTGAGCGATCCCGCGATAGCGGCGATCGGCCTCTACGCGGTCGTCGCGATGGGCGCCGCGGTGGCCGCCTACTTCTACATCTTCACCCAGTTCGCTCCCTACGACGACGAGGGCACGCTGCTGGTGACGCTGAAGGCGTTCGCCCACGGCGACGCGCTCTACGGCGACATCTTCACCCTTTACGGGCCGTTCTACTACGAGCTGTTCGGCGGCCTGCTCGCGCTCAGCGGCCTCTCGGTCACGACCGATTTGAGCCGGGAGACCGTGATCGTCCTCTGGATCGCGACCAGCCTTCTCTACGGGCTCGCCGCGCAGGTCATCACCGGCCGCCTGACGCTCGGCGTGACCGGGATGATCGCCGCCTTCGGCTCCCTCTACGCACTGGGCAACGAGCCGATGCACCCGCAGGTTCTCTGCGTTCTGCTGCTCGGCGCCTTCACTTTGCTGGCGGTCTGCGGCCCGACCCGGCGGGTGGCCTGGGCGGGCGCGGGGTGCGGCGCCCTGCTGGCGGCGCTCACCCTGACCAAGCTCAACCTCGGCGCCTTCGCCGTCGCCGCCGCCGTGCTGGCGGCGGTGCTCACGATCGAGCCGCTGCAGCGCCGCCGCTGGCTGCGCTGGCCGGCGATCGCCGCGCTGCTCCTACTGCCAGTCGCGCTCACCGCGCGGGACCTCGATCTCGACTGGGTCCGCAACCTGATGGTGCTGGAGGTGCTGGCGATGGCCGCCATCGTGATCGCGGCCTGGCCCGCGCGACCGCGCCCGGGCGAGGGCTACGGCGATGCCGGTCGTTGGCTGTTTGCTGCCATAGCCGGGTTCGCGGTCGCCTTCGTCGCAATCATGCTGGCGATCGTCCTCAACGGCTCCTCCCTGGCCGACGTCTACGACGGCATGGTCACCGAGGCGATGCGGGTGCGCGACGTCAACATGACCGCATTCCCCCAGCCGGCGGCCGCGGTCGACTGGGCGCTGGCGGCGGTTGCGGCGGCGGCGCTGTGCATTCGCCTGCGCTCCGACGAGGGTGAGACGCCCTCGATCTGGCCGGGGCTGCTGCGCGCCGCCGCCGGCATCGCGATCTGGCTCACGGTGGCGCGCGTCTCGCCGCTCGCACTCAACCCCTCGCCGGCGAACCCGGACTCCCTGGCCATGGTGTTGGCCTGGGTCGCGGTGCTCCCCCCCTCGGGCGCCGTCGAGTCGCCGTACAAGCGCTTCGTCCGGGTTTTGCTGCCGACCCTGGCGGTGGCCCAGACGCTCCAGGTCTATCCGGTCGCCGGCAGCCAGATGTCGATCGCCGCCGTCACCTTCGTCCCGGTGGGGGCGCTCTGCCTCAGCGACGCACTTTCCTCGCTGCGGGCTTGGAGCGAGGCTCGGGGCGCCCGCGTGCTGGAGCGCCTCGGCATCGTCACCGGTGTCGTCTCGGTCGCCCTCGCCGCCCTCTTCGCGCTCGACGCGATCGTCAGGCCGGCGGCAAACGGAGCCGTCACCTACAGCGAACAGAAGGCGCTGCCGTTCGCCGGGGCCGGCCAGCTGCGGCTGCCGGCCGAAGAAACCGAGACTTACGCCCGTCTCGTCGATCTCCTCCACAGCCACCGCTGCACCGCCTTCATCGGCTACCCCAACATCAACAGCCTCTATCTGTGGTCGGGCATCGACGCCCCGCCGCCGCAGGCGCCGGGCGCCTGGGTCAAGGCGCTCGACGGCGAGAAGCAGCAACGGGTTGTCGACGAGTTGCGTGCCTCTCCGCGCCCCTGTGCGATTCGCAGCCAGAGCCGCGCTGATCTCTGGCTGCGCGGTGAGCCGCCGCCGGACCGGCCGCTGACGCGCTACGTCTTCTACGACCTTCGCCCGGCCACCCAGGTCGGCGAGTTCGAATTCCTGCTGCCGAAGGGGCCTTGAACCCACTCGCCTGGGAAGAGCGGCGGCGCGACCGGGTCGTCCTGGTGGCGCTTGCCGGCGCGATGGGTGCCGCGGCGTTGCTGCTGCTGTGGGAGGGACGGGGGCTGACCTTGTTCGTCGACGAGTGGTTCTTCGGCTACTTGGCGCGCCAGGACTGGGCGATCTCCTCGCTGCTCGAACCCGACAACGGCCACCTCGCGGTGGTGCCGATCCTGATCACGAAGACGTCGCTCAGCCTGTTCGGCGGGGACACCGCCCTGCCACTGCGCCTGGTCGCGGTGGCGAC
The DNA here is from genome assembly GCA_044867645.1 of Solirubrobacterales bacterium. Lineage (GTDB taxonomy): Bacteria > Actinomycetota > Thermoleophilia > Solirubrobacterales > 70-9 > VRUE01. The sequence goes on along the minus strand of JBIOVI010000049.1, from coordinate 11,514 downwards.
GCACCTCGCCGTGGCCTCGATGCTGTTCACGCTGCTGCGCCGGTCGCTGGGCGCCCTCGGGGCACTGTTGCCGGCGATCCTCTTCCTCTTCCTCGGCTCGGCGGCCGACGTCCTGGTCGGGTCTCATGCCCTGCCGATCGAGCTCTCGGTCGCCACCGGCCTCGGCGCCTGGCTGGCGCTCAGGCCTGGGAGGACGGCTTGGGACATCCTCGCCGCCGCCCTCCTCGTCGTCGGCATCGCCTCCAACGGCTTCGCCCTGCCGTTCATCGCCGGCGCCGCGGCGACGATCTGGCTCGACCGCAGCTCGGGCTGGCGCCGGCAGTGGATCGTCGCCGTGCCGCTGGTGCTCTACGGGCTCTGGCGGCTCACCGAAGGAAGCAGCGACCAGAGCGACTTCGCGCTCGCCAACGTCGCCGGCCTGCCGGCCTTCGCCTTCGATTCGCTGGCGGCGGAGCTGGCGGCACTGACCGGGCTCTTCGCCGAAGCCGGCGGCAGCGAGAACGTCTTCCAGCTCGGGCCGGGACAGGCCTTGGCCGGCGCCTCGCTGGTCGCGCTCGGCGCCGCCGCGGTCGGATGGGGCTACCGGCCGCCGCGCGCCGCGATCCCAGCCCTGCTCGCCCTGCTCGCCCTCTGGGCCACCACCGGCATGGTCGCCAGCCCGGCTCGCCAACCCGAGGTTGCCCGCTACATCTATTCCGGGGTAGTCCTGTTGCTGCTGCTGGCGGGCGAGGCGATCGCCGCCTCGCCGGTCTCCAGGCGGGGGGCGGTGGCGCTGACCTGCGTCTGCGCGATCGGCCTGGTCCCCAACGTGCAGGCGATCCACGACGCCGGTGCCTTCTTCCGCGAGCAGTCGAACCAGGACCGCGCGGTGTTCGGCGCGGCCGATCTGCTGCCGAGCCAAGTGGAGGAAGAGACCTTGCTCGAGACCGACTCCGAACAGCCGGGCGGCGGGGTCGCGGACCTGCCCTATCCCCTGAGCAGCTACCGCGCCGCGAAGCGGGACCACGGCAGCCCCGCCTACTCGCTCGATGAGCTGAAAGCGGCCGACCCGGCCTCGCGCGAAGGCGCCGACCTGCTGATCGCGCGGGCGCTGCCGATCGGCCTGACCCCGGCGAGCGGCGGGCCGCGGCCCTTCCCCGCCGGGACCCGCGTGGCCCGGGAAGGCGGCAGGCTGCGCTGGCAGGAGGGCTGCGTCGCCTTCGAGCCGCTCACCACCTCCGCGCAGCTGCTCGTGCCGCTCCTTCCCGGCGGGCTCTGGATCCGTCCCGATCCGGGCGTGCCGGTCGGGGTCGGTCTGCGCCGCTTCGGCGACGGCTTCGCGGTCGGCGCCGAAGCGATCGGGGGACATGCGTCGGAGATCCGGCTGCCGGCCGGCGCGGCGGGCCGCGAGTGGCAGGTCCAGCTGCGGCCGCAGCAGCAACTGCTTGTCTGCGGCCTCGCCCCGCGGGCGGGCTGATCGGGGATGGGTAGTTGATACGGTCGCGACCCTTGAATCGCCTCTTGATCACCGGCGGCGCCGGCTTCGTCGGCTCCAACCTGGCGGTCTCGCTGGCCACGCGCCATCCCGAGTGGGAGATCGTCGCCCTCGACAACCTCTACCGGCGCGGCTCGAAGCTGAATCTGCCGCGGCTGGAGGAGGCCGGGGTCGAGTTCGTGGAAGGGGACGTGCGCGAGCCGGGTGACCTGGAGCGGTTCGGCTCGCTCGCCGCCCTGATCGAGTGCTCGGCTGAGCCCTCCGTGATGTCGGGGACCGACGGCGACACCTCCTACCTGGTGCACACCAACCTGACCGGCGCTTACAACTGCCTCGAGCTGGCGCGGCGCGCGGGTGCCTTCGTCGTCTTCCTCTCGACCAGCCGCGTCTACCCGGTCGAGGCGCAGCTCTCGCTGGCGCTCGAGGAGGCCCCGACCCGCTTCGAGCTCGCCGCCGAGCAGCCCGTGGAGGGCGCCTCGGCCGCGGGCATCTCCGAGCGCTTCCCGCTGACCGGCGCCCGCACTCTCTATGGGACGACGAAGCTCGCCGCGGAGCTGCTGATCGAGGAGTACCGCGCCGCCTTCGGCGTCCGCGCCGTGGTCGACCGCTGCGGCGTGATCGCCGGCCCCTGGCAGATGGGCAAGGTCGACCAGGGGGTGTTCACTCACTGGGCTCTCGCCCACCGCTTCGGCAAGCCGCTCAGCTACATCGGCTTCGGCGGCGCGGGCAAGCAGGTCCGCGACCTGCTCCACGTCGAGGACCTGGTCGACCTGGTCGAGCGGCAGCTGCTCGATCCGGAGCGCTGGGATGGCCGCACCTTCAACGTCGGCGGCGGCAGGGAGTGCTCGCTCTCGCTGCAGGAGACGACCGAGATCTGCCGCGAGTTGAGCGGCAACGAGGTCCCGATCGAGCCGGTCGCCGAGACCCGCGCCGGCGACGTCCCGATCTACCTCTCCGACTGCGCCGCGCTGTTCGAGTTCGACGGCTGGCGCCCGCAGCGAAGCGCGCGGCAGGTCCTCGCTGACATCGATGCCTGGATCGCCGCCGACGAGGAGCGGATCGGACAGGCCCTCAACATCGACGCCCCAGTGGCGGGAAGGGAGTAGACGGCTATGCCTGTTGCGATCGTGACTGGGTCGGGGGGCCTGATCGGCTCCGAGGCCGTTGGCCACTTCGTCCGCGAGGGATACGACGTGGTCGGGATCGAGAACGACATGCGGGCGCAATTCTTCGGGCCCGAGGCGTCGACCGCCCACGTCACCGAGCGGCTGGTGGGAGCCCACCCCGAGTTTCGCAACGAGAGCGCCGACATCCGCGACCGCGACGCCGTCGAGGGGATCTTCCGCGAGCGGGCCGGCGCGATCGAGCTGGTCGTCCACACCGCGGCCCAGCCCTCGCACGACTGGGCAGCCAGCGACCCGCAGACCGACTTCGGGGTCAACGCCAACGGCACCCTCAACCTGCTCGAGGCGACCCGCGCCCAGGCTCCCGAGGCGACCTTCGTCTTCTGCTCGACCAACAAGGTCTACGGCGACACGCCGAACCGGCTCCCCCTCGAAGATCTCGAGAAGCGGCTCGAGCTGCCGGAGTCGCACCGCTACCACCGGGGTATCGATACCTCGATGTCGATCGACGCCTCGACCCACTCGCTCTTCGGCGTCTCCAAGGCGGCGGCCGACTTGCTGGTGCAGGAGTACGGCCGCTACTTCGACATGCCCACCGTCTGCTTCCGCGGTGGCTGCCTGACCGGCCCCCAGCACGCTGGCGCCAAGCTGCACGGCTTTCTCGCCTACCTGATGAAGTGCACCGCCACCGGCACTCCGTACACCGTCTTCGGATACGACGGCAAGCAGGTGCGCGACAACATCCACAGCGCCGACCTGATCGCCGCCTTCGATGCTTTTCACAGGGCGCCGCGGGCGGCGGCCGTCTACAACATCGGCGGCGGCCGCTTCAGCAACTGCTCGATGCTGGAGGCGATCGACGTCTGCGAGCGGATCGCCGGTCGCGAGTTGAGCTGGGAGATGGGAGAGGAGCCGCGGATCGGCGACCACCGCTGGTGGGTCTCGGACCTGGAGCCCTTCCAGCGCGACTACCCGGACTGGCAGCTGCGCTACGGGATCGAGGAGATCCTGCGCGAGATGTACGAGCAGAACGCCGAGCGCTGGACGACCGCGGCGGCATGAAGCTCTCGGTCGTCATCCCGGCCCAGAACGAGGAGGGCTCGGTCGGCCGCACCGTGGAAGGGATCGTCGCCGTGCTCGAGCGTGAGTCGATCGAGTACGAGGTGCTCGTCGTCGACGACGGCAGCACCGACTCGACCGCGGATGCGGTCGCCGCGATCTCCGCCTCCAACCCGCGCGTGCGCTGCCGTCCCTCGCACTACGAAAAGGGCTTTGGGATGGCGATCCGCGCCGGCCTCGACCTCTTCGAGGGGGACGCGGTCGTGATCGCGATGGCCGACGCTTCCGACGACCCCGAGGACGTCGTCCGCTACCACCGCCTGCTCGAGAAAGGCTGGGACTGCGCCTTCGGCTCGCGCTTCATGCCGGGCGCGCAGGTGCACGACTACCCGCGCCTCAAGCTGACGATCAACCGCCTCGCCAACTGGTTCATCCGAGTGCTCTTTCGGCACCGCTACAACGACACGACCAACGCCTTCAAGGGCTACCGGCGCGAGACGATCGAGACGATCCAGCCGCTGCTCTCCAAGCACTTCAACCTGACCGTCGAGATGCCGCTGAAGGCGATCGTGCGGGGGCACAGCTACGAGGTGATCCCGACCGACTGGACCAACCGCACCGCCGGCGTGCCGAAGCTGGCGATGAAAGAGATGGGCAGCCGTTACCTCTTCATCGTGCTCTACGTCTGGCTCGAGCACACCCTGAGCCGCGGCGACTACCGGGTCAACGATCCCGAGCCGAAGCAGGGAGAAACGGTGGGGCGCTGAGCCAGCGGTCTTAGGCCGGCCGCACCGCGCGGAAGTACCCGTTAATCGTCTCGAACTCTCCCGGAGGCCCTCCCGCCAGCCCAAAGGAGCGCTCTACCTCGAAGCCGACGGACTCGAGCATCGAGGTCATCGCCACCGGCCCCGGGACCCACCACCAGGTCCCGTCGCCGTAGTAGGCGCCGGGAACGAAGCGGACCAGGTCGGCGAGGGTAGGGTCGGCCAGCATCATCGAGCCGAACAGCAAGGTGCCGCCCGGCGCCGTCATCGCGTGGAGGCGGTCGAGCAGTTCGACCGGGTCGAGCTCGTGGTAGAGCACGCCGTGGCAGTGAACGAGCTCGAAGCGGCCGTGGCGCTCGGGGTCGAGCTGCTGCCAGCCGATGTCCTGCAGGTCGATCCCGGTCTCGTAGATCGACTCGAGGAAGCGGGCCTGCTCGACGAACTGGAACGGCTCGCAGGCGAGCACGTAGTCGGGCCCGCGCAGGCTGAACATGAAAGGGTCGTAGCCGGCGTTTGAGCCGACGTCCAGCACGCGGATGCCGCTTAGGTCCTCGGCGACCTCAGACTCGAGGTTGAGCCAGCGCAGGTCGTTGCGCCAGAGGCCGCCGACGACGAGATCATCGCCCAGTAGGAACGGGCCCTGTAGCCAAGGCTCCAGCTCCTCCGCCCGGGCGAGCAGGCGCACCCTCTCCTCGGCCGACAGCTGCCGCGGCAGGTTGGGGGAGAAGCGGACCAGGCTCGCCGGGTCGATCTCCCCCTCGACTTTGGGCTTGGCGGTGCCGTGGCTGCGCTCGACCGCGTCCTGAATCCCTGCCATAGAGTCCCCGCTCATCGCTGGCCAATATAGGTCAACGGGGCACGCCTATGGCTGCGGTTTTGGTAAGTCCGCAGATCGGCAATCGGATTAGCTTCGCTTAGTCCCTTTGCTAAATTTAGGATGGAGACTAAATTTAGAAGAAGGGCTAAGAGATTGTGAATTCTCCATCCGAGTTCAAAAACCCCTATCGACCGGGGGCCGGACATATGCCGCCTTATCTCGCCGGCCGTGAGGGTGAGTACACGGACTTCGATCGTCTGCTTCAACAGGATCAGGTTCTCGAGAATCTGGTCCTGACGGGCCTACGTGGTGTGGGTAAGACCGTGCTCCTAGAGACTTTCAAGCCTCGCGCCATCGAGCACGGGTGGGTGTGGGCAACGGCCGATCTATCGGAGTCGGCAAGCATCAGCGAGACGGCACTGGCGGAACGCCTACTCGCGGATCTTGCTCTGATCACGTCTTCGATGAGCATTGCGGCGCCTGAGTCACGCAAGCAGGTCGGCTTCAGCGTCGGTGAGCCACAGGAGGTACCACTGTCCCACGAGGTTCTGGCGGCGGTCTACGCCGGAACGCCGGGGCTCGTCTCCGACAAGATCAAGGCGACGCTCGAATTCGTATGGGAGCAGCTAAGCCGGCAGGGTCAGTGCAAGGTGATCTTTGCCTACGACGAGGCCCAAAATCTCTCCGATCATGCGAGCAAGGAACAGTTCCCGCTGTCCGTCCTGCTCGACGTGTTTCAGTCGATCCAGAAGAAGGGCATTCCCTTCATGCTCGTGTTGGCGGGTCTGCCGACCTTGTTCCCCAAATTGGTCGACGCTCGGACCTATGCCGAGCGCATGTTTCGGGTCATGACCCTGACCAAGTTGAACGAGGGCGAGAGCCGCGAAGCGATCCTCAAGCCGATCGAGGTAGCGGAGTGCCCCGTGAACCTCACCCCAGACTCGGTCGAGATAATCGCTCGCGAGTCCGCCGGATACCCATACTTCATCCAGTTCATCTGTCGTGAGGTCTACGACGTCTTCATTCGCCAACACGTGGACGAAGAGGCGAAATCAGTCCCGATCGAGGCGATCCAGCACAAGCTGGACGCGGACTTCTTCGCCGGTCGTTGGGCGAGGATCACTGACCGGCAACGGGAACTGCTCTGGATCGTCGCAAATCTGGAGCGCCCTGACGAGGAATTCACGATCCTTGAACTCACGGAGAAGGCGAGGACGCTGCTGCCAAAGCCATTTTCACCCAGCCACGCGAATCAGATGCTCGCCAGCTTGGCGGAGCGAGGGATGATCTACAAGAACCGGCTGGGCAAGTACTCGTTTGCGGTGCCCCTGCTGGGGCGCTTCATTCTGCGGACCTATCGACTACCCGACGAGGTCCAAGAGAGCCACTGAGCGGCTGGGTCCTTGGGCAACCACTGGCGTCGCCGCTCACGGATATCGTGCCCGCCTCATGACGAGCGATGCCCAGGCCGGCCGGCCCAACGCGGGCGCGGGAACAGGCCCGGGAGCCGTTACTTCCGGCTGGCGTTCGCCGCCGTCGCGCGAGGTGCTGCTCGCCTTCCTCGGCCTGCTCGCCGTCGCCGCGGCGACGCTGGGGCCGTGGGTGCTCGACGGCGGCTTCTACCTCGATGACTGGGGCGATGCCGCGGGTCGCTTCTATCCGCCCGGTGGGCCGGGTTTCGACAACGTCATGTCCTATTTCAACGAGACCTTCGAATACCGGCCGGTGCTGGTCGTCTTCACCCCGATCAAGTACTACCTCTTCGGCACCGACATCCCCGCTCATCTTGCCTGGACCGTGCTGCTCGGCGTGCTCGCGGCGACGTTGCTCTACGGGATCCTGCGCCTGCTCCGCCTCCCCTGGTACCACGCCCTGCTGATCGCGGCGCTGACGATCGTCTACCCCTGGTTCGACTCGATCCGCCTCTGGGAGTCCGCCAACCCGCCGCCGCTCTCGATCTGCCTCGCTCTGGCCGGTCTCTGGATCGCCCTGGTCGGCGTCACTCGGCGCTCCTGGTGGTTGCACGCCTGCGCCGCCGTCCTCTACCTGCTCTCGATCCTCGCTTACGAGATCACGCTGCCGTTGATCGCCCTCGCCGGCCTTTTGTACGTGTTGCTGGGGGGTTGGCGGGAGGCGCGCTGGCGCTGGGCGGTGGACCTCGTCGTCGTAGCGATCGGGGGCATCTGGGTCGGGACCCACACGACGCGGACGGTGTCGGGGATTTCCGCCGACCTCGATCACCTGGGCGAAATCGTCAGCGGCGCGAAGACGATCGTCGCGCGCACCTTCGACCCGCTTGGCCCCGCTCCGCACACGACCCTGGCGCTGCTCCTCGCCGCGGCGATCCTCCTGGCCGGCGTCGCCGTCCTCTTCTGGCGCCGCGAGAGAGGGACGGGGTCGGAGACCGCGGAGCCCGGTTGGGGCCTGCGCGAGTGGCTGCTGCTTGCCGGTGCCGGCCTGCTCGTCACGGTTCTCGGCTGGCTGATCTTCATCCCGGCCGACCCGTACTACACGCCGAGCGTCTTCGGCATCACCAACCGGGTCAACGCGCTGGCGGGCTACGGGCTCGTGATCGCCGCCTACGCCGTGATCGGCACCGCGGTCTGGCTTGCCTTCGCCGCCTGGCCGGCGGCGAGGCGCTGGGCTCCGCTGGCGACGGTCGGCCTCGCTCTCGTCCTCGGCGCCGCCTACGTCCACGTGCTCGAGCGCCACGTCGGCCTCTGGCAGACGGCCTACGACGCGCAGAAGGTGGCGATCGAGCGAATGAAGCGCGCCTACCCACAGCTGCCGCCGGAAACGACTCTCTTCACCACCGGCTACCCGGCTTACCAGACGCTCGGCGTCGCGATCTTCGCCGCCACCTGGGACGTTAACGGGATGGTGAAACTGGAATACGACGACGGGACTCTGTCGGGCTATCCGGTGATCCCCGGCATGGAATTGGTCTGCCGCCCGGACGGCGTCGGCCTCGGCGGGGAAGGCGCGCCGCCGGTGACGGCGCCCTATGGCAAGGCGCGCCTGCTCGATCTGGGGAGTGGCGCCCACCTCACTCCGCGCAACCGGCGCCAGTGCGAGGCCGTCGCCGGTCAATACGTGGCTGGGCCGATGTACCTGCAGGGCGACTACTGAGTGCTTCGCGCGCCAGCCGCTCTCTGCTTGCTCAACCCAGTAAAAATTAATTCCTCCAAAAAAGTAAGGTAGACAACTCCCTTATGTAAGAGTAGTAATACTCGCCTCGTACCGAATACGTTCCGTTGAGAGGCCGGGGGAGAACCTTGAAAAAGGCAGGGAATGCAAGCCATCTGCGGTGGTTGGTGGCCTTTATCGTGTTGCTCTGCGCCTGTTGCGCGGCGCCCGTTCTGGCCGAGTCCCCCAAGACGGGGATCGGGCCTGCCAAGGTCGCAAGAGCCCCGACCACCATGGCAGAGACTCAAGCTACGTCCGAAGAGGCACCGCCTCCAGCGGAGATGCAGTCTCCCGACAACGGAGCGATCGTCGAAGAAGTCGAGAAGGTCGAAGCCGAAGAAGTGGCCAGAGAAGAGTGGCTCGAAAGCCCGGAGGCGATCCGCCAGCGCGAGGAATCGCGAGCCGCTTTCGACGATCTCGCCGCCGCCGACGCTGAAGGTGTACTGGGCTCCGTTTTTCAAGAGGCGTTGAAGCAGCTCGACGGCGACCCCGCCCGCGCCCTCAGCGATATGCAGATCGAAGAAGTCGTCAGCGAGAACGGTGCCTTGGTCTCCGACGGCGAGGGCGGCATGGAACTCGTCGAATCGCCGATCCCGATCCGCAGCAAGGTCGCGGGCGAGGAAAGTAAGACGGTAGACCTCGATTTGAAGGAATCCGAAGGCGGCTTCGAGTCGAAGACCCCCGCCACCGATATCAAGCTCCCGGGCTCGCTCGGCGGCCAGGTCGAGGTTGGCGAGGAGCTGGCAATCTCCGACCTGCCCGGCAACGCCGAAGTGGGCGCGACCCGCTTCGGCGACAAGGATCTCTTCTACCCGAACACCGAGACGGACACCGATACCTTCATCGCTCCCCTTGCGCGAAGCGTCGAGGTCTTCCAGCAGCTTCGCTCTCCCAAGAGTCCCGAGCAGTTCCGCTACGGACTCACGCTGCCCCAGGACACGACGCTTCGCTCAGACGGCCAAGGCGGCGCGGAGGTCGTCGATCCAAAGGGGGAGCGAGTCGCTTCCGTTCCCGCACCCTTTGCTACCGACGCTCAGGGGACCAAGGTGCCGGTCTCGATGGCGATCGAGGGCGACTCCGTGGTAGTCGAGATCGCGCACCGCTCGATGGATGTCGCCTATCCATTGCTCTTGGACCCCGAACTGGTCAACGACGCCTGGTACTGGGAAGGCAATGGCCCCGCGGGGCTGGAGTACTGGGGATGGTCCGAGACCGCCGACTACGAAAACGGCAACTGGTGCACTCTGTCGTGCTGGGGCTGGGGCCTGTATGCGCGGTCCAAGGGCAGCAACTACTGGTACGGCGGCAACACCTACGGCCAGTGGATCTACACCGCACCCAACTCCACTGCCTATATCGCCGCCGCCACCTTCTGGACGATCAAGGGCAACTCCTACAACTGCATCACGAACCAGCCGCACGGCTACGTCGGCATCTACAACGTCTACTCCGGCTCCTACAACAGCCTCGGCATCTACTCCCCGCCGAGCGGCTATGCCTCCAGCTTCGAAACCGGTTGGGTGGGAGGCAACGGAACCCGCCTGGCCGTAGTCGGCATCGGTACCGGCTCAAGCTCTTCGCAGCTCGCTTGCGGGCATGATTTCTACGTTGCCGGGGCGCTGCTCAACCAGGACGACCCAGAGGCTCCGGGCGTCTCGGTCAGCGGCATGCCGGGCGGCTGGATCAGCGATACCACCGGCTCCTTCACGATCAAAAGCAGTGGAAGCGATCCTGGGCTTGGTGTGCGCAAAACCACCTTCGGCCGCGATGGCCAGCCGGCGATCGAGCGTCCTGTCGGCTGCAACGGCACCGCTGGGAGCCGCTGCCCGACGAGTCGCAACGAGCAGTTCAACGTCAGCGCCCTCAGCTTCGACGAAGGCAAGAAGAACGCTTGGGTTACGGTCGAAGACGCGACCGCAGAAAAAACCACCCAGACCTGGCAGACCTACGTCGATATGACCAAACCCGACGTCACGTTGAGCGGCCAGCTCGCCGTTGCCACCGAGGAGGATGAAGGAGAAGAACAAGGCAACAAAGAGGTCGAGGAACTCTCCCTTCCCGTCTACAACCTGCAAATCAAAGCCACCGACATCGGCACCGAGAGCAATCCCGATTACAAAAAGCGCTCCGGCGTTCGAAGTATCGAAGTTCTGCTCGACGGCGTCAAAAAGGAAGCGTGGGAACAGGCATGTCCCGCCAGCAGCTGCTCGATGGAAAAAACCTATCCGTTGAAGCTGAACAACCTGAGCGCCGACGAACACGTTTTGAAAGTGATCGCGACCGATTGGGTGGGCAAGAAACGCGAACGCGAGATCGAGTTCGAATACATCCCCGCCACCGGGATGAAAGACGAGTACGTGATGCACTACTTCCCGTTGCCCGACGGGGAGGGCAACGAAGCCGAAGAAGAGAATCCCGACCGTCCCGAACTCGCGGTCAACGTGATGAACGGCAACCTCGTCTACCGCGAGAAGGACATCGACGTCGAGGGCTACAGCGTCGATCTCGAAGTCGAGCGCTACTACAACTCGCTGCTGCCCGAGGCGGAGAACACCGAATGGGGCGACGGCTGGACGCTCGCTCAGACCCCCGATCTCGAGCCAGAGCAAGCCGAAGGGTCTCCGACCAAGGCGACGATGGTCCGCACGAGCGGTGCGGTCGAAGGCTCGGTTGCGCTGCCGGCATCCGTGGGGGCGGAAAAATTCGACCCGGAGCTACAGGCTGTCGTGACCAAGGAATCCGGCGGTGGCTATGAGGTGGCCGATGCGACGGGAGAAACCGACACGGCGGTTGCCTTCGATGCGGAAGGCAAGGTCGAAGAACTGCGCACCGAAAGCCTCGCGAAAGTCGACTACACCTATGAGGAAGGCGAGCTTGCGGAAATCGACGTCGACGATCCAGCCAGCACGATCAGCACGCCGGAGGAGGTGGCCGAACGCGCGGAACGCGACGACATCACTCCGGTCTTCAAATACTCATTCGGCACCGAAGGCTCCGGCAACGGCCAGTTCAACGTCGCCACCGACGTGGCGGTCGACCCGACCGACGGCACGATCTGGGTCGCCGACGATGAGAACGACCGCATCCAGC